>NZ_JAPMXC010000001.1:1340183-2010274 GCF_026624755.1 Robbsia betulipollinis
GCCCGCTGCAGACCGCGGTGGATGCGGCCAATCAATGGATGGAGGAGGAGGCGGTGACGGTACTCAACGTGGAAACATTGCGACACACGAACGGAACCTCGGGCATGACGTCGACCAAGGAGGATGGAATACGGATCTGGTATCACCGCTCCTAGCGTCGCCGCGATCAGCGCCGGCGCTTTTCCACATAGCGCTTCAACCCCTGGATGAGACGATAGGGGTCTGCATAATTCATCTGTCGCAGGCGTCGACAGTAATGAATCAACCGCCCCGGCCCCTGGCGCCACGCCTGCATCTGATCCTCGCGCTGAGATTTGACCGCTTGCCACGGGAATCTGCGGGGTTCACGGGCGAGCGTGCGCGGCGTATCGAAATGCACCACGTAGGCGTAGCGCGCGTCGGGAGTGTCGTTCGGCCCCGCGCCATGCAGCGTCCGGCCGTGATGCAGCGTGCAGCCCCCCATCGGCAACGGGCAATACACCGCATTGCCCTCACCGAAATCGGCGCAGCATTCCAGCGCATGGGCCCGCGGATCGTCGCCCCGCCGACAATGCGCCTGCACCTCCTTCAAATGCGAGCCCGGAATGAATTTCAGACACCCATTCGTTTCGTCGACAGCCTGCAGCGGCAACCAGAAAGCCAGTTCGTTGTATTCGAGCGTGGGATCGCGGAACGCTTCATCCTGGTGCCACGGGGTATGAGGGCCCGTGAGCGCAGGCTTGTAAAAGATATGGTCACCGCTGAAACGCGCGCGTGGCCCCAATACCTGCTTGGCGATGCGGTGCAGGCGCCGGCGATAGGCCATTCTGCGAAAGCGTGCGTCATGGTTGCTCGGATGAAGCATTTGCGTCAGGGCGTCGTTCGCCAGCGGCTTGCCGCCCATGAAATCGAACAACGCGCCTTCTTCCAGGCCGCGTCGCTCCCGGAGGAGCCTGTCCGAAAAATGACGGAGTTGCTCGATTTCGTCCGGCTGCGCCACGTCGCTCAACGCAAGAAAGCCGTTGGCCGCGTAAAATTCCAGCTGCTCGGCGCAGAGTTGGGTGTCTTTCAGGGGGGTCGGGTCCATGACTGTCCGGTTTCACGCTCTATCAAGAGTGACGTCGATTCCTGAAATACCGTCACTTTTCAGGCACGACACGCTTGCGAGCAATGTATTACATACGTTCGTTAAATCTAACAGATGTATGTGCGACGAACCGGGCGTAACGGCGCGTGTCGGCGTGTGCGTCCGGGCCCTTGCGAGGCGTGGCATGTAAAAATCGCGTCAATGGCGCACGGTTCGGAAGAAGCCGGCCTGAATCATCCGAAAAATGACTTGGATCGTGTTTTTCCCGCCAGATCCCGATCGGAAAACGCCCTATTTACAGGCATCTTTTATTTTGTAACCTCACATTACGCGCAGCACGACGCAAAACGACGCGCGCCGGCGATGACGCGCGCCGCGCTACGCCGGTGAAGGCCGGCGCTACCCATTCGACGATCGACGACGTAGATTACAGAGGCCCATCCCCATGCCGCACCATCATGACGTCGCGCCAGTTGGGCAGTACCCCGGCGCGGGCATTCCGAAGATCGATGCCGAGGCGCATCCTATCGCCCAGCAGAAACGCCAACGCACCGCACGCACCACCTTACGCCCAGGGATCATCCTCGTGTCCGCCCTCGCATCTTTGCTGGGCATGGCTTCCGGCGCACATGCCGCCAATGGCCTGCTGAGCGCACGGGACCATGCGATCGTCGACGCTTCCGGCCACACCGTGCAGCTCACCGGCTTCAACCTCGGTGGATGGTTCGTCATGGAGAGTTTCATGTCGCCGATGGACCGCACCCAGAAACTGCGCGACGCGTACGGCGTCATGACGACGCTCGATCGCCGCTTCGGGGCGGAACAGGCGCGCGCATTGATGCGCGACTATGCGCGAAGCTGGATCACCACGAGCGACATCCGTGCGATTTCCGCGGCGGGTTACAACCTCGTGCGTATCCCGCTATGGTGGGGGCAATTCTTCGATCTCGACAACCCGACGCCGTCGGGCTGGCGTGCCGATGCATTCGATGTGCTGGACGATATCGTGCGGGACTGCCGCGCACACGGTCTTTATGCAATCCTCGACATGCACGGCGTGGTCGGCAGCCAGAGCCCGGCGTCCAATACAGGGCAGGCCGGCCGCAACGCCTATTGGACGGACCCGGCGGCGCAGGCCCAGACGGACTGGATGTGGTCCCGGATCGCCAGCCACTATCGCGGCAACGCCACCATCGCCGGCTACGATGTGATCAACGAACCCGCCCCACCGCAGGGAATGCCGGCCAGGCCCGCGGTCTGGCACGCCTACGATCGTCTGTACACAGCCATCCGGGCGGTGGACCCGGACCATATGATCTTCCTGGAAGGCGCGTTCGGCAAATGGGACTGGAGCATGCTGCCCGACCCGCGCACGCAGGGCTGGACCAACGTCGTCTATGAAATGCATGTCTACCGGTGGCCCCAGCCGGGGGAGGACCGCGCTGCGCTTGCCCAGGCGGTTGCCGCAAGCGCAGCGCATGCGGTCGCCGATTTCCATGCGCATGCCGATTGGCACGTGCCGGGTTATATCGGTGAATTCAACGGCTTCGACACCGGGGCGGCCACCTGGCGGCACCTGACGGACGCCTACAGCGAGGCAGGCTTGAACTGGAGCATGTGGAGCTACAAGGCAGTGAATGGCGTGGCGCCCAATCACTGGGGCTACCAGGACCCGCGACGCTGGCCGGCGCGACCCGATCCGGCGACCGATACGGCCGCCGACATCCGCCGGGACTGGCGGAACTGGACGACCGAAGCGACATTCGCCGTCAACCCGGCGATCGGCTTGCGCATGCCTTGACCCGGAATGCGCCGCTTGCGCGTGGGGGAACCTCGGCGGCCGCGCACCGTCGTCTACAGTTCGATGCCAGGAACCGCGGGCATCGCCGCCAGCAGGAAATCCGCCAGCGCCTGCGTCGCCCGCGTGCGGTGGCGCTCGCGATGCATCAGCAGGTTGAAAGCGCGCACCGGCAACGCCACGCTGGCACGCACGAGCCGCCCGGTTTGCAGCGCCGGCGCCGCGGCGAGTTCCGACAAGGCCGCCGCGCATTCCGACGCTTCCACCGCGTTCAGCACCGCTTCGTTGGAGGGCAGGCTCAGCACGATGCCCAGCGCTTCGGGTGCGAGGCCGTGATGCCGCAGCGCCTCCTCGAACACCGCGCGCGTACCGGACCCCGGCTCACGGCTCACCCACCCCGATGCGGGGAAATCCGGTACCGCGAGCGCAGCCCCCGCCGCCCACGGATGATGCGGCGCCACTACCACGATCAACCGGTCGGAACCGACCGGCATGACTTCCAGCGACCGCGCGTCGACCTCCCCTTCGACCAGACCGACATCCGCGACGCCCTCACTGACGGCCTGCGACGCCGTGAGCGTGTTGCCCACCTCCAGCTCGATCTCCAGCCCGGGATAGCGCTGCCGAAAACGCATCAGCCGTCCAGGCAGCCAGTAGCTGGCGATCGTCTGACTGACACGCACCCGGATCCGACCCCGTTCGGTGCCCGCGAGTTCGTGCAATGCCTGCTCGGCGACGCCCGCGCTGTGCAGCGTCGCCTCGGCGAATACCAGAAACGCCCGCCCGGGCTCGGTCAGCACGATGCCCCGGCCGATACGGTCGAACAGACGGATATCGTAGCGCTCTTCCAGGCAACGCAACGCCGAACTCAATGCAGATGGCGTCAACGACAGCGCCTCGGCCGCACGCGTCAGATGACTGCGCCGCGCTACCGCGACGAATATCCGGAGTTGCTCAAGCGTCATGTTCGATCGATCTCATGTCACGTCGAATCCACTATTTTAGGATGAATACCCCGCCCATCGACGGCGTGCGATGGCCGACGCGCGAGATCCGTTGTGTAGCGCTATGCCGCTGCGGCTAAAGTCTCGCAGCGCCGTGCCGCTATATCCATAGACGCGGCAAGCCGCTGTCTTCACGCCCGATACTTCATCACCCAAGAACATCATGTCAAATTTCGGTCGTTTGTGGAACTCGTGGATCCCGCGAAATATCAACCCATCGGCCGCGCGACCGGCAAGCGGTACATTCGAATGCGGCTCGCTACCGGCTTCTTTTTCGCAACTGGGCACGGGTTCCGCAAAAGGCCTGCTGATGGTGTTCGTCCCGCCGGCGGCGGAGTTCGCCAGTGTCAACACCGCATGGCAAAGGCTGCGACACACGGACCGCACGGTGATGGCGTTGTCCTCCACGGGCGCGCTCTGCGCGCAGCAGGGTCGATCGACCTACTGCGCGACAAACGGTCCCCAGGGCAGCTGGCTATGGCTTCCCGAACAGGTGGTCGCGAGTCATGAAGTGCATACGATCGATGTGCGAGCGACTCCCGGCGCGACCGTGGCACAACGCATCGCGGCGATTCGGGAGCAGTTGGACCGTTTGCAGGTGCGCATGCCGCTTTCCGCCGAGCAGACCTTCGCCATGATCTATTGCGACGGCTTGTCGGGTTCCGAGGGCTTCCTGATGCAGGCGTGGTACGGCAGCGGCCGCTTTCCCTGCCTGGCGATCGGAGGAGCCGCCGGGGGCCGCACCGACTACCGCAACACGTATATGGCGGTCGGCGATCAGGTATTGCAAAACAAAGCGGTCATCGTGTTTTGTCGCATGGCAAAAGGCAAATCATTCGCGCCATTCAAAAGCCAGAATTTTCGGCCCACGCAGAAACACTGGCTGGTGGCCGAGGCCGATCCGCTCACGCGTACCGTGACCTCGGTCTTCGACGCGCAGGGTCACCAACAGCCCTTTTCCCTGGCACTCGCGGACTATCTGAAATGCGCACCGCAGCAGATAGAACAGAAATTGCACGGCAAGACGTTCGCGGTAAAAGTGGGCGGGGAATACTTCATCCGCTCGGTGGCCAAAATCGACGAAAGCCGTCTGTCCTTTTTTTGTGACCTGGAGTTCGGCGATCGTCTTTACCTGCTTGAGGCCACGGATTTCGTTTCCGCCACCAAACGGGACTGGGAGGCGTTCGTTGCCGGCAAAGGCAAGCCGACGGGGCTCCTGCTCAATGACTGTCTGCTGCGCCGCCTCAACAATCCCGAGAGCCTGCCGGCCGCGGATCTGTTCGAAGGCGTGCCCGCGGCGGGCTTTTCCAGTTTCGGCGAAATATTCGGCGTGCCGATCAATCAGACGCTCTCCGCGCTCGCTTTCTTCGACCGCGACGTGAAGGCGATGATCGATTTCCCGATCGCGTACGCAGCCTATGCAGGACACTATTCGCAGCGCTCGCTGCGCCGCTGGGAAGCGCTGCACACATTGCAAACGGAGGTCATCGGCAAGGTCATCGCCTATCAGCAGCAAATCAGCCCCGTCATCGAAACCGTTCCACTGCTTGAAAAATCGACCAGCCGGCAGAGCGAGGCGCTGGATGTGGCGGGAGCCAATATGGGCAGCATCGGCGATGCGGCGACGATGACCCTTCGGGCGCAAGATGCGTTGGGAATCGAAATCGTCAAACTGGAGAAGATTTCCCTGGGCATCACCGAGATTACCAGTGGCATCAGCACCATCGCCGATCAGACGAACCTGCTGGCGCTCAACGCGGCGGTCGAGGCAGCCCGGGCGGGCGAAGCGGGACGAGGGTTCGCCGTGGTGGCCGACGAGGTGCGTCGTCTTGCCCGATCGTCGAAAGAACAAGCCAATGCCACGCGCGACAAGATCAACGAAACGGTGGAAACCATCGCGCGGATAAAGGAAACTGCCGAAAAAACGGTGGTTACCACCGCGTCGATGGCCGAGAAGAGTCTTTCGGCACGAGGACAGATCGCGGCAATGAGCGAGCAGAACCTCACCGAGCGGCGCAACATGGTCGACAATATCGGCCGCCTGCAACAGGCGGTCAGCGGCATGGACGCGATGCACGAAGCCGTCGAACAACTGACGGTTTTACAGGCGTTGGTCAAATCCTGACTGGGTCTCCTCCAATCCGCCGGACATCGGGCAGTCGGTCCTGTCAAAGTGGCCGCCGCCTCTGCCTAGCCGCTCATCGAACATGCCATCGGATGGCATGCGAGCGCTGCGCTGCCATCTTCTTCGGTCTCTTTTAATTCGCAATCCTGTATTCGGGATGTAAAAAACGCCGCGTCCTTTGCACGATCGGGTCGGGCCTCGCACTCGACACTCCCCCGCAGACGTGCCAACCGGACGTGACGGGCCGTCACGGCGCATCGATCCCGTCACGCTTTGATACGTACCGCATATCACGTATCAATCGAACGATCGAATAAACCGTGTTCACACGTAAACGGCTTCGTGCCCGCAATGGCGATCGGCCACGCGGGACGAACCAGATCGCCGTCGCCGCGGCTGCGCCGTGGATGGGCATTCGCGTCGCCGCTCGGGGCTCGGCAGGAATTTTCGACGGCGGGCCTGAGTAGTGCGTGTATGGACATACAACAGTGCATGACGTCACGTGCCTGGTTTGCCGACCGTGGCAGCAACCGGTGTGGTCATATGAAAGCAATGTCTTCAAAAATTTTCGTCCGCTGGAGCAGTCGCGCGATTCCCGCGGCCGCTCGCCTGCCCCGCGTGCTGGTCGTCGACGATAACGAAATGGCGGCCGAGGCCCTGGCAACCTTGCTTGAACTGGATGGATTCGAAACGCGTTATACGTTCAGCGGTCTGGAAGCACTGCGCGAAATCCGCAGCTGGCATCCGGAACTGGTATTTCTGGATATCAACATGCCGCGTCATGACGGGATACGGACAGCACGGGCGTTATCGCGCTTGAAACTGCTGGACGACGTATTGCTCGTGGCGTTGACCGCCCTGCCCGCCGACATCCTGGCCCGCGTGGCGATCACGGCGGGCTTTGACGCCTACTGCCAAAAACGCGGCGACATTGCGCATATATACAAGGCAATCGACGTATTGACTTGTCGGTAGGCAATCAACCTTTCGCGAAAAGGGGTCGACAAAACCGGAAGCGATCACAAATGTGTGCGTGAGGTATTCCCATGATGTATGCGTTTCTTACCCAATACCGCGCGGAGATTCTGGCACGGTGTCAGGCCCAGTCGGAAGAACGTTGGCGCGCGCTTCGCGTCCCCACACAGGACGAAGGCCTGGCTTCGACTTACGACATGATCGTCAAAACCCTGCTCTGCGAGCAGGAAGGCGATTTTCAGAAAGCATTGGACGTGTCTGGAAAAATCGGTGGCGAGACGGTCGCGTACGAAATGCGCCAGGGGTCACTCGACCATGCGAGGACGAGCTTCGCCGATGGATTTCCAATCGACAAGCTCGTACACGATTTCGGCAGCATCTGTCAGAATGTCAGCGCGATGGCGGCGGAACAGGGTCTCACCTTCACCGCCAACGAATTCCGGATCATGAACCGCTGTCTCGACAACGCGATCGCGGACGCGGTGCAGGAATTCAGCCATATTTCCCAGGCGGCGGTGTCGCGCAGCAAGGCAAATACGGATGGGCGGCGATTCGGCGCCTTCGTTCATGAACTCAGAAACTATATCGACAGCGCGCTATTGGCTTCTCAGGCGATGCGCGCCGCGAACCTGACGCCCTCGAGCGCGACCGGTTCGCTGCTGGACAGAAGCTTGCGCGGTCTTTCTGCGCTGATCGACCGCACGGTGGAAACGGTGCGTCTGGGCGCGAGCGGCGCACCCGATCACGCCGTGTTTTTCGTGTCCGATTTTCTCGCCAGTGTCTGCACCGTCGCCTTCCTCGCCGCTCGCGAACGCGGATGCCGGCTGCATGTATCGCGCGTGGACGCGAAACTCCAGGTAAGCGGCGATCAGACCGCATTGTATGGCGCCTTCGTCAATCTGCTTCAGAACGCCTTCAAGTTCACCCGACCGGGATCGGAGGTGCGCCTGGAGGTCCATGCGGTCGGCGCGGTGGCGGTATTCGATATCAAGGACCAATGCGGCGGTCTGGCGCCTGGCACCGCCGAAAGGATGTTCCGACCGTTCGAGCAGATGGGAGCGGACAGGTCCGGACTCGGTCTTGGCCTGTCGATCGCGCGGGATGCCATCGAAAGCAGCGGCGGGACGATCGGCGTCAGGGACGTGCCGGGCGTCGGATGCGTTTTCACCGTGACCCTGCCCCGGGGAGACGACGGCACGCCGAACGCCGTCGATACGGGCGTCCCGCAGACCTGATGCGCGCCCGCGGACGTGCATTCCGATGTCCGTTTTTTTACGCCAACCTTTCTCAGAAGGGGTAATCGCGAGGCGCGTATTGCAGCGTGATCCAGTGCAGACGCGTGAACTCCTCGATCGCCCATTCGCCGTTGAAGCGGCCCAGTCCCGAATTCTTCTCGCCTCCGAACGGCGCATTCGGCTGGTCGTCGACGGAAATGTCATTGATATGCGTCATGCCCGCGACGATGCCGCGCGCGAACCGCACGCCGCGTTCGAGGTCACGGGTAAACACCGCGCTCGACAGGCCGAATTCGGTATCGTTCGCCAGTTCGAGTGCATGCGCTTCGTCGCGTGCACGCAGGATGGGCAGAAGCGGCCCGAAACTCTCCTCGCGCGCGATCGACCACGCAGGATCCACCTCCGTGAACACATGCGGGGGCAGCACCTTGCCCTGTGGCGCGCCACCGGCTACCTGGTGCGCTCCGTCCCGTTTCGCGCGCGCGATGCGCGCGAGCAGGTCCGCGAGCTGGTGATCGTTGACGATCGGACCGATGACGGTGCCGGCCTCGTCGGGGTTGCCGACCGGCAGCGCCTCGACCCGCGCGGTGACCGCATCGACGAAGGCATGGTGAATCTTCGCATCGACGATGACGCGATTGGTGCTCATGCAGATTTGTCCCTGATGTAGAAACCGGCCCACCACAGCGGCATGAGCGGCCTGGTCCACATCGGCATCCGCCAGTACGACCAGCGGCGCGTTGCCTCCCAACTCCAGTGCCACGCGCTTGATATATTTGCCCCCGCTGGCCAGCCGTCCGATATTCCGGCCGACCGTCGTCGAGCCGGTGAACGAGATCAGGCGCGGCACGCGGTGTTCCACGAAAAAGTCACCGATCTCGCTACCCGCACCCACGACCACGTTGAGAACGCCCGGCGGCAAGCCCGCCTCCTCGAAGATCTTGCCAAGCAGCAATCCACCGGTGATCGGCGTGTCGCTGGCGGGTTTGATGACCACACCATTGCCCAATGCCAACGCCGGGGCGACCGAACGCATGCTGAGATGAAACGGAAAATTCCACGGGCTGATCACGCCGACCACGCCCAGCGGCTCCCGGTAAGCCCGGCTCTCCTGATCCTTGATGCCGGAGGCGAAGATCCGCCCCTCGACGCGCGCCGGATAGGAAGCGGACGCAAGCATGATGCCGCGCGCGCTGGCCAGTTCGATCCCGGCCTTGATCCGCGTGCTGCCGGATTCGCGCACGATCCAGGCAACGATTTCCTCGGCGCGTGCATCGATGATTGCGACAGCACGTCGCAGGACGTCGGCGCGTTCTTCGGGAAGACTGGCGCCCCACGCGCGCTGGGCGCGCTCGGCGGCAAGATAGGCGGCGTCGACATCCTCCCTGCTCGCGCTGCGAATTTCCAGCAAGGTTTCCCCGGTGTACGGGTCCTGGTCTTTCTGCACCTTTTCCGATTGTCCCGCGCGCCAGGCGCCGTCGATCATCTGTTTGTCGAAACCCTCGTAGGGCGTGGCGCAAACGGGTGCGGTGGTCGTTCGTTGCATGGGAGCACTCCGATAGGTACGTGAGGAAAAACGGGCCGAGTGGCCAACGCCGGAAGATGCATCGGCACAATGGGACGATCTCGCCGTGATGGCGACAGGAACCGTTTCCGATTTTTCAGATTACCCCATGCCTGCCCGCAGCGCTGCCGCCGCGGCGGCCTCTCTGGATTTTCTCCGCGCGTCATCGGCATCACGTCGCGGTCTTATCCACCGACATTTCCGCAGACCGCGCCACGGCCACTCGGCGGCATGTCGCCGCTCACCGATTCACGACGCTTTCGTCCGTTCGAAATAGGTCTCCCTCGCGCGAATTCTTTACCGTAGCGTCGACGTCGCATACATGGCGGGTGTCGCCGCTGACGCATGCCCGAGATTTTCCTGAACGACCTCGCGCGGCATGCCGGCCTCGATCGCGTGCGTGCCATGCGCATGCCGAAGCCAGTGCGCCGATGCCTCGGCCAGGTGGCGTGCGGCGCGGGCATCGCGCGGCGCCAAATGTCGCGCCGCATCCGCGAACAGCTTCTTGAAGGCCGCCGCGAGCGCCGCCGCGCCCAGCGCGGGGCCCCCCGTCGCGGACAGACGCCCGATCAGCGGCGTACCCGCTGCGCATTCCAGCGGATTCGCCGGCAGGCCCCGAACGGCGAGATACCGCCGCAGCGCGCCGATCACCCCGGTGTGAAGGCGCACCGCGCGCATTTTGCCGGTCCTGCCTGCCTTGCCGGGCACCTCGAGCACCCAGGCCGAATCCTCTGCGTCATCGATCAAGCCGGGTTTCAGTTCACCGAGCGTTGCGCTCGCCATCTCCGCGAGGCGCATTCCCGTCGCATAGGCAAGGGCAAGCATGAAGTTCGCACGGGCGCATGCCATTCCGTCCAGACGGTTCTGGACATGATCGACGACCGCGGCCCATTGCGCCCGCGTCAGGACACGAGGCGTTTTCTTAGCCGGGGGCGGCCGTTCGATGGCCGCAAGCGTGGGATTCTCCTTGAGATAACCCTGCTCCACGAGCCACTGGAAAAGCGCGCGTAAGACGCCCAGGGCGGTCGCCCGGCTTGCCGGGGCCAACGGCCCGGCAAACGGCCGCCAGTCCGCCGACCAGCGCGGCGCCGCGCGCTTGCCGCGCCAGTGCGCGGGGAGATCCGAGAGAAAGACCTGATACGCACGCAGATCGGCGCCATCCAGGGACGAGAGCGGTTTGCCGCGTTCGAAGACACTCCACAACACGATCCGTTCCGCCTGCGTGCGATACGAGCGCCATGTGTGGGAACCGGAAGGCCGCACGCACAGCCATGCCTCGATTGCCGCCAGGTCATGCCCGGCACCGCTGAGATTGCGACCGTGCGGGGCGCGGTTGAGTCCGTCGGCCCCCGACATCGCAGAAGGCAGTCGCAGCGCGTCCATGGGGGCCAGTTGCGAAAGCGACAGGCGCGCGGCCATCAGCGACGCCCGCGCCTGTTGCCGAATCGGCGCCAGTGCGCGTTCCTGTACGGGCGGCGTGAGACTATCCGCGTGGGCGGCCAGCCATCGTACGATGCGTGTTGCGGCGCGTGGTCCCACGCGCGGTACCTGACGATACCAACGGTGGCCGTAAGCGTTGATCATGTCCACGAGTTGCGCGAGCGTGACGACACCCACCGAGCGCAAACGCGCGGCGCTCGCGGGATCGAGCCACCCCTCCACCGCATGACTGCTGGCGGGCGGTTCGGCGATGGCATCTTCCAGTCGCCGCAACGCGGCGAAACGGCGCGCGCGCAAACGCGTTTCACGCAGTGCCTGCCGCGAGCGAGCCGGGTCGGCATGGGCCTGTTGGTAAAGCGTTAGCAGTTCGGCCTCGCCAAAGACGCCGTCCGCATCGACGTTTTCCCGAAACGCGTCCAGCGAAAGGGCGTCGCGGTCCGGCGGTCCGTCGCCTTCCAGCCGTTTCGGCAGACGCAGCAGCCGTACGGCCTCGCGATCGTGCATGCGGCGTGCGGCTGCGGCGAGTTCGTCCTGCAACCAGATCAGCGTCGCACGGCAGACACGGGGATCACGCCCGGTATTGAGGTAGCGGTCCGCGAGATCGGTCAGATCGATCGCGTCCGATCCTTCCAGATAGGCACGATAAAAGGCGAAGTGCGAAAACCCGAGTCGACGCGGCTTGCTTGTCAGGACCGACTTCACGGCGCGCCCGTCGCGTGCGTCGCATCCGATGCCGCGCCCTGATCAATTGCATGCATGAAAAATCTCCTTGGGCCGAAACTCGGCTGTTATCGCGGTGCCACGATCACCTTGCCGCACGGCAAGGACGCCGGTCGATGCGCTCGAAACGCCTTGCTGCATAAGGCTCCAGGTCAATGTGATCGATGGTACCAAGAACTCGGGTAAAAAATCGACGTTTATGATTATTTTATAATCATAAACGGTTTGTGATTTTTGCACGTTGAACGAGGCTGCTTGCCGCCCCCATCGATGGCTCCACTCCGGGATGCGAAATGGGAGCGCGCGGATGGGCAGATGCGCATTCGCTAGGATGTTTCACCGGCTAAGCAGAGGACAGTGTCCCGCCCTGTTGCGATAAGATTTCTTTTACGCACAATCGCGTCCCTATGGGCCGAATCGTGAAATCCGTATGGCCAATAACGCGTTGGGCAATGCGCAGTGATAAAGCCATCGCGTCGCCACGGCGCTATTGAATGGGGCGCCGGAAACTGCTGCTGGACCTATGGCGTCGCCACTTGTTTGGTGGCCCGGTGTCCGCAACACCAGGGGAGGTATGCCACTGAGGATGACAGAAGTCTGGGAAACGATGGAAACCATCGCTCGCTGACCGCCTGGAATGCACGGAATCGCTAATCGAGGCACCGCCTTATCCCGCCATGATGTCTACGGCGCACAGGTCGGGCTGGCAGTCGGCATCGAAGCCATGGCTTCGTTTCACGTACATTTCAAGTCCGTCGCCAGGGTCTGTACCAGCCCGGAGATCCGCATGAGTTAACCCGGGTTAACTTTTTTGCTCTGGCCTGACGCAGACTGCATCCCTTTGCGCTACTTCGATCCCGCATCGATATGGAGAGCGCAGAGCGCGGCCGGAAGTAAAACGGGGACGCGAAGAGGAAAAGGTGTGATCTTCGATCACGGCTGTGACGCTATCCGACCTGCGTTGTGCGCGACTAGCGGCCTGCAGTCAGGCTTATTTCGAATTGAAACGGCAGAAAAGTTAACCCGGGTTAACTTGACCGACAGGGGAATCGACTATCGATAGGACGCGCTGGGCAGACAGCTGCCAAAACGAATACGTCGACGCGTCTCCTTCACGCCTCGGTTACCTGCGCTTGACAGAGCTATTGGCGTTCGGTCGGCTCCGGGGACAGCAGTGCTTTGACCTATCGGCGCCCCGTTGCCGATTCTGCGTCCGACCTCACCAAGAACCGAGCGCACAGTACGTCTTACAGACGATGGGCGTTTCGAGAGAAGTTAACCCGGGTTAACTCCCCGCAGCGCACGCGCTTCGTTACCGCTCCCCTTTACCACTCCCGATTTGCGCCAGATAGGCTTGCAAACCTTCGAGCTGCTCCGGGCTCAATTTGTTTTTACCGATATCGATCCGTATGGCCTTGTCCGTTTCGGTCCACTCGCAGACACCGAAGTTAACCCGGGTTAACTTTCTCTCCGGCAGGTTGATCAACATCTCGAACACCAATTTCGCATTGAGTCCCGACCCGCGCGCCCGTTTGGCGGCCTGCACCACGGCCTCCGAGTCCACATCGATGACGCGGCGCAGGGTCGTGGCCCATTTCGGTTGAATGTCGTTGGGCGAGGGAAAGGCATCCACAACCGGCTTGGGCAAATCCGCAAGGGCGCTGTAACGGCTGAGCAAGGCCTTGGTTTTCCCCAGCACCGCCGCAACTTCCGACCAGTTTCGATACAGCTTCAAATCGATCGCACGTTTGTAATGCATCGCCAGTTCATAAGCGGAAAGATCCTTTCGTTGATCGTTCTCCCGGCTCATTTCCTCGAACAACTCCTTGTCGCTCATGTTCTCGCGGATCGTCGCCAGCACGGGAAGATCCAGCTCGAGGCAAGCACGATGACGGCGGTGACCGAACACGACTTCCTGCACGCCATCCTCGGTAAGGCGGATCTTGATCGGCTGGACATTACCGCCCGCGTTGGCGATTTCAAGTTTGAAGGCTTCGAAATCCGCACCTTCCATCGACTGATCGATGCGGTTGGCGAATTTCGACAACCTGATGGTTTTGGGATCGATCTTTCGCGTGGGCAACGACCCTTCGTGGAGCGCGAGTTTCTCGCGGGCCTCGCGAAGATCTTTCTCGACCTTGCCGAGCTCGCCGGTGAAATCCGTCACGGTATTCATCGCCACCCGCGGCGCGCGCCGGGAAAAACTCGGCAGCATGCTCGGGTCGATCGCGGCGGCCGCCAGGCGTGCGGCCTCGTCTTTTTGTTTGCTCATGCGCTCCCTTCTCCTATTCCCTCACCCAAACGCGCCGGATCTGCGCTTCTACCTGGTCCACCGCCGCATCGTAGGCGACGCGAGCCGTCTGATAGGTCTTCGCGCTGCCCGTGTATTTCGTGATGTCGTACACGGTCGAAAACTTGGTGCCCGACGAACTCGACACCACCGTCTTCGGAATCTCGCCCGTCATCAACTTGTCGCCATAAGCGACCTTTACCCACTCGCGCACCACGCTCTCGTTCACATTCCCCTTGCCTTCCGTCATCGAAAGCAGCACGTTGATGAATTTCCAGGTTTTGCCGCCCCCCGCCTGTTCCGCGATCGACGTGGCAAGCCCGGAAAACAGGGTCCAGAACTGGCTGGAACTCGCGAAGTCCATTCCGCGAGGCGGAATCGGCATGATCAGGCCGTCGGCGGCAAAGAACGCGTTGAGGGACAGATACGACAGCGTCGGCGACGTATCCACGAGCATCACGTCGTATTCATCACGCAGATCGTCGAGCCCCCGGTTCAGCACGTCGTAAAACCTGAAACCGGCTTCGCGCTTCGACTGCCGGCTGGGAATGTGAAACTCCGCGGCAAAGGCAACGGGGCTGCAGCCGACGATATCGAGACCATCCCAATAGGTCGGCTTCACTGCATATCGCAGCGACGTCTCATCTCCCGCGCAGAGCGGCAGAATCGTGTCCTCTTCCTGGATTTGCGTGTCGGGCAGATAGCCGCATAAACTCGTCAAGGAACCTTGCGGGTCCAGATCGATGCACAGCACACGATAGCCAAGCAGCGACAGGCCCTGCGCCATGCACATCGTCGTGGTCGTCTTGCTGACGCCCCCCTTGCTGTTTCCAGTGGTAACCACCACCGCCTTGTCGCCCGGCTTGCGCTTGTACGAACGGCCGTACGCCCTGGCCCAAATCCGCGCTTCGGCGAGCGAGAAATCGCGCTTGGACTTGTTGATCTCCTGGCCCGTGGGCAGATCGCCCTTGGCAAGCCGGCGCGTCAGCGCGCTGCGATCGATACGGCACAACGCGGCGAGCTGCGTGACCGAAAACGTGGGCGACTTCTTCACATAGTCGGGCGAGAAAATGCTGTTCCTTACCCGTTCGACGACGTCGGCCACGCGATTTGCCTGGTCTTCGATGTCCTCGATGGTATATCCCGAGCGTAAAGGGTCTATCATTTAGCTGATCCGATCAGATATTCTTGTTGTAGCGTAAAAAAGTGATCGCACCTAGAATACTCGATTAAGAGCACCAGTCAAAGCTGAATGACCTTGAAAAAAATTTCCGGCCTGATCTCACCCGAATTCTTCGCGCCGGTGGACGCGACCGAGCCCGTGGCGCCGAAGGAAACCGCGCTCGATATCGCGACGCGCCTGGAAAAAACCGCAGCGTCCCGCAAAGTCCCGCCGGCGCCGGCCCAGCCGGGCGGAAGGGTGCAGATCCCCCTCTGGTCGGACGAACATCGGCCCGTTCTACACGATCTGGTGCGTTCCGCGCTTTTCACCTGCGGACAGAAGGACGCTCGCAAGGATTTAAAGGCCAATCCGATCTACGCGCTCGAGCATATCCGGATTACGTACACCGGCGAGGAACTCAGGCAACGTGATTACGATGTCTATCTGCAAATTCTCCATCTGTCGCGTGGCATAACGGTTGATGGTCGGCAGGAATGGGTGGAGTTCGATGCGCGCACCCTGATAAAACAGCTGCGCTGGACGCAGAACTCGCGCAGCCTCGTGGAATTGCGGGAAACCATCCGGCGTCTCACCGCCTGCGCCCTCGAAGTCGCACGGGCGAGGACACGCACGAGTCCTCCCGTCATCTACGGCGGCCCCCTGTTGTTGAAGTACGCCGGCGCGCAGGAAGGAAGCTTCGACGAGGTGACCTTCTGGAAAGTGCAGATCAATACCGAAGTGGCGGCGCAATTGAAGCCTGGCGACTATACCCGCATCGACTGGCACGTTCGCGCCCAACTCGGTCCGCTGGAAAAATGGCTCCACGCTTTCTATTCGACCAATCAGGCGCCCTATCCCATGAAGGTCGAAACCATCCACAAACTGTGCGGTTCGCGGATGGCTGAGCTGAAATCCTTCCGGCGCGCGATCAAATCCGCGCTGCAGCGCCTGACCGACGTCGGTTTCCTCGCGTCCTGGCAAATCGATACCACCGACAAAATCAAGGTCACCCGTAGTCAAATGGTCACCCTGGACAGCCCGAGCGTCGACCAAGGCTAGTCAATTGGTCACCAGCCTCTTCTGAATCACTTGATAATTCATAGTCAAATGGTCACCCATCGACGGAACGGCGGTGACCATTTGACTGAACGCACGCCGGTTTCGTGGTCTCTCGTCTCAAAAGACAAGTCAAATGGTCACCGCGACCGCATCATTCACGGTAATGGGTCAACAAATTGAGATCATGAGATTAGCTGATCTCCTATTGACACGCCGGGGAACCGACACAACTGACATTGGCACTTATCCACAGGCATAAGTCAAATGGTCCCCCCTACAAGTCAGTTGGTCACCCGATCTCGTCAATTACTCCCCAAAACAAGTCAGATGGTCACCGTATCGAGTCAAATGCTCACCCAGGGGTTTTTTAAGCTATTGATATAAAAGGGGAAAAATGAGTTATCCACAAGTGCTAGAAGGTTTTTAGAAGGTCTTTAGAAACTTTTAAGTCCGCTTCGCGGGTGTTTAAAAAAATTGAACCAAAACACCGAACACTCACGATTTGCAATAACGAAAAATCATGACACTCAACAACCGCAGTGTGATTTGTCAATTGGGTGTCTCGGGGACCATTTGACTGAGCAATCTGGGGTGATCGGCGTAAATCAGGCATCGAAAAGTCGTTGTCTGCGGTTCAGGAGTGTCCAAAGTTTGGACACTCCCTATCCACGTGAAAAACGAATGAATGTTCGGTAATTCAAGCTTCTGAAATCAAACCGAGCAGGACAATGTACTTGCATCAAAAGCGAGTCCGAAAGCTTCGTATCGATAAAATACGGGACGGTTCACGCTGTGCTCTGAATTGCCTATCGACTGAAATAAAACGCTAGAAAGTGAGTGGGGCGGATAGAAGTAGTTTGTATTTACCGCATTTCTCGTTTCGCTAGAATCTCGCAATACATAAAAACGTGTCATCACAAGGCATTTGCCTGCTTACATCGCCGCGGTATCATCCCTTCGGATAGGCCCTTTACAGACCCCTCTATAGCCGGTATCGTGCACCTACAACAACCATACCGTACACGATCATGGGAACGTTCGATCACACGCGAGTCATTGCGATTGCCAACCACAAAGGGGGCGTTGGTAAGACGACGACCGTTGTCAATCTCGCTGACGCCTTTGGACGCTCGGGACTGAAGGTATTGGTCGTGGATATGGACCCCCAGGCCAATGCCAGCCTTCACATCGGCAAAATGCATCCAAGCCGGGTCGATCTTTCCTGCGCGCAGTTATTGCTCGCGGCGGGCGTCGACAAGCTGCCGCAGGCCGTGCATGAAGATACCTACCTTGAAAACGTCTCGCTGATCTACGGGTCTCTCGCGCTTGGCCGAGTCGAGGAGGAACTGAAGGATCAGACGCCGCGACCGTCCGAGGAACTTCGTACAAAACTCGAAACGGCGGACGGTATTTATGATGTTATCCTGATCGACTGTCCGCCGAGTCTGAAGCTGCTGACAAGCAACGCGATGGCCGCTGCGACCCACATCATCGTTCCGGTGGAATCTGGTTCGCAGTACGGACTATACGGTGCGGAGGATCTTCTCAAACACATCGAGAAGATCAAGCGGATCAATCCGACCTTGGCCTTGCTGGGTGCGTTGCTGGTTCGTCACGATGAAAGACAGACGGTCTGCAAGCTTCTCGAAGTCACCGCCCGGGAAACCTTCGGCAAGATATTGCCGGTTCGAATTTCAACCAGTACAAAGGTCAATCAGGCAGCCGTCATGCAATCGAGTCTTCACAAGCTGGATCGTTCCGCGAAGGTATCGCGCGAATACCGTGAACTGGCCGACGGTCTGATCGCTACCCTGGGCCTCAAACCGGCGCCGGCGGAAGAGGAGGTGGAAAATGGCTAAAAGCATGAAGGCAATGTTGGAAGCCCGCGCCGCCGAAAACACGAAGCGACATCATGAAGCGGTGTATGCCGACGATTTCGACGTGGGCAGGCAACATGTCAAGGTGGAAGTCGAGGGCATCGAACGCAATCCCTATCAGCCGCGCATCCACTACGCCGAAAGCGCGGTGCAGGAGCTGGCGCTCAGTATCGAAGCGGTGGGTTTGCTGCAGCCGATCACGCTGCGCAAGGTCGATGACCGCTACCAACTCATTGCCGGCGAGCGCCGTCTTCGCGCCCACAAGGTTTTGGGAAGGACGCACATCGAAGCGCTGGTGATTTCCGCCAACGACGAAGAGTCGGCGTTGCTCGCGCTCGCGGAAAACATGGATCGCGCGGATCTCAGCGATTTCGAAATCGGTCTTGGGATCCGGCAAATCCAGCTCGAGTTCCCGCACCGGACAAAACTTGCCGAGCATCTGCGAATCCAGCGTTCGGATCTCTATCGCTATCTTGCGTTCGATGCGTTGCCCGATGAAGTGAAGGATCGACTGCGCCTCAATCCCGCACTGATTTCACGCAGCGCCGCAACGGATATTGTGAAGGCGTTGAAGGAGGGTGAGGGAACGCCCGAGGAACGTCTGGGTCGCCTGCGCAAGGCTTGGGAAAAACTTGAAGCGGGAAAACTCGAGCAATCGAAGGTCGCGCGTTTTGTTGCCCGGCCTCACGCCGAAGCGTCGGGCAAACCCCGCCCCGTGGTTCTATACCAGAAGGGCGAGAGAATTGGATCCATCACCGCCGGAGATACGCAACTTGTCGTCAAGATCGCGACAGCGGCGCTGTCGGAAGATCAGCGGCGGCAACTCAGCGACTTTGTCGTCGATTTGTTTCGCTGATCTGTCCAAACTTTGGACATTCCCCGGGCGTCAGCCATGGATCAGCCGTTGCCACTGGCGGTTTCGCCCGGGCGTTCTTCGTGAACGGTCAAATCGCGAATCCGACGGAAAGCGGGGTTCTCGTGAAGCAGCCGTGCCTGAACATGGGCGAGCATCGCCTGGCCAGCGAGATAGGACGGGACGCCCGTGATGACCTTTTGCGAAACCGGAATAAAGGCATCGGGTGAGTCAACCGAGTTATGGGAAAAATCGACAACGTAATCGGTCAAGCGCAAACTCCGTAAAATAAACGTCAACAATCGTTGCTGCGCCTGCATCTTATCAAGCATGCCCGATTTCGAAACGGACAAATCGTAACCGTTTGCCACGGATACGCGGTTTTGCCGTCCTGCCACCTCGTCAAGCCAACCAAATAGCCATATGACCACCATGACGGATTTCGCAACGCCTCTCGATCTCTATCGCGCCCTGTCGACCGTTTGGTCCGGTGACACCGCCAGTCCTTCCGAAGGGTGGTCCGCAGCGAATCCCGCCCGCAATCACTGCGGCGTGACGTCCCTTATCGTGCAGGATCATTTCGGTGGCGAGATTCTCAGGACGCAAACCTCGGGTGGCACGCATTTCTACAATCTCGTCGACGGCAGGAAATGGGATTTGACCGTCAGCCAGTTCGCCGAACCGGTCCCCTTCGACGACACGCCCGCCTCGCGTGAAATGGCGCTCGCCGACACGAGCGAGGAGAAATATGCCTTGCTCACGGAACGCCTCGCAGCATGCCGCGCAACCTCCGGATCGGCCTGAAGCTCCTGCGCAGGCTTCTTGATGGCGCAGTGACGCTGGCATGTCCCGGGCAATGCATCCGACCGGTGCCGGATCGTCCACGCGCACGGTCGCAAGACGTCTCGCCACGGTGTTCAACGGACCGATCGATATGATGCAAGTCGAAACGATCTCCGCGCTGCGGCGGGCGGCGCAGCTCTCGATAGACCATGAAACGCCCTGGGAGCTCTGTATGATCGCGCCGTTCTACGGTTATCCGATATGGTTGAATGGCGAGCGCCGCGTTTTCCCCAGCGTACCGGCCGTCGGTTGCTTCGCGACCGGCGCAGGCGGATCGTTCACCTGGATCGAACCGGAGCGCCAGATCGCGGTCGTGGTCCGCTGGATCGATCCCGCGCATGCGGATGCTTTCTTCGGACAGATTTTTATGACGCTCGAGCGCGTCCAGGCATAACGCCCGTTGCTCATCCCGTTCGGAATACACCATGTCAGTCGCACCCCGGAAAGGTCTCCCTCTGAATGCGGCGGCGCAGCCGCGCTCCCGTGAGGTCCGCAGGCGGTCATCGTTTAGGGTGTTGATCCCGTTTGTCGGCCGATACGTCTGGCAGGCCGCCGCTGCGGGCGTGGCGCTTTTGAGCGCCGCAGGTCTGGTTCTGGCGTTGGGACAGGGCATGCGGCACTTGATCGATCATGGTTTCGCGAGCGGCAGTCAGGCGCAACTCAACCACACGGCGCTCGCGATGTTCGGTGTCGTGGCCGCCCTGGCGGTCGCGACCGCCTGTCGGTTTTCGCTGGTCAGCTGGCTGGGCGAGCAGATCGGCGCCGATATCCGGCGCGCGGCATTCAACCACGTTCTGTCGCTGTCGCCCGCCTGGTCGGAGACCGCGCGCAGCGGCGATGTGCTGTCGCGCCTCATTACCGACACCACGTTACTGCAGGCACTGACCGCCTCGTCGCTTTCGCAATGGCTGCGCAGCACGGTGCTGCTGGTCGGCGCGCTCGCGATGCTGGTGGCGACGAGTCCCTTGCTGTCGCTGCTGGTGCTGGCGGTCATTCCGGTCGTGGTGCTGCCGTTGATCGTTTTCTCGCGGCGCGAACGGCGCCTCTCCCGCATGACGCAGGAACGTCTCGCGGATCTCGCCGCGATGGCCGAGGAAGCCTTCGGCGCCCTGCGCACGGTGCAGGCGTTCAATCAGGAGCCGCAGGTACGGCATGCATTCTCTGACGCGATCCAGGAGGTCGTGTCGGCCGGGCAGGCCCGGGCGCGCTCCCGCGCGGTCGTCATGCTGATCGTCATCCTGCTGGGCTTTGGCGCGATCACGCTGGCGTTGTGGGTGGGTGGGCACGAGGTGCTGGCCGGCAGGATGTCGGCGGGCGCGTTGTCGGCGTTCGTTTTCTATTCCATCACCGTCGCCACCGCCGGGGCGGGCTTGAGCGAACTGTGGGGCGATCTCCAGCGCGCCGCAGGTGCTGCCGACCGGATCGCCGATCTGCTGTCGGAACAACCTGCCATCGCCTCGCCGGCGCAACCCCTTCCGCTGCCGGTGCCGGCCCGCGGCGCGCTGGCATTCGATCAGGTGACGTTCTTCTATCCGGCGCGACCGGACCGTGCTGCCCTGCACGACTTCACGCTGCACGTGCGCCCGGGCGAAACCGTCGCGCTGGTGGGACCGTCCGGGGCGGGCAAGACGACGGTCTTCCAGTTGCTGATGCGTTTTTACGATCCGCACGCGGGCACGGTCTCTTTGGACGGCGTCGATCTGCGCCAGGGAGACCTCGCAGCGCTGCGCTCCCTGGTCAGCGTCGTGCCGCAGGACCCCGTCGTGTTCGGCGCAGACGTCTGGACCAATATCCGGTTCGGCCGCCCGGATGCGAGCGATGCGGACGTGCGGGCAGCCGCCGCAGCTGCCTCGTGCGATTTCGTCGCGGCGCTTCCGGACGGTTTCGACACCTTTCTGGGCGAGAAGGGCGTGCGCTTGTCGGGCGGGCAACGGCAGCGTCTGGCCATCGCCCGGGCGATCCTGCGCAATTCTCCGATCCTGCTGCTCGACGAGGCCACCAGCGCCCTCGATTCCGAAAACGAGCATGCGGTGCAGGAAGCGTTGCGCCGGCTCGAGACCGGTCGTACGACCGTCGTCATCGCCCATCGCCTGGCCACCGTCCGGCGTGCGGACCGGATCGTGGTGATGAACGGCGGCCGGATCGAAGCCATCGGTTCGCACCAGGCGCTGGTCGCCGAGGGTGGGCTGTATGCCCGCCTGGCGGCGCTGCAGTTCAAGGATTAGCCTTCTTTACCGCATCGTTATCCCACCTTTACCTGTCGAGCTCCCCATGACCGCTGAAATTGCTCCTTCCAGACTGCCCGAAACGATGCGCGCCGCGATCGTGCGCGGGAGCCGCGTCGGTGTCGAAGAAACGCATGTGCCCCGGCCCGCCGCGCAGGAAGTGCTCGTTCGTGTGCATGCCAGCGGCATGAATCGCGCCGACCTGGCCGTGGCCTCGGGCGGACAGCACGGCGGCGTCGGCGGCGACGGCACGGTGGTGGGCATGGAATGGGCCGGCGAGGTGGTGGCGCTGGGCGCCGAGGTGCCATCGACGCTCGCCCTCGGGGACCGCGTGATGTGCTCCGGCGCGGGCGGATACGCGCAGTTCGCGGTCTGCGATCACGGACGCACGCTGCCCGTCCCGGACGCGATGGATTTCATGACGGCGGCGACGTTGCCGATCGCTTTGCAGACGATGCACCAGGCGCTCACCGCGAGCGGGGGATTCATCGCGGGCCAGTCCGTGCTGATCCAGGGGGCAAGCAGCGGGGTCGGCCTGCTGGGCCTGCAGATCGCGAAGGCGCTGGGCGCGAAGACGGTGATCGGCACGTCGACGAACGACGCCCGCCGCGCGCGGCTCGCCGATTTCGGCGCCGATCTCGCGCTTGATTCGCGCGACGCGGCGTGGCCGCAGCGGGTACGGGAGGCGACCGGCGGCGGTGTCGACCTGATCATCGATATGATCTCGGGCGAGACCGTCAATGCGAGCCTGGCCGCGACGCGGATCTGCGGGCGCATCGTCAACGTCGGGCGGCTCGGCGGCGCCCGGGCGGCGTTCGATTTCGATCTGCATGCCTTGCGCCGCATCGACTATGTGGGCGTCACGTTCCGTACCCGTTCGCGCGAGGAAATCCGTCTCATCGTCGAAGGCGTGCGGCGCGATCTGATGCATCTTGTGGCGGACGGTACGTTGCGCCTGCCGATCGACCGCGTGTTCGCCCTCGGCGACGCGGCGGCAGCCTTGGCGCACATGACGGCGAATGCGCATTTCGGCAAGGTATTGCTGCTGCCTTGAAGTGCGATGTGCCACGTGCGGTGCATCGTGAATCGGAGGAGGGTGACGCAGCGGGTGTGCGGGGGTCTCGGTAGCGCGTTTCAATACCGATATGCGGGAGATTACCGCGGTTGTTCGTCGGATCGGCCGGAAGGGCGATTTGCTACGATGGCTTCGTCGTGGAAGTCTGTCCGCGACGCAAAGCCGGGATGCGACCCGGAATCCGGCCACGCGCTGCGTGCGACCGGGACTGACATCCTCAGAGAATCTTCATGTTGAGCGCTTTCGGCATCGTGGCATCGTGCAATGTTCTGTTCGTCGCCTGGCGCGTGTGGGTCGCGCATCGCCACCCGCGCGATGCCGCACCGCGCGAGCTGGCCGATACGGCGCCAGCCGGGCACGTCACGACGACGGTGTAGCCGGTGGCGTGAGGTACCGGCGCGTGGTGGGCGTGTCGCGGGTTCTTCGCCTAGCGCAGATTGGTTTTCACCACATCGACGATCTCGTCGCCGCGTCCGTTGAGGATCGCCCGCAGCATGTAGAGACTGAAACCCTTGGCCTGTTCCAGCGCCACCTTCGGCGGCATGGCGATTTCATGTTTCGCCGTCACGACATCCACCAGTGCGGGTCCGGGATGGGCGAATGCCGCACGCAGCCCGTCCGCCAGCTCGCTCGATTCCTCGACGCGAACGCTGAACAGTCCTGCGCCTTTCGCGATCGCGGCGAAGTCGGTCTTGCTCAGGTCGACGTTCGTATCGAGATAACCGGCCGCCTTCAACTCCATGGAAACGAAGCCAAGCAGGCTATTGTTGAAGACCACGATCTTGATCGGTAGCGCGAGCTGCACGGCGGTAAGGAGGTCGCCGAGCAGCATCGACAGCCCGCCGTCACCCGACATCGACACCACCTGCCGGCCCGGATGCGCGGCCTGCGCGCCCAGCGCCTGCGGCATCGCGTTCGCCATCGAACCGTGATTGAACGAGCCATGCAGTTGCCGCTTGCCGTTCATCGTCAGATAGCGCGCCGCCCACACCGTCGGCGTGCCGACATCGGCCGTGAAGATCGCATCGTCGCTGGCGATTTCGTCGATCAGCCGGGTAAGGTATTGGGGGTGGATGGCCTTTCCGGGATGCGAAGGCGTGGCCAGCGCATCGAGTTCCTTGCGTGCCGACGCATAGTGACGCAATGCATTGTCGAGGAAGCGCCGATCGGGTTTCGGACGCAGCTTGGGCAGCACCGCGCGTACGGTTTCCCTGACGGTGCCGACCAGGCCGAGGGCGAGGGGCGCACGGTGGCCGAGTTGCGAGCCTTTCCAGTCTATCTGAATGACCTTCGCGTGTTGCGGATAGAACGGCCGATAGGGAAAGTCGGAACCCAGCAGCAGGAGGGTGTCGCACGATTCCATCGCGTGATAACCGGAACTGAAACCGATCAGCCCCGTCATGCCGACGTCGAACGGGTTTTCCCATTCGACATACTGCTTGCCGCGGAGGGTGTGCACCATGGGCGCGCCGAGACGCTCGGCGAGTTCGAGGATCTCGGGATGCGCACCCGCCGTGCCGCTGCCGCACATCATCGTCACCGCGCTCGATGCGTTGAGCAGGGCCGCGAGGCGGTCCAGGTCGGCTTCGGCGGGCAGGATGGTCGCGGGCGCGGTCTCGGACCAGTCCGGCGTTTCGGCCGGACCCTCGCCCAGCGCGACGTCACCCGGCAGCACGATCACCGCCACGCCGCGCTCCTGGATGGCGGTGCGCATCGCCCGTTCGAGCACACGCGGAAACTGCGACGCATTCGTGACGAGTTCGACGTAGTGGCTGCACTCCTTGAACAGTTCCTGCGGATGCGTCTCCTGGAAGTACCCCAGGCCGATTTCCGTCGAGGGAATGTGCGCGGCGATGACCAGGACCGGTTGGTGATTCCGGTGGCAGTCATACAAGCCGTTGATCAGGTGCAGATTGCCCGGCCCGCAACTGCCCGCGCAAACGGCCAGCCGGCCGGTGGACGCGGCCTCGGCGCCCGCCGCGAATGCCGCGACTTCCTCGTGACGGGTATGCATCCAGCGAATCGCGCCGAGTCGATCGAGGCTGTAGGCAAGGCCGTTCAGGCTGTCGCCCGTCACGCCCCAAATTCGCTCCACGCCCGCGGCGGCCAGCTTTTTCGCCAGGAATTCGGCGATCGTATGTTTTGGCATAATCCGATTCTGCAATAAGGTTGCATGCGTTACCGGTCTGCCCGCGCGGGAGATCGGTCAGTCGCCTTCGTCGTCACGCAGGCCGTGGGACCGGAGCGCCTGCGTATCGGTCAGCAGGCGCCTCAGGACCTCCTCCGTGTCGGCCTCGAACTCGTTGCCGCCCACCCGGATCCGTATCAGGCGCCCTTCGCGCGCCTGCATCCAGACCGCGGCATTGTCCGCCAGTTGCGGCCCGATGGGCTGCCCGAGATGGATGACGAATTCGCCCATGAATCCCGTGTTCCCGCCCATTCGGTCCATCGTGAAGGAGACCGCGCTCATGCGCAACCCCTCGGCACGGACCTGATCATAGAAGTGCCGCAGGCCGACCTGGTAATCCCGGCTGAAGATGGGGTCGTCCGCTTCCGCTCGGACGAATTTCAGACGGATGGTACCTGGCGAAGACATGACAACTGTTCCGGGTAAAAGGAGGGGCCTTTGCGGCGAGGCGGGAAGGCGACGGTGCGTAGAGAAACCGCACATGTCTGACCGTCAGTTTACCAGGGAGAGGGGTTCACGCGGCCATATCGGCCGTGGATCGGGCGAGATCGGAAAGGGTGGGTCATTTGCGCAACAAACGCGTACGCGCGGACGATCGTCTGCACGCTCGCGTCCATCGCGAAATCACGTGGGACATGGTTTCGGCGTTACTTGCCGCCAGAACCGCCCGCGCCGCCCGCTCCTCCTCCCGCAGCGCCGCCGGCCCCGCCTCCGGCGGCACCGCCGGTGCCGCCGCTGCTGGACCCGCCCATGCCGCCGCCCATGCCGTTCGTCCCCGTGGACATGCCGGTCGAGCCGCTGTTCATATTGGTGGACGTGCCGGCCGCACCCGTGCCGCCCGTCGAACCGGTACCGGAAGACATGTTGCCACCCATCGTGCTGCCGGTGCTGCCGCTGCTACCGGCGCCGCCGGTGCTTTGGGCGAATACGGCGCTGGACACGCCGAGTGCGCAGACAGAGAAAAACAATGTAGAAACGATTCGCTTGCAGGACATGGTGAAGCTCCTTTCGGTTGTATGACGCAGGGGATGATGCAGCGTCCGGACCTTGACAACCTCGCAAGGCGTGTTCCAGGCCGGACGATTGCCGCCGTTACCGGGAAAAGGTCCCGGTGCCGCGTGGCGCGATCGGGCCGTGCCGGGCGTGGTAAGGTAGAGCCGCCTCACTTCGCCACTCGAGCACAGGAAACCGTCATGCGACGTCTTGCGACCCTCTGGCGTCTGGGCGCCTTGTTCGTCACCGCCAGCCGGGGGGCGCCGCATGGCGGGCCGCTGCAGGGCGTCCTGCGCTCCCTGGCGATGCAATCGCGGCGTCGCGAGGCGATGGCGAGCACGGCGTCGGCGCCGCCGCTGCACCATCTCTCGGGAGTCGTGGCGCTTGCCGCGCGCGCGCTCGAACGGCATCCCGCGCTGGCGGAGGCGGCGGTTCGGGTGGCATTCGCCGAGATGGGGGCGCTGTCCGAACCCTACGCGCCCGAGGCGACGCGCGCGGCCCTGCAACGGGCGCTGCCCGGTCCCCGTTTTCAGGACATCGCGGCGTTGAGCGCGGCACCTGTACGTTGCGGTATTGCCGAGCAGACGCATTCGGCGCGGCTGGGCGCGGCGCCGGTGAGCATCACGCTGCTGCGCATGGACATCCGCGCGCATCTCGCCGACGACCTCGATCTCGCCGAGCGGGCCGCACGTTTCGCGCAATATCGTTCGCGACGGGCCCGGGCCAGCGGTTTGCGGGCCTGGGTGGTAACGCTGCGCGGCTCGATTCACGCCATGCTGGACCTGCGGCAGCGCGCGGCCGATCAGAGCTTCCTGCGCTACAAGCTCCGCGACGACGCCCGCGTGCTCGTCCCCGAAGTGCTCTGGGACTATTGCAACGAGACCGTGTTGACCACACGTGCGGTGCGGCATGTGCCCGTGACCGATGCCGCCGCATTGCGCGCCGCGGGTCTGGATCCCGCCGCGCTGATCGCAGTCCTGATCGAATGTTTTTTCGAGATATCGATGGGCGCGGGTATGGTTCACGCGGGCCTCGACGCCGCCGGCGCGCGGGTCAGCGTCGAGGCCGATACGCTGGGCCGCCTGGTGCTCGACGCCGAGACGCCCATGCTGTTCATGGCCGCGCACGAGCGGGGGTTTCTCGTGACGGCGGCCGATGCCCTGCTGCGGGGCGATCACAAAACCGCCGCCCGCGAGCACTTCGAACAGGGCCGGCCGGCGCGGCCCCATCCCGCGCACGAGGTGATGGTGGAGACGACTTACCGGCGCGCCGCGGAGCGGTTCGCCACGCCCGAGGCGCGCCGCGGCACGAGCGTGGCGGCGTTATTGACGGCGCTCGGCCAGGGAACGCTGGAGCATGCGTTCAGCGATACCCATATCCGTATCGCCTCGCGCGCGGCCTTGCTGTCGCGCTCCGTGGCAGCCATCGAGTCGATGGCTGCCCGGCTCGCTCCCGATCTCGATGTCTGGGACATCGTCCGGCGGGTGCTCGCGCGCCTGATGGCCGACCAGTTCACGGCACATGGCCTTGTCGCGCAGATGACGCAGGAAGTGATGCGCTGGCCGCACACGCTGCCGCGTGTTCCCCGCCTGCTTGCCCAGCAACTGAGCGCCGCTGCCGCACGGCAACGCTCGCTCAGCGGGTCAGCATCAGCAAATGCCGGTCCGGGTCGCGGATCAGCAGCGCATCCGGAGTAGCGGCCTCGACCGGCAGGCCGAGGGCCGTCCAGGCGCGCCGCAGCGCGTCGAGATCGGCGACCCGGATCACGAGCCGGTCACTGACGACGTCGTGCAGACCCGTCGGGGGCGGATGTCCGGTACGCGGCGCGAAACGGTAGCCGAGCAGTTCCAGATGCGGCGCATGTCCCGATGCGGTCTGAAGTCCCACCACGTCGACCCGTACCCCGTCGAGTCCGTCGAGATGGTCCTGCCCGATGCCCGTGTTGCATTGCCGGCTGGCGAGGGAGAAACCGAGCCATCGTTCATAGAACCGGACGCTCGCCGCGGCGTTCGCGACGCTGATCGCGGAATGATCGATGCCGGCAGGCTGTGCATCCCTCGCGTCACCGGGCCGCGCGGGGAAACCCAGCAACTCCACCGGATGCCCATCGGGATCACGGAATTTGAACGCGGTCACGCCGCCGCTGCTTTCCGGCAGAAGGATGGGGCCGGGCGTGCCGTCGCCGCGATGCGATATGGCCCGCGGCAAGGGCACGCCGGGGTCTGGCCGGTAAAGGCGGGCGAACGCCTGGCCGAGATCGGGGCAGCGAATCGCGAAGTGCTGGAACCAGAGGTCGTCCGCGCGACTGTCCTCGGAATGGCCCGCGGCCGTCACGCTACCGACGCCCACCAGTTCCAGTTCGCTCGCGCCAAGCTGCAGACGCTGCCGTTCGAGCGGCTGGCCGGACGCGCCCCACAGACAGGCGAGCGCGGGGTCGAGCGTTTGCGACGGACCGCACCGCACGAAGCCGAGTCGCGTTTCGTAAAATGCCGTGCTGCGAGCGAGGTGCCGCACGTTGCGCGACAGGCGAACGATGCGTGCCCGGACGCCGCTCGGTGTCGTAGGAGCTTCGGGGGTCGCCGGGGGGGACGGGGTCATGGAAAGGGCAGGCCCCGGCAGTTGAGGTAGATGGCATAGAGCGTATGCGAGGCGCAGATGAACAGGCGGCTACGGTTGCGCCCGCCGAACGCGAGGTTCGAGACCGTGAACGGTACCTTGATCTTGCCCAGAAGGGCGCCGTCGGGCGCGATGCAGTGCACGCCGTCGGCGGCGCTCGACCAGATACGGCCGGCCTCGTCGCAGCGAAATCCGTCGGCGAAACCCGGCGCGATCTTGTGGAACAGTACGGGCGCGCCGCAGTGCTCGCCATCGTCGGACATCGTCATGACGCTGATATGCTGCACCGGTTGCTCGGCGAACTGCGCGCCGCTTTCCGAGACATACAGGCGGCGCTCGTCCGGCGAGAAGCACAGGCCGTTGGGGCCTTCAAACGCCTCGCTGACGACCCGCAGCTCGCCGGTGGCCGGGTTCAGCCGGTACACGCAGGCCGGCCGTTCGGCAATCTGTTTGCCGCCTTCGTAATCGGTCTGGATGCCGTAGGGAGGATCGGTGAACCAGATCGTGCCGTCGCGCTTGACCACGACATCGTTGGGCGAGTTCAGGCGCTGGCCCGCGTAGCGTTCCCCCAGCACGGTCACGCTGCCGTCCCACTCGGTCCGGGTGATGCAGCGGTGCTGGTGCGAACAGCTTATCAGGCGCCCCTGGCGGTCGCGGGTATGGCCGTTGGCGAAGCCGGATGGCTGGCGGTAGACGCTGACTCCCCCGGACTCGGTCCAGCGCAGGACACGGTCGTTGGGCAGGTCGCTGAACAGCAGGCAATCCGCGTCGCCGAACCACACCGGGCCTTCCAGCCAGCGGAAACCGTCCGCCAGCTTCTCCAGCGGTGCGTTGGGCAAGACGCACGCGCGGAAGCGGGGATCGATGATGTCGAAGCCGTCCATCGGCATCAGCGCAGATGGCCGGGCCGGTGAACCGGCGCGACGTGAAGTTGCACGGTCATCAGGCGGGCAGGTTCGCCGCCGATCGTTCCCGAGCGGTGGCCCTTGCGTCCGGCCGCGTCGGCAATGCATCCCTGGTCTTCGCCGAATGCCAGCTCGCCCGGGCCCATCTCCACACGGGTGCCGTCCATGGCCTCCACCCACCAGCGCCCCGAGAGCGGGACGATCCATTGCGGCGCGGGATTTTCATGCCATTCGCCCACCCAGCCAACGGGCTGGATCGTGAAAACCGTCGTCGCCTGGCCGCGTGGCTGCGGGTCGTTCCATTGCGGCGCGGCCGCGCCGACGCCCTTCAGCGTGAAGTGCTCGAGCATGCACCATGCATGGTGGCTGACGCCTTGTTCATCGGTCCAGAGATGCCAGTAGCCAACCCGGGGCGGATTGGCAGGGTCGTTCGCATCGTTCGGAGGAAGCAGGGGGGCATGCAGGGTTTCGGTCATTGGGTCGCTCCAGAGGGCGGGGGATTGCTGGCGGCGTAGGGAGCGGACGACAGCGGGGCATGCAAGACCGTCGTGGCCGGCACCGGAGCGCCGCCGATGACGAGCAGCAGCAAGCCGCCGGTCAGTCCGAAATTTTTCAGGAAATCCCAGAAGTGGCTGCGTCCCGCCCCGTCCTGCGACCAGAAATCGGGATACGACCAGAATGGGTGGTAAAGCAGCGCGGTAACCACGCAAAAGCCCGCCAGCACGAACGCGGCGATGCGGTCGTACCAGCCGGTGACGATGCACACCGGCGTGACGAATTCCACGATGATCGCCAGCACCAGCATGAAGGGCGCACCCGGCAGGATCGACGATTTCGCCTGCTTGAGGGCGTCACGCCAGTGGACGATCTTGTCCAGCGCGCTGAAGGGAAACATGATGACCAGGCAGAGCCGGGCGATGAAGGGCAGGGCCAACAGATCGAGGGTATGCATACGGATCGCGGCTCACAAGGGGGGAAGCGAGGCGCCCAGGCGCGCGCCGATGCGGTCGGCGACACGCAGCGCGTTGGCGATGATCGTCAGGGTCGGGTTCACCGCGCCGATCGACGGGAAGAAGCTTGCATCGCTGACATAGAGGTTGTCGAGTTCATGGGCCTTGCAATCGAGATCGAGCACCGAACTCGCCGGGTCGGTGCCGAAGCGGGCCGTGCCCGCCTGATGGGCGGTGCCGCCAATCGGGATATTCTTGCCCAGATACAGATTGCGTTCCATGAAGGTGGGATGCGCGCCGGACTGCGTGAGCAGATCCTGCAGCTTTTGCCTGAGCAGGTGATGCGCTTCCATATTGCCTTCCTGGATGTCCAGCACCACGCGCTCGCCGTCGTAGCGGATGCGATTTTCGCTGCGGGGCAGATCCTCGCTCGACAACCAGAAATCGATCGAATGCCGTGCCATCTGTTCGAACGGCATTTCGGGCAGCCATTCCAGCCAACCGGGCAACGCTTCGCCACGAATCTGATCCGCATGCGAAGTCGCGCACATCTGGATCAGCCCCAGCGGAAACGCGAAGTCGTCCGCACCGAAGTAAAAATCGCTGAGCGCCAGCGTTTTCTGAAACACCGTGTCGTGGGGCTCGCGCATCAGCGCCATCAACACCGACTGATTGTGCCGCATATAGTTGCGACCGACCTGATCCGAGCCATTTGCCAGGCCCTTCGGGTGCCGTTCCGTGCCCGAGCGCAGCAGCAGCAGGGCCGACGACAGCGCGCCGCAGGCAACCACGACGATATCCGCGCTGAATCGTATCGTCTCGCCGTCGCGCGTCGCCTCCACCGCGGTGACGGTGGTGCCGCTGTCGTTGGTGAGCAGCTTCGTCACATAGGTATTCGTGAGCAGCGTGAAGTTGTCGTGCCTGGCCAGGGTGGGATCGACGCACATCACCTGGGCGTCGGCCTTGCCGTTCAACAGACAGGGAAAACCGTCGAAGGCATCGCACCGGATGCAGGTGCTGGTCGGGGTGACGCGGCCATCCTTCTCGTCGAGCAGGATGCCCAGCGGCAGGTGGAACGGGTGATGTCCGGCCTCGCGCAGCGACGCGTCCAGGCGCTGGATGCGCGGCTCGTGCGAGACGGCCGGGTGGGGATAGGGCGCGCTGGCAGGCGGTTCTGTCGGATCCTCGCCGCGTTGACCATGGACATGGAACAGCTTCTCCGCCGCGGTGTAATACGGCTCGAAGTCCTGATAATCGAGCGGCCAGGCCGGCGAGACGCCGTCCTTGTGCGGCAGTTCGCCGAAGTCTCTTTCGCGCAGACGCAGCAGCGCGGCGCCGTACACCTTGGAATTGCCGCCGACGAAATAGTGCAGGCCCGGGCGGAATTTGCGGCCATCGGCGCCGTACCAGGTTTCCTGGGTCTGATACGCGCCGTCGACGAAGACCGTTTTCGAATCCCAGTTCGCCGGTTCCCGTTTCAGATAGTCGCCTCTTTCCAGCATCAGGATCGACTTTCCGGTGCCGGCCAGGCGGTGCGCGAGCGAGGCGCCCCCGGGGCCGCTGCCGATGACAATCACATCGTAACGAGTCATATATGAGGAGGTAGGTGCCAGGTAACGAGGGAAGTGGTCGGCGGCGCTGTCGCGCGCTGCGGCCGGTTCGTCCAGCCAAGCGCGGGAATTGCATCACCATGCGAAGAGCGACCCACGCAAGGCGCATACCTGTATGGCGAACGTAATGCCCGGTCCATGTCCTGCGGGAAGCGTGCCGCCCGTCATATAATCGATGCACAGGCATCAGGCGGGTAGCAGATGCCCGCGCTCTGGCGCGGACGCATACCGGACCCCTGCTGCGCTGTTCTCTGCCACAACGGAAATATCTATGACGATCCTGCCATCCACCGCCGCCTTCACACGCGGTGCCGCCGCCTTGCTGTTGCTGGCCGGCGCCCAGCTGGCGCACGCGCAAGCCAAGCCGATCACGCAGATTCCTTCGCCGGATTCGACGATCGCCGCCGCGCCGAATGAAATCGAGATGGGCTTCAACAAGGAACTCAAGCCGCGCGGCAGCTCGCTGACCTTGACCGATGCCCAGGGCAAATCGCTGGCCAACGGCAAATCCCATCTGAGTCCTACCGACAGCAAGACCATGACGGTCGGTGCACGGAAATTCGGTCCCGGCACATATTCGGTCGCATGGGTCGCGGTCGCCGTGGACGGCCAGCGTACCAAGGGCAATTACGTATTTACCGTGAAGTAAACGCGGACCCGCGCCATCGTTTCCGTCGAACGGCGGTGCGGGCATTCGCCCACTTGCGTCCTGCGCCCGCCGTTGGCGACCGAAGCGTGAACCGGCGGGCGATGCGCCAGGGCGCACCTGCCCGGCACCAATCCTGTTCCCCCGCTTTGCAAAGCATGTTTCCTTGTTTGGTGTTTCGGCCGGGAAAAAGCATAGTATGAGCCCGCGATGCGCACGCGGCCGGCATGGGGCGGCGGCGTGGCATCCGCCTCATCGATGCCAGGAAAAACGTGCCGGCGCCTGCTCAGCCCTCCCGAAAACACCGCGACAACAGCCGTCGTATCGGATTCGCCGCGTTCATCGGCACGACGATCGAATGGTACGACTTCTACATCTACAGTACCGCATCGGCACTGATCTTCGGTCATACGTTCTTTCCGCCGGCGCGGGATCCCGTCTCCGGCCTGCTCGGCGCGTTCGCCGCGTATGGCGTCGGCTTCTTCGCGTCCGCTCGGCGGCATCATCGCCGGGCATTTCGGCGACCGTATCGGCAGAAAACGGGTGCTGGTGTATTCGCTGATGGCGATGGGCGTCGCCACCTTGCTGACCGGACTGTTGCCGACGTATGCATCGATCGGCCTGTGGGCGACGGCGCTGCTGGTGGGACTGCGGCTGCTGCAGGGCATCGCGACCGGCGCGGAATGGGGCGGGGCGTCCCTTCTTGCCGTCGAGCACGCCGGTGCGAGGCATCGGGGCTTGTTGGGATCGTTCACGCAAGTGGGCTCCGCCGCGGGCATGCTGCTCGCCTCCGCGACCTTTCTCACGGTCCGGTCCGTGCTCGATCCGTCGGTCTTCGACGCCTGGGGCTGGCGCATGCCGTTTCTGCTAAGTATCGTGCTGGTAGGCATCGGCGTCTTCGTGCGGCTGAAACTCGAGGAGCCGACGGTTTTTCTCGACGTCCAGGCGCAGGAACGAATCGTCGCCCATCCGGTGGCCGAGGTGCTGCGGCACCATGCGCGCGCCGTGTTCGTCACGATCGGACTGCGGCTCGTGCAGCCCGCGATGTACGCGATCCTGACGACCTATTCGATCAGCTATCTGCATCTCAGGCGCGGCGACACGCGTTTCGCGCTGGGCGCCGTGCTGGTGGGCTCGGCCGTTGCAATCGTCGCCACGCCATGCTGGGCCTGGCTGTCCGACCGGATCGGCCGCCGCGGCCCGGCGCTGTTCGCGATCATCGGCATGGGCATTCTGGTGTGGCCGTTCTTTGCGTTTCTCGACGGCGGCAATCTCGCCTACCTGCCGCTGGTCGTCGCCGTCGCGTTGGGCGTCTTCGACGCGGCAATCTACGCGCCCGGCGCGGCGTGGTTCGCGGAGCAGTTTCCGGTCGAGGTGCGGTATAGCGGCGTGTCGCTCGGCTATCAGGTCGGTACGCTGATATCCGGGGGGCTGACGCCGTTCATCGCGACCTACCTGTATGCGGTGGGCGGCGGCGCGCCCTGGCTGATCTGCGGCTTCATTTCCTTCTACGCCGTCCTCAGCCTCGCCGCGGCGCTTGCCGCGCAGGACCCGGTACGCACCGACAGGCTCCCGCGCGCGGCATCACCCGCGCGGGAGCGGGAAATCGGGGACCTCGCGTGATCCTATTTTTCCACAGGAGCCCTGCATGACACACGAAGCCGACGCCCGCGTTCTGGCGAATCTGGAAAGACAGTACCCGCCCGCGCAAGCCTTCCGCCGGTTTTCCCGATCCCATTGGGCCGATGGCGCCCTGAGCAGCCGGGACAAACACCTGATCGCGGTAGCGGTCGCGCAGGTGACGCGGTGCGGGTATTGCATCGCGCACCACGCGTTGCTGGCGCGGGACCTGGGTGCCTCGCTGGCGGAACTGCTGGCGGCATCCTATGTCACCGCCGCGCTGGAATCGCTCGGCGACAGCGAGATTCGCGTCGGCGCGGATCTCGCGGTGACGGCGTCGGATGCGCGCCTCGCCGACGGCCCGATCGCCCGGTCGCGGCATGACTTCGTGCGCGACGTCCTGCAGGACGCGACGTTGCCGCTGTCATTGCGCGGCGTACTGGCCGCCGCCATCGCCTACGCCAAGGGAAACGGGCCATGGCAAGCCGCGTTTCATGCCTTCGCGCTCGATAGCGGCGTCGTTCCCGCCGCGCTGGAGGAAGCGTACGCGGTGGCCGCCGTGATCAGGACGGGCGTGGTGTACGCACACACCCTGGGTCTCGCACGGATCTTCGAACCGCATTGACCGGTTGTGCGGCCGCGCGCCGGCTGCGCGGATTCGCGACACGGGTTGGATCATGGAACCCGGCGCCCGCCGGGCGGTGTGCCAAAGCGCGCCCGGCAGCGTTGTTTGTCGGAATACTGGCGTGCCGCGCCGGCGCTCGGCTTGCTAGAATCGCGCTTGCCGCAACCATCCCATGACACCGCCATGAAACTGCTCATCCGCACGCTTCCCCTTGTCGTTGCGCTGCACGCCGTTGCCGCACTGGCCCAGCAGGCCCCCGGCCGCGACGAATTCTTCTGGCTCGGGGAGATCAACAAGGCGAGCGCGGTGATCAATACCGACGAAGGTCTGCTGGACAAGTCGCTGGCGCCCCGGCTCGCCGCGGGCGTGGCGCAGGTGATCGCCGACGGCAACCAGCCCGGCGCCAAGCGCCCGCGCAACGTCATCACCTTCGAACCGTTGCTGATCAAGGCGGCCGGCGAGGACGTCACATTGCTGCATGCGGGACGTTCGAGCCAGGACATGCTGGCGACCCTGCGTTCGGCGATCCTGCGCGACGACCTGCTGAACCTGGCCGATCAGTTGAACCGCACATCCGGCACGCTGGTCGCGCTGGCGCAGAAATACGCAGCGACGGTCGTGCCGAACTATACCAACGGCGTCGCCGCCCAGCCGAACAGCTATGGTCATTACCTGCTCGGCTATGCGGCGGCACTCGACCGCGACGCCCAGCGCATCCGCGAAACGTATGCGCGGGTCGACCGTTCCTCGATGGGCACCACGGTGCTCAACGGCACCAGCTGGCCGCTGGACCGGGAGCGGATGGCCCGTTATCTCGGTTTTTCGGCGATCGTCGACAATGCGTACGACGCGTCGCAGCTCTCGTCGGTGGACGAACCGGTGGAGGTGGGTGCCATCGTCACCAGCGTGGCGCTGCACACGGGCAGCTTCATCCAGGATGTGATGACGCAGTATGCGGAGTCGCGCCCGTGGATCCTGCTGCAGGAAGGCGGCGTGAACACCTATGTGTCGAGCGCGATGCCGCAGAAGCGCAATCCGGGTCTGCTGATCCGCACGCGCGTCGAGGCGTCGACGGCGATCACCCTGGCGATGGGCGTCGTCATGCAGGCGCACAACCTGCCGCCGGGCATGAGCGACGCGAAGGATGTCGAGACCAATAACGCGATGGTCGGCAGCGCGATCAGCGTGCTCAAGGGCTGGAATACGGTGTTGAACGCGCTGGTCATCAATCCCGACCGCGCGCTGGAGGAACTGAACAGCGACTGGACCGCGTCGCAGGAACTCGCCGATGTACTGATGCGCAAGTACAAGCTGCCGTTCCGCGTCGGTCATCACTTCGCGTCGAACGTCGTGGAATACGCGCGGCAGAACGACATCAAGCCGCTGGATTTCCCGTATGCCGACGCGCGGCGAATCTACGCGCAGACGGTGGCGAACACCCCGTACGCGGGGAATCTGCCGATGAGCGAGACGGAATTCCGCTCGACGCTGGATCCGGTCGCCATCGTCGATCACCGCGAGACCAGCGGCGGCCCGCAGCCTGCCGAAATGGCGCGAATGTTGAAGAACGCCCGCCAGCGCATCGCGCAACAGAGCGACTGGATCGCGGCACGCCGCGCCGCGATCGACGGCTCGCTGGCGAAGCTCGACGGGGACTTCGACACGCTGCTCGCCAGGCGTTGAGCGGGGAGCGGATTGCCCGGCGGACCGCCGTCTCCGGGTGATCCGCCACCGCAGCCGCGCTCAAGCGTCGAGGTCTTGAACCGCGATGTTTTCCAGCGACCGCCCCCTGGTGTTGATGCCCATCACCAGCACCACGAGCGCGCCGGCGACCAGGACGGCAGTGGTGATGCCGAAGACGCCGCCAAAGCCGAATGCGGGAAAGATATAGCCCACCAGAATGGGCGACACGATCGCACCGATGCGTCCCACCGCCGAGGCCGTGCCGACGCCGGTCGTGCGGATCGCCGTCGGGAACACCTCCGCCGTGTAGGCATAGACGCCGGCATAGGTGCCATTCATGAAGAACGACAGGCAGATGCCCGCGGCCATGATGGCCTCGTTGGAGCGCATCATCGTCATCGCCAGCGCGGCCACGCCGCCGAGCACCATGTACGTGGCGATCGTCGCCTGACGTCCGAGTTTTTCATTCAGCCAGGCCGCGGAGAAATACCCCGGGATCTGCGCGACGTAGATCACCAGCGAATAGCCGAAACTCTTGGTGATGCTCATGCCGTGCTGGATCAGCAGACCGGGAATCCAGGTGAAGAACGAGTAATAGCTGAAGGTGATCGCCAGCCACATCGTCCAGGTCATCGCGGTGACCCTGGCCTGTCTGCCGGCCCACAAGGCCTTGAAATTGGCCGCCAGCGACATCGCTGCCGGGGCATCGGCCGCATGCGTCGCATGCCCGGTTTCCGGAGCGGGTGTTTCCAGTACGGCACCGGCCGCGAGCAGTTGCTGTTCGATACGTTGCACCGTGGCCGCCGCCTCGGCGTGCCGGCCCCGGCTTTCCAGCCAGCGTGGCGACTCGGGCAGGGCGCGGCGCCACCACAGCAGCATCAGGACCGGCAGCGCGGTGAGCACCAGGACGATGCGCCAGCCTTGCGGTGTCGCGGGCACGACCAGGTAGCCCAGCAAGGCGGCCGCCACGAAGCCGAAGGAAAAGAATCCGGCGAGCGAGCCGACGAACGTGCCGCGATAACGGCGCGACACGAATTCGGCGAGATAGGGCGCGATGATGGCGCTTTCCGCGCCCGTGCCGAAACCGGCCACGATGCGCGACACGAGAAACGTCGGCCAGCCGTGCGTCATGGCGCTGGCGAGCGACGCGGCCGAATAGATCGCCAGCGCGACCATCATGACCCGGCGCCGGCCGATCAGATCGCCGCATGCGCCGGCGAGCAGCGCGCCGAAGAAATAGCCGATGTAGGTGCCGCTGCCCAGCACGCCCGTCTGCACGCTGGTGAGATGCCAGACGGCACGCAGCACGGGCAGGATGAAGGCCAGTACCGCGGCATCCATGGCGTCGAATGTATAGCCGAGACCGCCGATCACCAACAGCCGGCGATGAAAGGTCGAAAACGGCCAGCTTTCGATCCGGGAGGATAGGTTGGACAAGATTCGCTCGCTGAAAAAGGATGTTTCCGGGAAATCGGGTACGGACGCCGTGCGCGCCCGCGCGCGCCGCATCGCTCGCGAACGAGGGGAAAGGGGCGAGGCGTGAACGGCGACGGGCGGCGGGGACGCGGATCAGCGCGCGGCGGCGGGTGCCGGTGACGGCAGGCGGTTCGAATGAAAACGTCCGCCCTTCATGACGGCGAGCAGCGTGTCGCGTTTCTGGAAGATCGCGAGGTCTTCCAGCGGATTGCCGTCGACGACGATCAGATCGGCATGGGCGCCGGGGGCGATGACGCCGATCTGGCCGGTCTGGTTCATCAGCTCGGCATTCACCGAGGTCGCACTGCGCAGGATATCCGCGGGCTTCATGACCGCCTGGCGCAGCGTCAGTTCCTCGTACTGCGCCGCGTGCATGTCGCCGAGCAGATCGGAACCCAGGCCGATCTTGACCCCCGCGTCCTGGGCGATCCGCAGCGCGACGATGCCCTGGTTCTTCACGCGGTCCGTTTTCTCGAGCATGGCCGGCGACCATCCCAGCTCCTTGCCATGACGCTCGATCGCCGCGTAGGTCGCCAGCGTCGGCACCAGGAAGGCGCCATGTTCGGCCATCACGCGGGCGGCGTCGGCGTCGATCAGGTTGCCGTGCTCGATCGAGCGCACGCCGCAGCGCACCGCCCGCTTGATGGCCTCCGGCGAGTAGGCATGCGCCATCACGTAGGTCTTCGCGGCGGTGGCTTCCTCGACGATCGCGGTCAGTTCCTCGATCGAATACTGGGTGCCGTCGATCGGATCGTTGGGCGAGGAAATGCCGCCGCCCGCCATGACCTTGATCTGCGTCGCCCCCTTGCGGATCTCGTCGCGCGCCGCGCGCCGGACCTCGGACACGCCATCGGCGATGTGTCCGAGAATGCCGACGGAACCGCAGCAGACGCAGCTCATGCCGCTACCGAACGCCGGACGCGTGTCGCCATGGCCGCCCGTCTGGGTCAACGCGCGTCCCGCGATGAACATCCGCGGCCCGGCGAAGTGACCGTCGTTGACCGCCTGCACCAGTCCCGAGTCCGCGCCGCCGGCATCGCGCACGGTCGTATAGCCGCGGGAGAGAATGCCTTCGAGGATCCCTTTAGACTGCGCGGTCACCAGCGACTGCGGCATCAGCGACAATTTGAAGAAATCGGGCGTGGTCGCCGTGGTGTGGACGTGCGCGTCGATCAACCCCGGCAACACCACGCGGCCCGCCAGGTCGAAGATTTCGGTCTCGCCGCCTGCACCCTCTACCTTGCCCGCGTCGCTCGCGCCGAAGGTGACGGCCGCGATGCGGCCCGCTTCGATCACCAGGCTGGCGTTGGGCTTGAGCGTGCCGTCGGCGCTGTCGAACAGCGTGGCGTTCTGAAAAATGATGCGTCGCATGGAAAGCTCCGGGAGATGAGGGATACCATTCTGAACAGCGCGGTTTTTGAGATCAAGGGCAGCCGAACGATTATGCGTTGCCTTGACGCTTATGCGTCGCCTTGACGCGGCGCGGGCATCCGGACGCCGCGCTTGCCTTGCCGGCCTCAGTACGCGCCGCCCACCGGATGCCGCGCCACGAAATGGCTCGCGCCCACCTGCACCAGCGGCGCCACCACCGGTTCGTCGCCGATCGCGCGCACGGGGCTCGGCAGATCGATGGCGGACGGTGCCTATGGGCGCCGCCGCGAGGGATCGGCGATGGGCACCGCGTCCATCAGACGGCGCGTGTACGCATGTTGCGGGTTCTCGAAAATCGCCCGCCGCGGGCCGATCTCGACGATCTGGCCCAGGTACATCACCGCGACGCGGTGGCTGATGCGTTCGACCACCGCCATGTCGTGCGAGATGAACAGGCAGGCGATGCCGAGGTCGCGCTGTAGATCGATCAGGAGGTTGACGATCTGCGCCTGCACGGAAACATCGAGCGCGGACACCGATTCATCGGCCACCAGCACGCGCGGCTCGGTCGACAGCGCCCGCGCGATGCAGATGCGCTGACGCTGGCCGCCCGACAACTGATGCGGCCAGCGCCGCGCCATCGACGCGTCGAGCCCAACCTTTTCCAGCAGCGCTTCGGCGCGGCGCCGCGCGTCGTCGCCCGAGGCGATTCCCTGGATCGCCATCGGCTCCATGATTGCCTCGCCGATGCGCATGCGCGGGTTCAGCGACGCGAACGGATCCTGAAAGATCAACTGGATGCTGCGTCGCAGGAGATGCCGGGCGCGCCGGTCGCCGCGGGTCAGATCGACCCCGTCGAGATACGGGCTGCCGCTTTGCTGCTTGACCAGTTGCAACAGGGTGCGTCCCGTCGTCGTCTTGCCGCAGCCGGATTCGCCGACCAGTCCGAGCGTCTCGCCGGCGTGCAGGTCGAAGCTGACCTGCTCGACCGCGTGTACGCGCTGTCGCACCTTGCCGAAGATACCGCGCTTGACGTCGAAGCGCGTGACGAGTTCCCGCACGCTGAGAATGACCGGGGATGGCGCGGTCACGGCAGCCGCAACGGGCACCGCAATCGCCGCAATCGCCGTCGCCGCCGTCGCCGTCGCCGCCGCACCGGACCGCACGCCGCTGTCCCCTTCGATATCGGCGGTGGCGTCGCGCAGCAAGTCGAACCGCGCGGGGGCGTCGGTGCCCTGCATGGCGCCGAGCTTCGGCACCGCCGCCAGCAGCGCTTGCGTATAGGGATGGGCGGGGGCGGCGAACAGCGGGCGTACGTCGTTTTGCTCGACCAGTTCGCCGTGCCGCATCACGAGCACGCGGTCGGCGGATTCGGCGACCACGCCCATGTCATGCGTGATCAGCAGCACGCCCATGTTCATTTCCCGCTGCAATTCCCGGATCAGGGACAGGATCTGCGCCTGCACGGTCACGTCAAGCGCGGTCGTCGGCTCGTCGGCGATCAGCAGTTGCGGGCGGCAGGAGAGCGCGATGGCGATCATCACGCGCTGGCGCATGCCGCCCGAGAGTTCGTGCGGGTAGCGGCGCAGCACGCGCGCGGCGTCGGGAATGCGCACGCGTTCCAGAATCGCGCGCGCTTCGCGCAGCGCCGCGGCGGCGTTCTTGCGCTGATGCAGCCGTTCGTCGCGAAGCTGGTGCATCTGCGGTGCGATCCGCTGTCGCGCCTGGCCGCCGCCTTCGTCGCGGCGCTGCGCGAGACGCTGGACGACGACGGGTTGGGCCTGGCGGCCGCGCCGGCGCCCGTGCTCGCCATTGACATAAAATTATCGCCGCGCCATAAAAAAGCATACGACCCGGAAAATTGCGACTCATAGAATCGTTCCCGTTGGCCATGCGTGTACTGCGCATGCGTCGGTTCACCCGAGGGAACGTGATGAAGCGAAGAACATTCCTGCTGACGACGGCGGCCACCGCCGCTGCCGCCGCTGCCGCCGCTGCTGCCTCGCTGCCGCGCCCGGTGGCCGCCGCGCCCGTCGTCGGCAAGTTGCCGGTCCTGCGCTATGTCGCGGAAGCGGACCTCACCAGTCTCGATCCGGTCTGGAGCACCGCCTACATCACCCAGATGTCCGCGGAACTCGTCTACGACACGCTGTTCGGTTTCGACGCGCATTACAACCCGCAGTTGCAGATGCTCGCCGATGCGAAGGCCAGCGCCGACGGCCGGCAGTGGACGCTCGTCCTGCGGCCCGGCCTGCTGTTTCACGACGGCACGCCGGTGCGCGCGCAGGATTGCATCGCCAGCATCCGGCGCTGGGGCAGCCGGGACACGCTCGGCCAGAAACTCATGAAGCGGACCGCGGACATCGCCGCGCCCGATGTGCACACGATCGTTTTCAAGCTGAACAAGGCGTTCCCGCTGCTGCCGAGCGCGCTGGGCAAGGTGGCGTCGAGCATGGCGTGCATCATGCCGGAGCGCCTGGCGAAGACCGATGCGCACACGCAGATCGCCGAGGCGATCGGCAGCGGTCCGTTCCGCTTTGCCAAGGACAAGTGGGTGTCCGGGTCCACCGCGGTATTCGAACGCTTCGACGGCTATGTACCGCGTCCCGGCGCGCCCGGCAGCTTCTCGGCGGGCGCGAAGGTGGCGGATGTCGCTCAGGTGGTATGGAAGACGATTCCCGACGTCGCGACGTCGAGCGCCGCGCTGCAGGCGGGCGAGATCGACGGCCTGCAGACCATCAGCAGCGATTTTCTGCCGGTGCTCGCCGCCGACGCGAATCTCGAAATCGTCAAGTCCACGGTCGCGACGATCCCGATCAGGCGCTTCAACGCGCTGTATCCCCCTGCTGAGCGGCGAGGACATCGTCACCGACGCCCGTTGCGCCTCGCCGCTGGCGCTGGGCGAAATGCCGGGTTTCGTCGCCGACATGGACGCCGCCGGGTCCTGGCAGCCACGGTCCGTCCACCTCGCGATGGCGGAGCCGAACGGACCGGTGGAACAGGGGTTTTTCGAGGAAATGTGCGCGGCGTGGCGCGACGGCCTGCGCGCGTTGCGCGCTGCGGTCGACGGCGTGTTCTGCGTGATGCGCGGCGCGGGCGTCACCACTGCCAATCTCGATCCCGAAGGGTATATCCAGGAAATGATCCGCGCGGAACTGGGTGCCGACATCCCGCTGGTGTGTTCGTACATCTGCATGCCCATGTCTCGGATGCGATGGTGCGCGCGTGCGACGCCTTCGTCGGCTATCGGACGAATCCGCACCTGGACATCTGAACGCCTATATGATGGATCAGTCGGCGGATCTGTGGATCGCGCACGATGTCGGGCCGCGCGCGCTCTCGCCACGCATCGGCGGCGTGGTGCAACCGAAGAACTGGTTCATCGACATCGCCACCGTATCGGTGAAGTGAGCCGGCGGGGGCGTGCGACGCGCATGCGCATGTGTTCGGTGCGTTCGATCGCTTCCCGCTCGCCGCCGGGCGCAGCTACACGCCGCCCGTGACGACGCCCGACCAGTTCATCGCGCATCTGGACGCCTTCGGCCTGCGGCGCGGCGTTCTCGTCACGGCCGGCGTCTACGGGACCGACAACACCGCGCTGGTCGATGCGCTGCGTCTGCATCCCGCGCGCCTGCGGGGCGTCGCGGTGGTCGACACGCGTGTGACCGATCGCATGCTGGATGACCTGAGCGAGGCCGGGGTGTGTGCCGCCCGCTTCTATGTCCAGCGCGACGGCGTCGCGCCGCGCTACGTCAACCCGGCGGGCCTTGCGGCGTTGCGCGCGCTGGCGCCGGCGCTGAAGGCGCGCGGCTGGCACGCGCAGGTTCACGTGGGCGCGGCCGACCTCGTCGCGCTCGAACCGGTGCTGCGCGCGCTCGGCATCCCGCTCGTGTTCGATCACATGGGGGGCGCCGCCGGGGCCGACGGCGCCGCCCTGGCCGCGCGCCGCTGTCTGCTGCCGGTGCTGGCCGAAGGCATCGCCTGGGTGAAGATTTCCGGCGCGGACCGGCTCGGCGCGCCGCCGTATCGCGCTCTCGACGCGGGGGTTGCCGCCTTTCTCGACGCGAACGCCTCCCGGGTGGTCTGGGGCAGCGACTGGCCCCATGTCGCCTACGACGAGCAGGTTCCCGAAGACGTCGAACTGGTGGCCTGCATGGCGCGCTGGCTGGCTCCGGGGACGCTGCGACGGCGCGTGCTGGTGGACAACCCCGCGCGGCTGTACGGGTTCGCCGACTGACTGACGCCGTTGCTATAATCGCCCGGGACAAGCCGCGTCGGGTCGACCGTCATCGAGGGTCCGCCCCCGTCCGCCCCCGTCCGCCGGCGCCCGCAATGTTTTTACGCACGAATGACGACAACATCACAGATGAAAAAGATTCTGATCATCGGCATCGGCGCGGGAAACCCCGACTATCTGACGGTTCAGGCGATCACGGCGCTGGCGCAGGTCGACGTTTTCTTCATCATGGACAAGGGCGCGGCGAAGGCGAAGCTGATCGCCTTGCGCACGCACATCATCGAACGCTTCGCCCGGGCGGGACACCACCGCGTCGTCGAAGCGACCAATCCCGAGCGCGGCGCCGACAATGGCGATTATCGCGCGGCGGTGGATCAGCTGAATCAGGACAAGCAACGGATATTCGAGCGGTTGATCGCGCGGGAGATGGCGCAAGGCGAATGCGGCGCGTTTCTCGTCTGGGGCGATCCGGCGCTGTACGACAGCACCATCCGCATCGTCGAGGCCATCGCAAAAAGTGGCCGGCAGGCGCTCGAATACGACGTCATTCCCGGCATCAGCAGCGTGCAGGCGCTGACGGCGCGGCACCGGATCCCGCTCAATCTCATCGGCCGCTCGATCGAGATCACGAACGGGCGGACCATCGCGGCGGGTTTTCCCGCGGGCATCGACAGCGTGGTCGTGATGCTCGACGCCCAGGACAGTTACCTGAAACTCGCCGACGCGGATCTCGATATCTACTGGGGCGCCTATCTCGGCACGCCGGACGAAATCCTGATGTCCGGCAAACTGGTCGAGGTCGGCCCGGAAATCGCGCGCGTGCGCGCCGCGGCCCGCCGCACGCATGGGTGGATCATGGATACCTATCTGCTGCGCAAGCGGGACCCGCATGACGGCGCCACCGTTCATTTGACGGCGAACGAATAGTGTCCCTGCGTCCTGTGCCCGTCGCGGGCCACGGCGACCCAGGACACCGTATAGCGTCCCGACGGCAGGGGCTGCAAGGGGACCGAGACGTGCTTGCCGTTGGCCGTGTCCGCCGCGGCTTTGCCGCGCGTGACCGAGCGTCCCCGCGCATCGGCGACGGCGATCGACGTGAACGCGGCGTCGACGCTTTCGTCGAAATCGATTGCGACCTCCCGCGGCGCGGTGGCGAGCGTCTGTCCGGCGCCGGGCGCTTCCTGTGCCGGATGCGCGTGCGCCGTCGCCAGGCGTGCGCCGGTCATGATCAGCGCAGCGGCGAGTGCGCGCGCGGGGGAAATACGATTCATGGTTTTTATCCTGGGATTGACACGGACATGACACAGCTTGACCTGATGGCCAATGACGCCGCCGCGCAAACGATCATCTTCAAGGGCGCGCCGTCGCAGGTCGTGAACGCGGCGGCGATTTTCAAGGGGGTGGCGGCCATCGTCGTGATCCTGGCGGCCACACTGTATGCCTCGGGGCAGCGCTGGCAGGTGCCCTGGGCCATCCCGGTGATCGCGGTACTGGTCGTGATGGCGGGTGTGGGTATCGCCTGCCTGCGGACCGCGTTCACCGAAATCATCATCGACACCGAACGCATCACGCTGCGCCAGGGCATCTTCAACAAGCGGATCTCCAGTCTCGAACTCTTCCGCATCCAGGACCTGACCTCCTACCACCCTTGGTGGCAGCGCGCGTTCAATGTGGGCACCATCGTCGTGATGACCAGCGATTCCAACAATCCGGTCTGGCGTCTGAACGGCATCGTCGACGCCGAGGCGATGCGCGCGGCGCTCAATCACGCGGCGATCGCCCTGCGCGATCGCAAGGGCATTCGCGAAGTCAATATGGGCCGCGTTTGACGCGCGCCGTCGCGGCTCGCCCCGCCGGCGTCCCCCGCGCGCGCTCGGGGCAAGGTCGCCCAAGCCGGCCGGTCCCTCGCGGGATGGCCCGCCCAGATCCGCGGATGACTCGCCGCGGCGTACAGGCCGGTGAAATCGCTCGCGGTCAAAGGGCGCAGGGCGAGCGTCGGGCCGGCCAGGGTGGGTTGATCGTCGAAAACGGCGGAGGCCATCGATTTTTCCTTTGTTCGCGTGTCGGGTTGCCGGCTCCGCGTTCATCCTAGCGCATTTCCCCGCGTATTTCCCCCCTCCCGCCAGAGCGCTCGTCGGACGGCGACCCGGTGCGGGTCGGCGGGCGCCGCGCCCATGCCATCGTCCCCCCGTGTCAATTGGACGCAAGGCGCGCCGGGTGCGCCCTTGATCCAGATCAATAAACCGTGGATTCATCCGCGCATACTCCGGTCGGTCTTTCAGAAAACGCATATTTCAGTGCGTTGTTTCGTTACCGGGGTATTACGCCATGGTTGATTCAACCGTCGTCGAGTTGTCGCGCATCCAGTTCGCGGCCACCGCGCTTTATCACTATCTGTTCATTCCCGTCACCCTCGGCATGACGTTTCTGCTCGCCGCCATCGAAACCGTCTATGTGGTGAGCGGCAAGCCGATCTACAAACAGATGGCCCAGTTCTGGGGCAAGCTTTTCCTGATCAACTTCGCGCTCGGCGTGGCCACCGGCCTGACGATGGAGTTCGAGTTCGGCACCAACTGGTCGTTCTATTCGAGCTTCGTCGGCGACGTGTTCGGCGCGCCGCTCGCCATCGAAGGTCTGATGGCCTTCTTCCTCGAATCCACCTTCATCGGCCTGATGGTCTTCGGCTGGGAGCGGCTGGGGCGCGGCAAGCATCTTGCCATCACCTATCTGGTCGCGCTCGGCTCGAACCTCTCGGCGTTGTGGATTCTGGTGGCCAACAGTTTCATGCAGTCGCCGCACGGCCTGGCGTTCGATTACCACACGCTGCGTCTGCAACTGACCAGCTTCGGCGATCTGTTCTTCAGCCCCGAGGCGCAGGCGAAATTCGTGCATACCAGCGTTGCCGGCTACGTCACCGCGGCCATCGCCGTGTGCGGCATCAGCGCGTTCTACATGTACCGCAATCAGCACGTCGAACTGGCGCGGCGCTCGTTTCGCATCGCGACCGTTTTCGGCATCCTGTCCACCGCCGGCGTCATCACGCTGGGCGATGCGCTGGGCTTTGTCGGCGGCAACGCGCAGCCGGCCAAGCTCGCGGCCATGGAAGGATTGTGGCAACCCGCCAAGGCGCCGATGGCGTTCAATGTGTTCGCCCTGCCGTCGCAGCATGACGAGATGAACTACGGCGAGATCCAGGTGCCGTACGTGCTGTCGATTCTCGAAACGCACTCGCTGACCGGCGTCGTGCCGGCCATCGCCGACCTGATCAAAATCGCCCAGGTGCGCGTGCGCAACGGCGTGCCGGCCGTGCAGGCCCTGCAGACGCTCGCGACCCGGCCCGACGACGCCCAGGCGCTCGCGGTCTTCGAGGAACACAAGGCCGACCTCGGCTACGGCTTTCTCGCGCAGCGCTACGCCGAGGATCTCTCGACGCTGACGCCGGCCCAGGTGAAGCAGGCCGCGAACGATTCGATCCCGCCCGTGGCGCCGGTGTTCTGGTCGTTCCGGATCATGGTGGGTTTCGGCGTGCTGATGCTGGCCTTCTTCGTCATGGCGGTGATCTTCAGCGTGCGCAACGACGTGCACCAGCGCCGCTGGTTCCTGCGTCTCGCGCCGTGGATGATTCCGGTGCCGTTTCTCGCCAACGAATGCGGATGGATCGTCGCCGAGGTGGGCCGCCAGCCGTGGACCGTCTACGGCGTGCTGCCCACCTGGATGTCGGCCTCCACGCACAGCGTCGGCTATATGGTGTTCTCGCTGATCGGGTTCGTCTCGCTTTACACGATCTTTATCGTCATCGAAATGTATCTGATGCTCAAGGCCATCAAGCAGGGGCCCGATGCGGTGCATGGCGCGCACGTGCCGCTGGCGGACCTGCTGCCGGGCTTCGCCGGCATGGCGGCGATGAATTCGCGCAAGGAGATTTGAGTCATGGCAACGTATCTCGCATTGAAGGTGGTCTGGTGGCTGCTCGTCGGCGTGGTGCTGATCGGCGTGGGCGTCATGGTCGGCATGGACATGGGCGTAGGCACGCTGCTGCGTTACGTGGGCCGCACCGATATCGAACGCCGCGTGGCGCTCAACATCGTCGGGCCCCACTGGGAAGGCAACCAGGTGTGGTTCATCCTCGGCGGCGGCGCGCTGTTCGCCGCGTTCCCGCTGATCTACGGCACGGCGTTCTCGGGCTTCTACATCGTCATGCTGCTGCTGCTCTGGAGCATGATCGTGCGCCCGCTCGCCTTCGAATACCGCAGCAAGCTGCCGGGAGCCGGCTGGCGCAACGGCTGGGACTGGATGCTGCTGGTGAGCGGCTTCCTGCCGATGCTGGTGTTCGGCGCGGCGGTGGGCAATGTCCTGGAAGGCGTGCCGTTTCATTTTTCGTGGAACATGACATCGACCTACTCGGGTAGCTTCCTGGCGCTGTTCAACCCCTTTGCGATCCTCTGCGGCCTGTTGTCGGTGGCGCTGTCGTGCTACATGGGCGCGGCGACCCTCGGCAACGGCGCCGCCGGCGCGATCGCCGAACGCGCCCGCGTGGCGGGGCGGTTCTCGGGCCTCCTGTCCTTCGTGCTGTTCGCGATCGGCGGCGTGTGGCTGCGTCATATCGACGGCTATGCGCTGCAAAGCGGGCCGGCCGGCGGCGCGGTGCAGACGCCGCTGCAGCAAACCGTCGTGCGGCAGGCGGGCGCCTGGAACGACAACTTCGCCGCGCACCCGGCGTTGTGGCTGCTGCCGGGGCTGGCGCTTGCCGCACTGCTCGTGGGCAGCGTCGCGCTGGGGCGCAAGCGGGGCTATCTCGCCTGGTGGCTGGGTCTGGTGGTCTGGGCCGGGGTGATCGGCTCGGTGGGGGCGACCATGTTCCCCTTCATGATGCCGTCGAGCGCCGAACCCTCGCACAGCCTGACCGTCTGGAACGCCAGTTCGAGCGAACTGACGCTGAGCTGGATGCTCGGCTTCACCGTGGTCTTCATTCCGCTGATCGTCTGGTACACGAGCTGGTGCTTCTACGTGATGCGCGGCAAGGTCTCCGCCGAGAAGGTGGCCGCCGATGAACACGCGTATTGAGCCGCGGCTCCCCGCATATCCACCGAGAACATCATGAAAACCTTTGTGCAATTTATGCTGCTGATGGGCATCGGCGTCGTCGCCATCCTGCTCGCCATCATCCTGGGCGACCGGGGCGCCTGGTACCTCGCGTGGATCCTCGGCACGATCGTGATCGTGCTGGTGGCCGCCGCCGCGGGTTTCATGCTCGACACGCAGGACGACGTGCGTCTCGCCGCCGACGATCATGTCGCCCACTGACTGGCTCAAACGCCGCGCGCTCACGGTGCGCGGCCTGATCGGGCGCTCGATGGCGGCCTCGGCGCTGTCGGCGGTGCTGCTGTGCGCCCAGGCCTGGCTGCTGGCGGAGGGCCTGTACGCGGCGTCGTTCCTGCACCGGCCCTGGCAGGAACTGCTGCCTTCGGCCGTCGGGTTCGCCGGCCTCGCGCTCGCGCGCATGGTATTGGGCTGGCTGAGCCGGCACTACGGTTTTCGCGCCGGGCGGCGGCAGGTCGCCGATATCCGTGCGGACCTGCTCGCGCATGTGCAGGCGCTGGGCCCCGCGTGGCTCGCGCGCGAATCGAGCGGCGTCTGGGTGACACGGCTGGTCGATGGCGTGGATGCGCTCGAGGGCTATTACGCCCGGTATCTGCCGCAGAAGGCCGCCGCCTCGCTGCTGCCGTTGGTGGTGCTGGCGGCGGTGTTCCCGGCCGATTGGGTCGCGGGCACCCTGCTGCTGCTCACCGCGCCGCTCGTGCCGCTCTTCATGATCCTGCTGGGCAACGCCGCGGAGCGCGCCAGCCAGCGGCGCTGGACGGTGTTGACCCGGCTCGGCGCGCAATTCGACGACCTGTTGCAGGGGCTGGTGACGCTGCGCCTGTTCGGCGCCGGGGAGCGCGCGCGCCAGTTGCTGGAACACGGCACCGAAACCTACCGGCGCGGCACGATGGCGGTGCTGCGCGTGGCTTTCCTGTCGTCGCTGGTGCTGGAATTTTTCGCCACCGTGAGCATCGCGGTGGTGGCCGTGCTGGTGGGCTTTCGCCTGCTGTGGGGCGAGCAGGTGTTCTCGCATGGCATGTTCGTGCTGCTGCTGGCACCGGAATTCTATTTTCCGTTGCGCGGTCTGGGCGCGTTGCGGCACGTGCGCATGGATGCGCTGGCGATCGCCGCCGACGCGCGCGCGTTGCTGGATATCCCGCTGCCGGCGGGCACGACGGGCCGGGATCGTCCGTCTGGCGATGTGCTGCCGGGCCTCAGTCTGCAACACGTCAGCTTCGCCTACGCGGACGGACGCGGCGCGTTGCGCGACCTGACGCTCGATTTCCCTGCGGGACGCACGACGGCGGTGGTCGGGCCGAGCGGGGCGGGCAAGAGCACGCTGCTGCAATTGCTGCTCGGCCTGGTGCGCCCCCAGCACGGCACGGTATCGGTCAATGGCGTCGCGCTCGACGACCTCGACGCGGAGTGGTGGCATCGGCAGATCAGCTGGGTGCCGCAGCGGCCCCGGCTGTTTGTCGGCACCTTGCGCGAGAACCTGTTGCTCGCGGCGCCCGATGCGAACGCCGCGGCGCTGTCGCGCGCGGCCAGCCGTGCGGGACTCGACCCCGTCATCGCCCGATTGCCGCAGGGTTGGGAGACGCCGCTGGGCGACAACGGCTACGGCCTGTCGGGCGGCGAGGCGCAGCGCGTGGCGCTGGCGCGCGCGCTGCTGCGCGACGCGCCGGTGCTGATCCTCGACGAGCCGACCCAGCAGCTCGACGACGCCTCCGCCGCGATCGTCCATGCCGTCATGGCGGAACTGTCGGCCGCGGGTCGCACCGTCGTGCAGGTCGCGCACCGGATGGCGCTCGCGAGCCGCGCCGATCATGTGCTGGTTCTCCAGAATGGCGCGCTGGTGCAGACGGGTCGTCCCGACGAGCTGGCGCGTGTCGATGGTCTTTATGCCAGCTTGCTGGCCGCGGATGGCATCGCATGACGCAATACGCTTATACGGGGCGCCCAGCGTCCGCATCGCCCGCGCGCGCACCCGTTGCCGTACCGTGCGTCGCACCGCACGTTGCACCGTACCTCGCACCGCACCCCGTGCCCCTACGGACCGTGCCGTCCGCGGCGGTCGCTCCGTCTTCCTGGGCCCTGTTTCGCCGCCTGCTCGGCCTGTTCCGTCCGTACCGGGCGCGGATGGCGCTGGGCGTGCTGCTGTCCACGCTGGCCACGCTGGCGGGCATCGGGCTGATGGGTCTCTCCGGGTGGTTCCTCGCCAGCATGGGGCTGGCCGGCGTGGCCGGTGCCAGCATGGATTACTTCACGCCCGCGGCCATCATCCGCGGCGCGGCGATCGTGCGTACCGCCGGCCGATATGCCGAGCGCCTCGTCAACCACGACCTCACCCTGCGCGTGCTGAGCAGCCTGCGCGTGCACCTGTTCGCGCGGCTGCTGCCGCTGGCGCCGGCCGGCACCGCGTTTCTCGGTCACACGGAACTGTTCTCCCGACTGCGCGCCGACGTCGACCGGCTCGAACACGCGTATCTCGCCGTCTTCCTGCCGATCCTGGTCGCACTGATCGCGCTGCCGCTGGTCACCGTGGTGCTGGCCTGTTACGTCTGGCCGGTCGCCGTGCTCGGCGCGCTGGCCGTGTTGCTGGTCGCGGTCGCGCTGCCGTGGTGGCTGGCCCGGTGCGGCGTCGCGACATCGATCGCCATGGTCGAGACCGAGGCGACATTGCGGGCGCTGACCAGCGACGCGTTGCTGGGCGCCGCGGAATTGCGGATCTACGGCGGCGCTGCCGCGCAGGCGCAGCGCATCGCGGCGCTGACCGCCGCGCATGGACGGCACCGCAGCAAGCTGGACCGCCTGCAGGCCACGGGCGGGGTCCTGGTGACGCTGGCCGCGCAACTCGCCACGGTGACCGGTCTCGTCCTCGGCGCCCGCGCATTGCAACATCACGCCATCGGCCCCGCCGAACTCGCGATGGTGGTGCTGCTGACGCTGGCGCAGTTCGAGGCGGTCGCGAGTCTGCCGGAAGCGATCAGTCAGTTGCGGGCGACGCTGGTCTGCGCGGCGCGCGTGTTCGCGCTGATCGACGCCGAGCCGCGGGTCGCCGATCCGGCCGCGTCCACTGCATTCGCTACGTCCGCCGCGCGCGCCGACCTGCGCCTGCGCGATGTCCATCTCCGCTATGGGGAGGACCGTCCGTGGGCCTTGCGGGGGCTGGACCTCGATCTCCCGGCGGGGCGTCGCATCGCGATCGTCGGCCCGTCCGGCGCCGGCAAGAGCAGTCTGATCGGCGCCTTGCTGCGTTTCCATCCGATTCAGTCGGGAAGCATCGAACTCGCCGGCCGCCCGCTGGACACCTACTCGGGAGACGCGGTGCGCGAGATGATCGCGGTCGTCGAACAGCGCACGCATATCTTCAACGGCAGCCTGCTCGACAACCTGCTGATTGCGCGTCCCGATGCGACCGCCGAACGGATTCGCGAGGTGCTGGGCGCGGCGCAATTGACGGACGTCGTCGCCGGTTTGCCCGAGGGCCTGAACACCTGGCTGGGCGAAGCGGGCGTCCTGCTCTCGGGCGGCGAGGCACGGCGCGTGGCGATCGCCCGCGCCTTGCTGGCGGACCGGCCGATCGTGGTACTCGACGAGCCCACCGAAGGGCTGGATGCGCACGCCGCGCAAGCGCTGTTGGGCGCGTTGGCGCGGTTGACGGCGGGGCGCAGCGTCATCCTGATCACGCATCGGCTGGAAGGGATGGCGAGCCTGGTGGATGCGCGGCTGACGCTGCGCGACGGACGGATCGTGAATTGACTCACGCTTCGGACCGGTTGGCGAACTGGAGTTCCGCCACTTTTCCGGCGTGGATGGTCATGCTGACCACCGTGGCGACGGCGGTCGCCGCGACCAGAAACAGAAACGCGGCGTCGTAGCTTTTGTAATGGGAGACCAGGCCGCCGATCACCAGCGGTGCCACGAAGCCGGCCATCTGACCGCCGAAATTGATCATCCCGGTTCCGGTGCCGATCAGACGTTTTCCCAAAACCTTGGCCGGCAAGGCAAAAGCCGTGGCGAACACGAACGATTTGAAGAAGTACACGATCGACTGGAACGCGATGACGCCGGCAATGGTTTGCGCGTGGTACATCAGGTAAAGAAAAATGCCGGTCAACATGCAGCCGCCCATCATCAGGTATTTCTCGCGCCCGTCGAAACAGCGCGTCATCAACCATCCGCCGCTGGCCGTCGCGATACTCGCCGTGATGAAAGGCAGCGGAACCAGCAAGCCGACGGTCTTCAGGTTCAGGCCGCGGGCGGTGAGAAGATAGGTGGGCATCCATGCATCCAGGCCCTTGTTGACAAGACTCAGGCCGAACCAGACGATCAGTATCTTCCACAACAGCGGCATCCGGAGCAGCGCTTTTTTGTCGACCTTGAGGTCCAGGCGATCCGTCGTGGCGATGGCCTGGCTCGCATCGTCCGCGGTTCGTCTCACGGTCAGCAGATAGACGATGGCGAACAGGATGCCGGCGACACCCATCAGGAAAAACGCCTGGCGCCATCCGGCATAGATGATCAACGGCGCGATGATCAGCGGCGCCAAAAAACTTCCGACGTAGTTCGACGACATCATGAACCCCGTCATCTTCGGACGCTCGGCGCGTGGATAGGCTTCCGCGATGCCTTTCAACGTAGCGGGCGGATAACCGCCCTCGCCGAACCCGAAAACGAAGCGGATGACCAGCAGCGAGGTCAGCGACCAGGCGAAACCGGTGAGAATCGTGAAGAACGACCACAGGATGATGGCCGTCGAGACCACCACCTTGCTGCCGAAACGATCGGCCAGCCAGCCGCCGGGAATCTGCATCAACGCATAACTGAGATAAAACGAACTCAGGACCACGCCCAGTTGTGCGGGACCGAGATGAAAGTCCTTACCGATATGCACCAACGCCAGCGCAATGGCCGAGCGATCGATATAGGAAATCATGTACCCGACATAAAGGAGTGCGAACATCCACACGGGTTTTGCCGTCAGCGTGCTGATCCTGTTCATTTTTCCCATCCGTCCTTCGATTGAGCGGCGCTGCCCCCGATGCCGAACGCGTCGACGCGGTCAGCCGTTACGGAACAGGAAGCTGTACCCGTTCAATGCGGGAACGCCGCCCAGATGGGCATACAGCACTTTCGATCCCTCCGGAAACTCCCCGTTGCGGACCATCTGGATCATGCCGTCCATCGATTTCCCCTCGTACACCGGGTCCGTCAACATCCCTTCCAGCGTGGCGCACAGGCGAATGGCCTCCATCGTGCCGTCGTTGGGGAGGCCGTATTCCGGGCCACCGAAGCGCGTATCGAGAATGACGTCTTCGGCCGTGATCTCCTGACCCAATTCGACCAGTTTCGCCGTGTTTCTCGCGATGCGGAGCACTTGTTCGTGGGTTCTTTCCGGCTTTGCCGACGCGTCGATGCCGATCACGCGCCGGGCCCTGCCATCCTCCGCGAAGCCCACCACCATGCCGGCCTGCGTGCTGCCGGTCACGGCGCACACCACGATGTAATCGAATCTGAAGCCGAGGTCGGCTTCCTGCTGTCGGACTTCCTCGGCAAACGCGACGAACCCCAGGCCGCCCAGTGGATGCTCGGAGCAACCGGCGGGAATGGGGAAGGGCTTGCCGCCCGCCTCACGCACGCTCTGCATCGCGTCTTCCCAGCTCTTGCGAATCCCGATGTCGAAGCCATCCGCGACCATGCGCACATCGGCGCCCATGATGCGCGACATCTGGATATTGCCGACGCGATCGTAGACGGCGTCGGAATAATTCACCCAGTTCTCCTGGACCAAAACGCACTTCATGCCAAGGTGCGCCGCCACCGCCGCCACCTGGCGGGTCTGATTCGATTGAATGCCGCCGATCGACACCAGCGTGTCGCATCCCTGTGCAATCGCCTCCGGAATCAGGTATTCAAGCTTGCGCGTCTTGTTGCCGCCGAATGCGAGGCCACTGTTGCAGTCTTCGCGCTTCGCATACAGGTCGACCTTGCCGCCGAGATGCGCGCTCAGGCGCTTCAAAGGGTGGATGGGCGTCGGACCGAAGGTGAGCGGATAGCGGGGAAAGCGTTTCAGGTCCATGGTGGGGTTCCTCGGTAGATGGGGCAGGGCGGCCAACGCGTCGGCAAGGTAATCGATTACCCCCGAACCGTTGCAGTACACCGAGAAATCGTACAGAATTTGCAAGAAATTTTGCTTGCGAAAATAATGAGTAAAGCGCGTTTTTCCCTGAAAAACGGGATTTTTGTCGCAGAAAAATTGTGAAAAAAGGTGGATAAACACAATGAAAAAAGCACCCCTGTCCCCGGATGAAACGCCGGCAAGCAGACAGACGGACCGCATCGATCGTCAGATCCTGAAGCAGCTGCAAAGCGACGCGTCGATTTCCAACGTCGCGCTCGCGGCCAGGGTCAACCTGAGTGCCGCCGCATGCCTGCGCCGGGTCGAGCGATTGAAGGAGACCGGTCTCATCCGGGCGACGGTCGCGATCCTCGATCCCAAAAAACTGGGTGCCGGCATGCTGGTGCTGATCGGTGTCGTGCTCGACCGTTCCACGCCGGAATCCTTCATGTCGTTCGAGAAGGCCGCACGCAAGGTGCAGGGATGCATGGAATGTCATGTGGTGACGGGCGAGTTCGACTATTTCATGCTGGTGCGAACGCGCGACAGCGAGAGCTTCAACAAGCTGCATGCGGACCAGTTGCTCTATCTGCCCGGCGTGCGTCAGATACGAACGTTCATGGTCCTGCGCGAGATTTTGTCGACGACGGCGCTGCCGCTGTAGGAGGCGAGCGGACGTTGTACGCCGCGACGTGCGGTGCATTCCGCTCGGTTGCCGTGCGGCGCGTGGCGCGCCGGAATTTGGTATCGTGCTTCCTTCTATCGAGAAACGGGAACACGGGATGGATGACATGCCCAGGATCACGCTGGCAGGCGGCGAGCGGGCCGGACCCACCCTGGTATGCCTGCCAGGGGCGATGTGCTCGCCGCACGTGTTCGCCGGGATGGCACGGCTCAGCGGATTCCCGGCCCTGGCGCTTGCCTGGCTGGAAGACGACGGGCCGCACGATCTCGTATCGATCGCCGCCCGCGTGTCCCGCGCCATTACGGATCTGCCGTCGGTGATCCTGGTGGGCCATTCGATGGGCACCCCGATCGCCATGCTCACGGCGCTCCAAGAGGCGGAATCGGGCGGATCGCGCATCCACGGTCTGGTGCTGTCCAACAGCGGCGCGAACACCCGTGGGCACGGCGACATCGCGGCGCTGATCGACCGCATCCGCCACGACTGGAACGCGTCTTTCTGGGACGCGTTCATCGCACGCTGCTTTCATACGCCGCCGTCCCAGCCGCTGCTGGAGCAGGCGCGGCGCTATCCCGGCCGATTGCGGCAGCAGGCGGTGATCGATGTCCTGTCGAGCCAGCAGGAAATGGACTTCCTGCCTCTTCTCGCGCGCCTCTCCGGCACCCCCGTCGCCGTCATCCATGGCCGGCACGACCCGGCACGCACCATCGGGCACGCGCGCGAATTGGCCGATGGCATTGCCGGCGCGCAGCTGCATGTATTCGATACGGGACACACGTCCTGCGCGGAGGATCCCGGGCGATTCGCCGAGGTGCTGCGTGAGACGTTTGGTTGACTGGCCGCGTGGCAAACAGCCATCGCGCGCGAGGCGAGCACGAGTTTAACGACTGCACAGGGTGGGCGGCCGCCATGTGATCTGGCCCGGTATTCACGTACAGCAGGACTACGCTGCTACCTCCAGCGCTTCGACCGTACTGGGTGCTTTATATTTGAGCGCCGAATGTAATCGTATGCGATTGTAGAACCCTTCGATCCACGCCACAATGTCCAGCCGGGCGTCGTCGCGATTCTCGTGATTTTGCTGATATACGCATTCAACCTTCAGCGATTTGAAGACGCTTTCCATTGCACTGTTGTCCCAGCAGTTTGCCCGCCGACTCATCGATTGTTTCATCTGGAAGTCGGCCAGCAGTTGCCGATCCGCTCGACTTGCATATTGTGCGGATTCGCTTTCCAACCATCGAAGCGACGATCCAGTAAATTCGGCGCAATCGGTTTTGTATGATCCGAATCGGTCCTCACGCGGTACGCTCGCTTGTGGACCGGCAGCAAGCACTGGCGGCGCGGGCTTTGCCGGATGCGCTCGTGGCCCGCGCGCGTGCCATCGGCCTCCAAATGCTGCGGGATACGACGCCGACCATACGAGCGGCGGCTGCCGACGTGTATCCGGGCGACTTGCGCATCCAAAAGTGTGTTCTCGCAGGTGCGTTTGCTGGGTGCCCGCACTCGCCATTGGCGGTAACCGGAGCGCGATACACCAAGTTGTCGGCACATCCGGCTGGCGCTAAAAATGTCGCTGTGTCGCGCCATCCAGGTATATTTCACCGCGACTCCTTCGCGAAATATATCGCCGCTTTTTTACGATTTCAAGGTCAAGTTTGGCGTTCGCCAGCTCCCGTCGCAGGCGCGATACCTCAGCTTCGAGTTCTGTTATCGTCATCGCCGCCATCTTGTCCTTGGGTGTGCCTTCCGCCGCCGAGACTGCCTCGCCTCGGCGAGTTCGCCGCACCCGATTACCCACACTGGATTGAGGAATGCCCAGACGTTTGGCCGCTTCGTTTACGCCTACGGACTCTGCAAGGCGCACCGCTTCGACCCTGAACTCGTGCGCATGGCTTCGATTGGAAGCGCCATTTCGTTTATCCATTTCGCTTCTCCGTTCATCAGAAAATACCAAAAGTCTGATGTACGTGGGAACCGGGCCAGATCCGCATCGCGTGGCTCTGGCTGGCCGCCGCGCTCATCTGTTCGCGATTCGTAGATAACCTTCGTTAGGGACTTGATGGCCCTCGCCCAAGACAACCGTTTAATTCAATTAAACGAATGAATTTTTGCCAAATATGAAGCGTGGCGTTTCTCATGAAAATAAACAATGAAATTATTTTCTTTCCTTTTTTCCGGGAAAAGTCGAAACTTCAGAACATACGAAATATTTCGAAATGTTTTCCAGCGCGCCGGCTCTCTGGACTCGGGGAGGCCTCGTCGTCGCTTTTCAATGCTCATGAAAATGTAAAAGAGACAAGATGTTCTCGTAACTCGGACATCCATTTTCTATGGGATCTCGCCCATGACGTCGAGATGGAAACACTCAAATCCCGGAATGTGCTACCGAGCGAATGTCTGTTTTTATGGTTATGCCCAGCGGAATAAATCCTTTTTATCCAGCATGAATCTTCCATGACGGCTGTCACGGCAAATAAATCGCGATGAACAGAGAGTTCCCGTTTTGCAAGAAAAACATCGTGCGGCTTGTCTACGGCGCGTGCATGACGATGAACCTGACAGGTGCGTACGCGGCCTGCACCTCGAGCCCAAGCGCCAACTATGCAGGAACCTGCGTGGTAGCCTCCGGCGCCACCTTCACGGTACCTAGCGGCATCACCGTGTCAGCGACGGCAAGTAACGCGTCGTCGATCCTGCTGAATTCGGGTGTCACCGCGGTGAGCATCAGCAACGCCGGCACGCTTAGCTCTTCGCGGAGCAACGGCGTGTTGGTGAGCGGCGTACTCAGCGGCGCGCTTTCGAACTCCGGCACGATCACGGCGGCGACCAACGGGATCGAGGTCACCGGGAGCGGGGCACGCGTCACGGGTGGAATCGCCAACACCGGTGGCATCACGGTCACGGCCTCGTCGGGCGGTAACTTCGCCGCGGGAATTCAAGTGGCGTCAGGTTCGATCGTGGCCGGAGGGGTCAACAATACCGGCACGATCGCCAGCACGGGAGGCGGGCCGAGCACCGGCATTACGATCACCAACTCTGTGCTCAATGGCAGTCTCGTGAACGCGGCGGGTGGGACGATCACCGCGCAATACGATCTTGACGTGACAAATGGCAGCACCATCAACGGAAACATCGTCAACGCAGGTCTGCTCAAAGGTGATCTTACCACTGGCATCGGCATCTATATCAGCACTGTCAATGGCACGGTGGAGAACACTGGCACGATCAATTCGCGGGATGGCATCGTTGTCAACAACAGCACGCTCACCGGATCGATCGTCAACTCCGGGACCATATCGTACGACAGCGATTTCACCAACATTAATTTATCGGCGGTGACCGTCGGCAGCATTCTCAACACCGGCACGTTATTCGGCATAAATGATGTGTACAACATTTATGCCGCCAGCTCGCATATTGACACCATCGTCAATGCCGGCTCCATTACGGGAGGGAGTGGCTCGGCCGGCATCGATATCGACAGTGGATCGACGATCGGCTCGATTGCCAATACCAGCACGGGCATGGTGAACACGTCCAACGGCATCTATGTCGGCGATAGCACGGTCACCGGCAACATCACGAACGCCGGGATCATCGCAGGCACGGGCGGCAGCGGTATCCAAGTATCTGGCTCCACGTTGTACGGTTTGGTCAACACCGGATCGATTTCCAATGCGAACGGTATCATGCTCGACAGCACTGCGATCGGTGGCGATGTGGTCAACCAAGGCAGCATAACGGGGTCTGCAGAGGGCCTGCTGTTCGACAGCGGCACCACCGTCGCTGGCAGTCTTGCGAACAGCGGCACGATCGTCGGCATGGGCACCGCGGGCATCGCGATCCAGAATGCGACGCTGGCTGGCGAGTTGAGCAATAGCGGCAGCATCACGGGGCAGACGGCGATACTCATCGGCGGTAGCGGAGGCACCACGTCGGTAGGCACGCTAAACAATGCCGCCTCCGGCACGATCGCCGGCACCACCGCGGGCATCCAGGTCAACGAGGCGACGCTGGGCAGTGTCGACAACGCGGGCACGATCTCCGGCGCGCAATACGGTATCCATGTGCAGGACAATGCGGTCACCGGCCCGATCACGAACGGGGCGAGCGGTGTCATCTCGAGCGCCAACGGCTACGGACTCGACGTAACGGACAGTACGGTCAACGGCAGCATCAAGAACGCAGGTGCGATCACGGGTGGCTACGCGGGCGTAGCCGTGGATGCCTCGAAAGTCAACGGCGACATCGTCAATACCGGTGTTATCGCCGGTGGGACGACAGGATTGGCGCTTACGCATTCGACATTGGGTGGCAGGATCGACAATAGCGGCACCATCAGCGGCAACACCGCCATCGACCTATCCAACGCGGGAAGCGTGATCACCGTCGATAATACGGGCGTGTTGAGCGGCTCGGTATCCCTGGGAAATGGAACCTTGAATCTGAACGGCAGCAGCGCGCAGGTTACGGGCGCGGTCGATGGGACGGACGGGTCCGTCGTCAATGTGAACGGCAATTTCACTACTTCGAGTACCTTCGACGTCGGCACGTATGACATCGCCTCGGGCGCAATCCTCGTCGATCTCAACGACATCACCGCCACGCGCGGGGTGAACAATGCGGGCACGCTGGTGGTGAACGCCGCCCATCCAGTCACCATCACGGGCGACTACACGCAGGCCGCGACGGGCGTCTATGCGATTCAAGCCAATAGCCCGATCCTGTACAGCACGCTGACGGTCACGGGAACGGCTACCTTTGCGCCCAATGCGGCCATCAGCGTCAACATCGCCCAGGCAGCGTCGCTGGCGTTGGGCAGCGTGCTTACCGGGGTGGTCAAGGCAGGCACGCTGGACGCGTCGACGTTCAACGTTAGCGACAACAGCATCCTGTTCAATTTCCAGGGCGTGGTCGATGGTGGTAATGTCGACCTGAAAGTGGTTCTGGCGCAAACGGTCTACCAGCAAACCTTCGCGAACCAGAATTTCGCCGGCAGCGGCGCGGCCCACACGTTCGATTATCTCATCGCGAATGGCGCAGCGGGTGAAATGGGCGGTGCCATCACGGCATTGGGCAAGCTCTCGACAAGCCAGCAGGTGTCGGCAGCGGTCAAGCAAACCCTGCCGGCCCTGGACGGTACCGTCGCTCAAAGCGTGACCACCACGCTGAATCAGGTCAGCCGCGTGGTGCAAGCGCGTCAGGAAGAAGCCCCTGGCCTTTTGGCAGGCGATAGCTACCTCTCCGATAAGCATATGTGGGTAAGGCCATTCGGTTCATGGGCGAAGCAAAACGCGGATAACGGCGCATCTGGCTTCACGTCGAATACGTCCGGCATTGTGATGGGCGCCGATGCCGACGTTTCGCCCCATGACCGGATCGGTGCGGCTTTCGCCTACGCCCACGTTCACGCATCGGCCGATGACAGCGATGCTCCGCAGAGCGCGGCGACCGACACCTACCAGGGCATTCTGTATGGCAGCCACAGCCTGGACGCCGTGACCGATATCCATTGGCAGGCCAACGGCGGCTACAACTCCACAGACGCCCGACGCACCATCACGTTCACCGGTACGAACCAGACGGCCACGAGCAGCTTCGGGGGCTGGAACGCCCATGCAGGCGTGGGCCTGGGAAGACTCTTCGCGATGAGTTCCGCGGTATCCTTCATGCCTTCGGCACGCATTGATTACACCACGGTCAAAAACAGCAGCTACGAGGAAAGTGGCGCGGGCGCATTGAGCTTGAATGTGAACAGCCAGCGGGCACAGGAACTGGTCTTCGGCGCCGATGCGAAAGTCTCGTACGCGTCTACCGATACGTTTTCGGTAACCGCGACCGCGGGCATCGGGTACGACGCATTGGCGAAAAATGCGCTGATCGTGTCGTCTTTCTCGGGCGGCGGTCCGGCCTTCTCGACCGAGGGCGTGAGTCCTTCGCATATGCTGGGTCGGGGCGGCGCGGGCTTTACCTATCACACCAAAGCGGGCTGGGAGGTGACGGGACGGTATGATGCCGAGGTGCGCAGCAAATACACGAACCAAACCGTCTCGCTCAAGCTGCGCAAGTTCTTCTAGGGGGGATGGGCTTTGTTGCACAAATAATCTGAGCCCGTAATCTAAATCCGATACACGCGCTTGTGATTCCATGCGAATCCCGTCACGTTACGCAAATACAGATAGCGCAGCCCGAAGCCCCAATTCCGGTTGTTATCGGTCAAACGCAGCAACCAATCAGCGATCTGCTCGTTCTCGTCGTCGCGTCGCCGTTCGTACCGGTAACATGTCTGGCTCACGCCAAGCGCCTCGCAGGCAAGCCGAATCGACACCCCTCGGCGTGCCAATGCGTCACGGGCCGTCTCGCGGCAAGTAGATGGCCTCAGTCTTTTTTGGACAGCGCTTCGGCGATGATCTCTGCCTTGATCTTCTCTTCCACAGACATCTTGCGAAGCCGCGTGTTTTCGGCCTCCAGCTCCTTCATCCGAGCCATCAGCGAGACGTGCATTCCACCCTATTTGCCGCGCCAGTTATAGACGGTCGTCGTGCTGATGCCCAACTCTCTGCATATCTCCGGCACCGCCAAGCCCGATTCCGCTCGCTTGAGCGATCCATGATCTGGCTGTCCGTGAATTTCGACTTCTTCATCCCGTAGAACGCCCTTTGCTGGAATATTCTACTTTCACACCCGCTTACGGCGTGAGGGGATTGCGCGCGCACTGAGCCCTGAAACGGCGCATGCGCGAGTCTGTCGCGCCCCGGCCTCAATGTCTAAACGTTCACGTTCAATTCGCCGGCGACCGCCTCAAGCGTTCGGCCGCCACGCTGCAGGGCTTTCGAGATTGGCTGCTCCTTGAACTCGACAGAATACGTCGGTTTCGTCTTCAATTCACACCTCTGAGTTTTCTTCGTAAAAATTCAGAGGCGACAACCACTTCGACACTGGGGGACAGGCGCATGGGGCCGGCGGCAAGAACGAGCGAAGCACTGCCAATACCCTGGCTGACCTGTGGGTCGGGCCGTCCCTTTGACGGAATTGTCGGATGGCTATGCGTCGACCGCAGTACAATGGAATACACGCCAGGCAGCGACCGCCCATCCTTTCCAGTGGGCGTCCGAAGCGTTGCACCGCGCGCTCTTCAGCAAGGTGAACCGGGCAAATCGTGCATTTGATGAACGTGCCTCCGCATGTTTTCCCGCGTTTTAACGCCAGCGGTTCTTTGAATCATGCCTACTCGTAATCCCATGGATTCCATGCTTCCGGGCGACCCGATGGCCGAAGCCATCACGGCGTTCGACTGGTCGCGCACGGCGCTGGGTCCGATGACTTCGTGGCAACCGGCACTGCGCGTCGCGTTGGACATGGTCATGTCGTCCAGATTTCCGACGTGTCTCATGTGGGGGGGCGAGCTGATCGCCCTCTACAACAACGCGTTCTTGTCGATCCTGGGCTATCGGCAGCGTTCGCTCGGTCAGCCGTTTTCGCTGATCTGGCCCGAGGCATGGGGCGAACTGGCACCCATCGTGTCGCGCGCTCTCATCGGCGAAGCCACCTTCGTCGAGGACTTTCCGCTCGACACCACGCGGCACGGTCATCGGGAACACGCCTATTTCACTTTCTGCCATAGCCCCGTGCGCGACGAGACGGGTGCCATCGTCGGCGTGCTCAATACGGTTGTCGAGACTACGGTCCAGGTCGACGCCCGAAACCGGTTGCGGGGCTTCGCGACGGACCTTGCGGAACAAGTCCGCGCAGGCATCGAGGACCGCGACCGCATGTGGCAATTGTCGTCTGATCTCATGGTGATCGGCGACCTCCAAGGAACCATCATCGCGGTCAATCCCGCCTGGACGCAGATGCTTGGCTGGTCGGAAAGCGAGTTACTCGGTCGGTCCTACATCGATTTCCTCCACCCGGAGGACACCGCCGCCGCGCGGCAGCGGTTTGCGGCGAACGTGCCAAGGGACGGTACCGTGAGCGTGATCAACCGCTACCGCTGCAAGGACGGCGCGTACTGTTGGATCAGTTGGCGCTCGGTGGTGAGCGAAAGCCGAATCACCGCAGTGGGTCGCGACATCACCGAAAACAAGCGGCACGAGGAGGCGTTACGACAGGCCGAGGACCATTTGCGCCAAAGCCAGAAAATGGAGGCGGTGGGCCAATTGACCGGTGGTCTGGCGCATGATTTCAACAATCTGCTGGCGGGCATTACCGGCAGTCTGGAACTCTTGCAGCGCCGCATCGCCGCCCGCCGCTTCGGCGAGCTCGACCGCTACGTCGGCGCGGCGCATCACTCGGCCAAGCGTGCCGCCGCTCTGACGCATCGTCTGCTGGCGTTCGCCCGCCGGCAGACGCTGGAACCCAAACCGGTACGCGTCGAACAGTTGGTATCGGGCATGGCGGAGCTCATCCGGCGCACCACCGGCCCACACATCGCCCTCGAGGTCATCGCGACGGCTAGTCCATGGTTGAGCCTGATTGACCCGCATCAGCTGGAGAGCGCGCTGCTCAACTTGTGCCTCAACGCCTGCGATGCCATGCCCGACGGCGGCTCCTTACGCATCGAGATCGCCAACATGTGGCTCGATGGCCCGCGGACCGACGGGCTCGACATTTCGCCCGGGCCCTACGTGGTGCTGTCGGTAGAAGATTCGGGCACGGGCATGCCGCCGGAGGTGGTGCGGCGCGCCTTCGATCCGTTTTTCACGACCAAGCCCCTGGGCATGGGAACCGGCCTGGGGCTCTCGATGATCTACGGCTTCGTCCGGCAGTCCGGCGGCCAGGCCCATATCTATTCGGAAGTGGGCAAGGGAACCACGGTTCGCCTGTATCTGCCGCGCTACCTTGGCGAAGCAGCCGAGGAAGAGGAGGTGCCCGCACTCCACGAAATGTTCGCGCCGGCAACCGACAAAACGATTCTGCTGATCGACGACGAACCAACGGTGCGGATGCTGATCGCGGATGTGCTCCGCGAACTTGGCTATGCCGTCGCCGAGGCCGCCAACGGCCCGGAAGGGCTTGCGGTGCTGGACGCCGGCGGCTCGGTGGATCTGCTCATCACCGACGTTGGCCTGCCCGGCGGACTCAACGGCCGTCAGGTCGCCGATGCCGTGCGCGCGCGGCATGCGCACGTCAAGGTCTTGTTCATCACCGGCTACGTGGAGAATACCGTGCTCAGCGCTGACCATCCGGACGGCAACCTGCACATTCTGAAAAAGCCCTTCCCGATGGACGACCTGACGCAGCGGGTACGGGTGTTGCTCCACGCGTCTGCCTGACAGTATGTGCGAGCAGCGCGCTTTACTGAACCGGCCAGAGTTTGATAGACACCGACAAGCCGTTCAACGCACCGCGCCACTCAAACTCCCCAGGCGACAGGTTGCTCACGAAGCCGTGTCGGCGATTGGGTTGCAGAACCTTTCAATGTAATCGAACACGTGCGTGGTTGCCATCGCCCCGGCTGGATGGATTCGCCGTTTTATCCGTTTCCCTGCGCATGGTGCTTGGCGTAGCGGACGATTTCCGCGTGCGTCGCGAACCAGGCGCCGCGTTCGCGCGCATAGCGGATGATCTCTTCCATGATCCAGATACGCGAACGCGCCGAGATGATGTGAGGATGCATCGTCAACTGGAACAGACCGCCGTCTTCCAGTGCACCGTCCAGCTCCGCGCGGAAGATCTCGAACACGTCGCGCGGCGGCGTGTAAGGTCGCAGCGACTGGAAGCGATTCATCGAGAAGTACACCGCGTCGTCGCGAATCCATTCGACCGGCAGTTCGACCACGCTGGTCGGCTCGCCGTCGAGCAGCAGCTCGTAACAGTCTTCGTCGGCCATGAGCGACGAGTCGTATTCGAGACCCATTTCCACGGCGATGCGCAGCGTATGCGGGCTGAAATCCCATGACGGCGTGCGCATGCCCACAGGCCGCACGCCGGTGATCCCGGTCAAGGCGTCGGACGCCCGCAGCATCAGGTCTTTCTCGGCCTCATAGGACAGCACCGAGTTGAGTTCGTGAATCCAGCCGTGCAGACCGATTTCGTGGCCGCTTTCCACCAGCCGCTTCTGCTCCTCGGGATACAGCAGGGCCGACACCGCGGGCACGTAGAAACTGGCCGACACGTCGTACTTCTGCAATATCCTTTCGATACGGGGAATGCCGACCCGATTGCCGTATTGGCCCCAGCTCATGCGCCCGTACGATTTTCCGCCGTCGCGCAGTTCGTTCGTCTCGTGATCGCTGTCGAACGAGAGCGCCACGGCGCACGGCGCATCGCCAGGCCAGCGGTTCGGGCGCAACGATGCGCCGGCACGCACGTGGTCCACCGTCTTGCGCCACTGCGCTTCCGGCCATTGCCACGGCTCGAGGGGGCTCTGCGGATTCGCTACGTCGTTCATGTTCGATGCTCCTGGAGTGCGATTTATTTTCCGCCGTCGACGGAGATGATCTGGCCGTTCACGAAGGCGGCCAGCGGAGAAGCCAGCCATACGACGGCATGGGCGATGTCTTCGGGCGTGCCGAGACGGCCCAGTGCGATGCTGCGCATGAACGCGGCCTGTTTCTCCGGACCCATCGCATGCCATTGCGCCTCGGTCGCGGCGTTCGTGCGCACGAAGCCGGGCGCGACCGAATTCACGCGAACGCCGAACGGTCCGAGTTCATGCGCCAGTTGACGCGTGAGTCCGAGTACCGCGTGCTTCGACGCGCAATAGGCTTGCACGCCGGTGAGCGACGCCTGCAGCGCGGCGCCGGAACTGATGTTGACGATCGCCGCCTTGCCCTTGCGCTTCATCCCGGGCGCGACCGCGCGGCTCACCGCGAACACGGTCCCCAAATTGACCGCGAGAATGCCGTCCCATTCGTCGTCGCCGACCTCCTCGATGGGCTTGTGCGCGTGTCCCAGCACACCGCCGGCGTTGTTCACGAGCACGTCCACGTTGCCGGCGCTCGCCCGCTCGATCGACGCGATCCATTCGCCTGCAGCGTCGCGTCGGATAAGATCGACCGCGCTCGTCGCGATGCCTTGCCGGGTCAGCGGCGCCAGCGCCTCCCGATCGACATCGGTGGCGAACACCGATGCGCCCAATGCGTGAAACTGCAAGGCGATCGCTTGACCGAAGCCGCTGCCCGCGCCGGTCACGGCCACGACCTGACCGTCGAAGGAAATGTCCATGTTTAGAGCAGTGCCAGAAGATTGTCGTCGGACAGGGGACGGCGGCCGTCCTCGATCTCGTGAATGAGGTGTTGCAGCGCGCCGAGCGTGGGCGTCGCGATGCGATGCACCGCGCCGATGCGCACGACTTCGCCCACCTGCATGTCCACTTCGGTCTTGCGTTTGCGCACCGCGAGATCGCGCCAGATGCCCGAGTGGGTTTTTGCGTTCGGCCGGTTGAACGCCACCATCGCGTCGACCGTGGCTTGCAGCTGTTCATCGCTCGCCTGCGTCTCGAACGCGGCCGGATCGAACCCGTTGAAGCCCTGCGGCGTGATGCGTTCGGCTTGCGCGACGCGCATCACTTCGCTGCCGATGCGCTTCCACAGGGGCAACAGTTCCGGGCGCGCGAGGCAGTCCGCGATGCCGAGGTTGCCGATGGCCTGCGCGTGCAACAGCGCGCCATAGCCCAGCTTGCCCCACAGGAAGGACCAGATGTCGGCGGTCGCGATCGCGTCCGGCTCGAAGTGGCGCATGTCGGCGAGCAGTCGTTCGAGTCGTGGCGTTTGTTTGCCATCGATCTCGCCGAGCACGACGGCGCCGCGATTGCCGTACAGAATCTCGCCCGGGCCATGCCAGTCCGCGCCGAAGTTGACGAACGCGCCGACCGTGCGCGCGACGCCCACCGTCTCGGCGATATAGCGCTCGCACAGACCGTTTTGCAGCGACAGCACATAACCGTCGTCGGCCAGGAAGGGCAGGAGTGTTTCGCAGGCGCCGACGGTATGTTGCGCTTTCACGCACAGAAAGATGCGGGAGTATCGGCCGGTCAGTTCTTCGGGCGTGAAGGCCGGCGCCGTCATCGTGAATGCGTCGACGGGCCCCGTTATCGCGAGTCCTTGCAACGGCGTGCGGATCGCTTCGACGTGATCGGTCACGACATCGACGAAGGTGACGTCGTAGCCGGCCCGCTTCAGGTAGGCGCCGATGGTGCCGCCGATCGCGCCGGCGCCCCAGATCAGGATATCTTTGGTCATGCAGTCCTCTACTTCAGTGGATGGTGCGCGGTCTCGCGCATGCCGAGTACGACTGCGCCGGATACCAGGGCCGCGGCAATCAGGTAATAGGTGGGTGCGATCGAAGAACCGGTCTTCTGGATCAGCGCGGTGGCGATGAACGGGGCGAAGCCGCCGAAGATGGCCGTCGCGAGGCTATAGCCGATCGACAGCAACGTGGTGCGCGAGCGCGTCGGGAACAGTTCGCACAGCGCCGATGGCGCGGCGCCCGAGAACGCGGCGATGAACAGGTTGAACACGATCTGGATTGCGAGCACGGTGGCAAAGCCCGGACGACCCAGGATCACGCTGAACAGCGGATAGCTGAGTACCACGAAGGCCGCGCAGCACGCCAGCAGCAGGGGTCTGCGTCCGATGCGATCGGACAGCCAGCCGCACAACGGCGTAACCAGCACCAGCGCGACAAGCGCGATCGAGTTCGACGCCAACGCTTGCGACTGGCTGAGGCCGGCCTGCTTGGTGAGGAATGTCGGCATGTAGGACAGCATCACGTAATACGACACGGTCCAGATGATGGTGAAGCCGAACGCCGTCGCCATCATTTTCAGCGGCGAGACGCGCTCCGTGGGCGCGACCTCCGGTTCCTGCTGCGCGCGCTGGAAGGCCGGCGTTTCTTCGAGCGTGCGTCGCATGTAGACGCCGACCACCAGCAGGAGGCCGCCGAGCAGGAACGGCAGACGCCAGGCCCAGGCATCCATCTGTGCGGCGCTGAAGATGCCGGTGATCGCCGTGACCACCACGCTCGACAACAGACTCGATGCCGCGATCGACGCCTGGCCGAAGCCGCCGTATATCCCGCGCTTGCCGGCCGGCGCCGATTCCACGATCAGCGAGGTCGAACTGCCCCATTCGCCGCCCGCCGCCAGCCCTTGCAACAGCCGCAGGACGACCAGCAGCACGGGCGCCGCGACGCCGATCGCGTCGTATGTCGGCAACAGGCCGATGCCCACCGTGCCGAGCGCCATGCCGAAGATGGTGATCTGCAACGCGACGCGCCGGCCGAGCGTGTCCGCGATCCGCCCGATGATCGCCCCGCCGAGCGGACGCGCGAGGAAGCCCACGCCGAAGGTCGCGAAGCTGGCGAGCAGCCCGGCAACCTCGTCACCCTGGAAGAACTTGCGGGCGAGCGTCGCGGCGAGGAACGCGTAGACGATGAAGTCGTAGTACTCGAGGACGTTGCCGATCATCGCCGCGGCGAGTTGCTTGATCGGACGCACCGGCCGGCGGTCGCGCTGACCGAGTGTGGCTGCCGCAGGGGTATCGGTGATGCTCATTGGGTCCGCCGTTTGAGGGAATGGATCGCTTGCCGAAAGGATGCAACGGGGATTCCGACTGTGCTATCGTTCATATATAGGAACGACGTTTATTATTAAAAACATGTTTTCATGCGCAAATTCGAGCGGATATAGGGGTTAGTACCTACCTTGATCGGCGGATCGCGCCGGATTCCGGCGGAATGGATGTGAAGAGATGTCGCGTATCATCCGGCGCGTCGCCGTGACAACGCAGGCGGCATGGCCTGAACCTGAATAGCGAAGAGAAAACAATGAGCGATGTGGTTCGTTCCGCAGCCCGGGTGCTGGATCTGCTCGAGTATCTGTCCGAGCGCGAGGGCGCCGTGACGCTGGCCGCCCTGACGCAGGCGTTCGGCATGCCGAAAAGCAGCATGCTCGGGCTGTTGCGAACCCTGTGCGCGCGCGGCTACGCGATGCGCGACGCACAGGGCGCCTATTGCATGAATCCTTATTTCCGCGAGCACGGCTTCGGCTGGAACGGCGACCGGATCGCACGACTGTGCGCGATGGCCGACCCGGTGATGCGCGCGTTATCCGAAGAGCTCGGCGAGACGGTGAGTCTTGGGCTGCTGATGGACGACGGCAACGTGAAAGTGCTGAAGCAGTCTTTGTCGAGCCAGCCTGTTCGTTACGAAGCTCGCGAGAATCACATTTTCCCGGCGTTCTGTACGGCGATGGGCCGGGTGCTGATGTCCACGCTCGGCGACGTCGACCGCGAACGGATCCTTGGCCAGCAGCCCGTCGTGGCAGTGACTTCCTTCACCGTTACCGATCCGGTGCGTATTCGCGGGATCATCCGCCAGGCGGGAGAGGACACATACTGCGTGGTCGAAGACGAGTCCGATCTCGGCGGTACGGGTGCGGCCGCCTGCCTCTCTTCGGGGCCCGGGCGGCCGCTGATCGCACTGAATATCTCGTGCATTTCCGCGCGCTTTCGGGCGAAGCGCGATGCGGTGGTGGCCGCGCTGCTTCGCGAGACGGCGGCGCTGCGAGCGGTGATCGAACGCTGAAATCCGGCGTGAAGCGGGTGAGCCGGCCCGCTGGCCGCGCGGTTCGTTTCACGGGAAATCGGCCGGGCGGTGTCGAGCGCCGAAAGCCACGCATACCCATCAGCGGCGCATCTCCTGCTGAAAAATGCGCAGGCTTTCTTTCTTGGTGGCGATGAATTGCGGCTGTGACAAGGTGTCGACGGTGCGAGGCCGCGCTTCGTCGTACGACAGCATTTCCGCGACGCGGGTCGGGCGTTTCGTCAGCAGCAATATATGGTCCGCCAGATACACCGCTTCCTCCAGATCGTGCGAGACCAGCATCATGGTCGTACCGGTCCGCATGAACACCTCCTGCAGTTTCTCGCGAATGAACAGGGTCATCTCGAAATCCAGCGCGGAGAAGGGCTCGTCCAGGAAGAGTACCTCCGGTCCCGGGGCGAGCGCGCGCATGATCGATGCGGTTTGCTGTTGACCCCCGGACAGTTCATACGGGTAGCGCTTCAAATCGAACCTGACGTCGAAGGATGCCACCAGTTCGGCCATGCGTCTGTCGACTTCCGCCTTGCCTTTACCCTCCAGTATCAACGGATATGCGATGTTGTCGATCGTGCGCATCCAGGGGAACAACGCTTCCCGATAGTTTTGAAACACATACCCTACCCGCGTGTCGCGCAGGGGTTTGCCGTCGAATAGAATTTCACCGCGATCGATGGGTACCAGGCCCGCGATCATATTGATCAGCGTGCTCTTGCCGCATCCATTGGGGCCGAAGATCGAAACGATCCCGTTCTTCGGAATATCGAGATCGAAGTTTTCATAGAGCGGCCAGCCCGCGAAATATTTGCACAAGCCCCGGATGGTGATATGCGTCCCTGCCGGTCCCGGCCGGAATGGCGAAGTAGGAACATCGGCATACGGCGCCGGATGGAGCAGGGGACGCGATTGTCCGTCGGTGGCTTCGATCATGGCTTATCTTCCGCTCCAATGCACCACGCGCCGCTCCAGCAGCAGGAAGACGATGTTCAAAACGTAACCCAGCAAGCCCGCGGACAGGATCGCGGCATACATGGTTTTGACGTTCAGAACCTGTTGCGCATCGATGATCGCGTGCCCCAGGCCGCTTTCGGAGCCGATGAACATTTCCGCTACGATGACGATCACCAGCGCCATGGATACCGCCGAGCGCAGGCCGACAAAGCTGGGCTGCAAACTTTCCCAGAGCAGCACGTCCCTGAAGATTCGCCAGCGCGATGCGCCCATGACCCTGGCCGCCATTACCCGCTGCTTGCGCGCGTTCATCACTCCGTAGGCGCTGTTGAAGATGACGATCAGGACGGCGCCGAACGCAGCGATCGCCACCTTGTTGATATCCGACGTGCCAAAGATCAACAGGAACAGCGGGATCAATGCGGATGACGGCGTCGAGCGGAAGAAATCGACAAGAAACTCCACGCTTCTGTACGCGCGCTGATTGCTGCCCAGCAGAATGCCCAGGGGCATGCCGATGACGGCCGCGATAAGGAACGCTTCCAGCGTCCGGCCGCATGTGATCAGAAAGTCCTGCAACAGGGAACCTCCCGCCAGACCGACGATCAGGGTGACCAACGCATCTTTCGGGCTGGGAAGCAGGATGGTCTTGATCAGACCGGCCCGCACCACCAGGTCCCAGACGATGAACAGCACGATCGGACCGATGAAGGGAAGCACCCGGTCGAGCAACAGGGGCTTGGGCGCAGCGTCCGTGGATGCCGTGGGCATCCACCCGGGGGGCGGGGTCGGATGTGCCGCGGGCCGCGGCGGGGGCACCTTGTTCATTTTTTCATGCCCTGTAGAGAAGGGGGCGGACGTCCACCTTCTGCGAGAAGACTTTCCTGTCGGTGAACAGGTCGTAGAATTTCTGGAAATAGTCCGCGTCGCTCGGTTTGAACTCGTCGTACATCATGTAGGCCGCCAGCGGGACTTCCCGGGTCAACGGTCCCTCTATCGCGGTATAGCCCTTCAGGTATTGCCGCGCGTCGTCCGGTTGTTCGCGCACGAAGGTCACGCCGCGCCTGTACGCCGCAATGAACCTGGTGGCGGCGGCCGGATTTTTCCTGATGAAATCGCTGGTCAGCGTGGCGGCACCGCCATGCCAGGGCGCCATGGGATCGCCCAGAATGTAATGCGACACCACGCCGGCTTCGAGCGTGCGCGTCGTGCCGTTCAAGCGACCCACCGTTCCCGTGGGTTCCAGCGTATAGCAGCCGTCCACCTGCCCGGCCGCGATGGCCGCCACGTGCTGCGCAATCGGCAGTTCGATCACGTTGGCACCTTTTGCCCCCGCACGTTCGAGCATGGTCCTGGCCAACGTCACGTTCTGGATGCCCGGGCCGCATGCCACTTTTTTTCCGGCCAGGCCCGCCGCGCTCGACACCGTACTGGCCTTCGGCACCAGAAACTCTTCGAGTACGTTCTTCACATTGCTGGGGTTCGTGCAGAAAATCTTGAACAGTCCGGGCTGGGCGATTGCGCCAATGCCCAGATTCGCCGTGCCGACACCGTTCGCGCTGCCATCTCCGCGACCGGACAGCATCGCCTCCATCACCTGTTGCGCGCCCGCGAAGCGCAGGGGCGCCACATCCAGTCCGGCTTCCTTGAAGTAACCCTTTTCGATGGCGGCAAAGAAGGGGAGCCCGGCGGCAACCGGCCAGTACCCGATCCGAACCTTCGGCGTGCCTTGCGCATGCACCCAGGGCGCCGCGAGGGTACCCAGCGCAGCGGCGGCGCCTGTCAACAAAATGCGCCGGCGAGTCGGATCGCTCGTCTCCGTTTTTGTCTCTGTCTTTGTCTTTGTCTCTGTCACGGGCGCCGAGATGGCGGAGGGAGGCGAGCGACGCATGTAAACTCCAGGGGCGAATGGGAATCACGTCCTATGGAGACTACCTGAACAAAAACACAGGCTTGTGTACCTGGTAAAAAAGTCGCGGCGCGTTCGAGGCCGAGCAAATCCTCGCTCCGCTGGTGCCGATGAAACGGGTACCTTCCCCTGGGAATCTCTCGCGGCATGAAAGTGGGCGACGCCCTACGCTCGGCATATCGGCCGCCCGCCGGTCTGGTTCAACCGCCGTTCGTAAAACGGGTCAATTCGCGCAATGGCGCAATTCCGGCGAATTCGAGATCCGGCGCGGGAACGACGGGATCGAGGGCCACGTGGCGTCGATTGATCCAGGCAATGGGAATGCCGAGCGGTTTGCCGCCAACCATGTCGGTGTACTGCGATTGACCGCAGTGCAGGATCCGGTCGGGCGGCAGCCCGGATTTGGAAAGCAGGAATTCTCGGTCTACCCGTGTTCCCGGAACGCCTTGACGTCGATGCGCTGTCCGCCGGATTCATCGAGGATGTTCTGAAAGGCCGCGTACGAGCCGTTTCGAACGTCGATGAGGGTGCCGAACACATCGAATGAAACGAGTCGGGTGGTGCGAAGGGTACCCTCCGAGAGGGAAGTCAATGAGCGAAGAGACATCGCCGATAGGTCCTGTTGAAGTGGTAGGCCTCGTAACGATACGGATGCGCGCTCGCTTGACCCGGATTGCGCGGCGCGCCGCTTACATGCGGGGTCCTTCGTTTTCGAGGTGGGGCTAGTCTTCGTCCTGCGGTGCCTGATCGATCGAAATGCGCTGCCCATTGTTCGCCGCCGGGACAATGTGGGGTTGTTCGAGCACCGGGGTCGACACGATGACGTTGGGCGTTGGCCGGATCGAATCGCCTGATATGCCTCCGCGACCATGTACCAGCGTCGTTACGCCATTTTCGTCCCGCAAGCCGAGATAGGTGGAACCGCCACCATCCAGCGCAAGTGTCGATGCATTGCCTCCGGTCCCGCTTGAATGGGCATGGCCCTGAGCGGAGTCCGCGCCGATGCGCGTCAGCTTTTGCCAATCGGCCATGGTGGCCCCCCGGGTCCGGCTCCCGCCTGCCGTCAGCGCGTGCATCACGACGTCGCCGCGCGTCCCCGATGCCGACATATTGACGCTGATCGCCGAGCGCTCGATCGGGTCGCCACTGGGTGTCATGGCGCCACCGTACTGATTGAGTTCGTTCTCGTTCCGTCCGTCCGGGCGATAGAGAAACTCATGGTTCCCGAATGGCACGGGTTCCTGCTTTCCGTTGCGCGCCAGCAGGGGGCCGCTGCAGAGTCCGGTTTCGTTGTCGATCTTGACCTGCCCGTAATACTTTTTCCAGGTCCTGGAAATGGGTTGATGATCCTGCCGATGGGAGGTCGGTCCGATCGGGACCCCGATGTCGTGGATTGGCTGCCCGCTGTCGCCCAATAAGCCGGGCTTGTGTATGAAGTACCCGCCATTGATCACCGCAGCAGGAACGGCGGTGTTTTCCGACAGCGATTCCGGGCGCTGCGGCGCCGCACCGTTTGCCGTACCGGCCACACTTGTCGCCGATGCTCCGCCGATGACGGTCAAACGGGTGTATTCGGATTTTTCTTTCAAAAGGTTTTGAATACGTATGAGCGGCGCTTGATCGGGGGCAAGCGATGCCTCATTTCGCTTCGGGGCGGTTATCGTCGTCTGAATGATTCCAGGTGCCACCGATCGCACGCGAACTTGTTCGCGAACCCTTTTACCTGCGGCGATGGCCGTGCCACGTGCGCGCGCCGAGTCGTATAAGCTGGCAAGTCGCGCATCCGGCGCTCTGCGTGGCGCGGCCGCACCCGAGCGGACGTTTGTACGGTCTGGTTCATTGGGTGGGTTGACGTCGACCCCGGAAACGGTCTTATGGATACGTGGCATTTTAATCGAGTTAAGGAGCTGGAATGGCGTCGTTCGGACGTCGGCGGTGAATCGCGGCACCGTGTTCAGTGGACTTTTAACGCAAGCGATTGCGGCGCCGGCGATGTGGATGCGAAGCGATATTGCTGGAGGCGAAGCAAAGCGGTGCTTCGCATGACATGCGCCGTGGCAATCGCGCGTCGGATATCCGACCCGTGGTCGCGGTTTCGGCGCTAGACTTTCGCCCTCGCGAGCCATCGATACAGAGTGGATGGCAGGCAGCGCACATACCGGAAGAGAAAGGAAGGCAATGGCTGTGGAAAACGAGACGATCCGCCTCGCGCGTCTGGACGACGTGCCGGCGATCATGGGTCTGATCGAGGCCTCGGTCAGGGAACTGCAGGCCGAGGACTATACGCCGGAACAACGCGAGGGCGCGCTTGGCGCGGTGTTCGGCGTGGATCGGCAACTGATTCGGGACGGCACGTATTACGTCGCCGAGGTCGACGGTGAACTCGTCGGTTGCGGCGGCTGGAGCCGGCGCAAGACCTTGTTCGGCGCCGACGCGGCCGCGCAGCGCGACGACAGCGCGCTGGTGCCGGGCGTCGACCCCGCACGCATCCGCGCTTTCTTCATCTCCCCCCGCTACGCGCGCCGGGGTCTCGGCACGCGCCTGTTGGCGGGCTGCGAAGGCGCGGCGCGTGAATTCGGCTTCACCGAACTGCAGCTCGGCGCCACGCTCACGGGTCTGAAGCTCTACGCCCGTTACGGCTATGTGCCGGGCGTCACCGAAACGGTGCCGCTGCCCAACGGCGCGGCGCTGGACATCGTCCATATGCACAAATCGTTCGACATGGCGTGAGGTGCCGTCCCGGGTGCGTTCGTACCCGGCGCGCCGTACAGCAGTCCACCACGGCCGGGCACGGACGGCTCCCAGACGGTGCGCCGTCCGATCTACCCCCGCTGGACCCGATCCGAACGGGCAAGGAAAGCCATGGGGCGATATGACCGTGCGTTTCCCGCATCCAAAGTCCCTATACTGAAAGAACCAGTCGATCTTTTAGGGGCGTGAACGATGGAAGTCAATCTTGCGGGAAGAGTGGCGGTGGTGACCGGCGGCAGTAAAGGCATCGGGCTGGCCATCGCTTCGAGGCTGGTGCAAAGCGGTGCCGATGTTGCCTTGCTGGCGCGACGTCGCGAGGTATTGGAAGCGGCGCGTGACGCGCTCGCGTCGCATGCGAAAGGCCGCGTGCATATTTTCCCCTGCGATGTCACCCAGGCCGATGAGATCGCATCCGCTTATCGGGGCGTCATGCAGGCCTGCGGCCACGTCGATATCGTGGTCAACAATGCGGGTACTTCACAAACCGGGCCGTTCGCGTCCATCACCGACGAGGTCTGGCAAGCCGATCTCGATCTGAAACTCTTTGCGGCGATCCGGTTGACGAGGCTGGTCTGGCCACAGATGGTGGAGCGGCGTTGGGGACGGGTGATCAACGTGCTGAATATCGGCGCGAAGGCGCCCAAGGCCGGATCCGCGCCTACCGCGGTATCGCGTGCGGCCGGTATGGCGCTGACCAAGGTGCTGGCGGGCGAGGGTGCGCCGCACAATGTGCTCGTCAATTCCCTGCATGTGGGTCTCATCGAAAGCGACCAGTGGGTCAGAAGGCATGCGGATTCGGGTCCCGGGTCCTATGAAGAATTTCTCGCGGACATGGGAAAAGGCATTCCGCTGGGGCGGGTGGGGACGGCCGAGGAGTTCGCGAATGTCGCCTGTTTCCTGGCATCGGATCTCGCCAGTTATGTCACGGGAACGTCCATCAACGTCGATGGGAATCTGTCACCGGTCATGTGACCGCCTTTTCTGGATGTCAGCGATGTCGCGCAAGCCCGGCGCTACGGCGACGATGGTGCGTGCCCGCCCGGGTTGCGCCGGCGCAGTATCGGCCGGGCCTCTGAATGCCCCTTTGCCCGCGACGCGCGCTGCTCCGGGTGGGCGCGACGTGCGGTCAGTCCGCCTGCCCCATTTTCGGCGCCCGGGAGTCCTGGCCCGGCGCCTCGTGACGCGGATCCTTCTGCACCGGCGACAGGCCGTTCGCGTCGAACGACAGCGCCGTCTTGCGGACCCTGGCGACGTCCGCCGCGCTGACCGCGCCGCCGCGATTGCCCCAGCCCGTCTGGATGAAGGACACCACCGCCGCCACCTGCCTGTCGTTCAGCAGGTCCGCGTAGGGCGCCATGCTCAATGCCGAAGGAATCGCATGCGTCGCGGGTTGCGCGCCGCCGGACAGCACGATGTGGATCGCCGATGTGCCATCCTTCGTTTGCAATACCGGGTTCCCCGCCAGCGGCGGGAAAGCGCGTCCGTAGCCCGTGCCGTTCGCCCGGTGGCACGCGGCGCAACGGTCCAGATACAACCGTTCTCCCGCGCCCTGTGGCGCACCCGCCATCATGCGGGCCGCGACCGTATCGTCGTACGCGTAGGCGGGTGCGTGGGTGTCGTGCGGGGAAAGTGAGCGCAGGTATTTCGCGATGGCGTGCAGATCCGCATCCGACAGGTATTGCATCGAGTCGACCACGACGTCGTTCATCGCGCCGAATGACGCGGCGTGCTCGTTGCGCCCCGTGCGCAGGAAATCGACGATGGCGTCGTCGGACCAGCCGGCCAGCCCGCCGCCAGATTCATTGCGCAGCGACGGCGCCGTCCAGCCGTCGATCGCACCGCCGCCGGACAGGAAGAGACGGCTGGCGTCGTCGCTCGGCGCCTTTTCCTGCATCGTCGCCGAGCGCGGCGTGTGGCAACTGCCGCAATGACCCAGCCCCTCGACCAGATAGGCACCGCGCGCGGTCTGCGCATCCATCCCCGGAGGCGGCGTGAACGCGATCGGCGCGGGCGCGAACACCTTGCCCCAGATCGCCAGCGGCCAGCGCATCGACAGCGGCCAGCGTATGCCGTTCCTGCGATTCGCTTGCGCGGACGCCGGCACCGCCCGCATGAAGTAGGCGTACAACGCATGCATGTCGTCGTCGTTCAAACGCGAATAGGACGGATAGGGCATCGCGGGATAGACCGAGTAGCCGGCCCGCGTCACGCCGGTGCGCATCAGCTTCGCGAAATCGTCGTAGGTCCACGCGCCGATGCCGTGTGTCTTGTCCGGCGTGATGTTCGTCGAATAGATCGTGCCGATCGGCGAGGCGAGCGACAGGCCGCCCGCGTACGCCGTGCCGTTCTTCGCGGTGTGACAGGCGATGCAGTCGCCGGCGCGCGCCAGATACGCGCCCCGCAGCAGTTGTTGGCGGTCGCCCGACGTTTCGGCGCCGGTGTCCGCCCGCGCGGCGAGCGTATCGTCGGCCGGCAGAACCGCAATCGCGGGAACGGGTACCGCCGCGATGTTGTTCAGGTGCGTCATGGGCGCGGCAGGCGGCGCGGGCACGGTCAGCGACGGGGCCGCCAGCGCGACGGCGCCGAGCGTGAGTGCCGCGGCGGTGACGGCGCCGGCAGTCAGCCAGCGGGACCGGGATTTTTTCATGGCGAATGGCGTGGAATCAGGCATCGACCAGCGGCCCCGGGTTTTTCAGATACTGTTCGCGAATCGCTTTTGCCGACCAGTACGCGAGCGCCGCCGCGGCGCCTGTCGGGTTGTAGCCGATTCCTTGCGGAAAGACGCCCGACCCTACTGCGAAAACGTTGTGCACGTCCCAGCTTTGCAGGTAGCGGTTCAACACGCTGGTGTGCGGATCCTGCCCCATCGCCACGCCGCCCGCCCAGTGCGTGGTCTGGTAGTTCCGCAGGTCGGGATGATCGCCGATTTGCTTGACACTGACGCTGACCGTCCTGGGGTTCATCGCATGCGCGATTTTTTCGACCTGGGAGGTGACGTATCGGCTCATCCTGATGTCGTTGTCCTTCCAGTCGAAAGTGAAGCGCAGCAGCGGCTGGCCGAACGCGTCGGTATAGGTGGGATCGAGGTCGACATAGACGTCGCGATACACCATATTGGCGCCGTGCACGTCGTAGGACATCGTGTTCAGGAAGCTGTCCTTGACGGCGCTCTTCCACTGCCGGCCCCATTTCGGCGTGCCGGGCGGCACGGGAATGCCGCCGATCGGTTTGGCGCCGGCCGGGTTCGACCATACCGGCGAGCCGCCGACGAAGCCCAGGGGACCGTGGTCGAAGTGATCGCCGTTGAAGTCGTCGATCGCCACGCCGTTGCCGCCCGCACCCAGAAAACCGTTGATGTTCTTGCCGGGCGCGAAGAAGGCGGTCACCGTGGACATCATCTGGAACGCGATATTGCGTCCGACGACGCCGGTGCCCGACGCCGGGTCGTACGGCTTGCCGATGCCGGACACCAGAAAGAGATGCGCGTTGTTATACGCGAAAGTGCTCGCGACGACAATGTTCGCCGGCTGGTGGACCGTGTCGCCGTGTGCGTCGATGTAGGTCACGCCGGTAGCTTTTTTCTTCGTGCTGTCCAGGTCGATCCGCAGGACGTTGCTGTTTGCGCGCAGCTCGAAGTGTTTCGTTTGCCGCAGGGCCGGCAGGATGTTGACGTTCGGCGAGGCCTTCGAATAGTTGTAGCACGCATAGCCCGAACAATAGCCGCAGAAAGTGCAGGGGCCCATCTGGCAGCCGTACGGGTTCGTGTACGGCCGGGAGGCGTTGGCCGATGGCAGCGCGAACGGATGAAAACCCACGTCCTGCGCGGCCCGGCGAAACAGCGCGGACTGATACTGTTCTTTCTGCGCAGGCAAGGGAAAGCCGGACGAGCGGTTGGCCTCGAACGGGTTGCCCGACGCGTCGGCGACTGCGCCATTGACGCGATAGGCCACGCCGGACGTCCCCATCATCTTTTCGGCCCGATCGAAATGCGGCTCCAGCTCCTCGTAGGTAACGCCCCAGTCCTGCAGGGTCATGTCCTTCGGAATGAAGTTTTTGCCGTAGCGTTCCTCGTAGTGGCTGCGCATGCGCATTTCCTCCGGGAGGATGCGCCAGTGGCACCCGGACCAGTGCAGGCCCGCGCCACCCACGCCCTCGCCGGGCTTGAACATCGCGATTTGGCGATAGGGTAGCGCTGCGTCCCCGGTTTTCTGGCGAAAGGTAAACGACGATTTCGAGATGTTCTGGAACAGTTTCCAGCGTTGCACATAGGTCAACTCGTCGATCGTCTTCGGGTAGGCGCCGTCGGGGTAGGTGTCGCGATAGGCGCCGCGCTCGAGCGCGACCACGTTCAGTCCCGCCTCCGTCAATTCCTTTGCCATGATCGCGCCGGTCCAGCCGAAGCCGACGATCACGACGTCCACGGGAGCCATCTTTTTTTCCACCACGGTTTTTTCTCTTGCCTCGTATTGGGAGCGATCGCCCCGCACTGGGCGTGACGCGGGGCGTTCGGTGCTGCGTCGGGCGTGCCTTCTGCCGCTGGCGTCCGGACCCGCGATGACGCGTGTGCGCAGACACGGGCGCCAGGACGCTCTAGGTCCGGGACACGGGCGGCAGCGGGTAATGCTTGCCGTACTGGTCGACCCAGTCGTAATAATCGGCGCGGGCGCCGGGAAAACCCACCATGCGCCAGGCGGCCATGTCCTTGTTGCCGCCGTGCACCGGGTCGCAGAAATACCCCTCGCGCACGTTTTCGATCAGCTGCCCGAAAAATGCGTCGGCCGGCACGTCGGGCAGGTGCAGCGCGCCTTTTTCGAGACGAGTCACGGCATCGATCCGGGCGGCGGCGTCCAGTTCCTCGAAGCGTTTGCCGAATGCGTCGCGCACGGCCGCGTCGAAGTTCTGCAGCGCCTTGCGGTAGATGTCGCGCGGCGGGTAGGGCAACTGGTAGCCGAAGACGGCATCGGCCTCCGGGTGGTGCGGGCCCTGCATGTACCACAGGTCGCCACGACCATAGGGGGTGTCCATCTGCCGGTCGATGAACTCGGCGACGCCGGCTTGCACCGCGCCGGGACCCACGTCGTCCGCCGGGATCAGCGTGTCGACCAACGCGGTCAGCAGGCCGAAGGTTTGCGAGTCGAAGAAGGTCGGACGATAGGGTGCGGCCGGCTCCGCGCGGGCGATGACGGCAATGGGACTGAGCGCGCCCGCGCCGGCGAGTACCGCCGCCGCGGGCGCACCCGCGGCGGCGGTACGCAGAAAAGCGCGACGATTCGGCGAGATCTGGAGTTTCTTCATGTCTAGGTGGGTTGGCGGCTGTGCGGCGAAGGAAACCGGTGAGCGGCGCCGAGCGGGATTGTAGTTCTGGAACCGGTTCCACTGTTGTGTATATCCGGCAAAAGGGTTTTGACGAATGTGCAACAAAGGGCGGGGGGCGCTTGGCAGCAGGCATCGTGCAAGCGCCGGGGGAGGGCGGTCGCGGCGCGTGCCGGCGCGACCAGGAGGGGGTGACGGCCGCGCGTTACCCGGCGGCACGCTGGGTTCAGGAACCCGCGTGGGGCTGGCGCACGTAATGGATATCGTATTCATCTTCTCCCGTCACCACGAAACCTCGCGCCGCGTAGAAGCCGTTGGACCGGCTGCCGCGCAGCGCGCCGAGTCGGACCGGCATCCCGGCCAGGTCGGCGCGCCGGGCGATATCGGCCAGCACGCGCGAACCCAGGCCGTGGCCGGTCTGTTCGGGGTGTAGGTAGAAATGGTCCAGCGCCCAATGATCCCGCCGCTGGGTGAGTGCGTAGAATCCGACCCGCTTGCCCGATAGCACCACGTGTCGTGTATCTTGGGGGCGGAAGCCGGCGCGCAGCCGCGCGCGCGCCCGCTCGGGGTCGAAACGGCCGACCGCTTCCAGACTTTCGCGCATGGCGGCGATGCGCAACTGCGCCAGGGCGTCGAAGTCGTCGTCGCACGCCGGTTCGTAGGTGAGCGGGGGATGGGCTTGCATGGGGCTGGTCCTGTTGTTTCAGGTGGCATATCGCGTCGAATGGTCCGTTTCCCGTCGCGATCGCGTCTGGTATCCGTATCGCCCGCCACGCCCGGGAGCGGGCGGCGCCAGGCAGTAGGCGCGCTGCCGCCATTCTGGTATAAATTGCACACCATGCACATCCATTTTTCGCCGTCGATCGCCGTACCCCGCGCTTTCGCGCTGCGATGGACGCGTGCATGCGTTTTCTCCAAAAGCCAAAAACAGCCGCTCATCTGACCGGAGCGCTGTGTTCCGTCGGATGCGACGGAACAGCGGCGATCTCTGCGATATCTCCATTTTCCGTACCTCCGCACGGTTTTCCTCGGTCAATCGGAGGTGGAAATGTCTTGCTTTCATGGTATCTGGATCCCGCTGATCACGCCGTTCGTCGACGGCGCCGTGGATCATCACGCGCTTCGGCGGCTGGTCGTCGACTATGCCGCGGCAGGGGCGACGGGATTCGTCGCGCTGGGTACGACCGGGGAATCGGCCTCGCTCGAGGCGGCCGAACAACGGGCGGTGCTCGCGACCATCCTCGACGCGGCGCACGGCTTGCCCGTGGTGGCGGGCGTATCCGGGAACAATGCGCGGCATCTGCGGGAGCGGATTCTCGAACTCAACGACCAGGCGCTGGCGGGCGTTCTGGTGCCCGCGCCGTGCTATGTGCGTCCATCGCAGGCCGGCCTGGTGACGCACTTCGTGGCAATCGCCGATGCCAGCCGCCACCCCGTGATCCTTTACGATATTCCGTACCGCACCGGCGTGCGATTGGCGTTGCCCACTTTGCTGTCGCTTGCCGCACACGCGAACATCGTGGCGGTGAAGGACTGTGCGGGGTCGCCGGAGACGACGCTGGCTGTGATCCTGGATGGACGGCTGGCCGTCATGGCGGGCGAGGATCTCAATTTCTACAGCACGCTTTGCCTGGGCGGACAGGGGGCCATCGTCGCCAGCGCGCATCTGCGCACCGCCGATTTCGTTCGGGTGTACGAGGCCGTCGCGGGTGGACGGATCGCGCAAGGGCGCGCCTTGTTTCATGCGCTGGCACCGCTGATACAGGCGCTGTTCGCGGAACCGAACCCGGCGCCGGTGAAGTGCGCCCTCGCGGCGCTGGGCAGGATTCGCGACGGGGTGCGTCCGCCATTGACGTCTGCCACCGGGCCGCTGCGCGATCGTTTGCATGCGTTGATGGGGGCGACTACCGGCGCATGCGACCCTTCATCCCGATCGACGCAATAGCGTTAGGCCGCCGGCTTGGACGTCACCGGTGCGAACCATTCGCGCACGTGTTGCGCGCGATCGGGGCGCGCGGCACGGCGCGGAGCGGGCGGCGGCGTGCCGACGAAAAGAAAACCGAGCAGCCGGTCCGTGGCGCCAAAGCCCAGCGCGGCGTGCAATGCCGGCTCGTAGGTATCGGCGCCCGTCGCCCAGAAGCCGCCGTAGCCCAGGGCATGCACCGCATTGAGCAGGTTCATGGTGGCCGCCCCGACCGCCATGAGCTGTTCAATCTCGGGAACGTGCGAATCCGGATCGACCGCCGCGCCGAGGGCGATGACGACGGGCGCGGCGAAGGCGCGCTGCCGGCGGTGTTCATGCGTCGCGCGCGGCTCGTCCGGCGCGCGCGACCAGGCCAGGTCGATCAGGACGTCGCCCAGTGCGGCGCGCGCGGCACCGCGCACGAGCACGAAGCGCCAGGGGCGCAGGCGGGCATGGTCCGGGGCGCGTAACGCTGCGTCGAAGATTTGCGCCAATTGCGCGTCGTCGGGTCCGGGTTCGCTCAGCGGCCAGTGCGACTGGCGCGACATCAGCACATCCAGTGCGTCGCGTGCGGCGGTGCCGTCGGGCGGAGCGCTCCGCGATGTTTCGGGGGCAGCACGGTTCGGCAGAGGAATGTCGTTCACGGGAAAAGTCATCATGGCGGCGAACCGAACCGCTTCGCACGGGGAATGGCTTTGTAGTATAGATGCAAACGATTCTCATTTCAAATCCTTGAGTCCCGTCGATTTTTTCTGGATCGAGAGCGCGTCCATCACCTGGCGAAGCGGAAAAGCGCGGACGGAGGCGGCTTGACAAAGAAGAACGAAACACGCAGAGTTACGATTGTAAAAAGCAATCATTCTCATTTACGATATGGCGTTCGAGGTGTTGGACGTCGTCGATTTCACGCGGCTGCGCGCCGCACAGGAGCATGCAATGAGCTGGGGCGATGACGATACGGATTTTCGCGTGGTGGTGAACGATGAGGAACAGTACTCGATATGGCCCGATTACAAGGCCATGCCCGCGGGATGGCGCGAAGCCGGGAAATCGGGCAAGAAACCGGAATGCCTGGCCTGGATCGACGAGGTCTGGACCGACATGCGCCCGCTGAGCCTGCGTCGGGCGATGGCCGCGCAGGCGGACCGCGCGGACGCGGCGTCGGCGCCGCCGGTGCATTGAGTGGGGGCCGTGGCCGCCGTTGCCCGGCAGACGCGCCGGCCCGTGCAACTCGTATGTCTCGCGCATGCGGGCGGCACGTCCGTACTGTACCGCGACTGGCAACGGGCGCTGGGTGACGCGACGCAGATCCTCGCGCTGGAACTGCCCGGTCACGGCGCGCGTCGCGCGCAGCCGGTCTGCACGAACTGGCCGGAATTGATCGACGCGCTCTGCTCCGACCTTCTCGGGCGCCTCGATCCGGCGCGCCCGTTCGCGCTGTTCGGTCACAGCATGGGTGCCCTGGTGGCGTTCCGGTTGATTCATGCACTGCGTGCCCGTGGGGCGGAGGAACCTGTCTGGTTCGGCGCGTCGGGGTCGGTAGCGCCGCAGTGCCGCGTCCGGGAGACGCACTGGCTGCACTGTTCGCATTCCGGGATGGTGGACAAACTGCGCCTGCTGGGCGGCACGCCCGAAGCCCTGCTCGCCGATCACGGTCTCATCGACTATCTCCTGCCCGTTCTGCGCGCCGATTTCCATTTGTGCGGAACGTATCCGGATCACGGCGGCGACGACGAGGCGCCGCTGAACTGTCCCGTGACGGTTTTTACGGGCCGCGACGATCCTGCCACCGCACGCGAGTCCGACGTGATCCGCTGGCGCGACGTCACGCGGGGGGCATGCGATTTCCGGCGTTTCGAGGGCGGGCATTTTTATCTATCCGCCGCGCCGGCCGCGTTGCTGGCGCAGGTGGCGGTGGCGCTGGAGCGCGGCCGGGTTTCCTGCGGGCGGGCCGGCGCGCCGGATTCAGGGGGAACGGCATGGGTGGGATGATCCGCGACATCGACGCGATGTTTCATGAGCAGGTGAGCGAGCAAATGAGCGAGCAGGTGATCGAGCAGAACGGTACGCAGGTGGCCGTGGTGAGCCCGGCGGACCCGCAGCGGGCAAGGGACCTCGCCCGCTGCGGGGCAAACGTGCGCGAGGTGGTGGAACGTGCCAAAACGCGTTTCGGCGGCGTCCTGTTGCGCGGTTTCGCGCCGCTCGGCGTCGCGGGCTTCGAACGGTTCGCGGCGGACTTCGGCAAGCCCTTGCTCGACTATGAATTCGGTTCGACGCCGCGCAGCCGCGTCGAGAAGGGCGTGTATTCGTCCACCGAATATCCGGCCGATCAATGGATCGATCAGCATAACGAGCAGTCCTACACGCTCAGGTGGCCCGCCTCGATTCTCTTCTACTGCGATGTCGCGCCGCAATCCCGGGGTGCGACGCCGGTGGCCGATAGCCGTCGCGTCCACGCGCGACTGGACGCGGCGTTGCGCGCGCGTTTCGCCGCGCACGGCGTCATGTACGTGCGCAACTACGGCAATGGCCTGGACGTCCCGTGGGAACAGGTGTTCGGCACGCAGGACCATCGCGAGGTGGAGCGGTACTGCCGCGCGAACCGGATCGAATGCGAATGGCTCGACGACGGCGAGACGCTGCGCACGCGCCAGGTGTGCCAATCGGAAGCCCGCCATCCCGTCACGGGCGACAGGGTCTGGTTCAACCAGGCGCACCTGTTTCATGTGAGCAACCTGCCGCCGACCGTGCGCGAGGCGCTGCTGGAGGTGGTGGACGAGGACCGCCTGCCCCGCAACACGTTCTTTGGCGATGGCACGCCGATCGATCCGTCGATGCTCGACGACATCCGCGCGGTATATCGCGACACGATGCTGTGCTTCCCCTGGCAGGCCGGCGACACGCTCGTACTCGACAACATGCTGATGTCCCACGGACGCGCGCCTTTTACGGGAAAACGTCGCGTTCTCGTTGCGATGAGCGCCTGAGGCTCGCGGCGGCTTCGCCAGGTGCTCGCCCGCTGCCCGGCGCCGTCCAGCAAGGCCGGGCAGCGTGACCCGGCAGCGCGACTCCGCCTCATCCGCAGTGTTCACCGCGTGCGCCATGGATTTCTTGCCTGCACGCCTCTCCCTACCCCGGAACCACGACCCTTCATGACTGAAATGCCGAGCGACTTGTTATCGATTTCGAAGACGTACGTGGGACTGTCCGCGGAAAAGCGCGCGACGTTTCGCCGGCGTCTGCAAGAACGCGGCATCGATGCCACGCGTTTGCCGGTGGTGCCGTTTCCCGGCGCGCGGCGCTTTCCGCTGTCGCACGCCCAGGAACGCCTGTGGTTTCTCTGGCGTCTCGATCCGCTTGGCGCGGCCTACAACATCACCGGGGCCGTGCGTCTGCGCGGCCGCCTCGACATGGCGGCCCTGCGTGCCGCGCTCGACGACGTGGTGGACACGCACGAAAGCCTGCGTCAGCGTTTCGAGGAATGCGACGGCGTGCCGTTCCAGACCACGGGGCCGTGCGATTACCAGTGGGATGAATTCGCGGTGCAGGCGGTGGGTGGAAGCGAGCACGGCGCGTCGTCTTCGCAGGCGCTCGACGCGCTCCTGGAGGAACGCGCCGCCTTGCCGTTCGATCTCGAACACGGCCCCGTGCTGCGCCTCTCGCTCGTCGCGCTGGGCGCGCAAGACCATATCCTGCATATCGCGGTGCACCATATCGTCGCCGACGGTTTGTCGATGGCGGTGCTCGTTGCCGCATTCGCCCACGCCTATGCCGAACGCGTGAGCGACGCGGCGTCGGCGTCGCCCGTACTTGCGCCTGCCGGCGCGCCGCCGTTGCAGTACGGCGATTACGCGCAGTGGCAACGCGAGTGGTTCGAGGAGGAGGTACTGGCGCGCCAGCTCGCGCACTGGCGCGACCGGCTGGGTCCTGAACACCCCGTGCTCGAACTGCCGCACGCGCGCACACGTACGGGCATGCGTAGCGGCGCGGGCGCCCGGGTGGTGCGACAGGTGCCGCCGGCGCTGCGTGAAGCGCTCGCCAGGGTGTCCGTCGCGGCCGACGCCACGCTCTTCATGACGCTGCTCGCCGCCTACGACATGCTGCTCGCCACCTACGGCGCCCAGGACGACATCCGCGTCGGCGTGCCGGTGGCGGGCCGGGAGCGCCCCGAAGTCGCCGACACGATCGGCTTCTTCGTCAACACCCTCGTGATCCGCACGGAAATGGCCGGCGTGCCGACCTTCGCCGCACTGCTGGCCCATGTGCGCGAGCGCGTGCTGGAAGCGCAGGCCCACGCCGAGTTGCCCTTCGCGCGGCTGGTCGAGGCGTTGCAGCCGCAGCGCAGCGTGGGTCAGACGCCGCTCTTTCAGGCGATGTTCAATCATCTCGGCACGGATCAGGCGCCATTGCGCTTGCCGGGGCTGGAGGTCGCCAACCACGAATTCGCCGACCGGACGGCCCGTTTCGATCTGGTCCTGGAGGCGCGCGAGCGGCCGCACGCGCTGGAATTGTCGTTGACCTACGCGACGGATCTGTTCGACGGCGCCATGATCGATGGGATGCTCGATCATTACGTGCGCCTGCTCGCATGTATCGCGGCCGATGCGAACCGGGCGCTGGGCGCCTTCGACATCGCGGCGGACCCCGCGCCGCCGTCCCGTGAAAAACCGTATGTGCCGGTCGCGCGGCGCTTCGCCGTCAGCGCCGCGCGGCGGCCGAACGCGTTGGCCGTGCGGTGCGAGGACAGCACGGCGCGTTACGCGGACCTGGACGCCTGGGCGGCCCGGATCGCGAGGGGGCTGGCGCGCGAACGCGTGGGCATCGACGAGCGGGTGGGCGTGTGTCTGAGCCGTTCGGTGGGCATGGCCGCGGCGTTGCTGGGGGTATTGCGTTCGCCGGGCGCTTTCGTGCCGCTCGATCCCGCCTATCCCGCCGAGCGTCTCGCGATGATGCTCGACGACGCGCAGGTGCGGGTGGTGCTGACCGATCGCGCGGCACTGTCGCAATGCGGCGCGCTCTTCGCCGGCCGCACGGTGATCGACGTCGATGCGCGGCGGGACGGCGGGTGCGCAGACGGCGGGCGCGACGGCGACGGCCGCGCTGACGGCGGCCCCGATCACGACGGGCTCGACGCCGATGCATGCCATGACGACGCATCGGCCGTCGAGCCGCATCCCGAGCAGCTCGCCTATGTCATCTACACCTCCGGTTCGACGGGCAGGCCCAAGGGCGTCGCCATCAGCCATCGCGCGCTCGCCGCGCATCTCGACGACTTCATCGATGCGCATGCCATCGACGCGGGCGATACCGTGCTGCAATCGTCGACGATCAACTTCGACGTGGCCCTGCACGAATTGCTGCCCGCGCTGCTGTGCGGCGGCAAGGTGGAGATGCGGGGACCGGAACCCTGGGATATCGAGACGACCAGCCGGCATCTGATCGAGGCGCGGGTGAGCTTCGCGCGTTTGCCCACCGCCTACTGGCAGCAATGGCTGCGCTCGCCGCCGCCGGCCGCGGCGTTGGCGGCGTTGCGGCAGATCACCGTGGGCGGCGAAGGACTGCCCGGCGATGCGCTGGCGCAATGGCGGCAGGGACCGTTGGGGCATATCGGCCTGGCCAATCTGTACGGGCCCACCGAAACGACCATCGCCTGCATGTATCGTCCCACCACGGCCGACGACGCGCTGCAACCCGTCGTGTCGATCGGCTTGCCGTATGCGTCGCGCTCCGCGTGCGTGCTCGACCGCCATGGCAACGTCGCGCCGGTGGGCGCGTTGGGGGAATTGTGCATCGGCGGGCACACGCTCGCCCGCGGCTACCTCGACCGGGCGGCGTTGACGGCCGAGCGCTTCGTACCCGATCCGGTTCGCCCCGGCGCGCGTCTGTATCGTACCGGCGACCTGTGCCGCCGCCGCGCGGACGGTACCGTGGACTTCCTCGGGCGGCTCGACCAGCAGATCAAGCTCCGGGGCTTTCGGATCGAACCGGGGGAGATCGAGGCGGCGTTGCGACGTCAGCCCGGGGTCGCCGACGCCGTCGTCGTGCTCGCGAAAGATCGGGAGACGCCGCGGCTCCTGGCCTATGTCGTGGCGCGGGAGGCCGCCACCCGGGACGGCGCGGCGCGGCATGCCGTCGCGGACGCCCTGGCGGACACGTCGGCGGACGTGGGCGGCATGCCCGACGGCACGGCGTTGCGTGCCGCGCTCGCGCAGCACCTGCCCGCGCATATGGTGCCGTCGGCCATCGCCGTGCTGGCGCGTCTGCCCGTGATGCCCAATGGCAAGGTGGACCGCGCGGCGTTGCCGGCGATCGATGCGCCGCTTTCGGGCGGGCATGACGCGCCACCGCGCGACGACCGGGAGCGCGCGCTGCTGGCAATCTGGTCGGCGGTGTTGGGCCGCACGGACCTCGGCCGCGACGACGATTTCTTCGCCGTGGGCGGCGATTCCATCCTGAGCCTGCAGCTCATCGCGCAGGCGCGCACGCAGGGGTGGGCGATCACGCCCCGTCAGGTGTTCGAGCATCCCAGCATCGCGCGACTCGCGGCGGCGATGTGTCCGCTCGAAGCCACCGAGACGCCGCGGGAAATCCACGACACCCTGCCGCTGACGCCGATCCAGGCCGCGTTTTTCGCGCGTTATCCCGCCGGCGAGGCGCGTTGGAATCAGTCGGTCCTGCTCGCGGTTCGCGGCGAACTGGACACCGGCGCGCTGGAGCGGGCGCTGCTCGCGCTGGTCGCGCGCCACGACGCCTTGCGCCTGAGCTTCGCGCGGCAGGCCGATGGCTGGTCGCAACGCGTGCTCCCCGATGCGTCGCCCGGCCTGCTGACGCTCATCGATCTGCGCGGCGAATCCGGCGACGGGTTGACGGCGCTCGCGCGCGAGGGCGAGACCGCGCAGCGCGGTCTGGACCTGCAGGCAGGCCGTTTGATGAAAGCGGTCTATTTCCGTCTGCCGGCGCCGGCCGAGGGGCCGATTGAGGGGGCAGCTGAGGGGGCAGCTGAGGGGGCAACTGAGGGGGCAACTGAGGGGGCAACTGAGGCGCCGACCGAGGCGCCGGCACGCGGCCGGCTGCTGCTGGTCGTGCATCATCTCGCGGTGGACGGGGTCTCGTGGCGGATCCTGCTGGGCGACCTGCAGATGGCCTATGCCGATGCGTGCGCGGGCCGTGCCGCGCAACTCCCGCCCGCCACGCCGTGGAGCGCGTGGGTTCTCGCGCAGCGCGCGGCGTTCAGCGACGCGCGGCTCGCGCAGGCCTGGCCGAGATGGCAGGCGGCGCTGCGCGGAGCGCACGACACGCTTGCCATTGCGCTCCCCGCCGCGCGGGGCACGATGGCCACGAGCCGGGTCGCGACCTGGCGTCTCGACGCCCCCGCGAGCGCGGCATTGCGCGCCGCCGCGCCCCGCGCGTACCGCCTGGGCATCGACGAATTGCTGTTGACCGCGCTCGCGCGCGTCGTGGCGGCGCACTTCGGCGAGCCGGGCGTCCCGGGTGTTCCGGATGTTCTACTCGCGCTCGAAGGCCATGGCCGGGGCATGGCCGCGGGCGACGGCGCGCCCGCGGGGCGCGATCTGAGCCGCACCGTGGGCTGGTTCACCACGCGCTACCCGGTCCGGCTGACGGTGCCGGCCGACGACGCGCAGGCGCTGATTGCCACCAAGGAAACGTTGCGCGGGCTGCCGGAACAGGGTGCGTCGTGGGGCGGCTTGCAGGCCTATGCGGACACGGCGATCCGCGAGGCGCTCGCCGGCTTGCCCACGCCGCGTGTCAGCTTCAATTACCTCGGGCAATTCGACCGGAATCTCGCGGCGGACGGCCCGTTCGGGTTTTCGACCGACTACGCGGGGGATTCCCAGCCCCCGGAGGAACCGTTGCGGTATGTGCTGGATGTGAACGGCATGATCGTCGGCGGCCGTCTGTCGCTCGACTGGCGCTACGATCCCGCGGTCCTCGCCCCGGCGCGCGTGACGGCGCTGGTCGCCGCGTTCGGCCGGGCGGTCGAGCGGCTCGTCGCGCACTGCGCGCAGGCCGCGCCGCGCGCCACGGCGGCCGACTTCCCGCTGGCGCGCATGACGCAGGACGAGTTCGCGGCGCTGGACGCGGTGCCGGGCGGGATCGAGGATGTCTATCCCGCCACGCCCCTGCAACAAGGGTTGCTGTTCCATAGCCTGATGCGGCCGGGGGCCTATGTGAACCGCAAGCGCCTCACGCTGCACGGCCCCCTGGATGTCGAGGCGATGCGCGCCGCATGGCGCGCCGTGATCGCGCGGCATGCGATATTGCGTACGCGTTTCGTGAGGACGCAGGGCGGCGCGATGCTGCAAGTGGTGCAGCCGCGCGTGCCCACGCCCTTTGCCCTGCACGACTGGCGCGACCGGGCGGACTACGATGCCGCCTTGACACACTGGTTCGACGAGGTGGCGCCGAAACGCGTGGATCTCGCCGTCGCCCCGCTCATGCACGTGGCGTTGTTCGCGCGGCCCGATGGCGCGCACGACATGGTGTGGATCAATCACCATGCGCTGTCCGATGGCTGGAGCCAGGCGCAACTGCTCGGCGAGTTGACGCGCGTGTACGCGGCCGCGCGCCGCGGCGACGTCGCCGCGCTGGCGCCGGCCGTGCCGTACCGGGCTTATCTCGAATGGGTGGCGGCGCAACCCGACACGCGCGACTGGTGGCAGGCGCAGCTGGCCCGCGCGGACCGGCCCGCGCTCCTGCTCGACGGCATCGCCGGCCTGCCGGGAAGCGGCGTGCGCCGTCGCGCCCAGGACGCCGTGCAGGACGGTGCGGCCGATGGCGAGGTCGATGGCAAGCCTGACGGCAAGCCCGACGGCAAGCCTGACGGCGACATGTTTCATCAACGCCGCGACACGCTCGACGGCGCGTTGAGCGGGGCGCTCGTGCAGGCGGCCCGGCGTCTGGGCGTGACCCTCAACACGCTCGTGCAGGCGGCGTGGGCGGTGACGCTGGCGCGGTACGGCAACCGCCGCCAGGCCGCGTTCGGCGTCACGGTGGCGGGCCGTCCGGCGACGCTTCCGGGCGCGGCGGACATGCAGGGGCTTTTCATCAACAGCCTGCCGCTGTGGGTCGACGTGCCGTCGCGGCAACCGCTGCGCGACTGGCTGCACGCGTTGCAGGCGTATAACGTCGCGCTGCGGCAGGTCGAACACACGCCGTTGCCCGCGATCCAGGCGTGGGCCGGCGCGACGTTCGGCCCGCTGTTCGACTCCCTTCTGGTGTTCGAGAACTACCCGGTGGATCCGGCGCTGAACGACGGTTCGTCGGGCCTGCGCGTGACGTCCTCGCTGTCGTATGAACGGACCCACTATCCGCTGACGCTGGGCGTGTTGCCGGGTGAGCGCATCGGTCTCGAATGGAGCTGGGACGCGGCGCACGTGTCCGACGCCGTGGCGCAGGCGCTGGCGCACGCTTACGCCAGCATTCTTGCGCAACTGGCATGCGCGCAGACCGCCACGGTGGGGGCGTTGCGCGTGGCGGGACGTGCGGGCGTCGAGGGTTACGCGGTATGGCCCCCGGCCCGGCACGCCTATCGGTCGGTCGTCGCGCGTTTCGAGGCCATGACGCGGGCGCGTCCCGATGCCCTGGCCGTGTCCTGCGGGGATGTGCACGTGAGCTATCGCGAGCTGAACCGGCAGGCCGGGCGCATCGCGCGCTGCCTGCGCGACGCAGGCGTGGCGCGCGAGGTGCCGGTCGGCGTCTGCATGTCGCGTACGCCGGCGCTGCTGGCGGCGCTGCTCGGCGTGCTCAAGGCGGGAGGCGCCTACGTGCCGCTCGACCCCGCCTATCCGCCGGCGCGGCTCGAGGACATGGTCGGGGACGCCGCCCTCGCGCTCGTGTTGACCGACGCGTCGAGCGCACCCGTGCACGCCGCATGGCTGGCGCGCGCCGCGTGTCGCGGCATCGCGGTCGACGCGCTGTGCGCGCCCGGCGCGGCGCACGCGTACCCCGAAGCGGACGCGTGCGCGGATGACGCGGCGCCTGCCGATCCTGCCCGCCTCCCCGTGCCCGGGCAACTGGCTTATGTCATCCATACCTCCGGGTCCACCGGCCGTCCGAAGGGCGTGGCCGTGTCGCACGCGGCGCTGAGCCTGCACCTGGACGATTTCATCGAGGACAACGCCCTGCACGCCGATGACCGCGTGCTGCAGTTCACCACGGTCAACTTCGATACGTCCGTCGAGCAGATCTTCGCGACGCTGGCGGTGGGCGCGCGCGTCGAAATGCGCGGCGCCGCGGTATGGAGCGGCGCCGAGCTGAGCCGCGTGCTCGTCGAGCGCGGCGTCACCGTCATGGATCTGCCCACCGGCTATTGGAAGCAGTGGATGCGCGAGGTCCGCGCGCCGTTGCCGGGTCTGGCGCTGCGCCGCGTGATGGTCGCCGGCGAGGCATTGCCGGGCGCCGCGATCGCGCGATGGTTCGCGGGTCCCCTGGCCGGCACGCCGCTGGTCAACGATTACGGGCCGACCGAGGCGGTGGTGACCGCATCCGCGCTGCGGGTGGTGCCGCGTCATGCCGCGCACCTCGCGGCGCCCATCGGCGGTCCCCGGGCCTCGCGGCTGTATCGGATCCTCGATCTGGACGGCTGTCCCGCGCCCGAGGCCGGAGTGGGCGAGCTGTGTATCGGCGGCGCGGCGCTGGCGCGCGGCTATCTCGGCCGACCCGCGCAGACCGCGGAGCGTTTTGTTCCCGACCCGCTGGGCGCGCCGGGCGCGCGCATTTACCGCACGGGCGACCTGTGCCGCTGGCTCGACGGGGACACGGTCGCCTATGTGGGCCGTCTCGACGAGCAGGTCAAGATCCGCGGCTTTCGCGTCGAGCTGGGCGACATCGAAAACGCCCTGTGCGCGCAGCCCGGCGTCGGCGAAGCGGTCGCCGTCGTGCGCGGCGCATCCGATGCGCAGCGTTTGTTCGCCTACGTCGTGCCCGCGGCGCATGCGGGCGTGCCGGATCCGGCGGCGCTGCGTGCCGCGCTCGGGCGCGCGCTGCCGGCCCATATGGTGCCGGCGGCCATCGCCGTGCTCGACACGCTGCCCACGCTGCCCAACGGCAAACTCGACCGCAAGGCGCTGCCCGCGCTCGACGCCGCCGGTGCCGCGTACGTCGCGCCGCGCACGGCCTTCGAAGCGATGCTCGCGCAGATCTGGCAGGACGTGCTGGGCGTGGCGCGCGTGGGCGCGGACGACGACTTTTTCGCGCTGGGGGGACATTCCCTGCTGGCGCTGCAGGTGGCGGCGCGGGTGCAGAACGCCGTGGGCCGCGATGTCGCGCTGCGTACGCTGTTCGATCATCCGACGCTGGCCGCGCTCGCCACGGCGCTGGCAACGCCACGGGAGCATGACGACGCGCGCGCCGCGCCGCCGTTGCGCCGGCGGGGACAGCGTGTGGCACGGCCCACGCATGGCCAGGAGCGCCTGTGGTTTCTCTGGCGGCTTGCGCCGCGCCATGCGGCGTACCATTTGTCGCTGGCCGTGCATATCGAAGGCGTGCTGGACGCGGGGCTGCTGCGCGCGGCACTCGACGACGTGACGGCACGTCACGAGATGCTGCATGCGCGTTTCGACGAACGCGATGGCGAACCCTGGCTGGTCGTGGAGGACACCCTGCGCGCGGCGTGGACCGAGGCGGCCTTTGTCGAGACCGCCGATCCTGCCGATCCCGGGTTGGCGGCGTGGCTGGGCGAGCAAACCGCCGCGGCGTTCGATCTCGCGACGGGGCCCTTGCTGCGCGCGCAACTCGCGCGGCTCGCCGACGGTTCGCATGTGTTTGCGCTGGTGGTTCATCACATCGCGGCCGATGGCTGGTCCCTGAATATTTTGATCGACGAGCTGTTGCGCGCGTACGAGGCGCGTCGGGACGGCCGCGTGCCGGCGTTCCCGGCCTTGCCGATCCACTACACCGACTACGCGCTGTGGCAGCGCGACATGCTCGATACCGGGCGTGCGGCCGCGCAGCTCGCGTATTGGCGCGACCGGCTGGGCACGGAGCAGCCGGTGCTGGACCTGCCGTCCGACCGGCCGCGGCCGGCGCGGCGCGACGGGCACGGCGCGCAAGTGCAAAGCGCGCTTCCCGCGCCGCTCGCGCAGGCGTTGCGCGCCTGCGCGCGGCGTCACGATGCCACCGTGTTCATGGTGATGCTGACGGCGTTCCACACGCTGCTGCACCGCTACGGCGGTCAAGCCGACGTGCGCATCGGCATTCCGCTGTCGGGCCGTGAACGGCTGGAGACGGAGCCGGTGATCGGTTTCTTCGTCAACACGGCGGTGATTCGCGCGGAGATGTCCGGCGCCATGCCGTTTGCGACGCTGCTCGCGCAGGTCAGGCAACGCGTTCTGGAAGCGCAGGCGAACCAGGATGTGCCCTTCGCGCGGATCGTCGATGCCGTGCAGCCTGCCCGGGCGGCGAACCACACGCCGCTGTACCAGGTGATGTTCAACTTCGATGCGCAGCAAGGCGCGGCCGGCGATGGTGCGGCCGGCAATGGCGCGGCCGGCGGGGTCTCGTCATCGTTGCGGCTGCATCCGCTCGAGGGACGCCGCGCCGCCGCCCAGTTCGACCTGACGTTGAGCGTCTCCACGGCAAACGGCCTGGACGTGTCGCTCAATTACGCGACGGATCTGTTCGAACACGATACGGCCGAGCGTCTGCTGCGCGACTATCGCGACGTGTTGACGCGGTTCGTCGAGCGCGACGCTTTGCGCCTGCGCGACGTCGTGCTCGCGGCGCGCGCGGTAGCGCGGCGCGGCGGCGATGCCGAGGATTTCACCCCGGACGCCACGGTGCAGGCGCGCATCGCCGCGCGCGCCTGGGCGCGGCCCGACGCCGTCGCCGTGCGCTGCGAGGGTGCGACGCTGAGTTATGGCGAACTCGACGCGCGCGCCACGCGGCTCGCGCAGGTGCTGATCGCCCACGGCGTGCGCGCGGAATCGAAAGTGGGTGTCTGCACGCAACGTTCGCCCGCGATGCTGGTGGCGCTGCTGGCCGCCCTCAAGGCGGGCGCGGCCTACGTGCCGCTCGATCCCGCCTATCCGGCGACGCACCTGGCGGGGATGATCGACGACGCGGCTCCCGCCTGCGTGCTCGCGGACGCCGCAGGCGGCGAACGGCTGCGGGCGCTGGGCGGTCTGATGCGCGTCACCGCGATCGTCGACGTGACGGCCGGCGACGCCGCGCCGCCAGCGGTGGAGGCGGGCGCGCCGTCGGCCGATGCCGCGTGCCACGCGCAGCAACTGGCGTACGTGATCTACACATCCGGATCGACCGGCGTGCCCAAGGGGGTCGGGGTATCGCATGCGGCGTTGCGGCGGTTTCTCGACAGCATGCAGGCGCGACTGGCGCTGACGTCCGAGGATGTCTGGCTGGCGGTGACGACCGCGTCGTTCGATATCGCGGCGCTGGAATGGTATTTACCGCTCATCACGGGGGGCACGATCGAACTGGCGTCGCGCGAGGCGGTGGCCGACGGCCGACGCCTTGCCGCCCTCGCGCAGGACGCGCGGGCCACCGTCATGCAGGCGACGCCGATGGGTTGGCGCGTGCTGCTCGAGGGCGGATGGGCGGGCGGGGGCGCGGGCGTGCCGCGGTTCGTCGCGCTGTGCGGCGGCGAAGCCCTGCCACCGGATCTCGCCGACGACCTGCTCTCGCGCGGCACGCAATTGTGGAACCTGTACGGCCCCACCGAAACCACGATCTGGTCCAGCGCGGCCCGGATCGCGGACACCGCCGCGCCGATCACGCTGGGCGCGCCGCTGGAGGCCACCACGTTGCGCGTGATCGACACCGATGGCCATCCGGTGCCGGAAAACGGCATAGGGGAGTTGTGCATCGGCGGCGAGAATCTCGCGCGCGGTTATCTCGGCCGGCCCGGACTCACCGCGGAGCGTTTCGTGCCCGACCTCGCGGGGCCGCCCGGCGCGCGGTTGTACCGCACCGGGGATATGTGCCGCCCGCGGCGCGGCGGACGACTCGATTACCTCGGACGGATGGACCAGCAGGTCAAGTTGCGAGGCTTTCGTATCGAGTTGGGCGCGACCGAGGCGGCGCTGAGCGAACTGGACGGCGTCACCGGGGCCGCGTGCCGCATCCAGGGCGAGGACGCGGGCCGCCAACTGGTGGCGTTCGTCACGGGCACGGCCGATCCCGCCGCGCTGCGCTCGCGCCTCGCCGCGCGCCTGCCGGCGCAGCAGGTGCCGGCGCAGATCGCGCGTCTGGCGGCCTTGCCGCGCACGTCCAACGGCAAGCTCGACCGCCGTGCGCTGCCGGTGCTGGCGGCGCCGGCGGCGCGGGGCGCCGCGCCGCCGTGCAGCGCGATGCAGCAGATGTTGTGCGATGTCTGGCAGGAAGTGCTGGATCTGCCCCGGGTCGGCGTCGAGGATGATTTCTTCGCGTTGGGCGGCCATTCGCTGGTGGCCGTGCGCATGGCGGCGCGCGCCGGCGAGGCGCTGGGACGCCACGTCGATATCGCGCTGATTTTCATGTACCCGCGTCTGGCCGATCTCGCCGCGCAGCTGGAGGCGCACGCGCCGCCGCCGGGCGAACCGGAGACGCTCGACGCGCTGCACGATCTGCTCGATTCCCTGTAGCGGTTTTATCCATCGCGGCGGGTCGGTTTCCTCCTGGACGCGCCCGCCGCCAGCATGCACCGGATGACCGGTCCCAACGGCCGGCTCGGGTCCCGATGACGCGTGCCCTGTCGCGCAGAAAGAATGAATACGATGAATCCGATGCCAGACTCCCCGGCCGTGCGCGAGCGGCCCGATGCCTTGCGGCTCGCGCAGCAGTACGCGGGATTGCCGCCGGAGCGCCGGGCACTGTTTCGCACCCGCGCCCATGCGCAGGGGCTCGACACCACGGCGTTGCCGGTCGTTCCGATCGTGCCGCGGCCCGTCCGTTTTCCCTTGCTGCCCGCGCAGGAGCGGTTGTGGTTCCTGTGGTGTCTGGACCCGTCGCATGCGGGGTACCACCTCGCGCAAACGCTGCGTCTCGCGGGCACCCTGGATCTGGCCGCCCTGCAGCGGGGGCTGGCGCAGTTGCTCGCGCGACACGAAGCGCTGCGGCTGCGTTTCGAAGCGGTGGATGGCGTACCGATGCAGATTCCGGCGCCGGATGCGACCTGTGGCTTCGTCCGGCGCGAGGCCGGTGCCGGGCACGCGGCGCTTGAAACGCCAGAGGCGCTTGAAGCGGCGCTGCATGCCAGCGCGTGCGAGCCCTTCGATCTGGTGAACGGTCCCCTGCTGCGGGTGACGTTGTTCGATACCGGTGCGCGGACGCATGTCCTGCAGATCGTCGTGCATCATATCGTCGCCGACGCCTGGTCCATGAAAGTGCTGCTGCGCGACTTGCTGGCGTTTTACCATGGCAATGGCGCCGCGTTGCCACCACTGCCCGTGCAGTTCGCGGATCTGGCATTGTGGCATCGGGAATGGTCGACGCCGGAAGCCCTGGATGCGCAGATCGCCTACTGGCGCGGTCAGCTCGAGGGCGCGCCCGAGACCATCACGCTGCCGCGCGACGTCGCGCCGCCGCGTGAGCGCTCGCATCGCGGCGCGCGCGCGCGGCGTGCGGTTTCGCCCGCGCTCGCCGAGCGTTTGCGCCGCATCGCGAGCGATGGCCACACCACCTTGTTCACCGTATTGCTCGCCGCCTTCGATGTGCTGCTGGGCCGTTATTCGGGACAGCGCACCGTCGTGACCGGCGTGCCGGCGGCGGGGCGCGAGCGGCGCGTGAGCGAGGAGCTGATCGGGTTTTTCGTCAATACGCTGATCGTGCGGGCCGACCTCGATGGCGCGCAGCCTTTCGCGGCGTTCGTGCGCGCCCTGCACGCGCGCGTGCTGGCCGCGCAGGCGAACCGGGACGTGCCGTTCTCCCGGCTGGTGGACGCGCTGGGTATCGCGCGCCGCGCCGACAGCTCGCCGTTGTTTCAGGTGATGTTCGATCTGGCGGCGGCGGACGCGGGACAATCCGCCGGATCCGGCGCGGGGGGAACGGGCGGGGCAGGCGGGTTGAACGCCGAGCCGATCGCGGACGCGACGCCGACGGCGCGTTTCGATCTGGCGCTGAACGTCGCGGACGCGGGCGCGGGAGAAGCGCTTGCGCTCGCGCTGACCTATTCGCGCGACCGCTTCGTCGAAGCCACCGCGCAGCGCATGCTGGACGACTACGTCCATCTTCTCGAACGCATCGCGCAGATGCCGGCATGCCCGCTGGGTGCCCTCACGGGGCATACGGAGGTGTCTGCGGTGCGTCGCGACCTGTCTCCGCCGCTCTTTTCACCGGTGCACGACTGCGTCGCCGCGCAGGCCCTTCGCAGCGCGTCGCGTGTCGCGCTGCGCTGCGAGGGAGCGGCCCTGACCTATGCCGAGCTCGACGAATGGGCCGAGCGCATTGCGCGCGCGCTGCGCGCGGACGGTCTGGTGGCGGGCGAGCGGGTGGGTCTGCTGCTCGAGCGCTCGCCGGCCTTGCCGGCGGCGCTGCTCGGCGTGCTGAAGGCGGGGGGCGCCTTCGTGCCGCTGGACCCCGCGTATCCCGAGGCGCGCCTGCGTGCGATGAGCGACGACGCGGGCATCGCGCGCGTCGTGGTGGACGAGATAACGGCGCCGCGTTGCCAGGCGCTCTGCGCGGCGTGGCGCCCGGTCCTCGCGTCGCGCCTGCGCACGGCGGCTGTGCCCGCGACCGGCCCCTGCGGCCCGACCGGGGCACGGCCGGTGCATGCCGATGCGCTGGCGTACGTCATCTACACGTCCGGCTCGACCGGCACGCCCAAGGGCGTCGCCATTTCGCATCGTGCGCTGCGCCTGCACCTGGACGACTTCCTGCGCGATCACGCCATCGCCGCCACGGATGTCGTCCTGCAATCGTCCACCATCAATTTCGACGTCGCGCTGCACGAATTGCTGCCGGCGCTGATGGTGGGCGCGCGCGTGATCATGCGCGGCCCGGCCGCGTGGGAACTCGCAACGCTGAACCGCACGCTCGCCGAAGAGCGCGTGAGCTTCGCGCGCATCCCCACCGCGCTGTGGCAGCAATGGCGCGTCGCGTTGCCCGATGCGGCCGGCCTCGCGTTGCGGCAGATCACCGTGGGCGGCGAAGCGTTGCCGGGCGACGCCGTGCAGCGATGGTTCGACGGGCCGCTGGCGCATGTCGCGGTCGACAACCTGTATGGGCCTACCGAAACCACGCTCGCCGCGCTGCATCATCCGGTCGGAGTCGCCGATGGCGGCCATGCGGTGGTCGCCATCGGGCGCTGCTACGGGTCGCGTCACGCGTACGTCGCCGATGTCGACGGCAACCCCGCGCCGGTGGGCGTCGCGGGCGAGTTGTGCATCGGCGGCGCCACGCTGGCGCAGGGTTATCTGGGGCGGCCGGGTCTGACGGCGGCGAGTTTCGTTCCCGACCCCTGCGGGCTGCCCGGCGCGCGTCTGTATCGAAGCGGCGACTTGTGCCGGGCGCGCGCCGACGGCACGATCGATTTCCTGGGACGGATCGATCATCAGGTCAAGCTGCGCGGTCATCGCATCGAGCTGGGCGAGATCGAAATCGCCTTGCGCCGGCAGGCGGCGGTGCGCGAGGCGGTCGTCGAATTGCGCGGCGCGGGCGCGCGCCAACGTCTGGTCGCGTATTTCACCGGCAACGCCCGGGCCGATGCGTTGCGCGACGCCCTGGCCGCCACGCTGCCGGCGTCGCACGTGCCGGCGGTGTACATGGCGCTTCCCGCCCTGCCGGTGCTGCCCAACGGCAAGCTGGACCGGCGTGCGCTGCCCGAGCCGGACGATGCACTGGAAATCGCGTCGGCGCCGCCACGGGGCGCGGTGGAAACGGCGCTGCTGACGGTATGGCAAACGGTGTTGGGACGCTCCGAAGTGGGCGTCACCGACGACTTCTTCGCGCTGGGCGGCGATTCGATATCGAGTTTGCGGGTGATCGCCCAGGCGCGTGCCGCGGGCTGGATCGTCTCGGCGCGGCAGGTGTTCGAACATCCCACCGTCCGCGCGCTTGCCCGGGTGGCGCAGGCGGCCGGCGCGGCGCGCGCGGGCGCGGCGCACCCGCGCGCGCCGTTCGCTATTCCGCTCGCGCCCATGCAGCGCGGATTTTTCGAGCGCTTCGCGAACCCGCCGCGGCGCTGGAACCAGGCCGTGTTGCTGCGCAGCCGGGACGGTATCGATTCGGCGGCCCTGACCTTGGCGCTCGCGGGCGTGCTGGAGACGCACGACGCGCTGCGCGCGCGGTTTCGGCATGACCCGCATACCGGCGCATGGACGCAAACGATCGAGCCGCCCGCACCGCGCATGGCCGCCGATGCGCTGCATGTCGACGATCTGCGCGCCTCCGGGAATCCGGAAGCCGCGCTCGCCGCGCTGGTGGAGCGTATGCACGACAGCCTGGATCTGGGCGCCGGACCGCTGTTGCGCGTCGCCTGCGTCGCCATGCCGGATGGCGCGCGTCTGTTGCTCGTGCTGCATCATCTGGTGGTGGATGGCGTGTCCTGGCGGATCCTGCTGGACGATCTGTTGACGGCCTACGACGCCGCGCAGCGCCCCGGCGCGCGAGCGGGCGGGGTGCCGCCCCCCATGTCGTGGTCGGACTGGACGCGCCAGATCGAACACTACGCGGGCTTGCCGGAGCGTCTGAGCGAAATCGCCTGGTGGCAAGCGCAGTTGCGTGGCGCGCCCCTGGGTAATCCGGGCATGGGCGCGGGTGCGGGCGCGGCGACGACGGAGACAGCGACCGCAGCGCCGACAGCGACGGGAGCGCCGACAGCGACGGGAGCGACGGGAGCGACGGGAGCGACGCGTGCGGTCCTGCCGCCCCATCACCGCGCATGGACGCTCGATGCGGACGCGACCCGGGAACTGACGGACTCCGGCGTGCGTATCGACGAGGTGCTGCTCGCGGCACTGACCCATGCGTGCGCCGCGCACCTGCCGCGGTTGCCCGTGATCGTGGAGTTGGAAGGACATGGTCGCGAAGACGTACTGGCGGGCGTGGACTTGAGTCGCACCGTGGGCTGGTTCACCACCCAGTTTCCATTACGGTTCGAGGCCGCCGCGACGCCCGAGGCCACCCGCCGGGCGATCTCGAAAACGCTGCGCGCGGTGCCTGCGCACGGCCTGCATTTCAATCTGTTGCGCTACGCGGCGTCGGCCTCGTCGCGCGCCGCGTTCGCCGCGTTGCCGGAAAGCACGATCGGCTTCAACTACCTGGGCCGCTTCGAGGAACGGCTGGGCGCCGGGCGCTTCGCTTTCGCGTCCGAGGACAGCGGCGATGGCACCCGCGGCAGCGTCGCCGCGGATGCGGTGCATTGGCTCGACCTGAACGGACTCATCGTGGCGGGGCAATTGAAAGTGGATTGGCAGGCCGCCGCGCAGATCGACGTACCCATGCTGGCGCGCCTCGTCGCAACCTTCGAGCAGCAGGTTCGCGCGCTGAGTCGTGGCGCGCGCGACGCCGTCCGCGCGCGTCGCGACGTGCCCGTTGTCGTCGGCGCCGCCGTCGCTGGTGGTGCTGGTGCCGCCACTGCCGCTGGTGCTGTCACTGTCGCTGGTGCCGCTGGTGCCGCTGGTGCCGCTGTTGCGGCCGCCGCCTCTGCCGGCGCCTTCCCCGGCGACCCCGGCGCGCCGTTGCGTCCCCTCTACGAACAACTCGTGCCCGGCCTGCCCGCGCCGGCCGGCCAGGCCGACGAGGAAGCGTTCGTCCTGTGGCGCGACCGTTTTCATACCGAAGCGAGGCTATGTCCGAATGACGATCCGCACAGGCAGCCGCTCAATGCGGGCGGCGCGCCCATCACGCTGTTCTGCTTCCATCCCGGTTTCGGGCTGGTCGGCGAATACCGCTTCCTCGCCGCCGCATTGCAAGGCGTGGCATCCGTCGTGGCCTTGCGCTCGCCCGGTTTCGCCGATCCGGACTATGACGACGGCGCCGCGCCCACGTCGTTCGAGGCGCTTGCCACGGCCTGCGTCGGCCGCCTGCTCGCCACGCAGCCAGGCGGGCCGTTTCGCCTGCTGGGTTGGTCGTTCGGTGGACGACTGGCCGTGGCCGTGGCCGCCTTGCTGCGCGCGCGCGGCCATGTCGTCGATTTTCTGGGGTTGCTCGATACCGCGACGCGCACCGGCGAGACGACGGTGGCGTCGCCCGCGAACGCCGCGCTGTCCCGTTGGCTCGACGCACAAACGGACGCGCTTTTGCTGCGCCCGTTATTCGACCGCGCGGCCGCGCTCGACGCGTTGCACTACCGCCTGCGCATCGCGCATGACCTGCCGCATCTGGACGTACCCATCGCATTCTGGCGCGCGGCCCGTGACGCGTCGGCGGCGCGTGAGCGCGATTGGCGTCTGTATACGAGCGCGCCGGTGACGGAGGTCGATATCGATGCGACCCATGCCGGAATCGTGCATCATGCGCAGTTGCACCAGAGCGTGCGGCAGCGGCTGCGCGCTTTACGGGCGTAGCGCGTGGCCGCCGTTCCCCATCGATCCAGGACAAGACACCGCTTCGTCATGCATGCATCCGGCAGTCCTACGCTTTTCCGGCTACGGGACGTCGATTTCGCGATCGACGGCAAACCCTTGCTGCACGCCATCTCGCTGGCCATTCCCGCCGGGCAGGTATGCGGGCTGATCGGCCACAACGGGTCGGGCAAAACGTCGCTGATGCGCCTGCTCGCGCGTTTGCAGGCACCCACGGCGGGCACGCTGGACTACGAAGGCGTGCCGCTTGCCGACTGGTCCGCGCGTCGTTTCGCGCAGCAGGTGGCGCATCTGCCGCAATATGCTCCTGCTACCGATGGTCTGCTGGTGCACGAACTGGTGGCGTTGGGGCGGTATCCCTGGCAGGGCGCGCTCGGCCGCGTCACGGCCGAGGACCGCGAGCGCGTGGCCGAGGCCATGGCCTGGACCGACGTCGCGCACCACGCCCGGCGCCCGGTCGACACGCTCTCCGGAGGTGAGCGGCAGCGCGTCTGGCTGGCGATGCTGATCGCGCAGAACAGCCGCTGCCTCCTGCTCGATGAACCGACCTCGGCGCTGGATATCGGTCATCAGCTCGAGGTGCTGGGGCTGGTCCGCCGGCTCTGCGAGGAGCGGGGCATGACGGCCGTCATCGTGCTGCACGATGTCAATATGGCGGCGCGGTTTTGCACGCAACTGATCGCATTGCGCAACGGCCGCGTGCTGATGCAGGATGCGCCGGCCGTCATCATGCGTGCCGACAGCCTCGAGGCGATTTACGGCGTGCCGATGGGCGTGATGCGCGATCCGCACCACGGCCACGTCATCGGTTTTCCCCAATGAGCGCGGACGAGGGCTGTTCGCGGCGTGCGGATGCCGCGCGCGCGCCGGCGCGGCCCGCGCGGCGCGCCTTGATCAAGCGGGCGGGCGCCCTGGCCTGGGCAACGGCATGGGGCCTGTCCGCAGGGGCGGCCGCGGCCGACATCGGCACCGCGCCGCCGGGCGCCGCGGCACCCCCGACATCGCCCCCGACATCGCCCCCGACATCGCCACCGACACCGCCGCGGCGCGTGATCACGCTGAACTGGGAACTGACCGAGACGCTGCTCGCGCTCGGCGTGACGCCGATCGGCACCGCGTTGCCGCAGTGGTATCGCGACACGATCGTCACGCCCACGCTGCCCGCGAGCGTCGTGGATGTCGGCCTGCTGTACCAGCCCAATTTCGATCTGCTGCTCGAACTCGCGCCCGACTTGTTCGTGATCACGCCCGGCCACGCGTCCGCGCGGCACTGGCTCGCGCGGCTCGCGCCCACCCTCACGCTCAGTATGTACATGTCGAGTCCCACGCCCTATCGCGCGCTGTGCGAGGAAACCGTGATCATGGCGACGCGCCTGGGGGTAGCGGGGCGCGCGCTCGCCCTGATCGACGAGGCCCGGCGCACGACGCAGGCGGTGCGCGCCCGGTTGGCGGCGCGGGCCGGCTGGCTTGCCGCGCCGGTGCTCGTCGCGGAACTGGTCGACGACCGGCACCTGCGCGTCTACGGCGCGGGAAGCCTGTTCGACGACATGTTGACGCAGCTCGGCGTCGCCAACGCCGCGCATCCGCGCACCGGCGACGGCGGCTGGGCCACCCAGGCGGGCGCGGCGCTCGTGCCGCTGCAGCGCCTGGCCGCGGCGCCGCAAGCGAGCCTTCTGCTGGTGGGCCCCGTTGCGCCGCCGATGCGCGCGATGCTGGAAAAAAATGCGATCTGGCAGGCGCTGCCCGCGGTGCGCCGGCGGCGCGTGGCGAACCTGCCCGTGATCGCGCCCTATGGAGGACTGGTATCGATGCAGCGTTTCGCGATCGCGGTGGAAGCCGCGCTGGGTAGCCTCGCGAACGGAGGCGGCCGTGACGCCTGATCTCCCTACCTTGTCGGGGCTCGGGCGCGCCCGCTATCCGCTCTTCTGGCTGGTCGGCGCGCTTGGCGTGGCGGCATTGATACTGACGATCCAGGGGGTGCATGCGCAGCTGGGCGACGCTTCGCTCTGGACGACGCTGTTCGCCCCGGACCGCACGAACCTGCGGGAGGTGCTGGTGCGCGACAGCCTGCTGCCGCGCACCGCGATGACGCTGCTTTGCGGCGCGGCGCTCGCGTTGGCCGGCACGCTGGCGCAGCAGGTCCTGCGCAATCCGCTGGCCGAACCGATGACCCTGGGGATTTTTCCCGGCGCGTATCTGGCGCTCATGCTCGCGGAACTCTGGGCGCCCGCCTGGCTGGCGTCGGGCCGCGTCGCGGTCGCCCTCGCGGGCGGGGCGCTGGCGATGACGATGGTTTTCGGCCTCGCCTGGCGCGCGCGCATGTCCTCGCTCGCGGTGATCCTGGCGGGAATGATCGTGAATCTGTACTGCGGCGCGATCAGCCTGGCAATCACCCTGTCGCATTTCGATCTGCTGCGCGGGCTGATGATGTGGGGCGGCGGGATGCTCGATCAGACGGGTTGGGGGGACAGCCGGCACCTGTTCGCGCAGTTGCTGGCGTGCGTCGCGGCGACGCTCCTCCTGCGCCGGTCGTTGCGGGTTTTCGAAGCGGGCGACGCCACGGTGCGCAGCCTCGGCATCCATCTGGAGCGCACCCGCCTTGCGGCGCTCGCGATCGCGGTGGCGCTCACCGCGTGCGTCGTCGCGGCGGTGGGTGTCATCGGCTTCGTCGGCCTGGCCGCGCCCACGATCGCGCGGCTGGCGGGCGCCCGGCGCCTGGGACAACGCCTGATCGGGGCGCCCTGCCTGGGTGCCGTGCTACTGTGGCTGACGGATCAACTGGTACAGGCCCTGGCGTCCTGGCCGCTGTTCTCGGCGAATCTGGTGGCAACCGGCACCGTGACCTCTTTGCTGGGCGTGCCGCTGCTGCTGTTCCTGCTGCCGCGCCTGCGCAGTCAGCCCGATCTGCATGCGCCGGCCGTCGCGGCGGTGTCCTCCGCGTCTCTGGGGCGCCGTCTGCCGTTCGCCATCGTGGGGCTGGTGGGGGTCGTGGCGTTGAGTTTCGGCGTGTCGCGCGGACTGACGGGATGGCACATCGCCGACGGCGCGCAGACGCGGGCGCTGTTTTTCTGGCGTTTCCCGCACCTCGTCGCGGCGATGAGCGCGGGCGTACTGTTGTCGATCGCGGGCACGCTCATCCAGCGCGTGACGCGCAACCCGATGGCGAGTCCGGATCTGCTCGGCGTCAGTTCGGGAGGCGCACTGGGCATCGTCGTCGTGCTGTTCGCGGGCTTTGCGCCCACCGCGCTCGCGCTGTTCGTCGGTTGCCTGGCGGGCGCGATCGCGACGCTCGGCGTGCTGCTGTCGATCGGCGCGCGCGCGTCGTTCGCGCCGCAACGCCTGCTGCTGATCGGCGTGGCGATCAGTGCCTTGTTCCAGGCGCTGGTCAGCGCATGGCTGGCGAGCGGGGATCCGCGCGCCGGATTGATGATGAATTTCGTGATCGGTTCGACGTATTACGTCGAACCCACGGCTGCGTACACGGCGGGGGCGCTGGCCCTGGCCGCGCTCGTGCTGGGGCCGCTGTTGCATCGCTGGCTCGAGACGCTTTCCCTCGGCCCGGCCATCGCCGCCGGTCTGGGCGTACCGGTTGCCCGCGCGCGTTTCGTCATTCTTCTGTTCGCCTCGGTGCTGACGGCCGCCTCGACATTGATCGTGGGGCCGCTTTCGTTCGTCGGCCTGGTGGCGCCGCACGTCGCCCGTTACATCGGCGCGCGGCAGCCGCGCGCGCAGTTGATCGTGGGCGCGCTGTTCGGCGGCTTGCTGATGGGCTTTTCCGATTGGCTGGGCCGGCAGGTCATGTTTCCGCAGGAGATGCCGGCCGGGCTGGTGGCCACCCTGCTGGGGGGCGCGTACCTCGTGTTCCTGATGCTGCGCGCGGGCCGGCGCTGATACGCTGCAAGCTGCAAGCTGCAAGCGGGAAGCGGGAAGCGGGAAGCGGGAAGCGGGAAGCGGGAAGCGGGAAGCTGCAAGCGGGGCCGGTTGCGACATGCGCCGCGCCGCGGATGGTTGAGCCGTGTCGGAAAGCCGGTTTGACCGGTAACGGGTCCCCTACGTGCAGCCTGAAGGCTTCCAAGCAATTGCCACATATCGTTTTCCTGCCCGTGCCTCCCGTAGCGAGGGCTTGCTGCCGCCATTTTTCGAATGTGTTGGAAATGAGAATCATTATCGTGTAGTATTTCTCACGCCACGCCTCCCGCGCGACTTTGCAAAGCAGTCCGGCGCGATGGATCGCGCTGTGCGCCGCCGGCAGTTTCCTCGGGCGCGCGGCTTCCAGAAAACCATCGGTTTAATTAAGCATACCTGATTGATCGCTTTTCTCGGCGATCCATGCAGGCCATGAAAAACATGGGAAATTTCGGCCGCAATGACTAAAAATACGCAATCGAGCCGCAGCGGGCGGTCGTCATCCACGGCGGCAATGTCTCTGAAGCTCACGCCGCTGGCCGTCGCGCTGTTCGCCATCGGCATCACGCCCGCGAACGCGCAGACCGCCTCCGGCGCGACTCAGCAAGGCGCCTTGCCGACCGTCGAGGTGACCGCGACACCGGACGCGACGACCGAAGGCGCGGGATCGTACGCCGCACGCACCGCGACGGTGGCCGGCAAGACGGTGCAGACGCTCAAGGAAGTGCCCAATTCGGTGTCCGTGGTGACGCGGGACCGGATGGACGACCAGAACGTGACGACCATTCAGGATGCGCTGCGTTACGTGACGGGAGTCGAGTCGATCGACTACGGCGACGGGACGGCGTATTTCAAGGCGCGCGGCAACCTTCTGGGCGTCGAGTTCGATGGCGTCTCCATGGGCAGCGGCCTGCAATACCTGCAGCAATTCGATCTGGCGATCTATGACCGCATCGAGGTGTTGCGCGGTCCCTCGGGCGTGCTGGACGGCGCGGGCGACCCCGGCGGCACGGTCAACCTGGTGCGCAAGCGTGCGCTGGATACCTTCCACGTCTCCACCGAAACCCAGATCGATTCGTTCGGCAGCGCGCGTCAGATGGTGGACGTCACCGGCCCGTTGAACAAGGACGGCTCGCTGCGCGGCCGCGCGGTGCTGGTGGGCAGCGACGGTCTGCAATCCGTCGAGGGCACCCGCAAGAAGGAAGTGACCCTGTACGGCACGCTCGAATACGATTTCACGCCGCGCACCACGCTGTCGGTGTCGGGGGGCTATCAGGTCAATCCGATTTCGGGACTCGATTACGGCGTGGGCGGCGTGCTCAACAGCGACCAGACGGCGGTCACGGGACGTCTGCCGACATCGTATTCGCGTAATTTCAGCCCGAGCTGGAACAGCTCCTATACCTCTTTGCAGGAGGCCAACGCCAATCTCGTGCACCGTTTCGAGAACGGCTGGAAGTCGCAGACCTCGCTGTTCTACCGGCACGAACTGCTCAAGGCCGATTACGCCTATTCCGGCGAGGGCGTCACCGCCGACGGGCTGTCCTATTATGGCGAGCAGCGGCAACGCAACGGTTACGACTGGTTCGGCGCCGATACCAATGTGTCGGGCCCCGTGCAGCTGTTCGGCCAGACCGATACCTTCACGATCGGCGCGAACTACGCGCTGGAGTCGTACACCCAGCAATCCGGTTACGTATCGCTGAACGGTCCTTACGCGGACGGGCAGTACAGCGTGTACGACCCGAACGCGGTGACCAAGACGGATGTGCCCTTCACCTATGGCACGAACAACCGGGTCGAGCAATACGGCGTCTACGCGCAGGGGCGGATTCACATCACGAAGCCGCTGACGCTGGTGCTCGGCGTGCGCGAAGCGTTCCTGCAGCAGACGTCGCAGTCCATTCTGCCGACGGCGAGCGACTGGGACACGCAGGCGCAGGTGAACCACCGTTTCCTGCCGTCCGCCGGCGTCGTATACGACATCACGCCCGCGCTGACCGCCTATGCGAATTATTCGCGATTCCTGGTCGCGCAGACCGACACCACCTACACCGGGGCGGGCCTGCCGCCGCGCACGGGGGAGCAGTACGAGGTGGGCCTCAAGGGCAACTTCCTGAACAATCGGCTCTCCGCCACCGCCGCGTTGTTTCGCATCAACGATAGCGATCGCGCGGTGAGCGATCCCGATCATCCGGATTACTACGTCGACGCGGGCAAGGCGCGCGATCAGGGTTTCGAACTGGAAGTCACCGGCCAGCCGCTGCCCAACTGGAACGTTTTCGCGGGCTACACCTATCTCAATGTCCACTACGAAAACGATACGGCGGACCTGACGGATGGTACGGACCCGAAACATCTGTTCAAGCTCTGGACGAACTACAAGTTCACGCAGGGGCCGCTGAACAATTTCACCGTCGGCGGCGGCATGCTGGCCCAGACGCGCATCTCGCGGGGTGTCGAGCAGGGGGCCTACGCCATTTTCAACGCGCAGGTGGGCTATCGTTTCAACCGGCACGTGAGCGCATCGCTGCAATTGAACAATATGTTCGACCGCCGGTACTATCTGCGCCCGCCGGGCAGCTTCTACAGCGTGTTCGGCGACCGTCGCAACGTCATGCTGACGGTGCGTTCGGACTTCTGACGGGTCGCGCGGATCCGCGGCGCGCCGCCGGGCATCCCGAAAACATGGGCCGCCGCGACGCAGCGTGCTCGCGGCGCGGCGCGCCGATCGGCCTTCCGGGAGGACGCGGGGCGCGGCACGCGGTGCGGGGGAACCGGGTGGCAGGCGCCCGCGGCATAACCATGACGCCGGCATGAGATCTTGACAAGGCCACCGTTCCACGCTAATTTGTGAATAGAAATTATTCTCATTTAGATTTGAAATAGCTTTTTTTCTCGTCGATATCGCTGCGCGGCTGCTCGCGAAAGGCACCGTCCTCGCGGGGCATTCCTGTCGACACCGTGCCGTCGTGCGCCCGACATGCGCCGCGCGTTTCCCTATCGGACCACTTGCAGGAAATTATCCATGACGCCATCCCAGCCCTTGCTGTTTGATTTTTCGCCGTTCGTCGGACAAAGCGAGGGCTATGTCGCGCTCATCCAGCAGTTCGCCGCGGCCCGGCCGTTTCGCAGCGCGCTGGTGAGCGAACTGGTGCTGGAAGACGATTACCATCGCCGCGCGCTGCGCCCCGAGGATTTCGCGTTTCTCAAGTTCGCGAAACCGGTGCGCATGCACAATGTCAGTCGCCTGCCGTCGCTCGCGGCGAATCGCACCTTGCTGTCCATCTACGAATCGGGGGCCGCGCGTCTGCCGCGCAGCGCGGCGCCGGAAGAATGGGCCCGCTTCACGGCTTTCAGCAGCGACGACGTGCAGGTCCAGGGCGCGCGGATCGCGCCCTTCCTGGAGGCCTACGCCTTCGACTATCTGGCGCGCGATCACGCGTGCGGCGACGATCTGTCCGCCGCGGCGCGGCGCCTGCAACGGATCGTCGACGACGAAGCCGCTTTCTGGGACGCCACTTTCGCGCGGCTGATGCGCAACGATTATCTGGAAGAAGGGTTGCGTTTCATCATGGTGCAACGCTGGTGTCTCGCGCCGTCGAAGCGTCACGCGCTCGCGCGCGCGGCGGCGAACGGCCTGCTTGACGCGTTGCCGGCGGACGCGCGCCCCGCAACGGCCGGCGATGCATCGCATGCCGAACTGTACGCGCGCGTCGCCGCGGCGTGCGGCGTGACCCGCCAGCAGCATGCCTACTGGCAATTCTATCTGCCCACCAGCCTCGCCAAATGCAATCTCCTGCACGCGCTTGCGCGTCGTCCCGATCGCGCTTTCGGGTTGATCGGCGCGGCGTTCGCGGCCGAGGCGGAATGGCTGGCCTTCAGCGCCGCGCTCGAGCGTGCCTGCGCGCACCTGCGACCCGCGCAGCGCCCGGCCGACGACGCGCGTGCGGGCCGCGATGACCTCGTCGAGCGCTTTGCCCGGGCGTGGGAGGCGATCGGCGCGCGCTGCGGCGCGCAGGCGCAATCGCAGGCGGCGGCCGGACTGAGCGCCGCCGAACGGCTGTGCGAGCGCGCGCGCTGGGATCTGGGAGAGCAACTGCTGTGGTTGTCGTCGATCCGGCACTACATCGATTTCGCGCACCGCATCAGCGCGCGCATCGATGCCGAATGTCCGGAGATCGATCGGGAAACCTTCGTCGAACCCCACGAGATGTGCTCGACCACGCATGTGCACAACGATCACCGCCTGGTGACCATTCAGGAAGGCGACATGCTTTTCTGGGGCAATGTCGGCATGCAACTGAAAATGCACCGGGGCGACATGGTGCTCATCCCGGACGGCCGTCTGCACGGTTCGACCGTGGTGTCCGGCGAATGCACGTACCACCAGCCCATCATTCCCGACGACTGGGTGCAGGCCCTGGTCGGCGAGCTGGACGCACCCTCGATGGTCTGAATCCACGGCGACGGCATGCGCGCGCCGGCGGTCGGCCATGGCCGGCAGCCGCCCACATGCGCTTCGCGCGACGACAAGGAAGTGCCCGGGACAGGGCGCGGTGTCATCTCCCCCGCAAGCCGCTTTCACCGATATACCGCACGAGACATGCGGCGCGGCATGGCCGCCCGCGTGATGCCGGGCGGCCCCGTGGCGAACGAGGAAAACTGAAGATGCTGACAAACGAGGAAACCGCGGGCGAGCAGGCCCGGCGCGATATGCACCCGACGGCGCACCCGGCGGCGCCGTCGGGTGCGCCCGCGCTCGCGCAGGGCGCGTCGCCCCGGGCGGAGCAGTTCGATGCCGGCGACTGGAAAAGCCGCGTCATCAAGGGGCGGGCGACCGGTGCCGCGGTGCGCCCGCCCGCCTGGCTGGACGAGTCCTACGAGACATTGCGCCAGCAGGTCATGCACCCGGCCTACCCGTGCTTTTTCGGCACGATGGCGGAAAAGCGCGGCGAAATGTTCTACTCCTACGTGGAAGGACCGAACATCGCCGACCTGGCCGCGACGATGCAGACGTTCGCGGAACTGGTCTCGATGGAGCGTTACCGCAAGAACAATATCGCCGTGTTCTTCGAGCCGGACGCCGAGCCGCTTTCGCACGACGCGTATCAAGCCTGCTTCTGGCGCGTCCTGCAGCATCTGCACGATGTCGACCCCGACCCCCGGGCGGATGCGCAACCGGACCCGTCCAGCGAGGATTGGGAGTTTTCCTTCGCGGGCGTGGAAACCTTCGTGGTATGCGCGTGCCCGTCGTTCCGCGCCCGGCATAGCCGCAATCTCGGGCCCGGCATGGTGCTGCTGTTCCAGCCCCGCAGCGTGTTCGTGGACACCATCACCAATAAGGTGATCGGCCGCGAGGCGCGCAATCAGGTGCGCAAACGCCTGGAAACCTGGGACGACGTCGCCGCCCATCCGGACCTCGGATTTTTTGGCGATCCGGGCAACCTCGAATGGAAGCAATACTTCCTCGACGACGCCAATGCCCCGGCGCAGGACCGTTGTCCGTTTCTGAAGCGCCTGCGGCGCGACAACCGGGAGCGCGCGGCGGTCCCGGCCGCGGCGCTTCCCGCCACGCCGCCGCCGGGTGCCGACGCGCGACAGCCGCTGCCGCCGGCGACGCCCGTTTGGTGGCAGAGGCGGCCGGCCGCGTCCGAAATCCGTTCCTTCAAGGCGCGCGCGGAACCGCCGTCCGCCGAGCGGCGCCGCGCGCCCGTGGGAACGCACGCGCATCGCCCGCACGACGACGAGTGACCGATTCACCCGGGCCGTCCCGTGACGGGATGCCCGCAGCGCCGCGCGCGACGCGGCGGCGTACACGAGATGATGAAATGGCCGAAAACATGATCGAGCAGCTTGGCATGCTCGCCGCCAACCGGGCGGACGACGTCGCCTTGATCACCGTCGATGCGCAAGGCGATACCCGCTATACCTACGGGGAAGTCGCACGTCGCGCCGCGGCGCTCGCGGCCGGGTTGCGGGCGCGCGCCGGCGGCAGCGCGGCCGGTGCGCGCGTGCTGCTCATGATGGATAGCGGCATCGATTACGTGGCCGCTTTTTTCGGTTGTCTGTATGCAGGCGCGATCGCGGTTCCCGCCTATGCGCCGGAGTCCCCGCGCGAGCAGCACCTGGCGCGCCTGCGCGCGCTCGCCGACGATGCCGACGCCGCGTTCATCGTGACCAGCGCCGTTTTGCGGGACAGGCTGGGCGCGGCATTCGCCGCCATCGCCCCACGCGCCGAATGTCTGGCGATCGGTGCGACGGGCGCGGTCGATGCGATCGGTGGCGAGGCGGGCGGTGTCGATGCGCCCATTGCACCCGAAGCCCGCGTGGCGCACCCCGCGGCCCCTGCGGACATCGCTTTCCTGCAATACACCTCCGGCTCCACGTCGGCGCCCAAGGGCGTGATGGTGACGCATGGCGGTCTCTGGGCGAACGAGTCGGCGATTCGCGAGGGCCTGGGGGTGAGCGCGGCGGATGTGTTCGTCAGCTGGTTGCCGCTGTACCACGACATGGGTTTGATCGGGACGTTGTCGCAACCGATCTTCAGCGGCATTCCGCTCGTCCTGATGTCGCCGCAGTATTTTCTGGAACGTCCGGTGCGCTGGCTCGAAGCGATCTCCCGCCACCGCGGGACGATATCCGGCGGTCCCGACTTTTCCTACCGCCTGTGCGCCGAGCGGCTTGGCGATGCGCAGTGCGCCGGGCTGGACCTGTCGAGCTGGCGGGTGGCGTTCTCGGGCGCCGAGCCCGTGCGCAAGGCCACGCTCGATCTGTTCGCCGCGCGCTTCGCCGGTGCGGGCTTCGACGCGCGGGCGCTGTTTCCCTGCTACGGACTGGCCGAAGCGACGCTGTATGTCAGCGGCGCGGGCACGGGCGTGCGCGCTCCCGCGTTCGACCCACGGGCGCTGGAGGCGTCGCGGGCCCACGCCGATGATCACGGCGTTGCGCTGGTGTCGTGCGGCCGTCCCCCGAGCGGACACGCGATCGCGATCGTCGACGCCGCGAGCGGCGCCGCCCTCGAAAACGGACATATCGGCGAAATCCTCGTCCGGGGGCCGAGCCTCGCGGCCGGCTACTGGCGGCAGCCCGAGGCGACCGAACGCACCTTCGTCCGGCGCGACGGTGCGACGTGGCTGCGCACCGGCGATCTCGGGTTCCTGCACGAGGGCGATGTATACATCGCCGGGCGCATCAAGGATCTGTTGATCGTGCATGGGCGCAACCTCTATCCGCAGGACCTGGAGCGCACGATCGAACGGGAGGTGGCCTGCGTGCGGCCCGGGCGCGTCGCGGCCTTCGCCGTCGAGGTGGACGGGCGGGAGGGCATCGGCATCGCCGCGGAGCTGTCACGCGCGACCCGCCAGCGCACGACGCCCGAGGCCGCGGCAGCGTCGCTCACCGCGGCCGTCGCGCTTGCCTGCGGCGAGCCCGCCGGCGTGGTCGTGCTGCTCAACCCGGGCGGCTTGCCGAAAACGTCGAGCGGCAAGGTGCAGCGCGCCGCCTGCGCGCGGGGCTGGTCGGCGCGTTCGCTCGATGCGTCCGCGTATTTCATCAAGGGACACCGCATGGACGCGCCGGCGGGCGAGGCCGCCGCGGATGCGCCGGACGCGCCGCCGCTGTCGCCCATGGAACGCGCGCTGGCTGACGTGTGGCGCGAGACGCTGCCGTGCCTGAACGCGCGCAGTCCGCTCGCGGCCAGCGACAGTTTCTTCGCGCACGGCGGCGACTCGCTCACCGCGGTGCAACTGGCCGCGGCGGTACGGGCCCGCTGGCCGGTCGACTACACCGTGCGCGACGTCTTCGCCGCACCGGCGCTCGGCGAAGCGGCCGCGCGCATCGACACGATGCGCGCGCGTGCGCCGGTGCCGGCGGCGCCCACGCTGGTGCGATTGCCCGATGCGCAGCGCCGCGTCTCGCGCGCTTCCGCGTCGCAGCGTGGCCTCTGGCTGCTGTGGCACCGGGATCCGTCGAGCACCGCCTACAACATGAACGGCGAACTTCGCATCGATGGCCCCCTGGATGCCGCGGCGCTGCAACGCGCGTTCGATGCGGTGATCCGCCGGCACGACGTCCTGCGCGCCCGCTTCGCGCAGGACGAGGAGGGGGAAGCCTTGCAGATCGTCGACGCGGGCATGACGGTGCCGCTCGCGCTCACGCGGCTCGACGCCTTTTCCGTTCCCTTGCAAAACGCCGCGCTGACGGAAATCACGGAGCGAACCGCGCATGCCCCATTCGACCTCGAGCGCGGACCCCCGATGCGCGCGCACCTGGTCGTGCTGGGCGCGAACGCGCACCGCCTGCTGCTTTCGCTGCATCACATCGTTGCCGATGGCTGGTCGGTCAACCTCCTGCTGGACGGACTCGCGCAGTCGTATCGGACGCAGCTCGCCGCATCCGGCCGCGCGGACGGCACGCGCGGCGCGACACCGGGCGCGTTCTCCGCGGCCGGCGACGCGCGCCCGCTCCAGTACGCGGACTTCGTGGCATGGCACAGCGCCGCCTTCGATGCCGACGCTCAGGCGCGCCAGCTTGCCTATTGGCGCGCGCAGCTCGCCGACGACGGCGATCCCGCGGCGGCGGCGGTGCTGTTCGACGCGCCGGGTCGCGGGGCTGCGGGCGACCCGGCCGGCCGCCAGCGCTGTCACGCCTTCTGTCTGCCGCCCGCGGTGGCGGCCGCCCTGAAAGGCTGTGCCGCGCCACGTCGCGCCACGCCCTTCATGGCGATGCTCGCGGTCTTCGCCGTGGTGCTGCAACGCCTGAGCGGCAAGGACGATATCCGCATCGGTGCGCCGATCTCGCTGCGCAAGCACGCCGAGGCGCAGTCGATGGTCGGCTATTTCATCGCCCTGCACGTGCTGCGCACCCGCATGGCGTCGCACGACGACTTCGCCGGCTTGCTCGCCGGGGTGCGCGACACCGTGCTGGCCGCGCAGGACCACTCGGACATCGCCTTCGATCGGCTCGTGAGTGCGCTGCTGCCAAGGCGCGCGCTGGGTAGCGAGGCGCTGTTCCAGGTCAAGCTGACGGAACAACGCCCATTCGCCGAGCAGGGTTTCGCACCGCTCGCGGCACGTCTGCATGTCTTGCCCAACGAGGCGGCCCATTTCGATCTCGCCCTGGATTTCACGGATACCGGCGAGCGGATCGATTGCGTGCTGGCCTACGACGACGGTGTGTTCGACGCCGCGTTCGCCGAACGGCTGGCATCGATGTTCATTGCCCTCGCGCAGCAGTTGGCCGCCGCGCCCGAACGTGCGCTCGTGGATCACGCGGGACGGACGTTGGACGGCGAGGCGGAGCCTGCGCGCAACGCTCCGGCGGATCGCGCGCTGCCTGGCCCGGGCGCGGATGTGCTGACACGCTGGCGCGCCCACCTCGCGGGTGCGGCCACGCGCGTCGCCTTGCACGACGACGGGCGTTGCATCACCTTCGGCGAACTCGACGCTGCCACGGATGCGCTGGCGCGGCGGCTCGGTGCCAGTGGCGTGTGCGCCGAGACCCGGGTGGGCGTGCTGGCCGAACGTTCGATCGAGCATGTGCTCGGCATGCTGGCGGTGCTCAAGGCCGGCGGCACGTGGTTGCCGCTCGATCCGCACGCACCCGTCGCGCGCAATGCGGCGCAACTCGCCGACAGCGGCGCGGCGGTGCTGTTGCATGCCGGCGTTCTGCCGGCCGGGATCGATGGGATCGTCACCCTGCCGCTGGCCTGGCACCCGGCGGGTACCGCGCCGCATTCAGCGTCGGATACCGCGCCAGATGGCGGCGCGCGCGCGCCGTGCGTCGCGGTGCATCCCGATCAGGCCGCCTACATGATCTACACCTCGGGTTCCACCGGCGCGCCGAAGGGCGTGGTCGTCTCGCACCGCGCCTTGGCGGACTATGTCGCGGGGATGCTCGACACGCTCGACGTCGGCGCCGACGCGTCGTTCGCGATGGTGTCCACCCCGGCCGCCGATCTGGGTCACACCGTCCTGTTCGGCGCGTTGTGCTCGGGGCGAACGCTGCACCTGCTCGCCGCGGAATGCGTTTTCAACCCCGACCGGTTCGCCGACTACATGGCCGCGCATCGGGTCGATGTCCTGAAAATCGTCCCCGGCCACCTCGCCGCGCTGCTTTCGGCGGCGCGTGCGCGCGACGTATTGCCGAGAGAAGCGCTGATTCTCGGCGGCGAGAGTACCTCCGCCGAACTGCTCGACGCGGTGCGCGCGCTCGCCGCGCCGTGCCGCATCTTTAACCATTACGGCCCGACGGAAACCACGGTGGGCGTTGCGATGTACGCGCTCCCGGCGGATGCCGGGGCGGGCCGCGCCCTGCCATTGGGCACGGCCCTGCCGCATGTGCGGCTGCGGGTGCTGGATGCGCGCATGGCGCCGGTCGCCCCGGGTGGGGAGGGCGAACTCCACGTGGGCGGCACGAGCGTGGCGCGCGGCTACTGGGGCAAGCCGGGGCTGACGGCCGAGCGCTTCGTGCCGGACGCCGAAGTACCGGGCGCGCGCTGCTATCGCACCGGGGATCGCGGCCGTGTCGACGATACCGGCCTGCTCGAGTATCTGGGCCGCACCGACGATCAGGTCAAGATACGGGGTTATCGGGTGGAGCCGGGTGAAATCGCCGGCGTGCTGCGGCGCCTCGACGGCGTGCGCGACGCCGCGGTGCTCGCGCACGACACGCCTGCGGGCAAGCGGTTGACGGCTTTCGTGGCCGGCGGCTCGGGCCGCGATGCGGTGCTTGCCTACGCCGCCCGGTGCCTGCCCGACCACATGGTGCCGGCCGACGTGATCGTGCTCGACACGCTGCCCCTCAATGCCAACGGCAAGCTCGATCGCGCCGCGTTGCGCGGGCTGCTGGCGCGTGCTTCGGCGGCGTCCGCGGCCAATGCGGCGGTTCGGGCCGCGGCGGCCGATGCCACGACGATCGGTGGCACGGCCGCCGATACCGCGGTGGTCGGTGTCACGGCGCTCGATCCGGCGGTGGGCGATCCAGCGGTGGGCGATGCGACGGCGGGCGATGCGAGGACGGTCGATGCGACGGCGGGCGATGCGACGGCGGGCGGTGACACAGCGTGGGTGGGCGCGACGGAGCCCGTACTGGCGCGAATCTGGGCGGAGGCGATCGGCGTGCCGCCCGAGGCGATTCGCCGCGACCACAATTTCTTCGAAGTCGGGGGCGATTCGATTCTCGGCCTGAAGGTCGTCGCGAAAGCGCGCAAGGCCGGTTTGTCCATTACGCCCAAGCAGCTGTTTCAGCGCTTGACCCTGGCCGCACTGGCGGCGCAGGTCGCATCCCGTCCGGCCGCGTCGGGCGGCGCACCTGCCATGCCGTCGGTGCCGTCCGCAGTTGCGGCGCGGGCGGACGCCGCGGAGCGGGCAGCGATCATTCGTCTGCCCGAGGCGGCACGCATGCGCACGCCGGCCTCCCACGCACAGCAGAGGCAGTGGTTCCTGTGGCAGTTGGCGCCGCAGAGCAGCGCGTATCACATCGCGGGGGGGCTCTGGCTGACGGGCACGGTGGACGCGCCGGCACTGCGCGCGAGCCTGGAAGCGATCGTCGCGCGGCATGAAGTATTGAGGACGCGCTTCGTGGCGAACGAGGCGGGGCAGGTCGAGCAATGGATCGATGCGGCGGCACGGCTGGACTGGCGCGAGGCGCGCCTCGCGCCGGCGCAGATCGAACCGGTGACGCGTGCCTGGGCGGACACGCCCTTCGATCTGGAGCGGGGCCCGCTGCTGCGCGCGGCGCTGCATCACGAGACGAGCGCGGCGGGCGCCGGCGGGCGCTGCCTGCTGGCGCTGGCGCTGCACCACATCGTGGCCGACGGCTGGTCGATCCAGGTGCTGCTCGAGGAGCTGGTGGCGCACTATCGCGCCGCGCTCGCGGGCGGGGCGCCGTGCGTGGCGGCCTTGCCGGTGCAGTACGCGGACTATGCGGCGTGGCAGCGCGACTGGCTGGAAGCGGGCGAGCAAGCGCGGCAGCTCGCGTACTGGCGCGCGACGCTGGGCGAGACGCATCCGGTGCTCGCGCTGCCCACCGACGCGCCGCGCCAGGCGCGCGCGTCGTACCGTGCGGCGCGGCATCGGGTGCGGCTGCCCGCGGGGTTGTCGCAGGCGCTCAGGGCGCGCGCGCAGGCGAGTTCGGCGACGCCCTTCATGGTGCTGCTCGCCGCGTTCCAGGCACTGCTGCACCGCTACACGGGACAGGACGACATCCGGGTGGGCGTGCCGGTGGCGAACCGGCATCGNGGTGATTTACACCACCAACGCCATCGAGAGTGTGAACGCCAGTCTGCGCAAGATCATCAAGACGCGCGGTCACTTCCCAAGTGACGACGCAGCGACCAAGCTGCTATGGCTGGTCCTGCGCAATATCACCGCCGACTGGAGCCGTGCCGCGCACGACTGGAAAAGCGCCATGAATCAGTTCGCGATTCTGTACGAGGAGCGCTTCACCAGACCCTATTTCTGATTTACGATTCATGCGCTGCCCGGAACACCACGGGCAGCTTCACTCGCCTCGCACACAAAAATCCTGACAGGCCCCCGGTGCGCGTGATCCCGGCGAGCATCAGGCGAGAATCAGGCGTGGGTCATGCCAGTCTTGCGTTGGCTTTCATGCAAACTTCTGCGCGAAGATTCGCGCGCGTTCTTACGCCGGATTGACCGTGGGTTCGGTCGCGGGCATCGCCGGTGTTTCCACTTTCGGCGCTTTCTTGGCGGGTGCCTTGTTTGCGCCGGCACGCTTCGTCGGCGCCTTCACCGCGCGCTTCGTCGGCGCTTTCACCGCGTCGGACGGCGCTTTTTTCGCAGCGGGTGCCGCTTTCCGCGCGGTTGCGGTGGCTTTCTTCGCGGCCGGTGCGGCGCGCTTCGACGCCGGTGCTTTCGCTACGGTCTTCGGAGCCGCCGTTTTCTTCACGGCCGATTTCCGGGTCGCGGTCGTGCCCGACGCGCGGGTTTTCTTCGCGGCCGCCGCCGGCTTTGCGCCTGCTTTCGCCGCTGCCTTCGCTTCCTTCATGACTGCCTTCACGGCCTTTTCGTAGAGCGCAACCTTCTCGACGGCGTCCTTGCGTGCTTCGGCCGTTTTGGCCAAGGCCTTCTTCGCTGCTTCACCAAAACGTGCGGCGCTGGCTTCCATTCTTTCCAGCGATGAAGCCTTGATTCCCTTCGGCATATTATTCTCCTTGATGTCTGACCCGCGCAGTGTTCCTGTGTTTCATGAGTCTGTCAATGCACGCTTGACAAATTGTGGATCCAAAGTGCTTATTTTGAAATTTGGCGCTTCTTTCCACGCGACGAACGTTGTTTCCCGTCTTATGGTTCGTTGTCCGTAGGTAGCGGCGACGTGGCATGAGTTTCCCGGCGACGCGGAAAGTTGCGGCACGTCGGAGACGTGAAAAGTGGCGGCGGCGCCGCCATGCGCGGCCCGCGACCGGTTCGACGGTGCGGGCCGGCGGTGTCGCGTTCAGCGAAGTCGCGCGACGTCCTTGTCGCTGACCTTGACGGCGGGATTGCCGAAACGTTGCGTAACGTAACCGGCCAGCGCCGCAACCTGCGCATCGGAGAGTTGTTGCGCGAACCCCGGCATGCCGACGTCGTTGCCCGGCGTCTGCCGATGCACGCCATGCAAAATGACCTGGATCAGATTGTCCGGGTGCGTCGCGCCGACAGTCGAGTTGCGCAGCAGCGAAGGATAGTACGCGTCCGGCGTGCCCTTGCCGTTCGCCTGATGGCAGCTTGCGCAATTGCCCAGGTAGAGGCGCGCCGGATCGAGCGTCGTCTCCAGCGCCCGGCCGCGCAGCGTCGCCACGTCCTTCGCTGCGCTGCCCCAGTCCTGACGTGCGCGCGTACTGCCGTCCTCCACCGCGGGAACCGTGCGGATGTACGTCGCAATCGCGTCGATGTCGGCGGTGCTCAGGTGCGAGAAGCTGTGCTCCACCGCTTCGCCCATCGGTCCCGCCGCCTGCGCGACGCCCGGCACGCTGCCGGTGCGCAGGTATTGCGCGAGTTGCGCGTGGGTCCAGTTACCGATGCCAGCCGGCTTCGACGACGTGATGTTGTACGCATCCCATCCCGCGAGCGCCGCGCCACCGAGATAATCGGTGCCGGTTTCGTCCAGCGCCTTTTCCTGCATCGTCACGCTGCGCGGCGTGTGGCACGTGCCGCAATGCGCGAGCCCCTGCACCAGATAGGCGCCGCGGTTCCATTCGGCGCTGCGTCCGGTTTTCATTTCATAGCTGCCGGACTTCAGGAAAGCGAGATTCCAGAATTTCAGCGGCCAGCGCATATTCAGCGGCCAGGGGATGTCGCTGGCCGGCAGCGTTTGCCGAACCGGAGCGACGCCGTTCTGGAAAAAAGCGTAGAGCGCTTTCACGTCGTCGTCGCTGAGCTTCGCGTACGAGACGTATGGCATTGCCGGATACAGATTGTGGCCGTCTTTCGAAACGCCCTTGCGCAAGGCCCGATCGAAATCGGCGAGCGTCCAGCCGCCGATCCCGGTCGTCGGGTCGGGCGTGATGTTGCTCGTATGGATCGTGCCGAGCATCGGCACTTTCATCGGCAGGCCTCCCGCGTAGGGCTTGCCATGCGCGGCGGTATGACAGGCGATGCAGTCGCCCGCGGTCGCGAGATACGCACCGCGCCCGACGAGCGCGGCGTCCGCGTTCGGCACGAGTGCGGACGCCGCGGCTTGCGGGGCATCCGCGGCATACGCGCTCGCGCCGGTGGTTGACGCGATGGTCAGCCCGATGGTCAGCGCGGTGCGCAGTCCGAACGCGAAGACGCCGGTGAACGGACCTTTGCGCGCGCGGTTTTTCGTAGGACGATGGGTGGGGTTGTGCATGTCAAATTTCCTTGCGCAACTGGTCGGACATGCGCAGCGCGAGTGCCGCGATCGTCAACGTTACGTTGACGGTGCCGACCGTCGGCATCGTCGCGCTGCTCGAGATGAACAGGTTGTGATGATCGAACGTGCGGCAATCCTTGTCGACGACAGAATCGCGGGCATCGCTGCCCATGATGGTCGCGCCCGTGATGTGGTTGTTCGGCGCGAATTCGTCCTGATACTTGATGTCGGTGCCGCCCAGGACTTGCGCCGCCGTGGCGTAGACCTCGCGCGTGTGCGCCGCGCCGCGTTTGACGTAATCGTCGATGCGATAGGTGATTTCGGGACGCGGGATGCCGCTCGCGTCGGTTTGCGTGCGGCTCGGCACGATCCGGTTTTCCGGCGCCGGCAGGATTTCATGGAAGCAATCGAACTCGACGAAGCGCGCCGAGCGGTCGCGTATGCGCGCATCCAGTTCGACCGGTTTCAACAGCTTGCCCTGGTCGAAGACATTCTTCGTTTCCTGGTCGATGCGCGACATGTTCGACAAATGAATCTTTTTCGCCGCCTCGTTCGCGCGGAATGCGCCATCTCGAAAACCGATCAGCGAAGTCATCTCCTGCGGGCCGCGGCCGGGCCACAACTTTTCGTTCGCATAGAACGTGATGCCGGTGCCGGGGTGATCCATCAGATTGCGCCCGACCATGTCCGAGCTGTTGCCCACGCCATTCGGGAAATCGTGACTGGTGGACATCAGCATGATCTTCGGCGTCTCGATGCCATTGGCCGCGAGCACGAAGTATTTGCCCTCGACGCGGTGTTCCACGCCCTGCGGATCCTTGTACAGCGCCGCCGTGATCTGCTTCTGCGCGCCCACCTCGAGGCGGAACACCACGGCGTTTTCGATCAGCCGCGCGCCGGCCCGTTCGGCCTTTTCGACGTGAACGATGCCGTTGTACATCGCGCCGATCGGGCAGATCGGCATGCAGTTGTTGTTGCCGCAGCATGTCGGCCGGCCGTCGTACGGGCGGCTGTTGCGCGCCACCGGTTCGGTCACGACGTGGTAGCGCGCGTCATGGTTGTTGAGCGCGCTTTTGATCGTCTGCTCGTTGAACGACAGCGGCAGCGGTGCCATCGGGTAGGGATGGCTGCGCGGCGAACCAAGGTCCTCGGTCGTCGGACCCCAGACGCCGAGCGCTTCCTCGGCGCGCTGATAATAAGGCTCGAGTTCGTCGTACTGCAGCGGCCAGTCGCGCGCCACGCCATACGTGCTCTTCATCTTGAAATCGTTCGGCATGAAACGCCACGCTGATGCGGCCCAGTGCCAGGTGGTGCCGCCCACCGCCCGGATGTACTCCGAGTTGAACTTGTGCTCGCCTTTCAGGATCAGGTAATTGTTCGGTGGGTCGTACACCGGATGCGGTGCCCACCTGCTGGGCGGATAGGGGGCGACGAAGTCGGATTTGTCGGGCTGGTTGCGGAAACGCTCGACGATCTCCCAGCGCGGCATGCGCGGTCCGGCTTCGAGCATGATCACCGATTTGCCGGCAAGCGCCAGTTGATGGGCGACGATGGCGCCCGCGACACCGGAGCCGACGATGACGACGTCGGCATGTTCTGTGTTGGCCATATCAGGATTGTTTTTCTTGGGGAGGGGTTGCCCAGAACCCGGGCTTTTCCGGGCAATAGGAGCGGATCACGAGAACGTCGGCGACGACATCGAACATCAGCGCCTGTTCGTAGGTCACCACCTGATTGTCGACGACGCCCATGTACCAGCCGCCGAGAATGCGCAGCGCCAGGGCTTCCTGTTGCGCGTCGAGCGTGCCCTGCACCAGGCCGCCGGCGAGTTGCTGCAACTGCCCGGCGAAGGCGGGCGCCGCTTTGCCGACCGCATCGAGCAGGCGCGCCGCGACATCCCGATCGAGCGTCGTGCGGCCGGTCAGGGCCTGCGAGACCGCGATGAAGTGATCGAGCAGGCCGCCGGACTCGCCCGCGTCGACGACTGCCGTAGATGCCGGCGCCGCGGTGGCGGGCGTCTGGGCGAATGCCCGCAGCGTTGCCGAACCGGCGGCCGCGGCGGTTGCGATCGCGAGCAGGCCGTGCAGCATCTGCCGACGCCTGCCGCTGGCGGGCTCGCCGACGGGATCATGCGAGGGGGGGTGGTCTTTGAAATGGTTCTGGTTCAATTGCCTGAACTCCTTGTGTAATGCAGGTCTCGGCATGTGCCGAAATTCACGGCCGTACCAGCTTGAAGTCTACTGGCGAGCCGATGTCGAGCCGGGCAGGGCGGGCGGCGAGGTCGCCGGTCGCCGGGTCGCGCCGGAAGATGAACGCGCTGTCGCTGTCCTGATTGCCCAGGATCAGCCAGCGGCCGCTCGGATCGATGACGAATTCGCGCGGCGTCTTGCCCAGCGTCGAACGCCGCGAGACGAAACGCAGATGACCGTCCGACGGATTCACCGCATACCAGACGATTTCATTGGCGTCGCCGCGGTTCGTCACGTAGAGGAAGCGCCCGTCCGGCGACAGATGGATCGCGCCACCGCCAACCTTGCCGTGAAAGCCCGGCGCGGTGATCGGTACGCGCTGGGTACGAGTCAGCTTGCCGTCGTCATAGTCGAACGCGATGACCGACGCATCCATTTCGGTGCTCAGGTACGCATGTTTCGCGGCGGCGTCGAAAACGAGATGACGCGGCCCCGCGCCGGGCGGAACCGGCACGTAGCGCTGCTCGGTCGGACTGAACAGGCCCCGGCTGCCGTCCACGGTGTAGCGGTACGCGAAGACCTGGTCGGTACCCAGGTCCTGGGCGAACAGGTAACGGCCATCCGGCGAAAACACCGTCGAATGAACGTGCGAATTGTCCTGGCGGCCCTTTACCGGACCGCTGCCGTCGTGATGGACCGCCAGAACCGACTCCCCGACCCGGTCGCCTTGCAGCGGAAACACGGCGAGGCTGCCGCCCGGGTCCGGGGCAACCGAATAATTGGCGGTGACCAGATAGCGCTGATCCGGCGAGATCGCCAGGTAGGTCGGGTCGTTGCCGGTGGAACTGACCTTGTCGATGAAGCGCAACTGGCCGCTGCGTGGATCGAAACGATAGGCGCTGACGCTGCCCCGCTGCGTGGCCGGGCCGTTGTCGCCCGGCAGTTCGTTGACCGTGTAGACATGTTGCCGGTCCGCGCTGACCGCCAGGTAGGACGGATCCACGGCCGGGGTGACGGAGAGCAGGGCGGTCGCGCCGGTGCGGGCATCGAAGCGGTAGACGTAGATGCCTTCGCTCTTGCCCGTATGGGTGTAGGTGCCGACGAGCAGGTCGTAGCTGTCGGCGGGAGCCGCATCCTCGGGTGCCGCGCGCGCCAACGGCGCGGCCGTCGTCGTACTCGATTGCGCGCACGCCGACGTGGCGGGAAACAGGAGCGGAAGCGGAAAGGACAGCGCCAGCGACAGCAGCAGCGTGGGCGCCGGCGTGCGGCGCTTGCGGGGCGATTCGAATGGCATGCGAACTCCAGCCAGAGGGGGGATGAATGGCTTCAGACAGGAACGTTGTCCCCGGCCTCGACCGTAACGGGATGGGATCCCGTCGCGTTCAACGCGCCGCTCAACTGGAATAAATCGAGATAAAAGGCGGGCGGGGGCAGAGTCATGCCGACGGCATGCTCCACCCTGCATCGCGATGCAGCGCATCGCCGCGTGCATACGGGAAAACCGCTGGGATTATAATATGGAATCGTTCCCACCCGTGGGCGCGGGCCTGACGCGGGACTGGCATGGGCCCGCGACGGTGCGACGCCTGGCAGTACGCGGCGCTTTTCGACCCGATGGACGTCGCGGCCGGCTGTGCACCGCGGATCGTGCGGGTCGCCCGCTTGCCCTGGAGGCTCAGCTCAGCAGATCGTGCAGGTCGATCAGCTCATACGTCCTGCGGTTTTCACGTTCGCCGAGCATGACCACCTTGTGCGCCGCGCCATCCTGGCCGGTGCCCATCGTATGGACCTTGGCCGGCTCGCCCACTCCCGACAGCGTCAGCACCGCTTCGATGGCGACGCCGCGCATCGTCGCGTCGACCTCGACGACGAGGATATACGGATGCGCGCGCGTGCTGCCCGCGCGGGCGTGCAGACGCGCCACGTCGGTCACTTCGATCATCTGGTCGCGCCATGGCACCAGGCCGCGGTTCAGCCCGTCGATGCGCGTGGCGAGCGCCGCGACCGGGCACGTGAAAATCTCCACCACCTGTTCGAGCGGCGCGGCGAACGTGCTGCCATCGGTGCTGAACACCAGGAAGCCGCCCGTCGGCGTGGCGCTGGCCGTCTCATGTGCGGCTTCGCGCGCGCCATGACCGCCGGCACCGTTCCCGATGGCTCCCGCCGGCGTTCGTGCCGGGGCCGCGTGCTGGCTGTGGTGACGATTCAGCTTGACCACGACGTCGTTCGCCAGCAGTGCGGCCGGGTCCAGCACCAGCGCATATGTTCCCGCCGCGGTGCGCATGCTGCCGGCGAACACCTCCGGACGCTGAAATGCCGCGGCCGGCACCGGGTCGATCGCCGGGGCGCGCAGATCGGTCAGTTCGACCAGTTCGTCGACCGGGAAACCCGCGCGCACGCCATCGCACTCCACCACCATCAGGTAGGCGTCGGCGCCGGTCTGCGCATCCGGCAGCAGCGTGACGCCGGCCAGTGTCACCACCGGCAGGTCTTGCCCGCGCCATTGGGCAATGCCGAGAAAACGGGTACTGCCGGGCAGCGGCTGCACCAGCGGCGGCATGACCGACACGGACTGGATGGCGTCGGCGGACAAGGCCAGCAGACGTTGGCCGCAGCGCACGACCGCCCGCTGGCGCATGTCCGAGGCCGTCGCGGCGCTCTTGCCGGCAAGGGCCGGGTGCGTTTCGCGCGCGGGCAGCGCTACCACGCCAGGTAGCGCGGCGAGCGCGCCGACATCCAGCACGCCGATGATGTCGTCGCGCGCCGTGTCGCAGAGCAGGCGCGGGAAAAGCGACGGCGGTGACGACGGTGACGACGGTGACGACGACGGCGATGCGTCGCCGTGGCTCACGTCGAGGCGGATCAGGGCGTCGTCCGGAATCGGTTCGACGCTGCCGATGCGGTCGATGGCAATCGCGTAGCGGGCCTGTGCGTGCCGCAGCACGAGCACGTGCGCGGGCGGCACGTTCGGCGCCTCCAGTCCCAGCAGCGCGTGCGTGTCGAGCACCGCGACGGTTTCCTCGCGCAAGCGGAAAAATCCGCGTACGAGGGGGGCGGAGCGCGGTATGCGCGCATACCGGTCGGGCGAATCGACCGCTTCGACCATCGAAGCGGCGGGAATCGCAAAGGTGGTCGTGCCGACGCCGACCAGCCCGTAAGCTTCGGTGGAAAGGGCTTGACGAATCACGGCGGACCCCGTGGCCGGGTTAGTGGGGAGCGGGCGCATTGAGGGCGGCGACGGTCGTGCTGCTGCGGCGCGCCACGTCGCCATTGGTGACGATGGTCAGTTCGTGCAGCAATTGCGACACCGTTCGCGTTGCCAGTGCCTGCTGCTCGGTCACCTCATGGATCGCGCCGATCGTGCGCGTCGTGCGATCGACGCCGGCACGGATGCGCTCGAAGCCTTCGGCCGCCTTCGACGACGTGCGGCTGCCCAGACCCACGCGCTGAATCGACTCCTCGATCAGCTTGCTGATTTCCTTGGTGGCCTGCGACGAGCGCTCCGCCAGTTTGCGGACTTCGCTGGCCACCACCGCGAAGCCATAGCCATGCTCCCCGGCGCGCGCGGCTTCGATCGCCGCATTGAACGCCAGCATGTTCGTCTGGTTGGCGATGTCGCTGATCACCTTGACGATCTCGTTGATGCCCGCCGACGATGTCTCGATATCCTGGATGGCGGCGATCGACTGCTGCAGCGTTTCGCCACCGTTCTGCGCTTCGGTTTGCGTCTCGGTCGCGACCTCGGTGGCCTGCCGGGTGCTCTGCGCGATCCCGGTGATCGATTCGGAAAGCTCGGAAATCTTGTTGTTCATCGCGACCAGGTGCGTCTGGATCTGCGCTTCGCGCTCGACCTGACGGGTGATGTCGGTAGCGTACTTGACGACCTTGAAGGGTTTGCCATCCTCGTCGAAGATGGGATTGTAGGTTGCCTGCAGCCAGACCTCGTAGCCATGCTTGGTGACGCGCATGAAACGGCCGGTATAGAAATCGCCCCGGCCAAGCTTGGACCAGAAGTCGCGATATTCAGGCGATTTGACGTAGTCGGGCTCGCAAAATTGCTTGTGGTGCTTGCCGACGACTTCGCGCAACGTATAGCCCATCGTATCCAGAAAATTCTGGTTGGCATCGAGCACATTGCCCTCCAGATCGAATTCGATGACCGCGTTGGCACGGTCGATCGCCGCGAGGCGGCCTTCGCGTTCGGCACCGATCCGTTTGTTCTGCGTGATGTCGGTCGCGAACTTGACGATCTTCTCCAGCGTGCCGTCGGAGGCGAAGATCGGATTGTACGAGGCCTGGATCCAGATCTCGCGGCCGCCCTTGCCGAGCCGTTTGTACTGTCCGGAGTCGTATTCGCCGCGTCCCAGTTTTTCCCAAAATGCGCGATAGGTGTCGGAGTTCAGGTAATCCGGCTCGCAGAACATGCGATGGTGCTGCCCCTTGATTTCCCCGAGCGAATAACCGAGCAGGGAGAGGAAGTTTTCGTTGGCATCGAGCACGTTGCCGCGCAGGTCGAATTCGATGACGCCCTGCGCGCGCTCGATCGCGCGCACCTTGCCGGCGTGCTCGTCCGACAGGGACCTGGTCGCGGTGATGTCGCTGGCGACCTTGATCACCTTGACCAGCGCGCCATTTTCGTCCAGAAGGGGCGTGTAGGCACCGTGGATCCACAGGGGAGTGCCGTCCTTGCGGACGCGGCGGAATTCACCCTGTATTTCCTGGCCGGTGTTCAGTGCCGCCCAGAACATCTGGTATTCGCCGCCCGCGGCATAGGACCGTTCGCAGAAGATGCGGTGATGCTGGCCCATCACTTCGTCGGCGCTATAGCCCATCAACCCGAGGAAGACGGCATTGACGCGCAGTACCTTGCCGGACGGGTCGAATTCGATCACCGCCCGCTCGCGTTCCGTTTTCGCCCACAGCAGCCGCAACTCGTTGAGATCTTTCAATACCGGCGCGTTCTGCGCAGCGGTTCCTACTGATTCCTGCTGCCTGTCTACGGCTGTCATTGCTTTTTTCCTCGAAATCGTTGCGTATCGAAATCTTCACCGGCGAGTGAGGCTGCGGCTGCACATCCTGGATAACGGTCAACGCGGGCCATTGCTTGAGAAGATATTGATGGAAGACGACCGGGGAACTGCACCGATTCAAGATTGCGCCGTCCGTGCCGTTATAGCGTCATCCCTCGATAGCGAATGTCAAACATGCCCGAATTTCCGGTGATTTACAACGAAGAAGCCCGGCTGGCGGCGGTCGAGCAGTGCGGTCTGATGGACAGCCCGTCCGACGCGCGCTTCGACCGCATTACACGGCTGGCGGCCTTCATGACCAGTACGCCGATGGCGGTCGTCTCGCTGGTGGGTGCGCAGCGGCAGTGGTTCAAGTCCCGGCACGGACTGGAAGCGCGGGAAATTTCGCGCGAGTGGGCGTTCTGCAACTACACGCTGGTCGATCAGGCATTGTTCACGGTGGAAGACGCATCGCGGGATCCGCGTTTCGCGCAGAGTCCCATGGTGCAGGGTAGCCCGCATCTCCGGTTCTACGCGGGGGTGCCGCTGTCCGACGAGCAGGGTCACCGGGTGGGGGTGCTGTGCGTCATGGACACGGTGCCACGGCATCTCACCAATTTACAGCGCCATGCGCTGCGGGATCTCGGCAACCTCGCGGCGGATGCGCTCGTCACCGCCGCGCTCGCAGTAGCCGCCGCGCGCATCGCGGCGGCGGCCTCGGACCTGTCCGGCTGACACGTTCCGGGCTGCGGTTTTCACCGCCGCGTCTGCGCGCGAACGGCGCGGTTGTACAGCGCCCCTCCGGCCATCAGCACGCAGGTGCCGAGAAACACCGCGCGCATGCCGATATGACCGCCGACGAAACCGCCGGCGAGCGGGCCGATCACCTGGCCCGTGTACTGGGCGGAAGTGGAGTAGCCGAGCATGTTGCCGGCGACGCCGGTGGGGACGTTGTGCCGGATCACGCTCGCCACGCAGGGCAGCAGGCCGCCCAATGCCAGACCCATCAGAAAGCGCAAGCCGATGAGCTGCCAGCCCTGCGTCACGAACGCCTGCGGTATCAGCAGCGCCGCACACGCCGTGAGGCAGCCGATGATCACGTTCCAGTGGCCGATCCGGTCGGCGAGCTTGCCCAGGCGGGAAGCCGACACGATGCTCCCCAACGCCGCGGCCGACATCACCAGGCCGGAAACGAAGGTCACGTGCCGGATGTCGACGAGCTGTGCGACATAGACCGTGATGATCGGCTCGATCGACATGTTCGCGAGCATCAGCAGCATGCCGGTGACCAGCATCGCCACCACGGGCCGCTTGTCGGCGAGCGTGTGCCAACCCTCGCGCGGCGCGACGGCCTGGGCCGCGCGCGTCTTGACAGGCCGGCGCTCCTCGCGGATCAGCAGCGTGGTGGCGAGGAAGGCGACGAAGATCAGCGCGCCGGAGGCAAAGAACGTCGCGCGAATGCCGATGATCGGCGGCAGCGAGCCGCCGATCATCGGACCGGCGACATTGCCCGCCATGATGCCGGAGGACAGGATGCCCAGTGCCCAGCCCGTGCGGCTTTTCGGCGTCTGCGTGGCGACCAGGATCGTCGAGCCCGACGCATATCCGCCCAGCAACCCGGCGAGCAGGCGCAGCGCGACCAGCTGCCAGACATTCTGGGACAGGCCGATCAGCGACATCGCGACCGCCATCCCCAGGCTCGCGCGGATCAGCATCAGCTTGCGGCCGTAACGGTCGGCCAGCCGGCCCCACAGCGGTGCCGTCAGCGCCGCGGTGAAGAAGGTCGCCCCGAAGGCGATGCCCGACCATTCGACGATGGCCGCCGGATCCTTGACCCCCAGCTGTGCTACATACAGCGGCAGGAAGGGCAGCAACAGCGTCATGCCGACGATGGTCGTGAAAGAGCCGAAGACGCAGACGGCGAGGTTGGCGCGCCAGTAGCGCGAACCGGCATCGGACGGTGACGGCGCGTTCGCGCGGCCACTGTCGTCCGGGATGGGCGGAACGGACGGAGCGGGCGGAGCGGGCGGAGCAGGCGCCATGACGTGTGCGGGCGGTGCAGGGAGGTCGGCTGTCGGCTTATCCATGAGTTTGTCCGACGATCGCGAAACCACGGGCGCGCAGGCCGCGCTGGTCCTCTCGCAGCGATTGCAGCAGCCGGTCGCGCGTGTGGCGCACATGCTCGGCCGCGGCGCGCGCGGCGGCGTCCGGCTGCCGGCCGCGGATCAGATCGACGATCTGCCGGTGCTCCCGCCAGGCTTGCTCCCGGCCAGTGTCCGTGCGGATTTCCAGCCAGCGCGGGCGCGACAGGCGGGTCATCACTTCCCCGATGGATTTCGACAGGAAGGCATTGCCCGCGAGACATGCCAGTTCCAGATGAAAATCCGTCCCGAGGCGATGCGAGGTTTCCTGGGATGTGTGGGTCGATCCCGCGTCCAGCAGTACGGTCAATGCGTCCAGATCCGCGTCGGCGGCGCGCTCGCACGCCAGCCGCGCCGACGCCGCCTCGAGCGGTTCCCGATATTCCATCAACGCATCGATCTCGCCCAGGTCGATCGGCGCGACGATCCAGTTGCGCCCTTCGCGACGCACCAGATCCTCGGTTTCGAGACGCAGCAACGCCGCGCGCACGGGTGTGCGCGAACCGTCGCAGCGCGCTTCGAGCATGCGTTCGCTCAGGCGCTCGCCCGGGCCCAGCGCGAGCGACAGGATGCTCTCGCGCAGTCGAGCGTGGATGGAATGGGTCTGGGACATCGCGCCTCCGGTGGGTCGATACAATGGTATACCAGTTTGGGATACCATTGCAATCGAGCCTGGACGCAGTCGGAGGGGCATCCGCGGGAGGCGTCAGCGCTTTGCGTGCCTTTCCGCGAAGGGTGTCGGACGATGTGGATTGTCAGAGGGGGGAGGGCACCCGCACCCCAGGTCTGTTTGCGGGAAATCCTTCACCAGCGACGCGTAGGCGTAGGCGCGCCACATCGACCCACATTCGAACGATGAAAATATGGCAGTACTGAACGACTGATTCGTGAGGACACGTCGGGAACGACTTATCCACCTGGCCGCGACGCGTTCAGGGGGGCGTCTTTCCGAATGGATTGCCTATGCGAAGCCATTCTTCCACGATCATCGCGTCGTACATGGACCTGGCGTGGCTGGCATTTCCAATGAAACACGATGCCGGGCGACGACAGCAAAACGGGAGAATCGTAGGAAATATGCAACGTTTTCTGATAACCCTTGGAGCCGTCGGCCAACTCCCTGGATATTAGTCGCTGTCCGATATCCAAGGCCAGGTGCCAATGAAAAAGGCCCACGCATTGCTGCGTGGGCCTTTTAAATTCGGTGGTGGGGCGTGAGTGACTCGAACACTCGACCTACGGATTAAGAGTCCGCTGCTCTACCAACTGAGCTAACGCCCCCCGAGAGGCCGAATTATAGTACGGGTTCTCCCGGGAAAGCTAGCCCCTTTTGCAAAAAACTTTGTGGGGTCAGCGCAGCCGGTCGAGCACGTCGGCGTTCGCGACGCTCGCCGTGTCGCCTTGCTGATAGGCCAGCAGATTGCGGAAGGCCGAACCGAAATACAGTTCATAGCTCTCCCGCTCGACGTAACCGATGTGCGGCGTGCAGATCGCGTTCTCCATGCGCAGCAGGCTATGGCCTTGCAGGATCGGTTCGGTCTCGAAGACGTCGACGGCGACCATGCCCGGTCGTCCGCGATTCAAGGCGCTGATCAGGCCGTTCTCCTCCACCAGTTCGGCGCGGCTGGTATTGACGAAGAGGGCATCCGGCTTCATCCGCGCCAGATCCTCGACGGTGATGATGCCCTGGGTATCATCGGCCAGCCGCAGATGCACGGTCAGCACGTCGCTTTGCTCGAACAACTCGTTACGCGACGCGGCTACCTTGTAGCCGTCCGCCTTTGCCGTGCTTTGCGAGCGCTCGCGCCCCCAGACCAGAACGTCCATGCCGAACGCGCGTCCATAACCCGCGATCAGGCTGCCGATGCGTCCGTAACCCCAGATGCCAAGGGTTTGTCCGCGCAGCACCCGTCCGAGGCCGAAGTTCGGCGGCATCGCCGCGGCGCGCAGCCCCGACTGCTGCCAGGCACCCTGCTTGAGATTCGCCACGTACTGCGGCAGGCGGCGTTGCGCGGCCATGATCAACGACCAGGTCAGTTCGGCCGGCGCGGTCGGCGAGCCCTTGCCTTCCAGTACGACGATGCCGCGCTCGGTACAGGCGGCGAGGTCGATATGCGCGCCGACCCGGCCGGTCTGCGCGATGATCTTCAGGCGTGGCAGCTTGTCGAGCAATTGCGCGGTGATGCGCGTGCGCTCGCGAATCAGCACCAGCGCTTCCGCGTCGGCGAGGCGGCTGGTCAGATGGCCTACGCCGCGCACGCTGTTGTTGTAGACCGACACGGTGTGGTCCGCCAGCAAGCCGAAGGCGTCGAGCTTGCGTACGGCATCTTGATAATCGTCAAGGATGGTGATTTTCAAGACCGTCTCCCCAGGATGATGCGCCGCCGACGGCGCGATAGTGAGCAAGAGAGGCAGGCCCATGCGGCGCGGCGAAGCATTGCCGCATGGGGCTCCGCCTCTCGGGACTGGAGCAGATTCGGGCTGCTCCGATGGAGCAATGGCTAGTTGAGTCGAAATCCGCGATTCGGTTCAACTTCTTTTTGAGAATGACGGTGCCAATGCCACGATTCTTACCAGAAAAACAAAAAATCCGGGTAACGAGGTGTGACGAGCAAGCAGGTTTCGGCGTGAAGTAGGACAATTCGCCTAGGCGAACGCATTTTCGTGCGGGCTGCCGAATCGGAGTGGTTATGGATCAATTGCAGTCAATGCGCGTTTTCGTGAAGGTGGCCGACCTGGGCAGTTTTGCCCGCGCCGCGGCCCAGCTCGACATGTCCAATGCAGTCGTGACCCGCCATGTCGCGGATCTGGAAGGGCGCCTGGATACGCGCCTGATGAATCGTACGACCCGCAGCCTGTCGCTGACGGAAGCGGGCCAGGTTTATCTGGAACGTACCCGGCAGATCCTCGAGGAACTCGACGACGCCGAGCAGATGGTACTGGAGCGCACGCACGAGCCGATCGGCACTCTGCGCATCGTCGCGCCGGTGGTGTTCGGCATGCACAACTTCGGGCAGGTGTTGCGTGACTATACCCAGCGCTACCCGCGTGTCATCCCCGACATCACGCTGGTCGACCGCAGCGTCGATCTGGTGGAGGAGGGATTCGATGTCGGCATCGCGATCGCCCGGAACATTCGCAGCGCGAGCGTCGTCAGCCGGCGTCTGACGACGGGTTGCCTGGTGGTGTGCGCGGCAGGCACCTATTTGCAGCGTCACGGGCCGGTCGAACACCCTTCGTCGCTCGCCACCCATGCGTGTCTGACCCTGAACCCCGGCATGTCGGGAGACGAGCACCTGTTCGAGGGCCCCGACGGCCAGACGCGCGTGCGTCCCAACAGCGTGATTCTCGCGAACAATACCGAGATGTTGCGCCAGTTTGCGTTGCAGGGGATGGGCGTGGCGATCCTGCCCAGCTATCTGATCGGCAAGGACCTGGAGCGCGGCGCGCTGGTGCCGCTGTTGCCCGATTACCAGCTTGCGCCCATCGATATCCACGTGGTGTATCCGAGCCGCCGCTATATGCCCGCCAAGCTGCGGACCTTCATCGATCATCTGGTCGAGCATTTCGAGGAAGGTCCCGCCGACGGCGCCAGCGAGCGCTGGCTGGCCGACGCGGACGGCGCGGTCCTCGCCGGCTCCCTGACGCTGGAAGCCATCCGCAAAAGCGCGGAAGCGGACCGTCAGCAGGCGTGAGACGCCTCGGGAAAAGCGCGGCGGTCCGCGCCTTTCCCGCTTAGTCCGACGCTTCCGTCACTGCCGTTTTTGCCTTGCCGGCCACGGCTTTCCTGACGGCCGTTTTCCTGGCGCCCGCTTTCTTGGCTGCGGCCTTCTTCGCCGGCGCCTTCCTTGCGGCGGTTTTGCCGGCGGGCGCCTTTTTCGCCGCGCTTTTCTTTGCCGCCGCCGTGCCGGTCGCCGCCGTTGCCGGCGTGTCTTCCGCATCGCCGGCAGCGCCCGCCGCCGCGGTCTTGGCCGCCGCCCGGGCGCCGGTCTTCTTCGCCGCGGCGGGGTCCTTCTTCTCGAACTCGAAGCCTACGCTGCCGTCCTTCTGGCGCACCAGGAAGGCCTTGAAGTTGCGGCCGGTGCGCGAGGACTTGAAGCCGGTCAGCAAATCCGTGCGTCCGTCGGGGCCGAGCAGTTTGGTCATCTGTTCGCGGCTCATCTCCTGCTGCAGGATGACCTTGCCCGAGCGGAATTCGCAGGCGCGCGGCACGGCGGTGTAGCGCTCGCAGACATAGCTCATGCCATGTTCATAGACATGGGACGAGCACTTCGGACAGGCGCCCACCGGCGTCTGCGCGGAGAAATCGGGCGGTTCGCCGCCGTCCTCGCCCGAGTCCTGGCCGAAATCGAATTCCAGCTTGTAGTTCTTCGTCTCGCTGTCCTCGGCCAGTTTCAGAATCGCCGAGAACGGACGTCCCATCTTGCTGCGAAAGCCCGACAGCGGCCCGATATGCTTCTCGCGCAGCAGTTCCTCGACCTCGGGAATCTCGAATTGCCGGCCGCCCGGAATCTTGGTGATCGAGAACTCGCACTTCGAGCAGTTGAAGCGCCGGTAGTTTTCCTTCACGACCCCGCGGCAATGCGGGCAGGGCGTCTCGAGCGTGGCGTAGTCGCCGGGAATCGTGTCGGAATCGTATTCCTTCGCGCGCTTGACGATGGTCTGCGTCATCTGCGCGATCTCGCGCATGAAGGCCTCGCGCGGCAGCATCCCGCGTTCCATCTGCGAGAGCTTGTGCTCCCACTCGCCGGTCAGCTCGGGCGCGGTCAGTTCCTCGACGCCCAGCCCGCGCAGCAGCGTGGTCAACTGAAAAGCCTTCGCCGTCGGGATCATGTCGCGCCCTTCGCGAACCATGTATTTCTCCGCGAGCAGGCCTTCGATGATCGCCGCACGCGTGGCGGGCGTGCCCAGGCCCTTGCCGGCCATCGCCTCGCGCAGATCGTCGTCGGTCACCAGCTTGCCCGCGCCTTCCATGGCCGAGAGCAGCGTGGCTTCGTTGTATCTGGCCGGCGGCTTCGTCACCAGCGCGTGCGCGGCGACCTTTTCCGTCTTCACCGGCTCGCCCTTGGCCACCGCGACCAGATTGGCATCGGCGCCCTGGGCCTCGCGGCCATAGACCTGCAACCAGCCCGGGTTGACCAGTACCTTGCCCTCGGTCTTGAAATGATGGCCGGCGACCTCGGTGACGCGGGTGGTCAATTGGTATTCGGCTGCGGGGAAGAACACCGCAAGAAAGCGCTTGACCACCAGGTCGTACAGTTTCTGCTCGGGTTCGGACAGGTTCTTCGGCGTTTGCAGCGTCGGGATGATGGCGAAGTGATCGCTGATCTTCGAATTGTCGAAGATGCGCTTGTTCGGCTTCACCCAGCCCTGGTCGAGCACCTTGCGCGCGTGCGGCAGGTAGTTGTTGTCTTCCTTGAGCATGGCGAGCGTGCTCTTGACCGTGTCCAGATAGTCCTCCGGCAGCGCGCGCGCGTCGGTTCGCGGATAGGTCAACACCTTATGGCGCTCGTACAGGGCCTGCGCCAGGCCCAGCGTGTTCTTCGCGGAAAAGCCGAAGCGGCCATTGGCTTCGCGCTGCAGGCTGGTCAGGTCGAACAGCGCCGGCGAGAGTTGCGACGACGGCTTCGATTCCTCGGTGACGGTACCGGCACGGCCGCGGCACGCCGCCACCACGGATTCCGCCGCGGCGAGGTTCCACAGGCGCGAGTCGCGCTGCTCGGGATCGGTTTCGTTCTTCTTGAACGCGGTGTCGAACCAGCGGCCTTCGTAGAAACCGGCCGCGCAGACGAACTCGGCGCGCACTTCCCAATAGTCGCGGGCGACGAAGCGGCGGATCTTTTCCTCGCGCTCGACGACGATCGACAGCGTCGGCGTCTGCACGCGGCCCACGGTGGTGAGGAAGAAGCCGCCGCCCTTGCTGTTGAAGGCGGTCATCGCGCGCGTGCCGTTGATGCCGACCAGCCAGTCGGCCTCGGAACGGCAGCGGGCGGCGTCGGCGAGCGGCAGCATGTCCTCGTCGCTGCGCAGGCGCGCGAAGCCGTCGCGGATCGACTGCGGGGTCATCGACTGCAGCCAGAGCCGCTGCACCGGCTGCTTCGCCTTCGCGTGCTGCGCGATGTAGCGGAAGATCAGCTCGCCCTCGCGCCCGGCGTCGCAGGCGTTGACCAGCCGGTCGACGTCCTTGCGGCGGATCAGGCGGGACAGCACTTTCAGGCGCGACTCGGTCTTGGCGATGGGCAGCAGGTCGAAGTGCGGCGGAATCACCGGCAGATGGGTAAAGCTCCATTTGCCGCGCTTGACGTCGAACTCCTCGGGCGCGGCGATCTCCAGCAGGTGACCCACCGCCGACGACAGGACGAAGTCGTCCGATTCGAAATATTCATCATGCTTGGTGAAGCCGCCGAGCGCCTTCGCGATGTCGTTCGCGACGGAGGGCTTTTCGGCAATGATCAGTGCTTTTGACATGACGGTGCGGTTCGGTAAAAGAGGGGCCGGCTGCCCGGTCCGGGTTCGCGACGGCGGAACGGTTCGGCGGACGACCGGCTTTGCAGCGCGACGGCGCGGGCGGTGCCGCCGGCCTCCGGTCGTGGGTCTGTCCGTTCGTCTGTCCGTTCGCTAACCTATTCGGTCGCTTTATAACATAACCCGAATGCGAGTCAGGCATCGGCGCGCAGTCCACGGCCGGCGCGCGAGGAAGAGGGGCGGTGCTCAGGCCGCCAACGCGGCCCGCAGCCGGGGCGGATCGCCGGCGCCCGGCAGCGTGGCGAATTCGCCCAGCAGGCGTTCGAGAATGCCGCGCTGCGGCAGCAGGGTGCCGCAGAACCGTGTGGTCAGGCGGTCCTCGATGACGAGCGTCGGGAAATTCTCGACGTCGAACGCGTCGGCGACGGCCGCCTGGTTCTCGATATCCACCCAGACGAAGCACAATCCCGGAAATGCCGCCGCGAGTTGCGCGAAAACGTCACGGTATTCACGGCAGGCGCCGCACCATTCGGCGCATAGGCAGGCGATCAGCGGCTCGCCCGCGGCCAGGCGCGAGCGGATCGAGGGCAAATCGGTGGCGAGGTCGAGATCGAGGATGGACATGGCGGTGGGCGGCATCGAGGCGGGCACGATGTGCGCTGAACTCTATCACGTTTGCCGGCGCCGGACGGTGGGCTGATAGCGGCCGCCGCGTTGCTCGACCCAGCCGCCGATCTCCAGCCGGACCAGGGCGCCGAGCACGCTCGCCGCGTCGAGCGCGCCGCGTGCGGCGAGCACATCGGGCGCGGCGGGATCGTGTCCGAGCAGGGCAAGCACGCGCGCGCACAGGGCATCCTGCGGCGCGGCGTCGGACGGGGCGGGCGCGCCTGGCCGTTCGCCGGTCGCCGGTGAGGGCGGACTCGCCGGAACCGCCGGCAATTCCACCAGAATGTCCTCGACGGTCTCGACGAGTTTCGCGCCGTCGCGGATCAGCGCATGGCAGCCGCGCACCAGCGGCGAATGGATCGAGCCGGGGACCGCGAAAATCTCCCGTCCCAGTTCGTTGGCGAGGCGGGCGGTGATCAGCGAGCCGGAGCGCAGCGCCGCCTCGACCACCAGCACGCCGCGCGCGAGCGCCGCGATCAGCCGGTTGCGCTGCGGGAAGTGCGCGGCGCGCGCGGGCGTCCCGAGCGGCCATTCCGAGATCACCGCGCCGTGCCCGGCGATCGCCTGCGACAGCGCGCGGTGCTGCGCCGGATAAGTCAGGTCGATACCCGTGCCGATGACGGCGACCGTGGCGGCATGCGGGTTGCGCGCGAGCGCCGCGCGGTGGGCGGCGGCATCGATGCCGAGCGCGAGCCCCGACACCACCGTCCAGCCCGCCTCGGCGAGCGCGCCGGCGAATTCGGCGGCATCCTCCGCGCCCTGGCGTGTCGGATGGCGGCTGCCGACGACCGCCAGCGCAGGCCGCGCGAGCAGCTCGAGGCGCCCGGCGACGTACAGCAGCGGAGGGGGATCGCTGAGCGACAGCAGCAAGGCCGGATAGGCCGGATCCCCCAGCGTCACCAGATGGTGCCGTGCGTCGCGCCATGCCTGCGCCCGCGCGATCGCTCCAGCCAGCGCGGCGTCGGGCGGCGCGTCGAGCACCCGGGCAAACGGCTCGCCGAACAGACGCCGCAACCGCTGCAACCGGCAACGCCCGGGAAGGGCCGACGCGGAGAGTGCGCCAGTCGGGTCGAACGCATGCCGCAACAGGCGGCGGCCTGCGGCGTCGAGTGCCGCCAGCCGCAGCCAGCCGGCGAGTTCCGGTTCGCTCAACGGCAGGGGATGCGACACCTCCCGCGACGCCTCCCGCGACGGCGTGTCTTGCCGCGAAGGGGACCGGTCCCGCATGAAAAAGTCAGCCTGCGCCATGAAGAACGTCTCCCGCTGCGGCCCCGTGGCGCGTTGCCCTGGAGGGCATCGGAAAGCCCGCCAAGGGCATGTTATGATGACCGGTTGCATCGAACCAATGGCAGCGCCGCATGGCGCGCCGTCTTGATGCCGGGGATGCGATCCCCATATTGGTAGAGGAAGCTGGCGGCCAGTGCGCCCCGGCTGGTTGATGATCCGGCGCGCTGGTCGCCGGGAACCCGGGCAAGATCATGGCTCTGATGAACATTCTGAAGTTTCCGGATAAACGCCTGTACAAGGTCGCGAAGCCCGTCGGCACCGTGGACGAACGGATCCGCACGCTGGTGCGCGACATGGCCGAAACCATGTACGACGCGCCTGGCGTGGGCCTCGCGGCGACGCAGGTCGATGTCCATGAACGCATCGTCGTCATCGACGTGTCCGAGGGGCGCGACAACCTGCTGGCCCTGATCAACCCCGAGATCGTCTGGGCCAGCGACGAGCGCAAGCTGCACGAAGAGGGCTGCCTGTCCGTGCCCGGCATCTACGACAATGTCGAACGCGCCGAGCGCGTCCGCGTGCGCGCGCTCGACGAGAACGGCGTATCGCGGGAAATCGAGGCCGAGGGCTTGCTGGCCGTTTGCATCCAGCATGAACTGGATCATCTCGTGGGCAAGGTCTTCGTCGAGTATCTGTCGCCGTTGAAGCAGTCGCGCGTCAAGACCAAGATGAAGAAGCTGGCCCTCGAGGCCTGAGCGGTAGGCATTTTCCGTTTTTCCCGAATGTTGATGAGGTCCGATGTCGCACAGCCTGCGCGTGGTGTTCGCCGGTACGCCTGATTTCGCCGCGCATGCGCTGGCTGCCATTCATGCGGCCGGATTTCCGGTGCCGCTGGTTCTCACACAGCCCGACCGGCCGGCCGGCCGCGGGATGAAGCTCACGCCCGGCGCGGTGAAGCGCTTCGCGCTGGAACACGGACTGGCGGTCGACCAGCCGCCATCGCTGCGCCTCGACGGCAAGTATCCGGAGGCCGCCGCCGCGGCGCTGGCCCGTCTGCGGGCGACGCCCTGCGACGTGATGGTGGTCGCCGCGTACGGGCTGCTGTTGCCCCGGACGGTGCTGGACCTGCCCGCGCACGGCTGTCTCAACATCCACGCCTCGCTGCTGCCGCGCTGGCGCGGTGCCGCGCCGATCCACCGCGCCATCGAAGCGGGCGACGCCGTCAGCGGCGTCACGCTGATGCAGATGGACGCGGGGCTGGACACCGGCGCGATGATCGCCACGCAGAGCGTGCCGATCACGTCGACCACGACGACCGCCCGCCTGCACGACGCGCTTGCCGAGGTGGGCGCCCGGCTGATCGTCGCGGCGCTCGAACGACTCGAAACCAGCGGCGCCCTTGCCGCCGAGCCCCAGCCGGATGCGGGCATTACCTATGCCGAGAAAATCGCCAAGTCCGAGGCGGCGATCGACTGGCGGCGCGACGCCGCGGCGATCGCCCGCCAGATTCGCGCGTTCGATCCGTTCCCGGGCGCGCTGTCGCAGCTCGACGGCGCCACGGTCAAGTTCTGGTCCGCCCAGGCGGATGCGGGCACCCGGGAAAATGGCCCCCTGTCCGGCATCGTTCCCGGCGACCCCGCTTCGGGTCATCCCGCCGCGGCGCCCGGCACCATCCTGTCGGTCGGCGCGGATGCGATCGCGATCGCCTGCGGCACCGGCGTGCTGCGCGTCACGGAGTGCCAGAAACCGGGCGGCAAGCGGCTGCCGGTGCGGGAATTCCTGGCGGGCTTCGCGCTGCGCCCGGGGCAGCGTTTCCTCCCCACCCCCGAAGCGTAACGATCATCCCGCCAGCGACCCACCTGGCCGAAAGGCTGAAAAACGCGCCAGGGGGCGTTTGCCGGACCGGCTCCCGCCGTCGGCGGACCTGCTTGCGCGGGGATTGAATTCCACCATTCCGCCCTTATCTGACAGTTTCCTTACAAAAGGCGGAGGGGCGCGTGACCAGCGCGACGGCCTCCGGTAGCGCAAACGGAGCAGGCAAATGTTCAATTGGGTCAAGACGGCGATGCTGATGGCGGGCATCACGGCGCTGTTCATCGTGGTGGGCGGCGTCATCGGCGGGCAGCGGGGCATGCTCATCGCGCTGTTGATCGCGCTGGCGATGAATTTCTTTTCCTACTGGTTTTCGGATCAGATGGTGCTGCGCATGTATGACGCGCAGGAGGTCGACGAACACGGCGCGCCGCAGTTTTACCGGATGATCCGCGAGCTGTCGAGCCGCGCGGGCCTGCCGATGCCGCGTGTCTATCTGATCAACGAGGATGCGCCGAACGCCTTCGCGACCGGCCGCAATCCGGAACATGCGGCGGTGGCGGCCACCACCGGCATCCTGCGGGTGCTGTCCGAGCGCGAGATGCGCGGCGTCATGGCCCACGAACTGGCGCACGTGCGTCACCGCGACATTCTCCTGTCGACGATTTCCGCGACGATGGCGGGCGCGATCTCCGCGCTGGCGAATTTCGCGATGTTCTTCGGCAGCCGTGACGAGCAGGGGCGGCCGAGCAATCCGGTCGCCTCGATCGCCGTCGCGATTCTCGCGCCGATCGCCGCCTCGCTGATCCAGATGGCGATCTCGCGGGCGCGCGAATTCGAGGCGGACCGGGGCGGCGCCGAGATTTCGGGGGATCCTACCGCGCTCGCATCGGCGCTTGAAAAGATCCATCATTACGCGTCCGGGCGGCCCTTCGCGACAGCCGAGGCGAACCCGTCGACCGCGCAGATGATGATCCTCAATCCGCTCTCGGGCGGGCAGGTCGCGCGATTGTTCTCGACCCACCCGGCAACCGAGGAGCGCGTCGCCCGGCTGATGCACATGGCCCGAACGGGACGTTATCCGGTCTAGAGGGCGGCCGGGCGGCCTTTTCCCTTCGCGCCCGCCGCGCCATCCGCGATTTCAGGGGGTAGCCGGGGTAGAATGCGCCTTTTCCTGCACGCGCCTGCCCCGGCCGGCGTTCGCGCAGAGACAGGCCCCTCACGCGCCCGAGCCGCTCACCCCTCCATGACCGACAGAAAGACCGGCGCTCCGCGCACTCCGCGATCCGCAAGCCCAGGCGGTGTCGCCGCTCCGGCATCCCGCGCCGCCCGGAACGGGGACGCCCCGCGCAAACCGGCGCGCCCCGCCGCGCCACGCGGCGCCGGGTCGCCGGTGCGGGCCACCGCGCAGCCGTCGAAACCGTCCCCCCGCCCATCGTCACCCCGGCACGGGCTGCCCCAGGACTCACTGGCATACGCGCTCGACGCCGGCGCGACGGTGGTGGGCGCAGTGCGGGCCGGTGCGGCGCTGCCCGCGGCGTTGGCCGCGATCTTTGCCAGCCGCGAGCAGGATACGTCCGCGCATGACGCGGGCGCGGAACGGGCGATACGCAGCGACTGGCACGGCGCCACCCAGGACATCGCCTATCGCACGCTGCGGGAACTGGCGCTGGTCGATGCCGTGATCGGGATGCTCGTGCCCAAGGCGCCGGCGCCTCGGGTGCGGGACCTGCTCGCCTGCGCACTGACCTTGCTGAACGCGACGGATACGCCGTATACCTCGCACACGGTCGTCGACCAAGCGGTGCGGGCCGCGGCTGCCGCGCCGGAAACCGCGTTCGCGCGCGGCCTCGTCAATGCGGTACTGCGCAATTTCCTGCGGGAGCAGAGCGCCCTGCTGGAACGTGCGCGCCGCGATCCGGTGGCGCGCTGGAATTATCCGCGCTGGTGGATCGATGCGGTCCGTCAGGCCTGGGGCGAGCAAAGCGACGGCGTGCTGGCGGCCGGGAATGTCCAGGCGCCGATGACCTTGCGGGTCAACCGGCGCCATGCCACGCCGCAGGCCTATCTGGCGACCTTGCACGAGGCCGGCATCGCCGCGGAACTCGCGCTGCCGTGCGGTGTGCGTCTGGCGAAGGCCATGGCGGTGGAGCGCCTGCCGGGATTCGCCGACGGCGTGGTGTCCGTGCAGGATGCCGGCGCGCAGCGCGCCGCGCTGCTGCTCGACGTCGCGGACGGCATGCGGGTGCTGGACGCCTGCGCGGCGCCGGGCGGCAAAACCGGTCATCTGCTCGAACTCGCCGACATCCGCCTGGTGGCGCTCGAGAGCGATGCGCCGCGCGCGCGCCGCATCGGCGACAATCTGCGCCGGCTGCGTCTGGAGGCGGACGTCGTCGTCGGCGACGCCGGCCATCCGGCGGCGCCCTGGTGGGACGACAAGCCGTTCGACCGGGTGCTGGCCGATGTCCCCTGCTCGGCCTCGGGTATCGTGCGCCGGCACCCGGACATCCGCTGGTTGCGGCGTCCCGACGATCTGCGTGCGCTGGTACAGCAGCAGCGCCGCATCCTGGACGCGCTGTGGCAGGTGGTGGCGCCGGGCGGCATCCTGCTCTACGTGACCTGTTCGATTTTTCCGGAAGAAAGCGAGGAACAGGCCGCATGGTTTGAACAGGGGCGACCAGATGCTGTACGATTGACTGCTCCCGGGCAGTTGATGCCCACCGTCGCGGGCGAGGGCTCCGGGCCGGACCATGACGGCTTCTTCTACGCGCGTTTCCAAAAACGGTGAATTCCTTTCGCGCCTCATTGCGCCTGCTGCCGCGCTGGACCCTGCGCGGGCCCACGTGCGGGCTTCCGGCGGGACTCCCGCGGCGGCTGTCGTGGCCGTCGTGGCCGTTGCGCTCACGTGGCGGCCTGTGGCCGCCGCTGATCCTGTCCTGGGTACTGGTGCTGGCCTTGCTGCTGGGCGGTACCGGCGTTGCGTCCGCGGATACGATCGCGGTCCAGCGCGCGTCCCTGCAGGCCGACCCGGCGGGCGGCTGGAACCTCGACGCGCGCTTCGATTTCACGCTCAACAGCAGCCTGACCGATGCCGTCAGCAAGGGCATTCCCCTTTATTTCACGACCGAATTCACGCTGACCCGGCCACGCTGGTATTGGCTCGACCAGCAGGCCGTCAGCACCTCGCAGAGCGTGCGGCTGTCGTTCCAGCCGCTGACGCGCGAATACCGGATCTCGTCGGGAGGCGGGCTGCACCTCGCGGTGGCCTCGCTCGACCAGGCGCTCGCGATCATCAAGCACGTCACGTCCTGGCATGTGATCGATCCGGACGAGGTCGTACCCGGGCAGAGCTACGTGGCGGCGGTCAAGATGGAACTGGACATGGCGCAGATGCCCAAGCCGTTCCAGATCGACGCGGTGAACAACCGGGACTGGAATCTCACCTCGGACTGGCTGCACTTCAACTTCAATGTGATCGAGCATGGAAAATAGCTTCGATCTGAAGAATTTCCTGATCCGCCTGCTGGTGGCGACGGTCGCCGTCACCGCGGTGCTGTTGCTCGTCCTGCTCGCGCTCGCCAGCGCCAATACCGAATTCTTCGACCGTTACTATTCCTGGCTCTACGCGGCGAACGTCGCGGTCGCGGTCATTTTCATGCTGGTCGTGGCCGCCCTCGTCGGGCTGATCGTCGTCCGGCTGCGACAGGGGCGCTTCGGCACGCGGCTGCTGGCGAAGATCGCGATCTTTTTCGCGCTGGTCGGCGTGCTGCCCGGCGGCATCATCTATCTGGTGTCGCTGCAGTTCGTTTCCCGCAGCATCGAGTCCTGGTTCGACATCAACGTGGAGACCGCGCTCGATTCGGGGCTGGCCCTCGGCCGCGGCATGCTCGCCAACTCGCTGACGGACCTCGAAGCGAAAGGTCGCACGATGGCCGATCAGCTGGCCGCCGCCGGGGAGTCGAACACGACGCTGACCCTGTTGCGGCTGCGCGACCAGTTCGGCGTGCAGCAGGCCGCGGTGCTCTCGCGCAGCACCCTGCACCATGGCATGCAGCAAAGCGTCACGACGCTGGCGCAGGCGCAGGCCTCGTCGACCTTCTCGCAGCAGTTATCGGATCTGCCGACCGGTCGGATGTTCGCCGCCGCCTCCGAGCGGGGCTATGCGAACACCGAGGGCGAACTCGACGGCGGCGACAAGGGCACGCTGCGCATGCGCGTGCTGATCCGCATTCCCTATTACGACGGCCAGCAGCTGCAGGGCGACGACCGCTTCCTGCAACTGCTGCAACCGGTCTCGCCCAGCCTGGCGCGCAATGCCGAGGCGGTCCAGCAGGCCTATCGCGAATATCAGGAAAAAGCGCTGGGGCGCACGGGTCTGCGCAAGATGTACATCGGCACGCTGACGCTGGCGCTGTTCCTCGCGACCTTCATCGGCATCATGCTCGCGCTGGTGCTGGGCAATCAGCTTGCCCGGCCGCTGTTCCTGCTCGCGCGCGGCACCGAGGAAGTGGCGCGCGGCGACTATACCCCGAAGCGTGAAATCAAGACCAACGACGAACTGGGCTTCCTCACGCAGATGTTCAACGCGATGACGCGGCAGTTGTCCGAGGCGCGCGGCGCGGTCGAGGCCAACCGGCTCGCGCTCGAGCAGTCGAAGGCGTATCTCGAAAGCATCCTGGCGAACCTGACCGCGGGCGTGTTCGTGTTCGACTGGCAATTCAAGCTCACGACCGCGAACCCGGGCGCCGACCGTATTTTCCGGCAACCGTTTCAGGACCAACTGAACCGGCAACTGGCGGAAATCGATGGATTGAGCGACTTCGCCCAGATGGTGCGCAAGGCGTTCGCCGATCGCGATGTCGCCAGCCGTCACCGTTCGGAGGGTGCCGAGCGCGATGCGGTCGACCTGCGCGGTCCGGAGGGCCACTGGCAACAGCAGTTCGCGGTGCCGGTGGCCGGCGAGGCCGAGCCGTTGACGCTGCTGGTGCGTGGTACCCGGCTGGTCAGCGCGCTCGGCAACGAAGCCACGGCCGGCTACGTGGTGGTGTTCGACGATATTTCCGACGTCATTTCCGCGCAGCGCTCGGTCGCCTGGGGTGAAGTCGCGCGCCGGCTCGCGCACGAGATCAAGAATCCGTTGACGCCGATCCAGCTCTCCGCCGAACGGTTGCAGATGAAGCTATCGCCGAAACTCGCGCAGGTCGATGCGGATTTCCTCAAGCGCGGCGCGACCACCATCGTCAATCAGGTGGCGGCGATGAAGCGGATGGTGGACGATTTCCGCGAGTACGCGCGCACGCCGCCGGCGGTGATGCAGAACCTCCAGCTGAACGATCTGGTCGCCGAGGTTCTGACGCTTTATGGCGTCGAGGACGGCAAGGGCGCGATGTCGGTGGCGCTCGAACCGCTGCCGGTGATTTGTGGCGATGCAACGCAGCTGCGGCAAGTGATTCATAATCTGCTACAGAACGCGCAGGATGCGGTCGCCGAGGTGGCGCAGCCGCAGGTATCGGTAGAGACGAGATCGGTAGAATATGGAGACCGGGACGAGAACGGGCAGCGGCGCGTCGCGGTCCGTCTGTCGATATCGGATAACGGTCCGGGTTTTCCGGCAAGGATCCTCACCCGCGCGTTCGAGCCCTACGTCACGACCAAGGCGAAGGGGACCGGCCTGGGACTTGCTATGGTGAAGAAAATCGTCGACGAGCATAGTGGCCGGATCGACCTGCGCAACCGGAGCCGTCAGGGCCTGGAAGGTGTCGCCGGCGCGCAGGTGTCGATCCTTTTCATGCATCTGGCGGATGTCGAGGGCAGCAATGAAGTGGGTGACGAAGGCAGTCGCAAAGGCGAAGCAATCGCGCAGACAAGGGTAGGGTAAATGGCAACCATTCTGGTGGTAGATGACGAAATGGGGATCCGGGAGTTGCTGTCGGAGATCCTTGGCGACGAGGGTCATGCGGTGGAACTGGCCGAGAATGCCCAGCAGGCGCGCGAATATCGGCAGCACTCGACGCCGGATCTCGTGTTGCTCGACATCTGGATGCCCGATACGGATGGCGTCACGCTGCTCCGCGAGTGGGCATTGCAGGGGCAACTGACGATGCCGGTGATCATGATGTCGGGACATGCGACGATCGATACCGCCGTCGAGGCGACGAAGATCGGTGCATTGAATTTTCTGGAAAAGCCGATCTCCCTGCAGCGCTTGCTCAAGGCGGTGGAGCAGGGGCTGGCGCGTGGTGCGTCGTTGCCGGTGCCGGAAGCGGCACGTGCGGCCGCCACGGCGGCCGTTTCCTCGGGCGCGCTGGCCGCGGCGGCCGCACCCGCGCCCGCACCGTCGAACCTGGCGCCGCTGGCCGCGCCCGCGCCCGTGGGCGTGGCGATCGGCAGCGACGCCCAGTCCTACCAGCAGGCGCGCCTGGCGGCCATTTCCTTCGATATTCCATTGCGTGACGCGCGCGATGCCTTCGAGCGGGCCTACTTCGAATATCACCTGCAGCGCGAACATGGCAGCATGACGCGGGTGGCGGAAAAAACCGGTCTGGAGCGCACGCACCTGTACCGCAAGATGCGTCACCTCGGCGTGGATCTGACGCGCAACAAGGGTGGGGAATAGGTGCGAGGTCGGCCTGGAAGCAGCGCGCAGTGGATGAATCGCCGTGAAATCCGCGCCGTCGAGCTGTTTGCACTTGCATGATTCGCAAGCGCTTGCTATAGTCTTGCTTCTCGTGGCCCGGTAGCTCAGTTGGTAGAGCAGCGGATTGAAAATCCGCGTGTCGTTGGTTCGATTCCGACCCAGGCCACCACGAATTCAACACGCGTGGGGAATGCGATTTCATTCCCCACGCGTGTTCCCGCAAAAAGCCCTCCACGGAGGGCTTTTTGCATTTCGTCGTTCTCTGTACGCAAGCTCGTGGGCCGTCCCCATTCGATCGTCGCTTGCCGGTAAAATTGGCGCACACCCATTTCATGGGCGGACCGGATGCCAGCATATCGAATACGTCGGCATCCCGGCTGGCAGGGGCTCGCGGATTCGAGTGCGAATATCCCCCCTTTTGTGCAAGGTGGAGCGGCGGCGATGACATCGATGGGTTCCGGAACGGGCATTGACGGTACATCAAACACCCGAGCGAACGACTGCGCGGAGAAAAGCCGCGATGCTTTCGCCGAACCGCGCGGCGATACGCCGCGTTTTCTCACCTGGCATGGCGCAGCGGCGGGAGTCGGCCGCCACGCCCCCATACCGAAAAGAATCTGGACCTATTGGGATTCGGAGCGCTTGCCCCGAACCGTCGGCGCCTGCATTCAATCGTGGAAAAGCAAAAATCCGGACTATGCGATAAACGTCGTAACGAGCGCGAGCTTGAAAAATTTTGTCTGCGACATTCCGCCTGGTTTCTGCACGGAATCTGTGCAGAAGCAATCGGATTGGGTGCGACTCGCGCTCTTGAAGCGGTACGGCGGAATATGGCTGGATGCCACGACACTCGTCTTCAAGCCTCTGGATTACCTCGTCGATATTCAAATCAAGAGCCGGAGCGACGTGGTCGCTTATTTCAACAAAACCCGGACCAGCGACCCGTTTCATCCGATGGTCGAGAACTGGTGCGTCGCGGCTCCCCCGCATAGCACCTTCATCAGTGACTGGCTGGCGGAGTTCGAAAAAAGCATCCAGATCGGAACCGACGCCTATTTTTCCGTTTTACAGAAATCGTACGACGCGAACGGTTTGCTGCAGGGGATGCACGGTTTTTCGTATTTCACCATGCACGTGGCCGCCCAGGTGCTGATGCGAAGGCGAAACGCGTACGTTCTGAGCGTGATGCCGGCCGAGTTCGATGCTTTCAAGCTGGCCGTGAATTTTTCCTGGAATGTCGAAAAAATCGTCACTTTCCTGACCGACGACAGTGCCGCCAAGGATTTCGACGCGGCCCGCGTCGAGGGCAATATTTTTAAAATGATCGGGAAGGTATGGCAGCCGCTCGCCGCGAAGGTGGATGCCGGCGATTACCACGACAGGTCCATCATCGGAAAATTGCTGCGCGAGTTGGCGGAAGATCTGCCGGATTGAAGGGCCATCGCGTTTTCGCCTCTTTTTCCTCTCATTTGCCTCTCATTTTCTTGTCGCCCAGCGCAACAGCCAGGCGGGCCACCGGCCATGCTTTTCGATGCGGCGCGCCCCGTCGCGCATTTCGCCGAGTTCGTGCAAGGTGCGCTCGGGGCTCGTAAACCTGCCGGTGGCCGCACTGATGTACGTGGGATACAGGATCAACGTCGCTGCGATCAATTCCTCGAGCGAGGCGGCGCGGCGGTGGGGTTTCGCGATCGCCGGACACCGGTCCAGGGTCAGTCCCCATCCTGCGTAGAAGGGCCAGCCATGGGTCACGACGACCTTCCCGCGCAGCAGTGCCTCGAATCCCGTCAGCGAGGTCATGACGTGGATCGCGTCGGCTTGCGCCAGTGCGTCGAGCACCGGCGTGTCGCGCAGCACGGCATCGCAAAGACGGTGCAGGACATCCGCGGGGACGGCGCCCCTGCGCAGGCCCGCGACCACGTCCGGGTGCGGCTTGTAAGCGATGTACGCATCGGGTTCGAGGGCGCGGACGGCTTCGAGCAGGGCGCGGTTGGTGGCGATCGTCGGACTGCCGCGCGCCAGGGAGGCATCGCCCTCGACCTGTCCCACGACGAGCAACACGTTGCCCGCGCTGGCGGGACGGTGCCACGCGGCGCCCGTCAGATTGTATTTGCTGATTCGCCGGGCGGTCAGGGTGCTGGCAAGCGCCCGTGCGCGGGCAAGGAGCGCAGGGTCGAACGGGCCCGTTTCGATCAAGGTTTCCAGGCCGGACGGTCCCTGCGCGTCGTAGTGCAGACCCTGTGGGTCGAGCACCCAGGAACGCGGCGAGACGAGCCGGGCACCCAGGCCCACGGAACGCAGAAAGCCGTCTTCGACGCGAATCCATGTACGCGCCCCGGCATGCGCCGGCAGCGGCCGCGCTCCGAGGCCCCAGGTAGCGATGGCCTCCGCGTTTTTTGGGAGTTGCCGCGCGGAGCGGATGAAACGCAATTCGCTGCCGCTGAAAAATGCCCGCGCGGCAGGCCGTTTCCAGCGCGAGAAGCCGATTGCATGGACGGTCTGCGGAAACCGGGCGCGCATGCGGCGCTGCAGGGCGATGTGCGCGATGACGCGTTCGGCTTCGCAGCGTTGGCCGGTTTCGGGATCGACATAGCGGGGATAGGCGACGAGGGCGGCGTGCACCAGCGCATGCAGATCGGCGGCGCCGCGGCGCGCGGGCGCGGGCAGGGCATCGGTCGTCAGGCCCCAGCCCGCATAGAACGGCATGCCGAAGATGTGCACCGGCCGACGCCACAGAAGTGCCTCGAAGCCCATCTGCGAACTGACGGTGTAGACCGCGGCTGCGTGTTCCAGGAGGTCGGGCGCGTGCTGGTGCGATCCCAGTATCCGGATGCGCGATGCCATGCCGGCGGAGAGCGAATCGATGTGCCCCCGTTTGCGTCCGCTGAAGACATCGGGGTGCAGCTTCAGGACGACGGGATGACCGGGATGGTTGTCCAGCGCGGCTTCGAGCATGTGTCGGAAGGTCGCGGGCGTGGCCAGTGCACCTTCGATCGAGCGGTCGCCGCGCGTTTGATCGCAGACGAGGACATGTTCGCGAAAAAGCGTTGTGGTGGCATCGCGGGCATGGTTGTATTTCGAGAGCCTGTGGTCGCGCCAGGCGGCGAGCAAGGCGTCGCAACGGCGGCCGGACCCGGCGGGGGGCGCCGCGGCGATCAATCGCTCCAGGCGCGAAGGACCGCGTGCATCGTAGTAGATGCCGACGTCGTCCACGCAGAGCGACAGGCCCTGCGGGTCGGTGGCGTCGCCGTCGGAGCGCAGGAAGCCGTCCTCCAGGCGCCACAGGGGCAGGCCGAAGTGCATCGCCAGTTGCGCGGCGCGCTGCCCGCTGGGCCGGTTACCCCAGCCGGCGACGGCCGTCCATCGCTCCGCGCACGGCATCTCCCTTGCGGCGATGCCGTGCGCGCGAGGTAGCGCCGGGCCGATTGCCCGAACGCGCGCGCCCAGCAGGGTATCGATGAAGGGGCGCCGGGCAAGCGTCCTGGACGGGATGGCGACGACTCCCGGAACGGCCGCACTCATGAGGCCCCCTCGTCGCACGTCGGAATGGGCGACGCGAGCCGGGGCAGGGGTCGATGGAGATGCTCGCTGAATCGACCGATGTAATTCGCGATACCGTCGGGCGACCACGCGGCCATCGCCGCTGCGAGATCGTTGGCGGCGAATGCCGCATAACCGCGGGCCTCCAGTTCATCGCGAAGTATCCCGCCGGCATCCTTTCGCTGTCCTTCCCACCACAGCGACTGGGCCCGCTTGAGCATCAGCTGGCTTCTGTGGGCATCGGATTCGGCGGTTTGCGCAAGTCTTTCGAAGGTACACGCCGCCGCGTGCCATTTGCCCAGTCCGAAAGCCAGCGCGGCATGTTCTTCGAGAATTTCGCGATCCACGAGATCCAGGCTGATCAAGTGATCGACGTGTTGCAGCGCGTCGCTGGCACGCCCCTGGGATTGCAATGTCGCCAACCGGATCTTGCCGGCTTCGATGCGGTGCGATGCGGCATGCCGTGCCGACAGTTCCATTGCACGGCAGGCGCTCTGCTCCGCATCACGCCAGCGTTGTTCGCGAAGCGCGACCCTTGCGAAGGCCGCTGCGACGGCATAGTCGTCGGGATAGGCCGCCAGCGCCTTGCGGGCGATGCGGGTGAGACCGCGGCAGGCATCGTGATGTTTCGATGCCAGCAGCAAGCCGCGGTCGAGGCGTGGCAGATTTCTCGCACGCAACGCATGCCGGGCCGTGCGGAAATGCTTTGCCGCATCCTGCCATCGCTCGCGCGACAATGCGGTCTCGCCGGCTTCCAGGTGCAGGAAAGGGTCGAATGGCCTTTCGCCGAGGGCACGCTGCAGAATTTCGGTTGCCGTATCGTATTCCTCCGCCAGCCGACACTCCGCGGCAAGGCAGATCGCGATGTCGAGCGGCTTGCTCGATAGCGCCGCGCGCGTGCCAAGCGCATCGCAAAAAACGGCCGATCGCTGTCGCCGTGAACGATGCGTTTCCTCGTACCGGTCCAGCAGGCCGTTCAACCGTCTGGCGCCGGGCGCGTCGTCCGGATGCATGCGCAGCGACTGCATCAACGCGCAACGTGCCTTCAGGTCGTCGCCGCGATGGGTGAAATAGGCCGCCAGCGCCCGCAGCCAGTTCCGATCGCCGTCGCAACACGTATAGGCCGTATTCCGCCACGATGCCGCGAGCAGGCGCGTGACGATGCGACGCGTGACCCGGACATCGTCGTGCTCCGCGGCCAATCCGGCCAGGCGCGCCTGAATCCGGAAGCTGGTCGGATCGCCGACCCGCGCCTGCGCCCGCGGCAATTGCCGCACCGCCATGAGCGCGCCCGGGTAATCTCCGGCGTCGAGCCGTGCCAGAAAGAACTGGCGCCTGGCGAGGAGGACGCTGTCACGATCCCACGCGGCGTTATCGAGCAGACGCTCCCAGCGTCGCGACGCTGGCTGGGCGACAAAGCGGCGGGAGGGTACGCCGGCCGCGGTGTCGTCCAGCGCGGCGCAGGCGCCGAACAATGCTGCATGCCGGTCGTCGTCCGTCGACCGGTCCGGATGGGAACGAAGCATGGCGCAGCCTTGCGCCACCGCTCCCCAGGCGGCCGCCTCGTACGCCCGACCGATTTCGTCGCGCAATTGCGCAGGTGTGGGGCGCACGCCGGTGACGGGTTGGCCGAGCGCGCGTATGGCGTCCACGACCCGTTCGCAATTTCGGGTGTCGCGGTAACCAAAATACGCATCGCTGCGGCGTTGGTATTCGTCTGCCATGCGGCAGTCCCGCCCCACGATGTCATCGAGCGCGGCGGTGACTTCTTCGACCGTCTCCGCGACCGGGCCGAAGCCCGTCAGGGTGTAATCGGAGAACTCGTAAAGATGTTCCCCGGTGGCGCGCCGTCGCCGTTCGTAGTGAAAATAAATGACCGGTTTCTGCATGAAACCGAACTCGCAGGCGACCGACGAATAGTCGGTTATCATGACGGCGCCCGAACGGAATAAATCCTGGATGCTGTTCTGACGGTGCGTCAGCACGGTTATGTAATACGGTATACTGAATAAATCCAGATAGGGCTGGATGTTGGCATGCGGAAAGAAAACAATGCGATAGCCTTTCTCCTGCGTGAGTCGCGCGAACGTCGGATCGCGCAGCAAAGCGCTCCATTCCTGGAAATACTGGCTTTCGCTGAATCTCGGATTCAATGCTCTTTTTCCGGTTCCCGGGATGATCGGCCCCATCAGCGATTGGCGCCACGTGGGCATGATGACGATGCATTTTTCCGGGGCCCCGGAATCGAACAGCGCATCATGCCGCGGGAGGCCGGTCAATCGTACTTCGCGAGGCGAAAATTTATACGTGCCGTGGCCGGAAATGGCATGGTATTCCTGTTTGCTGCTGGTAATGAAAAGCGAGAATTTTTTGGTGTTCAGCCACGGCGACATGTCGTTCACGATGACGCCGTGCTGGAGGAACGTCAGTTTGAATTTCATCCGGTCGCCGTACGTCGCCGGCGACAAGGCGTGAATGATATGGACGTCGATATGCGACGTGACCAGATGCGAGCAGTTCAGAAGAAGTAGTTTGTGGGCGAGGCTGTTGAACGCCACGAGGCGGAAATTGTCTTTTTTCAACCGTTTCCAGTCGTGGGACTGGCGATCGATGATGTAGAAAGCGTTGATCGACGGATGATGCCGATCGATGTGGCGATAGAGATGCTCGCCGTTATCGTCCGCCTGGGTGTTGCGGTCCATCAGTGCCCATGCGTCGGAGAAACGTCGGCGCACGGGCGGCAGCCGGGCGATGAATTTGAGCATGCGCGCGCCCGTTCCCGCAGGCAGGCGCGCGCGCGCACGTTCTTCGAAATGGCGCCGGATCTCCAGGATCGAAATTTTTTTCCGGTGCTGCGCGCCGATGGAAAAGCGCGTTGCGTAACCCGCGATTTTCACATCCAGCATTCCGTCCTCCGTCAGTGGGAGCCAGATGATGCGTTCCACGACGAAGTCTGTATCGAAAAAAGTATGCCTGCGAGTTTTCTCGAAAATAGGGCGAATCTGACTGCCGCCGATGTGGAACGATTCGTGGCTGCTTGCTTTGCTGTAGTAAAGAATCTGAAACAGCCCCTGTTCCCTGTCGCAGTCGCTGATGTAGATGATTTGAAAGGGAATGCTTGTTTTCTTGTAAAGCGAGATCAAACCGACGCGGTGATAGAACCAGATTCCCGCCAGGTCGAAGGACAGGATCGTTTCGGTGTCGATGTGCTCGAATATTTGATTGAGCAGGTGCAGAAATTTTTCTTTGCCTTCGTTGCCGAGGAACCCGGCCGCAGCGGGCTTGTTCAGCATCTTCTTGAAATACCAGATGACCTGGTACAGAGCGGTTCGCTGAATGATGAGCGGTATTTCATCGTAGCGGTCCCGATACTGGTACAGCATGTCGAGCACGCCATATTCCAGAACGTCATGGTACTGCCCGGATTTTTCCCACGACGTATCCACGCTCGAATTGTTCTGCTGGCGCTTGCGATACAGATATCGGGTCGAGCCGATGTACGCCGCCGGTCTGGAGAGTGTATGCGAAAGATAGCGGCTGATGAAATGCGCGTCCTCGAACGTCGGCCGGATGCGCACATCGAATGTGATGTCATTGTCCGTGACGATGGATTTTTCGAAAAAGGCACTGTTGGTGAAGAGTTGTATATGTCTGCACGATTTTCTCAGATCCACCATCTGCGTATGCTTTGTGAACAAGGAGCGCAGCGGATGCGAGTCCGAGTATCGTCGATTTTTCTCATGGTAAAAAACCAGCTTGCAGGCGACGATCGAGACCGGTTCCGTGACGCTCGACAGGGTGTTTTCCACTTCCTCGAAATAGTTCGCGGCCACGAAATCATCCGGGTCGATGAATGTCAACCACTCGCCCGTGGCGTATTTCATGCCCATGTTGCGTGCCGACGCCTGGCCACCGTTCTGCTTGTGCAGATATAAAATATTACCGGGATATCGTGCTTGCCATTTCTTGATTACCGACGCCGATGCATCGATCGATCCATCGTCTACCATGATCAGTTCGATCGACGATTTGAAGTCCAGGGTCTGTCGCGTGAGGCTGCGAAAGAAGTCGTTCAGATAGTCTTCGGCGCCGTACACGGCGGAGATCACCGAATAACGCCTGCCGCGATGAGCTCGTCTGATCGTTGGCCGCGGCCGCAGGAACCGGCGCGCGGCGGCGAATTCGTCGATTCTATTTTTCAAGAAATCCGCCAGGAAAGCGATCGGATTTTTGCGAAACTTCCGGAGTTTATTTTTTGTATATTTCATTTTCGACAAAAATCCAGTCAATCCTTTCCGAGAAGAAATCCAATTTTTCTGCGCATGGTATCGAGCCGGTCCGTATGCCCCGGTTTGCCATCGAACAAAATCAGATAATCTCGGGGGTCCTTGCCGTGACGGTCGCAGAGCCCTAGCCAGAAGTGCAGCAACGGAATATCGATCGCGCGATCGCGGGTTTGCGCGGTGTCGCATGACGCATCGATTTGCGCCATCATCGCGTCGCTCAGGCGGCGTGCGTTCCTGGCGCGCGCCGCGTAGTACGCGTCTTTCGGCGCGGCGTGCCAGCAGTGGCAGGCGAACTCGTTGCGCAGCATTCCCGGGAGCGCCAGCCGCGCCAGATGAGCGCGAAACCCGCGCAGGAGCAGCGGCGCACGGGAAGGGCAGTCTGTCAGCAGGTCCGGCGTGCGGGGCACCAATTCGTGCAGCCAGGCCAGCCGCAGGAGAAAGTCGAAGTCTTCGTAGCCGTGCCCGCTGAAGCCCGTGTCGAAGCGGCCGCTGCGATGAAAATCCTGCGTTCGGAACAACACCACGGAGCTTGGCAATGCCATATGCAGAAAGGCGCCCCGTTTGAACCGAAGGTAGGCGTCGAGCAGGGTTTGCGGATCGACTCCCCGGTGCAGTAGATCGCGGGTTCCCTGACGCGAAAGATAGAGGCAGGGCAGGACGCGAAACGGGAATGCGCCGTTTAGAATCGAGGCGGCGGCGCTCGTGAGCGCGGCGTCGGTCAACACCAGATCCGCGTCGAGCAGCAGGGTGAGGGGCGCGGTTACCGCGGCCATCGCTTCATTGCGCAGACGGGCGTTGTTGATGTCGCCGCGGTAGAAGGCGCCGCTGACAAGCCGCACGGCGTACCGTTTGCACATTCTCTTGAGTGCCGCGTCGAACAACGAGCCGCGATCGTTGTGGCCGATGACGAGCGACAAGGGCGGCGTTTGGTGTTTTTCGCATAGCCATCGGATCCGGCGCAACAGACCGAGGGCGCGGCGCGCCAGATCGACGGGCACGACCGCCTCGATGGATGGCGGGCTTCGATCGCCGGGCCAGGGGGCGGAGGAGGGCGTCATAACCCCAGCGCCACCTTCGCGCTCACCGCGATCTGAAACAGGATCTGGAACACGTCCTTCGCGAATTGTCGTGTCTTGAAATCGACCTTCGGCAGCACCAGCACCTGGTCGCCCGCGACCACGGTCCGGTCGCGCCTGCCGTCGGCGAACGTGCCATCCTGGTGGGCGATGACGATGCGCGAGCTGTTGGCGTGCTGGGTGAAACCGCCCGCCTGCGCGATGTAGTCGCCGACCGACAGCGACGGCGCGGCCGCGACGGCGTTCGGAAACAGCACTTCGCCGCCCACCAGCACCAGGCCATCCTTCACGGGAATGCGCAGCACGTCGCCGTTTTCCAGCAGCAGGTTGCCGCGCACGTCGTCCCGTCCCAGCACGACCTGCCCGAGCGGTTCGATATGGCGCGCGCGCTCGACCCATTGCAGCACCATCGCGGCTTCCTCCCTGCGCAACCGCGCTTCCTCCTCGGTGCCCGAGCGCGCGGTGAGCACGGCGGCTTCGAGATTGCGCAACTGCGCCTGGAGCAGTTCCTTCTGGCGTTGTTTGACGCTGGCGCGATAAAGCTGGATGTCGTCCCGTGCGGCACGCTCGCTCGTTTGTATCCTTGCGAGCAGGGCGCCGACGCGGCTGCCGTAGGGCAACACATATTCCTGCTGGCCGTCGTGTTCGCCCTCGACGCGCACGGTGATCGTGCCGGGGCGCTTGTCGGCCGTGTACGCCACCTGATCGCCGTCGCGCACGATCACGCCGCCGCTGTCGGCCAGCGCGACGTATTCGACCTCGCTCAGCGTGCCGGTGTTGCGCGTGATGCGCACATGGGTCACGTCGGGCGCCGGACGCGCGGCGGCGGCCAGGGCCGGGAGCGTGCTGGCGGCACCCGCGAATTCGAAGCGTTTGGCGTTGCCGGCGAGCCCGCTCACGCGTGCCGTGCCCTGGCGCGGGCCGATGAAGATCACGTCGCCGTCGCCGAGTTGCGCGGCAGGAAGTTCGCCCCTGAGCAGGAAGTCGTAGAGGTTCAGATGCGCCCGCACGGCATGGCCGCGTTTGATCTGCACGTCGAGGAAGGAGCCCCGCTCCGGATCGATGCCGCCGGCGCTGTCGAGATAGTGCAGCACGCTGTCGTTCGAAGTGCCGTCGTACATGCCGGGATGCCGGACGAACCCGGCGACGAAGACGCGGACCGGCTTGGCCGATTCGAGTCCGACATAGACGGCGACGTGCGGTGTGAAGACGCGCCGCAACGCACTGGTGACGGCGGCCTGGACGCGGCCGTTGGCGATGCCGGCGACCTGCATCGGGCCGGCGTGCGGCAGAAAGATATTGCCCTGGGCATCGACGGTCAATACGGCATCGAAGTCGAATCCGCCCCACATGCGCAAACGCAACCGGTCACCGATGGAGACGACGTAGTCGGGGTTGAAGGGGGCATGCGTGCCGTTGGAGAAGGCGCCGCTGAAAAGCTGGGCGCCGAATACGTCGCTCGCGGCATTGGCGCGGTGGTCGGCGTCGCGCGCGGCGGTCTGCGTCGCGCCCGGTGGCGCAGCACCGGTTCCGGCGGGGGCGTTCGCGCGGTCGGGCTGGCCGGGCTGGGCGGCGCCATGCATCGGGGCGGGTGCCGGCAGATCGGCGTTCGCGGCATCGAACGCGGGCCTTACCGCGGGCACCGGTTTGGTGGGCGTGCCTTGCGCCAGGGCCTGGAAGGCCAGCGCGCACAGGCCGCCGACGAGAAGACGATGCATCATGGGTTCAGTTCCGGTGTTCGCGCACGATCGCGCCCAGCAGATAGACGACACCGGCGATCAATATCGAGACGAGTGCGAAAACCAGCAGGTTGTACAGGCGGCGCGGGTGCGTGGACGACTGCGGCAGATTGGCAGACTGCACGACCGACAAACTCTTGATCTTGCGGATCGATTCGATCCGCGAGCGCTCCAGCGCGACGAGCGCGGTCTTGTAGAGATCCGCGGCGAACGCGGCGTCGGCCTGCAGCCGCTCCTGCCGCTCGACGAGACGGTTGAGCCGCTGCCCCTTGTCGGAGGCCAGGCGGGCGCGCTCGATATCGATCTGCCGTTGCAGGGCGGCGATCTGCGACACGATCTTCACCATGTCCGGCGCGCCTGGCGTCAGGTAGAGCGACATCGTCTGCCGCGAAGCGTCGAGCGCGCCGCGCTCGGATTCAAGTCGCGCGATCAATTGGGAGATGCTGTCGGCGGTCGCGGTGGGCGAGACCAGGCCGTTGGCGTTCTGGAAAGCGAGCAGCGCCTCGCGGGCCGCCTGCATGCGCGCACCGATCGATGCGACCTGCCTTTCGATGAAGGCGCCCTGTTCCGCGGCAAGCTTGTTGTCGAGTTGGTTCATGTAGCGCTCGCCCTCCGCGGCGAGCGTTTGCGCGATGACCTGCGCCATCTCCGGCGCGTAGGCCTGCGCCTTGATGACGAGCACGTGCGCGTAGTCGTCGAACACCACATCGATACGCTGGCGGTAGTGTTCGTAGAAGCGCTCGTCGGGGCTGGTCGCGCTGTAATGGCGCGACAGCAGGTCGCGTCGGGTATCGCTGTAATGCCGGCGCAGCGCCAGCCTCTCGTCGAGCAGGCGCATCATGTCGATCGACAGCAGGCGCTCCCTGAGCAGCAGCAGGTCGCGGTTCTCGGCGCCGGAAGACATCAGCGACAGCAAACCGTCCGCGGCGGCGGGCCGGGATTCGGTACGCTGGACGACGACGTGCGTTTCGGCCAGGTAGCGGTCCGACGCCAGCAGGCCCCAGTACAGCGCGGCGAGCAGATTCGCGGCGAGCAGCAGTGCGAGCAGCCAGCGCCTGCGCAACGCGCATGCGGCACGTCGCACGCGACGGGATGATCGGTGCCAAAATTGGCGGCGCAGCCGGCGGCGCCGGAGCGGGTGCCCGGCAGGCCCGCCGGCGTCGGGCCGCGCGGCGGCGGGCCCTGGCAGGGCACCCGCGCGCGGATCGGGCGTACCGTGCATGCCGGCGCTCATGAGCGCTGCGCCGTGTAGCGCGCGAGCCCGTCCGCGAGCCTGTCGAAATACCGCGCCTTGCCTTCGTGCAGCCACAACGCCGAGTCGCAAAAATCGCGCAGCGTGCGTTCGTCGTGCGACACCATGACCAGGCCGGCCTGCGACGCGAGATCGGAGAATGCCCGGCGTGATTTTTTTCGAAAAGCGGCGTCGCCCACCGCGGTCAGTTCGTCGACGAGATAGGTATCGAAATCGAAGCCCAGCGAGACCGCGAAGGCGAGGCGCGATCGCATCCCCGACGAATAGGTCTTGACCGGCAGGTCGAGCGCGTCGCCCAGCTCCGAGAACGTGCGCACGAAATCGATCTTCTCGGGTAGACCGGCTTCGGCCACGCCGTGGATGCGGGCGATGAAACGGGCATTCTGCGCGCCGGACAACGAACCCTGGAAGCCGCCCGACAGGCCCAGCGGCCAGGAGACGCGGCAATGCCGCGTGACGCTGCCACGCGTGGGCATGTCCATGCCGCCGATCAAATTGAGCAGGGTACTCTTGCCGGCGCCGTTGCCGCCGATCAACGCGAGTTTCGCACCGCGCGGAATCGTCAGGTCGATATCGTCCAGCACCGGACGGTGTCCGCGGGCGCCGCGGTAGCGTTTGACGACATGCTCGAGCACGATCATTTTTCCACCAGGCGTCTGCCGAAGCGGACATGCAGCAACAGACCCGTGGCGAGCAGCGCCAGCGTCCAGAGGGCGAGATAGGCGGGCGAGACCCGGTCCGGCGTGCGATAGGCGCCGAAGTAACCCGAACGCACCATTTCGACGCCATGCACCAGGGGGTTGAGAAAAAAGAGGGCGCGCGCGGCGGGCGGCACCAATGTCGCCGGGTACATCGTGGCCGACAGCAGGTACAGGGGGCCGAACGCCATGCGCACGATCTGCGCGATCTCCGGCAACAGATGGGCGATGGCAATGACCGTCAGCGCGAGTCCGAAGCCGAAGCCGGTCAGCAGCAGGCAGCCCGTCAGGACGGTCAGCGGCGACGATATCGCCACGTCGATGCCCAACCCCGCGCAGATGGCCACCAGCAGTGTTCCCACCAGCAGATACAGCAGCACCTCGAGTACGGCCCGTGCGAACACCAGATCGAAAGGCTTGATCTGACGATAGGTGAGCAAGGCCATATTGGCCGTGATCGCATCGATGCCGCGCAGCGCGACGCTGCGCATCATGAAAAAAGGCAGCACGCCCACGCCGATGAACAGCGCCACGTTGACGCCGGGAATCGCGAGGTGCCGCAGCAGACCGTGCAGCAGCATGACGTAGACGATCTGTTCGGCGGGTTCGGCCAGCACCCAGAACCAGCCACCGCGTTTCAGCGCGAGCCGGGTCGTGGCCTCGCGCAATACGAGCGCCTGCCAGATCGACAACGCGGCCGCCACTGCGCCGCGCGGCACGGTCGGCGTCAGCATCCGCGGCCGTTACGCGGATGCGCGTCGTGGAATGAAAGGGGGCCAGTCATTTGATTAGGTATTCTTATAATGAAATTTCTGTAACGAAATGCCAGGGAAAATTTCCTGTGCCGAAATTCCGTGGAACACGCATGGACGTGCGTTGCCCGGCAGGAACGTCATTATTGCGAGAAGGTAGCGATGGAAACAATCAAGCTTGACGAAGCAAACGCGTAACGCCGCGAAGAATGAGACCGGCACGCTGTTTTTTTGGTAAACGTTGATCGATACTGTCGAGGAACCAGTACGAAGGGGGACATCGTGCATCGCTTCGCGCGTCTCGACGCATTGGCTGGCCATGCGCGTGTACTGCTGCTGCAGGGACCCAACGGTCCATTTTTCTTTCGGTTGGCCGAGCGCCTGGGTACGCTGGGCGTCGACGTGACGAAGGTCAATTTCAACGCCGGCGACGCCTGGTTCTTTCGCGACGCACGCGCCCGCGTTTTCGACGCGCCGTTCGACGACTGGCCCGCGTGGTTCGAGGCGCTCCTGCGCGAGAAGCGCATCGACGCGGTGCTGCTGTTCGGTCAGTGGCGGCCGCTGCATCGCGTTGCGCGTACGCTGGCCGCCGCCCATGGACTGCCGGTATACGTCTTCGAGGAAGGCTACGTGCGCCCGTGGTGGATCACGATGGAAGCGGGCGGCGTCAACGAGGCGTCCGCGCTGCATCATGTCGATCCATCCCGCTTGCCGGATATCCCGGAACCGCCGCCGCCAGTGCGCCATCGTTTCGCTTTTTTCAGGATGGCGATGTACTCGACGTGGTACGGCGTCGTGGCGTGGCTGGGGCAACGGCGTTTCCCGCATTACCGGCATCATCGGCCGCTGCACGTCGTGGAGGCGGGAAGGTGGCTACGCTGCGGTATCCGCAAATGGGCGCATCGCCTCACCGAACGACGGGTCGTCGCCGCATTGCTGGACCCGGCGGGGCGGGACTATTTCCTGGTGCCGTTGCAGTTGGACGCGGACAGCCAGATACGGCATTCCAGCCCGTGGGGCAGCAACGCGCGTTTCATCGAAGCGGTGCTGACCTCGTTCGCTGCGCACGCGGAGCCGGCGTACGAGGTGGTGTTCAGGCACCATCCGCTGGAACGCGGACATGCCGATTACCGGCGTTTGATCGATGCGCGCGCGGCGGGCCTCGGCTTGTCCGGCCGGGTGCGCTACATCCATGACGGCGCACTGCCGCGTCTGCTCAAACGCGCGCGCGGTGTCGTGCTGGTGAACTCGACCACCGGGGTGCAGGCCCTGTACCACGGGGTGCCGGTATGTGCGACCGGTCGGCCCTTCTACGCGCGCGGGGAATGGGCCGGCACGACGTCGATGGACGCCTTCTGGTGCGATCCCCTGAAACCCGACCGGGAGCGCTTCGCGGCGTTTTACCGCTATATGCTGGCGACGACGCAGATCAACGCATCGTTTTACGCGTGCGGCGATCTGTTCCCCGCGTGGGAGCGGCCCTGGGTCCGCCTCGTCCGGCGCGCCGCCTGCTCGTGCGCCGCGGTCGTGGTCCTGGGCTCGGGCGCGCAGGCGCCGGCGGGCGAGGGGACATGGCGGCCGGACGAAGCGTCCCGTGGCGACGCCGCCCGGCAAAGGCTTGCCGTCGCGCGCTGAGCGGGCCGTCGCCGGCGCGTTTTCAGTCCTGCATCAATTGCTCGGGCAGCCGTGCCAGAAATTCACAACATTGCATCATCTGCGCGACCTCGACGAACTCGTCCGCCTTGTGTGCCTGGTCGATCGATCCCGGGCCGCAGATCAGCGTCGGAATGCCGATTTCCTGGAACAGGCCGCCCTCGGTGCCGAAGGACAAGGCATGGCGCCCCAGCTCGCCTAGGCCCAGCGCATGCCCGCACAGCGCCTTGAGCCGGTTCGCCGCGTCGCTCGTCTGATCGGTCAGACCCGGATAGGCTGACAGCGCGGTGAGTTCGATCGCGGCCTCGGGGTAGACCGCGCGCATGTCGTCGAGCAGCTGTTCGAGCGCGAACTGCTTGAGCCGCTTCGCGTGCGCCGCGCCGTCGTCGCCGGGCAACTGCCGTATCTCGAAATCGAACGAGCACTGGTCCGGCACGACGTTGACGGCCACGCCGCCCTTGACGGTGCCGGTCTGGATCGTCGTGTAGGGCGGTGCGAACGTGGCGTCGAAGGGGCCCTCGCGCTGGATTTCGCGGCCGATGCCGCGCAGGTGCGTGATCATCTCCGCCGCGTATTCGATGGCGTTGACGCCTTTCTCCGGCTGCGACGAGTGGCCCGCGAGACCGTGCACGCCGCAGCGGTAGGCGTGCTTGCCCTTGTGCGCGACGGCCGCGCGCATCGACGTGGGCTCGCCGATGATGCAGCCGATCGGCTTGGCCGGATCGTTCTCGAGTTCGGCGAGCAGGTCGCGCACGCCGACGCAGCCGATTTCTTCGTCATAGCTGATCGCGATATGGATCGGCACCGTGCGCACGCCCGCGAGAAATCCCGGCACCGATGCCAGCACGCAGGCGATATAGCCTTTCATGTCGGCGCTGCCGCGGCCGTACAGGCGTCCCTCGCGCTCGACCAGCGTGAACGGGTCGCTGGTCCACGGCTGGCCGGCGACGGGCACCACGTCGGAGTGGCCGGACAGGCACAGACCGCCGCGCGTCGTCGGGCCGATGGTCGCGTACAGGTTCGCGCGGCTGCGCTCGGCGTTGTATACCAGGCGGCTCTCGACGCCCAGGTCGGCGAGATAGGCACGCACGAATTCGATCAATTCGAGATTCGATTGCCGGCTGAGCGTGGGGAAGGCGACCAGCCTGCGCAGCAGGTCGATGGCGGTGGCGAGCACCGGCGCGGCAGGAGCGAAAACGTCCTGGGCGGGGTCGCGGAGGGAGGCGGCGGTGTCGGTCATCGTGGTCCTGGGGCGGGCGTCGCGTTCTGGAGAAGCGGGGGACGGTAGCGGATCAAAAAAAGTTTGGCAAACCGGATTCCCGCGTATCGGCCGGGGTGGGCAGGGGTTGGCAGGGGGTGGGCCGGGCGTGACGGGAAGTCGGCGGAACGTCAGCCGAAGTTCGCGCGCAACGCGGCCAGCGCATCCGCGTCGGTGCGCTCGAAGCGCAGTGGCGTGACGGAGACCCCGCCCGCTTTCACGACCGCCGTCTCGCTGTCGGGAATGGGGTCGGTGCCGGCGCGCTGAAAGCGCAGCCAGTAATACGGCTGCGCGCGCGGGTCCTGGCGTGCCTCGACGTCCATGCCCTCGACGAGGCCGATGCCCTGGCGGGTGATGCGCATCGGCTTCGCTTCGGCGGGATCGATATCGGGAAAATTCACGTTCAGGCAGACGCCCTCGCCCCAGGGCGTGCCAAGCAGGCGGCGGATCACGCCCGGGCCGAGCGTTTCGGCCGATTCCCAGCGGATCGGCTGCCGGCCGGTATAGGTCTGGCTCAGCGCGATCGACCGGATGCCCAGCAGCATGCCGGTCATCGCGGCGCCGACGGTGCCGGAAAAGACGGTTTCGATGCCCAGGTTGCCGCCCCGGTTCACGCCCGAGAGCACGGCATCGGGCGGTGCGTCGCGCATCAGATGGCGCGCGGCCATCGCCACGCAGTCGCCCGGCGTGCCGGTCACCCCGAAACGCCGTTCGCCGCGTTCGACGACGCGCAGCGGCCCGTGCAGGCTGACCGAGTGCGAGGTGCCGCTCTGATCGGTCTCCGGCGCGACGATCCAGACCTCGCGCGCGAGCGTGGCCGCGATCTTTTCCAGGATCCGCAGGCCGGGGGCGTCGATGCCGTCGTCGTTGGTCAGGAGGACGCGATCGAGCAGCGGGACGGAAGCGGATTCGGGCATGACGGGGTCTCCTGTGAGATGGCACGGGCGCGGCGGCACCCGCCGCGTACCGGTGATGCCGGCGGGTGCCGTTCGCGGCCGGCATGGCGAACCATCTTACGCGCTTTGAGGGGGCGCGAAACCCCGGCCCTACGGCCCTGGCGGAACGGCATGCACGCTTTTGCGTTATAATCCCTGGTTATTCTTTTGCGAAACAGGGCGTTAGCGTCAGTGGACGGATCCGTCCATCCCGCTTTTCTTCCCCGCTCTCGTTACCTCTCCTGCCCCTCTGCGATGCTCCCTCCGACGATGCCGACGACGCATTCCCACGCCAACGACGGCGCCCTCGTCCTGCTCTCCGGCGGGCAGGACTCGGCCACCTGCGTGGCATGGGCGCTCGAGCGCTTCGGCCGGGTCGAGACGATCGGCTTCGACTACGGCCAGCGCCACCGGGTCGAGCTGATATGCCGGCTGGATTTTCGTGAGCGTCTGGCGCGGGAATTTCCGGTCTGGGGCGCGCGCCTGGGCGAGGATCATCTGGTCGATCTGTCGCTGCTGTCGCAGATCAGCGACACCGCGATGACGCAGGAGATCGCGATCCAGGCGCGCGAGGACGGCCTGCCGAACACCTTCGTACCCGGGCGCAACCTGCTGTTCATGACCGTGGCGGCGGCGCTCGCCTACCGGCGCGGGCTGCGCACGCTCGTCGGCGGCATGTGCGAGACCGATTTTTCCGGCTATCCGGACTGCCGCGACGACACGCTCAAGGCGCTGCAGGTGGCGCTGAATCTGGGCATGGACCGGCGCTTCATCCTGGAGACGCCGCTGATGTGGATCGACAAGGCGGCCACGTGGCAGCTTGCCGAAACGCTGGGCGGGGTCGCGCTCGTCGATCTGGTGCGCGAGACGACGCATACCTGCTATCTGGGCGACCGCAGCCAGCGGCACGACTGGGGCTATGGCTGCGGGTCCTGCCCGGCATGCGAACTGCGCGCGCGCGGGTACGCCGCGTACCGGGCGTCGCGCGGGGGGGAGAAAGAGCGGCAGAGCGAAGGGCAAGACAACGGACAAGGCAGCGACGCAGCGACGCGGGGGCGGGCATGACGTATTCGGTCAAGGAAATCTTCTACACCCTGCAGGGCGAGGGTGCGAACGCGGGCCGCCCGGCGGTGTTCTGCCGGTTCTCGGGCTGCAATCTGTGGACGGGACGCGAGGCGGACCGGGCGAGCTCGGTCTGCCGCTTCTGCGACACCGATTTCGTCGGCACCGATGGCCTGAACGGCGCAAAATTCCGCACGCCCGCCGAACTGGCGGCGCAGATCGCCGCGCTCTGGCCGGCCGGCGAGCAGTATCGGTTCGTGGTCTGCACGGGCGGCGAGCCGCTGTTGCAACTCGACCGGCCGCTGATCGACGCGCTGCACGCCGAGAATTTCGAGATCGCGATCGAGACCAACGGCACGCTGCCGGTGCCCGAGGGCATCGACTGGGTGTGCGTCAGCCCGAAGGCCGACGCGACGCTGGTGGTCACCCAGGGCGACGAACTGAAAGTCGTGATGCCGCAGGAGCGCCAGCGCCTGGAGGCCTATGCGGCGCTCGCGTTCACCCACTTCCTGGTGCAGCCGATGGACGGACCGTCGCGCGACATCAATACGCGACTGGCGATCGACTGGTGCCAGCGGCATCCCCGCTGGCGCCTGTCGATGCAGACCCACAAGTACCTGAATATCGCCTGAGCCCGCGGGCCGGCACGCCGATGAGACCAGCAACATGAGAATCACCCGCCGCCTCGAATTCGACGCGGGACACCGCATCCCCGACCACCGCAGCCAGTGCCGCAATCTGCACGGGCACCGCTACGTGCTCGACATCACCCTGCAGGGCGCCACGGTCGACGAGGCCGGTTCGCCGGAACGCGGCATGGTGATGGATTTCGCCGACATCAAGGCGTTGGCCAACACCCATCTGGTCGCGCTCTGGGATCACGCATTCCTGGTGTATGCCGGCGATACCGCCGTGGTGGATTTCCTGGCGACGCTCCCGGGTCACAAGACGGTCGTCATCGATCGCATCCCGACCGTGGAGAATCTCGTCGCGCTGGCGTTCGAGACACTGGCGCCGGTCTACGACGGGCATTATGGCCGGGACCTGCGGCTCGTGCAGGTGCGCCTCTACGAGACGCCGAACTGCTGGGCCGACGCCGGCCCCCTCTGCGGCTGAGACGCCTGCTTCACGGCCTGGCACGCGGGTTGCACGGTGTAGACCTCCACCCCGTTTCCGGAGACGATCATGGCAGAACCCACCAAGCAGCCCGAACCGAAGGACACCAACCCGGAACGCACGTCGCTCGACGACGACAGCCGGCTGGACAAGGACCTCGAGGAAACCTTCCCGGCCAGCGACGCGCCGGCGACCGGCGGCATCACGAAGATCGGTACCGACGGCGAAGAGAAGGGCACCCCGAAAGACACGACGACAGGCGTGTAATATCGTCCATGTTGACACGTGCCGGCATGCGGCCCGCCTTCGTGGGTGGGTTGCGCCGCCACGCCGTACAGTGCTTGCCCGAACGCCGAGGTCCGCGATGAACACGACAGAACCCAATGCCCCGCGCAGGGAACAGGAAGAGCAGGCGCGGCAGAGCCCGATGAAGAAGCCGGAAACCGAAACCGCGAACGCGCACCCGGACGATATCGGCCGGGCGGCGCGTGACGACGCGGGACACGGCACGCCGAGCCGCGAGTCCGTGGACGCCGGCGAGGCCTCCGGCCCCTACGGCCATGAGACCACCCACCCGCGCAATCGCGCCCAGTTGCCCGAGGACGTGCATCCGCGCGGCATCGACGTCGACAACGACGACGCCACCGACAGCACGGTCGACACCGACGGCAAGGACCGGGACGCGAAGCGTTTCGCCCGTCTGGACGATGCCGAGGTCGTCAGCAATGCCTCGCTGGAGAATGCGTCGCTGGGCGGGATCGCCGGCGCCGCGGGGGCTGTGCCGGGTGGCGCCACGCTTGAAAACGCGACCGAGGCGCCTGTCACCGGCCTGGCCGGCATCGATAGCCGTCCTGGCGGCAATCGCCCGGCGGTGCTGGACGAGGCCGGTCAGACCCCGGCGTACGCGAGCGTCGTGGAAGCGCCCGATACCGGCCTCTACGAAGCGGCAGGCGCGCCGCCCGCCGCCGAGGAAGCCGATGCGACCGTCCGGTTCGCCGAGCACGTGCCACCCAACCATGCGCGGGTGGGCCAGACCGTGCGGATCGCGCCGAAGAAACCGCGCGAATAGTTCAGGTCTGCAAGCTGCGCCGCTGGTTCGACACGCTCATGATCAGCCCCACGGCGATTCCCAGCGTGACGAGCGCGGTGCCGCCATAGCTCATGAAGGGCAGCGGCACGCCGACCACCGGCAGGATGCCGCTCACCATGCCGATATTGACGAAGGCATAGGTGAAGAAGGTCATTGCCAGCGAGCCCGCGAGCAGGCGGCCGAACAAAGTCGTGCCGCGCGCGGCGACGATCAGCCCGCGCACGACCAGGGCCAGGTACATCGCCAGCAGCAGCAAGCCCCCCACGAGTCCGAATTCCTCCGAATACACCGCGAAGATGAAGTCGGTGTGTTTTTCCGGGATGAATTCCAGGTGGGCCTGCGTGCCCTGCAGCCACCCCTTGCCGTGCGGCCCGCCGGAGCCGATGGCGATGACCGCCTGAATCGTGTGGAAGCCCTTGCCGAGCGGATCCGAGGTGGGATCGAGCAGCGTGCACACCCGGTGCTTCTGGTAATCGTGCATCATCGGCCAGGTCACGTCCGGCTGACAGATCCTGTCCTCGCTGATCACGACGGCACCCACGCCGATGACGATCGTCAGCAGCACCGGCAGGATCAGCTTGAAGCTCAGGCCCGCGAAATACACCACATAGAGGCCCGCGGCGAACACCAGCATCGCGGTGCCGAGATCCGGCTGTTTGGCGATCAGCGCGACCGGCAGGCCGACCAGCAGCAGGCCGACCAGATGGTCGAACCAGCGGGTCGATCCCTCGCGTAACTGGTAGTACCAGGCCAGCATCATCGGCGTCGCGATCTTCATCAGCTCCGAGGGCTGGATGACCACGCCGACATTGAGCCAGCGGCGCGCGCCCTTGCGCGTGAGGCCGACCACGGCGACGGCGACCAGCAGCGCCATGCCGAAGGTATAGAGCGGCACCGAGAAGCGCATCAGCATCTGCGGCGGGACATGGGCGATCGCCCACATCAGCGCGAAGGTCAGCAACACGTTGCGCACCTGATCGGTCACGCGGGACGGCACGTCGATGCTGGCGCTGTAGAGCGTCACCAGGCCGGTACAGACCAGCAGGAAGACGAACAGGGCCAGCGGCTTGTCGAACGCGACGAGGGTGCGCAGCGCGCGTTCGAGCCAGGCGCGGACTTCGGGAGACATGGGCCGGTGCATCCAAAGTGACGGGGGTGGGGAGAGAGGCGGCGCCAGCGCCGCCTAATCGGCCACGTCGTCGGGTTTCTCGGGCGCGGGCGCGGCGGGCGCAGCCGCAGGCGGCAGTGACGGAGTATCGGGCGCGCGGGGCGTACCCGGCGCGCCGTCGGACGTCGCACGATCGGATGCGGAGGTGTCATGACGCTGACGGCGCACGGCGCGGGTGCGCGCGGGTGCGGCGGACGCCGCGACGGCGCTGGCGGCACCGGCCGATGCGGGCGAGGCCGCCGACGCGCCGAGCTGGAAACTGCTCGACGCGGCGACGACCGACGCGGGCAGCGCCGCCGCCAGCGGCGACTGTTCCTGGCCGCCGATCACCGGCGCGGAAGCGCCCGCCGTCGCCGAGGCCGCGATCGCGACCGCCGCCGCTTCCGCGCCCGGCTTCTGCCGCTCCACCAGATAGTAATCCAGGACCCGGCGCGCGATCGGGCCGGCGGTGGCCGCGCCCCAGCCGCCGTTCTCGACGATCAGCGCGACCGCGATCTGCGGATTGTCCGCCGGCGCGTAGGCCGTGAACAGCGCGTGGTCGCGCAGCCGCTCGGAGACCATGTGCGCGCGATACTTCGAATTCTGTCCCACCGTGAAGACCTGCGCGGTGCCGGTCTTGCCGGCGGCCTGGTAGGCGGCGTTCCTGAAGACGTCCTTCGCCGTACCCTCGTTGACGACGCCGACCAGCGCCTGCTTGACGGTATCGAGATTGGCTTGCGTGACGTCCAGCTGGTAACTCGGCTTGGGCACCGTCAGGCGCTGGGCATGGCTGACCGGGTCCTCGATTTCCTTGACGAGGTGCGGCTTCATCACGGTGCCGTCGTTCGCGAGCGTGGCCATCGCGTGGGCGAGCTGCAGGATCGTGAACGAATTGTAGCCCTGGCCGATTCCCAGACTGACCGTCTCGCCGTCATACCAGCGCTGCTGCGCGGCCTTCTTGTAGGCGTGCATTTTCCAGTCGGTGGAAGGCAGGATGCCGGTGGCCTCGCCGATCACGTCGATGCCGGTTTTCTGGCCGAAACCCCAGGGCTTCATGAATTTCGCGATCGCGTTGACGCCGAGATCGTGCGCGAGCATGAAATAGTAGGTGTCGTTCGAGACCACCAGCGAACGACGCATGTCGACCCAGCCCTGGCCGGACGGCACGTCGTTGCGGAATTTGTGGCCTCCCAGCATGTAGAAGCCCGGGTCCTGGAAGCCCCAGCCGGGCGTGCGCTTGTGCAGCGTCAGCGCGGCGAGCGCCATGAAGGGCTTGTAGGTCGACCCCGGCGGGTAGGTGCCGCGTAGCGGCCGGTTCAGCAGCGGATGGTCCGGCGAGTTGTTGAGTTCGTCCCAGCTTGCCTGGTCGATGCCGTCGACGAAGATGTTCGGGTCGAAGCTGGGCGCGGAGACGAAGGCGAGGATGTCGCCGGTCTTCGGTTCGATCGCGACCAGTGCGCCGCGCCGTCCGGCGAATGCCTGCTCGGCGACCTGCTGCAGACCGATATCGATCGACAGCACCAGGTTGTTGCCGGCTTTCGCCGGGGTGCGGGAGAGCGTGCGCACGGGCCGCCCGCCCGCCGTCACCTCGACTTCCTCGAAGCCGGTGACGCCGTGCAGTTCGGTCTCGTAGCTCTGCTCGACGCCGATCTTGCCGATGTAGTCGGTGCCGCGGTAGTTGTTCGCATCGAGCCGCGAATCGTAATGATCCGGGTCGTTCTCGTTGCTTTCGCTGGTCTGGTCGATGCGTTCCTGGTCGCGCTGCGAGATGCGGCCGATATAGCCGATCACGTGCGCGGCGGTGGCGCCCAGCGGGTACTGGCGGAACAACCGCGCGCGCACCTCGACGCCGGGGAAGCGAAAGCGCTGCGCGGTGAAGCGCGCGACTTCCGCATCGCTCAGACGGGTGAGGATCGGCAGGCTTTCGAAGTTCTTCGAATCGTCGAGCAGCTTGCGAAAGCGCCGCCGTTCGCGCTGTTCGATCGGCAGGATGCGGGCGAGGTCGTCGATCACGGCGTCGAGCGGACGGCCGAGCTTCGATGGGGTGATCTCCAGCGTATACGCCGAATAGTTCTTCGCCAGGATGACGCCGTTGCGGTCGGTGATGACGCCGCGGTTCGGAACGATCGGCGCGACCGAGATGCGGTTCTCGTTCGCCTGCAGCGCGTAGTGCGGATAGCGGATCACCTGCAGGTAGACGAAGCGCGCGACGATCAGGCCGAAGCAGATGAGCACAAAGAGCGCCGCCGCGCCGACGCGCAGACGGAAGCGCCGCAGATGGGCTTCGGAATTGTGGAATTCGGTCATGCCGCCGGGGTCCGCCTAGATCGGTCGCGTGTCGTCGCGATCGACGGCGCGCTTCTGCGGGGCGATCAGCAAGGTGCTGACGATCGGCCAGATCAGCGCCTCGACGAAGCCGTCGATCAGATAGGCCCAGCCGGGAAAACGCCCGGTGACGAGCACGCGAATCAGAAAGGGTACCAGTTCGGCGCCCACCAGCAGCGGCAGCAGATGCAGCGCCTGGAGCAGCCGCGGCAGCGGCAGCACGCGCCGGTGCAGCGTGATCGCGCCGAACGACAGCAGCGTGTAGGCAAGCGCGTGCTCGCCCAGCAGGCTCGCGTCCTGCACGTCCATGGCGATGCCGAGCAGGAAGGCGACGCCGATGCCCACCCGGCGCGGCTGGTGGATGTTCCAGTACAGGAGGACCAGCGCCAGCACGTCCGGCACGCCGGGCAGCCGGCCCCACGGCAGCAGGTTCAGCAGCAGCGCGATCAGCAGGCTGACGATGATGAACCAGGGCCGGACCGGCTGGAGAATGTATTGCGGAGGATTCATCGCCGGCGGATCAGTGAGGGGCCGCGCGTGGCGCTGGGTCGGTGGACGGCGCGGACGGCTTCGCCGGCGGCCTGGTGCCCGCGGCCGTGCCCGATGTCGGGTGCGAGGCGGGATGGGGTTCCGCGCGCGATGCCGTCGCCACCGACGCGGCGTGCCCGTCGGCGGCGTTGCGCCGCTGCGCGTGCGCGCGCCGGGCCTCGGCATTGCGCGCGCGCTGCACCGCCAGCACCTCGGACACCGCCAGCGCGCCGGACGCGCTCAGCGTGGCGGCTTCGGCCGCGGACGCCGCCGAGGCGCCGGCGACGCCCGCGCGGGTCACGTCCCGCGCATCCTTGCCGTTGCGGCCGCCCTTGCCCCCGTTGCGTGCGGGAGCGGCCTCGCTGGCCGGCTGCTCGGTGGGATTGGGCGGAATCGCCTCGACGTAATGCAGGACCAGCAACTGGCGCACGCCGCGAATCTGCGCGACCGGCGTCGCCACCACTTTCGCGAACGCGGAGTCCGATTGCCGTTCGATGCGCAGCACGCGGGCGACCGGCAGCCCCGACGGGTAGACGCCGTCGAGGCCGCTGGTCACCAGTTCGTCGCCCGGCTTGATGTCGGCGCCCGTCGGCACGAAGCGCAGGTCGAGCAGGTCGCCGTTGGCCGTGCCGTACACCACGCTGCGCACGCCCGTGCGCACGATCTGCACCGGCACCGCCTGATCCCGGTCGGTCAGCAGCGTGACTTCGGACTGCAGCGGGTAGACGCGGCTGACCTGGCCGATCAGGCCGTTCTCGTTGATGACCGGCGACCCGGCATTGACCCCCGACTGCAGGCCATGGTCGATGATCACCTTCTGCGTGAACGGGTCGCGCGTGTCGTACTGGATTTCCGCCGGGATCGGCTTGATGGGCGAGCGCTGCGCGAGTTCCAGCAGCGCGCGCAGATGCACGTTCTCGACCGTGAGTTCGGCCGCCCGCGCCGCGCTCAGGCCCAGTTCGAGGTTGCGTTTCTGCAGCGCGGCATTCTGCGCGCGCAACTGCGTGCCCGAAACGAAGAAGTCGAGCGTGCCGAGCGCCAGGTCGCGCGGCACCAGCGCCGCCCGTTGCAGCGGGTAGAGGACCGTGCCCACGACCTGACGCACCACTTTCAGCGTGTGAAAGTGCGCGTCGGTGATCAGCAGACCGAGCGCGAGCATGACGAAAACGGCCAGTCGCACGAGGGCGGGGGGGCCCTGCTTGAACAGCGGCGGAGGACTGTAATCCATGTGAGCCAATTACCTGCGAACAAGCGGCGGGCATGACGCCGGGCCGCCTTGCCACCGGACGGCGGCGCGCATCCTCGATTTATTCGTACGAGAAGATGCTGCGCACCTTGTCCACCCGTTCGAGCGCCATGCCCGAACCGCGGACGACGCAGGTCAGCGGATCCTCGGCCACCAGGACCGGCAGGCCGGTTTCTTCGGCGAGCAGGCGGTCCAGATCGCGCAGCAGCGCGCCGCCGCCGGTCAGCATCATGCCGCGCTCGGCGATGTCCGCGCCGAGTTCCGGCGGCGTCTGCTCGAGCGCGATCTTGACGGACGACACGATCTGGTTCAGCGGATCGGTCAGGGCCTCGAGGATCTCGTTGCTCGAGATCGTGAAGCTGCGCGGAATGCCTTCGGACAGATTGCGTCCCTTGACTTCCATTTCCTTGACCTCGGAACCGGGGAAGGCCGAGCCGATTTCCTTCTTGATGGCCTCGGCGGTCTGCTCGCCGATCAGCATGCCGTAATTGCGGCGGATGTAGTTGACGATCGCCTCGTCGAACTTGTCGCCGCCGACGCGTACCGAACCCTTGTAGACGATGCCGCCCAGCGAAATCACGCCGACTTCGGTCGTGCCGCCGCCGATGTCGACGACCATCGAGCCGGTGGCCTCCGAGACCGGCAGGCCGGCGCCGATCGCGGCGGCCATCGGTTCCTCGATCAGGTACACCTGAGACGCCCCGGCGCCATGCGCCGCTTCCTTGATCGCGCGCCGCTCGACCTGGGTCGAGCCGCACGGCACGCAGACGATCATCGCCGGCGACGGCCGCAGCATCCGCGACTGGTGCGCCATCTTGATGAACTGCTTGATCATCTGCTCGGTGACCGTGAAGTCGGCGATCACGCCGTCTTTCATCGGGCGGATCGCCTCGATGTTGCCGGGCACCTTGCCGAGCATCTGCTTGGCTTCCTTGCCCACTGCCTGGATCGTCTTCTTGCCGTTGGGACCGCCTTCGGTGCGAATGGCGACCACCGAGGGCTCGTCAAGGACGATGCCCTTGCCGCGCATGTAGATCAGCGTGTTGGCGGTACCGAGATCGATGGCGAGATCGTTGGAAAAATAGCTGCGGAAAAAACCGAACATTCAGGATCCTGTCGCTGGGGGCCACGTTGTTTTTCACGCGGCAGCGAAAAAATAACAGCTTCGCACGCGGCGCCGGGTCCTGGGACCAGGAGGGCGCCGGCGCAAACGCGCCGGCGCGAATGTCCGCGTGCCAAGCTGCCTGGAGAAATTTGCAGGCCTTCCGACCGGTGGAACCCGCTACGCAATCCGCGGTGGGTTCCCGCCTTGCCTCGCCTGAAACAGGCCGTACGGCAGCGGATGGGCGAAAGGCGGACAACCCGATTGGGTCGAGTGCGTAATGATACCTTATAATTCAACGATGCCTGCACGAAAAACGGGCCGTCGGCGAGCGGCCGGCAGGGCCGGCCGAGGCCGGCCCGGGACAGCGCGCGCGTCCGCTGCGCCGTACTTCCGCGCTTGCGCGCGGCGCGTTCCGCCTTCGTCGGCGCGATATCATCATAACGATCTTCCGGTACCCATGGCTCTTACCCTGACTGACGTGAAGCGCATCGAGCACCTTGCGCGACTGGAACTCGGCGAGGCCGACGCGCGGCGCGCGCTCGACCAGCTCAATCAACTCTTCGATCTCGTCGAACGCATGCAGGCGGTCGACACGACCGGCGTCGCGCCGCTCGCGCACCCGATCGAAGCGATACAGGATATCGCGCTGCGTCTGCGCGCCGATGTCGTCACCGAATCGATCGACCGCGCGGCGAACCAGCGCAGCGCGCCGGCGACCGAGGACGGTCTGTACCTGGTGCCGCGCGTCATCGAGTAAGCGGCGCGCGCCGGCCGCCGGCCCGCCCGCATCGTCCGCTTCCGCCCCCATTCGTCCCACTCCAGGACCCCCTGATGCATGACAAAAGCCTGACCGAATTGCGCGACGCGCTGGACGCGCGCGAATTCTCCGCGGTGGAGCTCGCCGAACACCATCTCGCGCGCATTGCCGCCGCGGCCGGCCTGAACGCGTTCATCGACGTCGATCCCGCCGTGACGCTGGCCGCCGCGCGCGCCGCCGATGCGCGTCTGGGCGCGGGCGAGCGTGGCCCGCTGCTCGGCCTGCCGCTCGCCCACAAGGATGTGTTCGTGACCCGCGACTGGCGTTCCACCGCGGGTTCGAAGATGCTCGAGCAATACCGCAGCCCGTTCGACGCGACGGTCGTCGAGCGTCTCGCGGCAGCGGGCGCGGTGTGCGTCGGCAAGACCAACATGGACGCGTTCGCGATGGGTTCGTCGAACGAGAACTCGTATTTCGGCGCGGTGCGCAACCCCTGGAATCACGCCGCGGTGCCGGGTGGTTCCTCCGGCGGTTCGGCCGCGGCGGTGGCCGCGCGCCTGGTGCCCGCCGCCACCGGCACCGACACCGGCGGATCGATCCGCCAGCCGGCATCGTTCACGGGCATCACCGGCATCAAGCCGACGTACGGCCGCGTGTCGCGCTACGGCATGATCGCCTTCGCCTCGTCGCTCGATCAGGCGGGTCCGATGGCGCGCTCGGCGGCGGATTGCGCGGTGCTGCTCAACGCGATGGCGGGTGCCGATCCGCGCGATTCGACCAGTCTCGAACGCCCGGCCGAGGACTTCACCGCGCGGCTGGGGCAGGCCTGGGGCGCGCCGGGCTCCGGCACGGGCGCGCCCGCAGCCGCGGCCGCCACGTCGACGCCGCTCGCCGGCCTGCGCATCGGGCTGCCGAAGGAGTATTTCGGCGCGGGGCTCGCGGCGGACGTGCGCGCCGCGGTGGACGCGGCGCTGGCGGAATTCCAGCGCCTGGGCGCGACGCTGGTCGACGTGTCCCTGCCGAAGACCGAGTTGTCGATTCCCGTCTATTACGTGATCGCGCCGGCCGAGGCCTCGTCCAACCTGTCGCGCTTCGACGGCGTGCGCTTCGGACACCGGGCGGCGCAATACGGCGATCTCGACGACATGTACCGCAAATCGCGCACCGAAGGGTTCGGCGACGAGGTCAAGCGGCGGATCCTGACGGGCGCCTACGTGCTGTCGCACGGCTATTACGATGCGTATTACCTGCAGGCGCAGAAGATCCGGCGCATCATCGCGCAGGATTTCCAGCAGGCCTTCGCGGCCTGCGACCTGATCATGGGGCCGGTCGCGCCGACCGTCGCCTGGAACATCGGCGAGAAGGCCGACGACCCGGTGGCGATGTATCTGGCCGATATCTACACGCTGTCGGCGAGCCTCGCCGGCCTGCCGGGCATGAGCGTGCCGGCGGGCTTCGGGGCGAGCGGTGTAGGTGCGGCCGGCGTAGGTGCGGCCGGCGTAGGTGCGGCCGGCGTAGGTGCGGCCGGCGTAGGTGCGGCCGGCGTGGACGCGACCGGCCTGCCGGTCGGCCTGCAGATCATCGGCAACTATTTCGACGAGGCGCGAATGCTGCAGGTGGCCGATGCCTTCCAGCGCGTCACGGATTGGCACCGGCGCAAACCGGCGGGAGTATGACGATGCAGCGCCAGCAACATAGCGGTTGGGAAGTCGTGATCGGGCTCGAGACGCACGCCCAGTTATCCACGGTATCGAAGATCTTCTCGGGTTCGCCGACGCAGTTCGGCGCGGCGCCGAACACGCAGGCCAGCCCGGTGGACCTCGCCTTGCCCGGCACGCTGCCGGTGGCGAACCGGGGCGCGGTGGAGCGGGCGATCCGTCTCGGCCTGGCGCTCGGGGCGCAGATCGCGCCGCGCAGCATCTTCGCGCGCAAGAACTACTTCTACCCGGATCTGCCCAAGGGCTATCAGATCAGCCAGTACGAGATCCCGGTGGTCATCGGCGGTAGTCTGACGGTCGTCGTGCCCGGCGATGCCGCCGGCACGCAGCCCGCCTACGAAAAGACCATCGAACTGACGCGCGCGCACCTGGAAGAGGATGCGGGAAAATCACTGCACGAGGACTTCGCCGGGATGACCGGCATCGACCTGAACCGCGCCGGCACGCCGCTGCTCGAAATCGTCACCGAGCCGGTGATGCGCAGCGCCGCCGAGGCGGTCGCCTACGCGAAGGCGCTGCACACGCTGGTGGTCTGGCTGGGCGTGTGCGACGGCAATATGCAGGAAGGGTCGTTCCGCTGCGACGCGAACGTATCGGTGCGTCCGGTGGGGCAGGCGGCGTTCGGCACGCGCGCCGAGATCAAGAACCTGAACTCCTTCCGGTTCCTGGAGGAGGCGATCAACCACGAAGTCGAACGCCAGATCGAGCTGATCGAGGATGGCGGCACGGTCATCCAGGAAACCCGGCTGTACGATCCGGACCGCCGCGAGACGCGATCGATGCGCACCAAGGAAGACGCGCACGACTACCGCTATTTTCCCGATCCGGACCTGATGCCGCTGGTCATCGAGCCGGCCTGGGTCGAGCGGGTGCGGGCCGAATTGCCGGAGTTGCCGGTCGCGATGCAGGAGCGCTTTGCAACGGCGTACGGCGTGTCGAGGCAGGACGCGATCACGCTGACCGGCACGCGCGCGCAGGCGCTGTACTTCGAGGCCGTCGTCGCCAGGGCCGGCGCGCAACACGCGAAGCTCGCGGCCAACTGGATGATGGGCGAGCTGGCCTCGCAGCTGAACCGCGACGGGCTCGACATCGGCGCGGCGCCGCTGACGCCGGCGCAACTGGCCGGGCTGCTGGTACGGGTCGCGGACGGCACCGTGTCGAACAAACTCGCCAAGGAAGTGTTCCAGTTGATGTGGGCCGAGCGTCCCGACGACGAACTCGCGGCGGACCGGATCATCGACGCGAAGGGTCTGCGGCAGATCTCGGACAGCGGCGCGCTCGAAACGATGATCGACGAGGTGCTCGCCGCCAATCCGAAATCCGTCGAGGAATTCCGCGCGGGCAAGGAGAAGGCGTTCAACGCGCTGGTCGGGCAGGCGATGAAGGCCACGCGCGGCAAGGCGAACCCGGCGCAGGTCAACGACCTGCTGCGGGCCAAGCTTGCCGCGGGCTAGACGGCCCGTCCGCAGGCGCGTGCCCCTCTTCGCCGTCGCGCCGGTCAGCACGTCTGCCACACGACGGGAGGCGGCATGGGCGCGGCGCTGAAAAACCTCGACGATTTCCGGGTGCCGTTCCTCGATGCGGGCGCGTGGCCGGACGCGTGCTGCTGGCGTTGCAGGGCATGGATACGAGCGGCAGGGACAGCACGATCCGCGCGCATTTTCATCATGCCCCGGGGGCTGGGCCGGGGCGTCTCTCTGAAGGAATCGGTAGACCATGCGGGTCATCACGGCAAACCTGAACGGCGTGCGTTCGGCGGCGAAGAAAGGCTTTTTTGAATGGATGAGCGCGCAGGACGCGGACATCGTCTGCGTCCAGGAATTGAAATGCGCGCAGGCCGACATGACGCCCGACCTGCTCGCGCCGCCCGGCTATACCGGCTATTTCCATCACGCACAGAAGAAAGGCTATAGCGGCGCGGGCCTCTATACGCGGCATGCGCCCGACGCCTTTCTCATCGGCTTCGGCTGCGAGGAGTTCGACAACGAGGGGCGGTATGTCGAGGTGCGCTTCGGCAAGCTGTCGGTCATCTCGGTCTATATGCCGTCCGGTTCGAGTTCCGAGGAGCGGCAGCAGGCGAAATTCCGGTTCATGGCGGTCTTCATGCCGCATCTCGCCGGGCTGCTGGCCGAGGGACGCGAGGTGATCCTGTGCGGCGACGTCAACATCGCGCACAAGGAAATCGACATCATGAACTGGAAGGGCAATCTCAAGAACTCAGGCTTCCTGCCGGAGGAACGCGCCTGGCTGACGACGCTGTTCGACGAGGTTGGCTATGTCGACGTGCACCGCCGCCTGGACGATCGCCCCGAGCAGTTCACGTGGTGGAGCCAGCGGGGTCAGGCGTATGCGAAGAACGTCGGCTGGCGCATCGATTACCACTTGGCGACGCCGGCGGTGGCCGCCACGGCGAGCGCGGCGCGGGTGTTCAAGGACATCAAGTTCAGCGATCACGCGCCGCTGACGGTCGAATACGACTACGCGTTGCCCTGAGACGGGTGGACGCCGCCGCGCGACCCCGAACGGCCCCGAGCGGCATGGCGCAGGCCATCGCGCTTTGCCGGCCCGCGCACGTGGGCCGGCGGCGGCGTGTCAGCGTCCCGGCCGGTAGGGCGGCAGGCGCCCGACCGTCGTTTTCTTCGCTTTCGCATACAACGGCAGCATGTCCTTCTGGCGCTTTTTCAGATCCGCCAGCCGTTTCGCGTTGACCGGGTGCGCGAAGGTGAACGGCTGGCGCCGACGGCGCGCGGCCCAATCGAATTTCTGCCACAGCACCAGCCCGGCGCGCGGATCGAACCCGGCACGCGACGCGATGTCCGCCCCGATCACGTCGGCCTCGGTTTCATCGCTCGTTCCGTAGCGCATCGCGATGAGTTGCGCGGCCACATCCGCGGTCGACCACTGCTCGGTGACCGTGTCCGCGCGGCCGGAGGATGCGCCGTCGTCGTGCGCCGTCGTCTGTTGTTCGCCGATGTGCGCCCGGGCATGCTCGCGCAGCGCGTGGGCGATCAGATGGCTCATCAGCAGGGCGGTCTCGTCGTTGTTGAGCTTGAGGCGCTCGAGCATGCCGGTATCGATCGCGATCCTGCCGCCGGGGAGGCAGATGGCGTTGATGTCGCGACTGCGCACGAGATTGACCTCCCACTTCCAGTTGCGCGCCCGGTCGTTCCATTTCAGTGCATACGGCACGAGCCGCTGCAGGATCTCGCGCGCCTGGACGACCCGCGCGTTGCCGGCCGGTTCCAGACGGTGCGCGCGCGTGGCGGCACCCATGACCTGAGCGTACGCCTGCGCGCCCTGCGTTTCCAGCCACGCCGACGGCACCATGCTGCGAAACATGTCCGGGGCGGGCGCCGGCGGGTCTTCCGCGCCGGCCTGCTGCGGCGATGCCGGGGCGGGCGACGGAAGCGCGGCGGCGGACGGCGGCGGCTTGTTCGCGGTGACGGACGCTGCCGGACTGCCGGTTGCGGGGGCGGCCGCCGAGGCCGCTGTCAGTGTCAGCGCCAGCGCCCACGGGCGCAGCGCCGCGATGGCGCGGGTCGCGGGCCGCGGTCTGCCGGGCAGAGTCATCGCGCGTTTCTCCAGGGTGCCACTTTGGGCAGCAAAAGCATGCCGGGCACGGCCAGCACCGCGCACAGCACAAAGAAATGAAACCAGCCCGTCTGCACGACGATGTAGCCGGTACCCGCGTTCGCCACCGTGCGGGGCACCGACGCCAGGCTCGTGAAAAGAGCGAATTGCGTCGCAGTGTACCGCTCATCGGTGGTGCTGGCGATATAGGCGGTGAAAGCCGCCGTGCCCAGCCCCGCGCCGAAGGCCTCCAGCGCGATCACCGTACCCAGGGCGAACGGCGTGGCGCCCGGGCCCTGCGCGGCGAGCCACGCGAAGCCGAGCGTGGAGACGATCTGCGCGACGCCGAAGACCCAGAGTCCGCGCGAAATCCCCAGCCGCACCAGCCAGAGCCCTCCGAGAATGCCGCCGGCGACGCTCGCCCACAGGCTGCTGGCCTTGGCCACCAGCCCGATCTGCGTTTTCGTGAAACCCAGGTCCAGGTAGAAGGAGGTCGCGAGCGCCGTCGCCATGCTGTCGCCCAGCTTGTACAGGAAGATGAAAGCGAGGATCAGCAAGGCGTTGCGCCAGCCGCCACGTTCGACGAATTCCCGGAACGGCAGGACCACCGCGTCGCGCAGCGTGCGCGGCGGCGCGCCCCGCACCACCGGTTCGTCGACCACCAGCGTCATGACGATGCCGGGCAGCATGAAGGCGGCGGTGATCATGAAGACGGTGGACCAGGGAAGGTGGTCGGCGAGGATCAGCGCCAGCGAGCCGGGTACCAGCCCGGCGATCTTGTAGGCGTTGACGTGGATCGCGGTGCCCAGACCCTGCTCGCGATCGGTCAGCAGTTCGCGCCGGTAGGCGTCGATGACGACATCCGAACTGGCGCTGAAAAAAGCGACGGCAACCGCGAGGCCGGCGACGGTCCAGATTTCCTGGCGCGGCGAGAAAAACCCCATCGCGGCGATGGACCCCGTCACCAGCACCTGCGTGAGCAGCATCCAGCTGCGGCGCCGGCCGAAGCGCCGCCGGCTGGCGGGGGCGTCGGTGTCGGCGTCGGCGTCGGGCGCGAAGCCGGGCGGGCGCCGCCGGCCCCGGCGCAGCAGCGCGGGAAGCGAGGGCACGAAGCGGTCGAGCAGGGGGGCCCAGACGAATTTCCAGGTGTAGGGAAACTGGATCAGCGTGAACAGCCCGATCTGCTTCAGATTCACGCCGTCCGAGCGCATCCACGCCTGTACCAGATTGATCAGGACGAACAGCGGCAGACCGGAGGTGAAGCCGAGGAAGACACAGATCAGCATCCGTGTATTGAATAGAGCGCGCCATCCCGTGACGGGCGCCTGGGGGGGCGTTATCTGCGGCGGTATCTGCATGGAGGACGGAGAAAGGAAGCAATGCAGGAAAACGATGCGAGGCGGCAGTGCGGGCAGCGGCTTGCCGTTGACCGGGTCGATCGGGTCGACCGGGTCGTCCGGCTCCGGCCGATGGCGTCAGATTTTCTCGACGCGGTAGACCGCAAGACTACCACGCCAGTTCAGCCCCCAACGAATCGGCTGGCCGTTGCCGAGCACCACCCGTTCGCGAATGCGTATCCCGACTTCGGGTGCGAGTGCCTCGAAATCGTGAATCGTCAGGACCCGCACATTGGGCGTGTTGTGCCATTGGTAGGGCAGCGCCCGGGACACCGGCATGCGGCCCTTGAGCACGTCGAGGCGATGCGGCCAGTAGCCGAAGTTCGGAAACGAAACGATGCACTGTCGGGCGACGCGCACGGTCTCGCGCAGGATGGCGGCGGTCTGGTGGATGGTCTGCAGCGTCTGCGACAGCACCGCGAAATCGAAGCTGTTGTCGTCGAACAGGCGCAGTCCATCCTCCAGATTCTGCTGGATCACGTTGACGCCTTTTTGCGTGCAGGCGAGCACGCCGGCGTCGTTGATCTCGATGCCGTAGCCGCGCACGTCGAGTTCCGCGACGAGCAGCGCGAGCAGCGAGCCGTCGCCGCAGCCCAGGTCCAGGACCGAGGCGCCGGGCTCGACCCAGCGGGCGATCGCGCGGAAGTCCGGGCGCGCCGCGAGGCTCGCGTTCACCTGCGTGGCGGTGCTGGCGCGCGTGCCGGCGGCGGCGATGATGGGCGGGGTCATGCGTTCACCTCCTCGGCGATGCGGGCGAACTGCGCCCGGACCAGATTGTGATAACGGGCGTCGTCCAGCAGGAAGGCATCGTGCCCGTGCGGCGCATCGATCTCCGCATACGTGACGTCGCGTTTGAGCTTGAGCAGCGCCCGCACGAGTTCACGCGAGCGGGCCGGCGCGAAACGCCAGTCGGTGGTGAACGAGGCCACGAAGAAGGTCGCCGTGGTGGCGTCGAGCGCGGCGGTCAGGTCGCCGTCGAACGCTTTCGCGGGATCGAAATAGTCGAGCGCCCGGGTAATCAGAAGATAGGTGTTCGCATCGAAGTATTCGGCGAATTTGTCGCCCTGGTAGCGCAGATAGGATTCGACTTCGAACTCCACGTCGAAACTGAATTTGTACGCATCCAGCGCCCCTTCCGCGCGCCGCAGCGCGCGCCCGAACTTGGTCGCCATGTCGTCGTCGGACAGATACGTGATGTGTCCGATCATCCGCGCCACGCGCAGGCCGCCGCGCGGCTTGACGCCTTGCGCGTAGTAGTCGCCGCCGTGGAAATCCGGATCCGAGCGGATCGCGGAGCGCGCGACCTCGTTGAAGGCGATGTTCTGCGCGGAGAGCTTCGGCGTCGAGGCGATGACCATGCAGTGCGCGACGCGTTGCGGATACATCAGGCTCCAGGCCAGCGCCTGCATGCCGCCCAGGCTGCCGCCCATCACCGCGGCGAAGCGCGCGATGCCGTAGGCGTCGGCGACGCGGGCCTGCGCATGCACCCAGTCTTCGACGGTGATCACGGGAAAGCGCGCGCCATAGGGACGTCCGGTCTGCGGATCGAGGCTCATCGGCCCGGTGGAGCCGAAGCAGGAACCGAGGTTGTTCACGCCGATGACGAAGAAACGGTTGGTGTCGAGCGGCTTGCCGGGGCCGACCATATTGTCCCACCAGCCCACTTCGGCGCTGTCCGGGTCGATGCCCGCGACGTGGTGCGAGGCGTTCAGCGCATGGCAGATCAGGACCGCGTTGGAGCGCTCGCGGTTCAGGGTGCCGTAGGTTTCGACCATCAGATCGTAGGCCGGGAGGGATTGACCGTTCTGCAGCGCGAGCGCCTGGTCGAAATGCATCCTGACGGGGGTGACAAAGCCGAGCGACGATTCCATGAGTCCACGCAAAGGTGGCGAAACGGTCGGCGCGGGCGGACGCACCCCCGCGCTGACGACCGCTTTAGCCGGATTTGTAATGAGCGGGCGGACCGGAGTCCCCCTGCTCGCGCGCCCGCAATCGAGTCAGCAAATCGGCGCGTGAGAGTGAGCGTGGAGTATACACCGCGTGGTGCGTGCCGGGTACTGGCCAGCGCCCGGCGACAGGGGGGCTAGTCGTTGGTGACCAGCATTTCGACCCGCTTTTTGAGATCACCAATGCTGAAGGGCTTGCGGAGCACCGCATCGCCGTCGCGATGCGCTTCGAAAACCGATGGCGCCGCGTACCCGGTAATGAACAATACCTTCAGATCGGGTCGGCTTTGACGCCCCGCGTCGACCATCTGGAGACCGTTCATGCCTCCCGGCATGCCGATATCGCTGATGACGAAATCGATGCTGCGGTCCGAACGCAGCATGTCGAGCCCCGCGCCGGCGTTGGCCGCTTCGAGGACCGCGCACTGCATGTCCCTGAGCACGTCCGCGACCACCATGCGTACGTTCTCTTCGTCATCGACGACCAACACGGTCTTGCCGGCGCACGGCGCGGCCTGCTGGCTTTCGCCAACGATTGCCTCCTCTTCCGGCAGATCCCCGGCGTAGTGCGGCAAGCAGACCTCGACGGTCGTGCCCATCGTCTCCTCGGATTCCATGCGCACATGTCCTCCCGATTGCTGCATGAATCCGTAGATCATCGCCAACCCAAGGCCGGTGCCGCTTCCCACCGGCTTGGTGGTGAAGAAGGGTTCGAAGGCACGGGCAAGCACTTCCGGCGACATGCCGATGCCGGTGTCGGTCACGCGAATGCCCACGTAGGTGCCGGCGCGGGCGTCCGGATGCATTTCCGGATTCTCGACGAGGGTCGTGCTGAATGTCGCAATCGTCAACGCGCCTCCCGTCGGCATCGCATCACGTGCGTTGATGCACAGATTCAGCAGCGCGCTTTCCAGTTGCGGAGGGTCGCATAATGTCCAGGTCGAATCCGGGGAGAGCGCCGTCGTCACCGCAATCTGCGGTCCCAGTGTGCGCTGTATCAGTTCCAGCATGCTACGGATCAGCGCGTTGGCGTTCGTGGGTTTCGGATCGAGTCTTTGCCGTCTGGCGAAGGCAAGCAAGCGGTGGGTCAGGGCCGCGGCACGTTCCGCGGACGCTCGCCCGGCCTCGATATAGCGTTCCAGGCCCGTCGCGTTGCCGTTTTTGAGGCGCAGTTGCAGCAATCCGAAACTTCCCAGGATACTGGCGAGGAGGTTGTTGAAGTCGTGGGCGATGCCCCCGGTCAATTGACCGATGGCCTCCATTTTCTGCGACTGCCGTAGCGTCTCCTCGGCCGCCATCAGCGCATGCGTGCGGTCGGCCACGCGCGCTTCGAGCGTCACGGCGTCCTGCTCCAGCGCGTCCAGATAATCGCGTGTCTGAAATTGCCGGGCCCGGGCGCGCAACAGCGCACGCGCGGCGCTTTGCAGCGTTTCCCTATGCAGGGGGCGGTCCAGCAGGGAAACGTTGCCCAGAGCCTCGAGAAAAGCGAGTCGTCCCCGCAGCGCGTCCTTCGCGCCACGCGCGGTCAGGACGATGATCGGCAAGTCCGACCATGGCGCCTGCGCGGCCAGCGTTTCGACAAGCGGTCCGATCCCGCCCGTCAAACCTTCCTCGGCGATCAGAAGGCCCGCCACGCCCACCCCGGACCCGGCGCGCAACAGCGCGCAGAGTCCCGACAGACCGGTGGCGACGACGGTGGCAATGCCTACCCTGCCCAGCGTCTGCTCGATGATGACGGCATCGCGGCCCGTAGGCGCGAGAATGGCCAGCGGGCCGACCGGCGCGCTTTCACTCTCTCGCGTCATGGTCGCCATTCATCAGAGTATGTCGTGAACCGGTATAGGTGGGAACACCCGTGAAGATGCCCTGCAATCCCGATATGGCGGGGCCGACCTGCATGCCATTGGGTAGAACGCGGTATTCGTGAATGGCGTTGTCGTGGGCGCCGGTACGGCGCTTGACGACGGACAACGCCTTTCGCAGTTCGCCGGCCGCCTCGAAATAGCGCAGCAGCACGACGTTGTCGCTCAGGAAACTCATGTCGATCGGATTCTGCACGTCGCTGACGATGCCGCGTTGCGCAAGGATCAGTATCGTCACGACGCCCTGGTTGTTGAGGTAAGTCAGCAGCTCGTGCATTTGCAGGATCAGCGTCTGCTCCTCCTCGATCGTTCCCAGGTAGGAATTCAAGCTGTCGATCACGATCAATCTGGCACCCTTGTCTTCCACCTCCCGCCGGACCTGCCACACGAATTCCCCTGGCGAAAGGCGCGAAGGATTGGTCAGGCGCCAGCCCAGCTGTTTTTTTTCGACCGCCGATTTGACGGGTATGCCCAATGCCTCCGCGCGGCACGAAAAATTCTCGAAGGTCTCCTCCAGGGTGAAATAGCTCGCGTATTCTCCTTGGCGCACGACCGCCATGGCGAAGCACAGCGCCATCGAGGATTTTCCGACGCCCGACGGCCCGACGAGCAGGGTCGAGGTGCCACGGTCGAGTCCTCCGTTCAATACCTTGTCCAGGCCTGCGATCCCGCTTCGTACCGGTGCGCCGACAATCTCGATACGGTGTTCGTCGGCGATCAGGCTCGGGAAGACGAATACCTCCTGCGGGGTGATGGAAAAGTCGTGCCAGCCGGTCTGCATGTCCGTCCCCCGCATCTTGACGATGCGCAGGCGGCGGCGCGCCTTGCCGTAATCGCGTTCGAGCTGTTCGAGCGCGATGACGCCATGCACCAGGCTGTGCGGATTGCCGTCGCTTTTGCCGCTCAGATCGTCGAGGACGACCGTCGTGATCTTGCGACCCTGAAGAAATCGCTTGAGCGCGAGCAGCTGCCGGCGGTAGAGCAGTGGATCGTGCGCCAGCATGCGTAAATCGGAAAGGCTGTCGATGACGACGCGCGCCGGCGCCACCTTCGCGATATGGGCGGTGATGCGGCTGATGGTTTGTCCGAATTCGACCTCCGCCGGGTACAGCACCGTTTGTTGGCGGCCCAGATCCTCTTCTTCCGGAACGACTTCCAGGATATCGATGCCGTCCAGCGACCAGCCGTGCGTCATCGCCGCGCTGGTCAGTTCTTCCGTCGACTCCGACAAGGTGACGTAGAGGCACCGTTCGCCGCATTCGATTCCCTGCAGAAGGAACCGCTGCGCGATGGTCGTCTTGCCGGTGCCGGGTGCGCCTTCGATGAGATGCAGCCGGTTCTGCGGCAGTCCGCCCCGTAATATCGCGTCGAAGTCGGGAATGCCGGTCTTGACGACCGGTAGCGATCGACTGTTCACTGTCTGATTTCTCCATCCTGTAATGGGGGTATAGGGCAGGCCGCGTTTCCCATGGGGAAGGCATTTCCCGCCCAACCTGCGAGCATGCACGACACACCTAAAGCAGAACCCATACCCGTACGCGATCCGCGATTCGGCGGATGGGGCTGCGACGATGCCGGCTGAAACTCGCCGCACCGCGGCCGGGGCGCCAGCGGCAACCGGTCATTCGGGGACGACCATGTCGCTGCAGGGTTTTCCGGTGGATGCACGGCCGAGGAGTCCGTTCCGGGAACGGATTTTGCACTGGCATTGCGAACCGACGTGCGAAGCGGTCGCGGGCTGGTCATTGCATTGCGCCAGTCCCTGCTGCAACGAAACCTGTCGCGGCAGGGCCGCCGCGTCCCCCCTTTCGCCAATGCGACATCTATCCATGGAGTCAGTGTCATGAGCGTGATCGATACCATCAAATCCCTTCTGGGAGCGGACCCCGTCCAGAATGCCGATGCGGACATGCAGGAAGTGCTCGATGCGCTCGCCAGCCTGAATCCGAAGCCGATCGAGGACCTCGACGCGCTGGAAGCGCGGCGCCAGCCCACCGCGACGGATGCGGTCAAGAAGGTCATGGCGCAGAAGGGTCTGAGCGGGGAGATTCCCGGCGTGAGCAGCCGCGACATCGTGATTCGCGGCGCGGTCGGGGACAATCCCGCGCGGGTCTACACGCCGACGAGCGCGACGCCGGACAGCAGCGCCCTGCCGGGCGGCGCGTTTCCCGCGAGCACGGCGCCGGACAGTACCCCGGCGCTACCGGTGATCCTGTATTTCCATGGCGGCGGTTTCGTGATCGCCGACCTGGATGTCTACGACGCGACGCCGCGTTCGATCGCCGCGCAAACCGGCGCGATCGTGGTCTCCGCGCATTATCGGCAGGCGCCGGAGCATCCGTTTCCGGCAGCGCACGACGATGCCAACGCCGCCTGGCGCTGGCTGCTCGACAACGCCGCGAGCCTGGGCGGCGATCCGTCCCGCCTCGCGGTGCTGGGAGAAAGCGCGGGCGCGAACCTCGCGGCCAATGTCACGATCTACGCGCGCGACCACGGCCTGCAACTGCCCGTGAGCCAGGGCCTCGTCTACCCGATCGCCGACACCAACACGCATACGCTGTCGTACGAAGAGAACCGCAACGCCAAGCCGTTGAACAAGCCGATGATGCTGTGGTTCGTTCTGCAGAGCCTGGTCGATTCGGACGATCAGGAAGACAAGCGCCTGCGGCTGGTCGAGCAGGACCTGTCGAATCTGCCGCCGACCTTCGTCGTCACGGCCGGCATCGATCCGTTGCGCTCGGATGGCGAGAAGCTGGCGGAGGGCCTGGAAAGCGCGGGCAATGCGGTACAGGCACGGAATTACCCCGGCGCGACCCACGAATTCTTCGGCATGGCCGCGGTCGTGCAGGCCGCGCGCGAGGCGCAGTCCTTCGTCGCCGAGGGCATGCGTGCGGCGTTCGTCTCCGCATCCGGCGCCGCGACGCCGCATGCCTCGTCGGTGGCGCCCGCCGCGTCCGACACGACAACGGCCTCCATGGCCGCGCCTGCCGCCGTGGCGCCGGTGTCTTCCGTGGCGCCGGTATTTCCCGGCGCGAGCACCACGTTGCCGGAACCCGGCGCCGACCTCGACGCGCCCATCGTCAGATCCCCCGACGCATTGTCCTGACGAGTTCCTTGATGGACCGCACCCGCCGGTCGACATAGTGGGGGCGGCCCTGGCCGGCGCGTACCGGCGATGCGCCGGACCCCGTCGCATCGCCCCGCCCGCCCGCGACATCGGGCGACGAGCGGGGTACGGGCAGGGGTAGGTGGCCGGTGATCCAGACGGTGCGCAGCCCCATGCGCCGGTAACGCTTCAGATGCCCGCGTGTGTCCTCGACGAGGATCGCGTCGCGCGCCTGCCCGCCCGCCCGGCGCAAGGTGCCGCGAATCACTGCGCTGTCGGGCTTCGCGTGCCAGCGTTTGCCGCGCCGCATCTGCTCGATCGCAATCACCTGTTCGAAGCGCCGTTCGATGCCGAGCAGGGCCAGGACCGCGCGCGCGTACTGCTCCGGGCCATTCGTCAGGACGATACGCCGCCCCGGCAAACGGTCGAGCGCATGCGCGAGTCCCCGCTCTGCGCGCAGCAGCGACGCCAGTTCCGCCGAAGGATGCACGTCGCGCAAAAACGCCCGGGCGTCGACGCCGTTGCGCTGCACCAGCCCCAGCAGCGTGGCGCCATAGCGCTGCGTATATTCCGTGCGCAGCCGGTTTGCCGTGTCCCGGTCCACCGCGAGCGTGCGTTCGATGAACGCCGTCATTTCCCGGTTGATGAAGGGGAAGATGGCGTGCGAGGCATGATGCAGGGTGTTGTCGAGATCGAACAGCCAGAGCGGCCCGGGGCGCGAACGTCCCACCGTGGGCCGCCGGCGCGCGGATGGCCGGCGCAGGGCGGAAGGCACGGGAAGCGGCGGATTCGCCGCCCCGACGGCCAGGGTGTCCGATCCCGCCGGGGGGCCGGCCGTACCGGTGGGCGCCGCCGGCGCCGCGCGCCGCGCGCGGGGCGTGATCGTCCTCAATACGAGCGGATCATCGTGCCGAACGGCTGCTCGGTCAGGATTTCGAGCAGCACCGAATGTTCGATGCGCCCGTCGACGATGTGCACCGAGTGCACGCCGCTTTTCGCGGCATCGAGCGCGGAGGCGATCTTCGGCATCATGCCACCGGAAATCGTGCCGTCCTCGAACAGCGCGTCGATCTCGCGCGCGGTCAGATCGGTCAGCAGGGTGCCTTCCTTGTCCAGCACGCCCGGGATGTTGGTCATCATCACCAGCTTCTCGGCGTTCAGCACCACCGCAAGCTTGCCGGCGACCAGATCGGCGTTGATGTTGTACGACAGGCCGTTCGAATCGAAGCCGATCGGCGAGATCACCGGGATGAAGGCGTCGTCCTGCAACGCCTTGACGACCGCCGGGTTGATCGCCTCGACCTCGCCGACCTGGCCGATGTCGAGGAATTCGCCTGGCCGTTCGCGGTCCGGCATCATCATCTTGCGCGCATGGATCAGACCGCCGTCCTTGCCGGTCAGACCGACCGCCTGGCCGCCATAGTGATTGATCAGCATCACGATGTCCTGCTGGACCTCGCCGCCGAGCACCCACTCGACGACTTCCATCGTTTCCTCGTCGGTGACCCGCATCCCCTGGATGAAGGTGCCCTGTTTGCCGATCTTCTTCAGCGCCTGGTCGATCTGCGGACCGCCACCGTGCACGATGACGGGGTTGATGCCCACCAGCTTGAGCAGCACGACGTCACGGGCGAAGCCCTGTTTCAGACGTTCCTCGGTCATGGCGTTGCCGCCGTACTTGATGACCACGGTCTTGCCGTGGTACTGGCGAATATAAGGCAGCGCCTCTGCAATCAGCTCAGCTTTGAGCGCGGGGGCGAGTTGCGAAATATCGGGAAGATCGGGCATGGCGGCCAGGAAAACGGGGGTCCAGGGGAACGCCTGCGCGCGGGGCGCGCGGACGTTCGCGATAAGCGGCATGGCCGATCGTACTATTGCAATGTTGCAGCACGGCGAGGACCAGGAACCAAGTCGAAATTGTACAGGACAGGCGGCCTGTGCTTCAGGGGATGTCCTCTTTTTCCGACGCCTCATCCGACACGCGCTAAACTCCTGCCTATGAACGATTTTCCACAAAACGGCCATCTGAACCTGCGTCATCTCTTCTGGCTGCGCTGCCTGGCCATCGCCGGACAGGTCATCGCGATGGGGGTTGCCTGCATCCTGCTGGGCATCCGTTTGCCCTTGCTGCCGATGTCGCTGGTGATCCTTTTCGAAGTGGTCTTCAACGCGATGACGCTGGTGCGGCTGTCGCGCCCCGGTCAGGAGAGCAACCGCGAGCTGTTCGGCCAGCTCTGCGTCGACCTGGGCGCGCTGACGGCGCTGCTGCTGCTGTCCGGCGGCACGCTCAATCCCTTTTTCTCGCTGTATCTGCCCGCGCTGGCGATCGGCGCCGCGGTGCTGCCCTGGCGGCTGGCGCTGGCGCTGACGGCGCTCGCGGTGGTGGGCTGTTTTCTGCTGGCCACGCATGCGCTGCCGCTGGTGCTGAGCGAGCCGAGCAATCTGTTCGAGCTGTATCGCACCGGCAACTGGATCAACTTCCTGATCAGCATGGCGTTGATCGCCTGGTTCGTCGCGCGGATGTCGCGGGTGCTGCGTCTGCGCGAAGCCGCGCTCGCCGAGGCGCAACAGCGCCTGCTGCGCGACGAGCGGGTGGTGGCGCTGGGCGCGCAGGCGGCCAGCATCGCCCACGAGATGGGCTCGCCGCTGTCGACCATCGCCCTGCTGGCGGAGGAATTGCGGGAAAGCGCGGATCACGACGCGGCGCTGGCGCCCTACCGGAGCGATTTCTCGCTGCTGGAGCAGCAAATCGCCCTGTGCAAGGAAGCGCTGGCGCGGTTACAATCGCGCGCCGCGTCGCCGAACCGGCGGCGCCTGAAGCCCTGGCTCGAAAGCTTCACCGAGCAGTGGCGTCTGCGTCACCCGCAGGCGGGGCTCGAGACGCGGGGCACGGGATCGGATGCCATGGCGATCGAGGATACCGTGGCGGTGGGGCAGATCCTGACGATCCTGCTCGACAACGCCGCGCGGGCGAGCCCGGATCACGTCGAATTCGATGTCAGCGACCAGCCGGATCCCGCCGCCGCGCGCATCTCGGGCGCGGCGCATGCCCGGCTCATCACGTTTCGCATCGTCGATCGCGGTCCCGGCATTCCCGCCGCGCTGCGCGCGCAGGTCGGCAACATGCCGGTGCGCAGCACGCAGGGCGGGGCTGGCGTGGGCCTGTATCTGGCGTTCGTGACAGCCGCGCGGCTCCGTGGCACGATCGAACTCGGCGACGCCTCGCGATTGGGGCATGAAGCCGGAGGTGAAGCGAGACGTGAAGCGGAGCATGCGTCGATGCGTGCCGACACAGGCGCGCCGGTATCCGGCAGCGGCACCTGCGCCATTTTTACATTGCCCGCCACGCGGGCCGAGGCTCCCGATGAGTAACACCCACTTTCTGATCATAGACGACGACACCGTCTTCGCCGATATTCTCGGCCGCTCGCTGACGCGGCGCGGCTATGTCGTTCATCAGGCGAACAATGCGGCGCGCGCGCTGGAAATCGCCGACGAAATGGATTTCGCGCGGATCACCGTCGATCTGCATCTCGGCCAGGATTCCGGCCTGACGCTGGTGGCGCGCCTGCGGGAATTGCAGCCCGACGCGCTGATTCTCGTGCTGACCGGGTATGCGAGCATCGCCACGGCGGTGCAGGCCGTCAAGGATGGGGCGGACAATTATGTCGCCAAGCCGGCCAATGTCGAAACGATCCTGGCGGCGATGAACGATGGCGCGAGCGCCGAGCAGGCCGACGCCGCGCTCGAGAATCCGGCGCCGCTGTCGGTCGCCCGGCTCGAATGGGAGCACATCCAGCGGGTGCTGGCCGAGCACGACGGCAATATCTCCGCCACCGCCCGGGCGCTGAACATGCACCGCCGGACCCTGCAACGCAAGCTGGGCAAGCGCCCGGTCCGGCAGTGAAACGCAGCGGCGTGCCCGCCGTCACGCCCGGCCATTCGGCGGCGGCGCCGCACGCGCCGCGAGCGAAACGCCGGCGCGACCGCGTGCCCGATGGCTACAGGACGTAACGCGACAGGTCTTCGTTGCCGGCGACTTCGCCCAGTGCCTGCTCGACATAGGCGGCATCCACCTGCAACTCGTTCGCGCCGCTGGTGCCGGCGGTGAACGACACTTCCTCGAGCAGCTTTTCCATCACGGTATAGAGCCGCCGCGCGCCGATGTTCTCGGTCTTTTCATTCACCGAGAACGCGATCTCGGCGAGCCGGCGGATGCCGTCCGGGGCGAAGCGCAGCGCCACGCCCTCGGTCTCCAGCAAGGCCTGATACTGCTTCACCAGGCTCGCATCGGTGCTTACCAGGATCGATTCGAAATCCTCGACCGACAGCGAATCGAGTTCGACGCGGATCGGCAGACGCCCCTGCAACTCGGGGATCAGGTCGCTCGGCTTGGCGAGATGGAATGCACCGCTGGCGATGAAGAGGATGTGATCGGTCTTCACCATCCCGTACTTCGTGTTCACCGTGGTGCCCTCGACCAGCGGCAGAAGATCGCGCTGCACGCCCTGGCGCGATACCTCGCCGCCGCTGCCGCCTTCGCCACGCGAGGCGATCTTGTCGATCTCGTCGAGGAACACGATGCCGTTCTGCTCGATATTGTGGATCGCGCGCGTCTTCACTTCCTCGTCGTTGAGCAGGCGTCCCGCTTCCTCGTCGATCAGCAGCTTCAGCGCTTCCTTGATCTTCAGCTTGCGCCGGGTTTTCTTCCCGCCGCCGATATTGGCGAACATGCCGCGGATCTGGTCGGTCATCTCTTCCATGCCCGGTGGACCCATGATGTCCATCGTCGGCGTGGGGGCCTCGACGTCGATATCGATTTCCTTGTCGTCGAGCAAGCCCTCGCGCAGGCGCTTGCGGAAGGTCTGGCGCGTGGCGTTCTCGCCTTCCTCGATGGCCGGCGACTTGCCCTGCGGCAGCAGCAGGTCGAGGATGCGATCCTCGGCCTGGTCCTCGGCCTTGCTGCGCACCTTGCGCATCTCGGTCTCGCGCGTCTGCTTGACGGCGATCTCGGCGAGGTCGCGGATGATGCTGTCGACGTCGCGGCCCACGTAGCCCACTTCGGTGAACTTGGTGGCTTCGATCTTGATGAAGGGCGCGTCCGCGAGCTTCGCGAGCCGCCGGGCGATCTCGGTCTTGCCGACGCCGGTCGGGCCGATCATCAGGATGTTCTTCGGCGTGATCTCGTGGCGCAGCGAGGCGTCCACCTGCTGCCGGCGCCAGCGGTTGCGCAGGGCGACCGCGACGGCCCGCTTGGCCTTGCCCTGGCCGATGATGTGTTTGTCGAGTTCCGAGACGATCTCGGGAGGGGTCATGTTGCTCATCAGAATTCCTTTCAGTCGAGACCGATGGTCTCGATGACCCGGCTGTGGTTCGTGTAAATGCACATGTCGCCGGCGATCGACAGCGACTTCTCGACGATCTGCCGCACGTCCAGATCCGTGTTGTCGGCCAGCGCGCGGGCCGCGGCCTGCGCGTACGCACCGCCCGAACCGATCGCGCAGATGCCGCCTTCGGGGTCGAGCACGTCGCCGTTGCCGGTGATCACGAGCGTCGTCTCGGCGTCCGCCGTGATCAACATGGCTTCCAGGCGGCGCAGCATCCGGTCGGTACGCCAGTCCTTGGCGAGTTCGACGGCGGCGCGGGTCAGGTTGCCCTGGTGTTTTTCGAGCTTGGCCTCAAAGCGGTCGAGCAGGGAGAACGCATCGGCGGTGCCGCCGGCGAAGCCGACCAGCACCTTGTCGTGATAGATCCGCCGCACCTTGCGGGCAGTGCCCTTCATGACGATGTTTCCCAGCGTGACCTGGCCATCGCCGCCGAGCGACACCTGATTGCCGCGCCGGACGGAAACGATGGTCGTGCCGTGATATTGCTCCATACAATTCCTCTGAGTTCAGTGCGGACGCGGTTTCGCCGTCGGGCGACACAGCGCGACGGTCCGCGCCCCGGGATGCCGGTCCACGAGCATGCCGCTGACGGTTCGTCGACGGTCCGTCGGACAGCGCCGTGAAAGGGCCATGAAAGGGCGAAGCGGCGCTGACAGCGCGTATGCCATCGTATATAGGTGCAAGTCGACGAAAAACAAGGCGCCGCCTGCCGGTAGCGTGCAAGGGAGCGGAACGGTGAGAGAAGCGGAAATGCGGGGAGGCACAACGGGGGAAGCGGGGAACGACGAGAGCGAAACGGAAAACGGCCAGGCGAAATGCCGAATGATGTGGCGCCCGATGCGCCCGACGGTGAGCGTCGTCGGAGGGGAGAAGCAGGCCGCTGGGCGACTTGTGCCGTTGTTCCAGGGCGCGGCGAATCGCGCTTCGGAGCGTCGTGCCGGCAGGGGCTGTTCGTCCCGCCGGCCCGGCTGACGATCAGTCGCCGAACAACTTCTGGCGCAATTCGCGGCGCTGCTGCGCTTCGAGCGACAGCGTCGCGGTCGGACGCGCGATCAGGCGTGGCACGCCGATCGGCTCGCCCGTTTCCTCGCACCAGCCGTAATCGCCCGATTCGATGCGCGCCAGCGACTGCTGCACCTTCTTCAGCAGCTTGCGCTCGCGGTCGCGCGTGCGCAATTCCAGCGCATGCTCTTCCTCGATCGTCGCGCGGTCCGCCGGATCGGGCACGATGACCGTCTCGCGAAGATTTTCGGTAGTCTGTCCCGCATTCCGGAGGATTTCCGTCTGGAGCTGTTCAAGCCGAGTACGAAAGAACGCGAGCTGAGCCTCGTTCATGTAACCCTTGTCGTCCATCGCAAGGATTTCGTCTTCAGTCAAGATTCGTGTCGTCGTCATCTGGCGTACTGTCTTAATGGCGGGGAGGGCCCCCGACTTTGTCGTTGCATCCTGAGCGTCGGCGGTCATTCTCAATTCTGGTGGCGAGCTATTGTAACTGAATCGCCAGCACGTGCTAATTTATTCATCAATGCGCCGCGCTCCCCGCCAATCGGGTGCCATCAGGCAAGGCAGCGTTCCAGTCCGTCCGTGATCAGATCCTGCGGCAGGTCGATGCCGATGAATACCATTTTCGTGTTTTTCTTCTCCGAGGGCAGCCAGCGCGTGGACAGATCGGTGCCCATCATCTGGTGTACGCCCTGGAAAACGACGCGGCGGTCCACGCCCTTCATCCACAGCACACCCTTGTAGCGCAGCAGGCTTTCGCCGTAGATCTGCAGCACGCCGCCCAGGAAGTCCTCCAGCTTGCGCGGGTCGAATGCGCGGTCGCTACGGAAAACGAAGGACTTGATCGCGTCGTCGTGGTGCGCGTGGTGGTGGTGCGCATGGCCCTCGTGCTCGCATTTGCCGTGGTCGTGATCGCAATGCGCGTGGTCGTCGCCCTCGTGCCCATGATCGTGGTCATGTGCATGGTCGTGATCATGGTCGTGGCCGTGGTCGTGGCCGTGATCGTCTTCCTTGAGGAAATCCGGATCGATCTCCAGCTTGTCGTTCAGGTTGAAGCCGCGGATGTCGAAGATCTGCTTGATGTCGGCTTCACCGAAATTCACGGTGGCGATCGGCGCACGCGGGTTCATGCGCAGCAGACGGTGCCGCAGCGCGTCGACCGCGGGCGCGTCGACCAGATCGGACTTGGTGATGAACAGCCGGTCGGCGAATCCGACCTGACGCTGCACGACTTCCTGCGTATCGAGCTGCTGATTCGCGTGCTTCGCATCCACCAGGGTGATCACCGCGTCGAGCAGGTATTGTTCGGCGACCTTGTCGTCCATGAAGAACGTCTGCGCGACCGGGCCGGGGTTCGCAAGGCCCGTCGTCTCGATGACGACGCGGTCGAAATGGATCGCCTTCGCGCGGCGGCGCTCGGCCAGATCGTTCAGCGCGTTCACCAGGTCGCCCCGGATCGTGCAGCAGATGCAGCCATTGCTCATCTGCACGATCTGCTCGCCCTCATCCTGGACGAGGATGTCGTTGTCGATGTTCTCTTCGCCGAACTCGTTTTCGATGACGGCGATCTTCATGCCGTGCGCATCGCCCAGGATGCGCTTGAGCAATGTCGTCTTGCCGCTGCCCAGAAAGCCGGTGAGGATCGTGACGGGAATTTGGCTCATGATGTGCGCGTCGCCTCTATAGAATGAAGAAAGCCCGGCCCGGGGCGCGCGCTTCGCGGCGCGGCGGCAGGCCGGTGAAAATAGGGAGAAACCGTCAATTGAAGCACAAAACGGCGTGGCGGGTGTGACGTCCGGCGTCCGCGCGTCCGGCGCATCCGTCCGGATCGGACCGGCCGCGCATCCTATTTCTTTTTCGCGCGCGGGTGCGCCGCGTCGTAAATCTTCGACAGATACTGGAAATCGAGCGATGTATACACTTGCGTGGCCGCGACGCTCGCGTGGCCGAGCATTTCCTGCACGGCCCGCAGATCGCCGCTGGATTGCAGCACATGCGTGGCGAACGAATGCCGCAGCACGTGCGGATGGACGTTCGCGGGGATACCCGCCTCGCGCGCCAGACGCTTGACCGTCAGGCGCACCACCGACGGCGACATCCGCGCACCGCGCACCGACAGAAACAACGGATGGGGATCGGCGCGTACCCAGGCCGGGCGCACCGCCAGCCACGCGCGCAATGCCGCCACCGCCTTGCTGCCGATCGGCACCGCGCGCCGCCTGCCGCCCTTGCCGGTCACCGTGACGTCGGCGCTGTCGAGATCGATCCAGCCCTCCGATCGATATCCCGCGGCATCGGTGTAGTGCGCGTCCAGGCCCACCAGTTCGGCCAGCCGCAGGCCGGACGAATAGAACAGTTCCAGCATCGCCCGGTCGCGCAGCGCGGTGTCGTCCTGTCCGGTCGCCGCCTCCATCAGCGCGGTCGCGTCATCGGCGGAAAGCGCCTTGGGCAGGGTTTTCGCGCGTTTGGGCGCGCGCACCGCGTCGACCGGGTTGGCGTCGAGGCCACCCTCGAGCGCGAACCACCGGAAGAAACCGCGCCAGACGGACAGCAGGTGGGCGATCGAGCGCCCGCCCAGGCCCTGGCTGTGGGTACGCGACACGGCGCCGCGAATGTCCACGACCGTCAGGCTCGCAAGCGCACGCGCGCCGGCGAGCGCCGCGAGTTCGTCGAGCGCGTGCCGGTAGCCGCGCAGCGTATGCGGCGAATAGCGGCGTTCGTTCGCCAGCATCGTCAGATACGCATCGATGCGGGCGGCGTCGGGCGGGGTGGCGGCCGCCGTGCCCGACGCGTTCGCCGATGCCTGCACCGGAGCGGCCGCGTTCACGGTGCCAGCATCCGGCTCAGCGCCGCGCCGGCGAGCGCGCCCAGCCGGGCGAGGAAATCGGTGCCGAGGTCGGCGTGGAACCGCTGCGGGTCGGGCGAGCCGAGCGCCAGCAGTCCGAAGGCGCCGTGGGCCGAGTCCGCGTGCGGCGCGCGCAGGGGCACCAGCGCGATCGATGCCGTCCGTGGCGCATCGGTGCCCTCTGCAAGCCACGCCGCCGCGGCGAAACCGCTGTTCGCGCCGCAGTACGGTGCGCCCAGGCCGTCGGTGAAGCGCGCGACGTCGTGTCCGGCGAAGCGCGCGGCCGGGTGGGCGGCGTAGGTGTCGTCGACGCCCCAGAGCCGCACCGCCGCCTGCGGCACGTCGAAAATCTCGCGCAGGCCGTCGCATATCGCGTCGGGCAAATCCGCGCCGTGCCGGGTGGCGAGCAGGCGGGCCGACCAGCGGTCGAATTTCACCGCATGGCTGTCGTTCTCGTGGCCGTAGCGCACCAGCTCGCCCATGCGTCTTTCGAGCTGACCGTTCTTTTCGCGAAACATCGCGATCTGCCGCTCGGGCAGCGACACCGCCCGGCCGCCGTGCGGATTGCCGAGCCGGATGTGACCGAGCACCTCCGCGTGGCGCTCGAAGAAAGCCGGGTGGGCGAGCAGGAAATCGGCGACGTCGCTTTCGTTCATGGGATACGTTTCAGGAAGCAGGGGAGTGCGCGTGCTACAGCGTGATTTCACCGCGAAAGACGGTGGTCGCGGGTCCGGTCATGGTCACGGGCGCGGCGGCATCCTGCAACCCCTCCCAGCCGATCGTCAGTACGCCGCCATGCGTATGCACCGCCACCGGCGAATCCAGCAATCCGCGCCGGATGCCGGCCACGGCGGCCGCGCAGGCGCCCGTACCGCAGGCCAGCGTTTCGCCCGCGCCGCGTTCGTGGACGCGCAGGCGGATCGTGTGCCGGTCGACCACTTCCATGAATCCGGCGTTCACGCGCGCGGGAAAGCGCGGATGCGATTCGATCACGGGACCGTCGGTGGCGACCGGGAAGGCGGCGACGTCGTCGACCACCTGCACCGCATGGGGATTGCCCATCGACACGACCGACATGAGCACGGTACGGCCATTGACGGCGAGCGGCCAGAGCAGGTCGGCGCCGCGCGTCACGCCGTCCAGGCCGGTCCCATCGAACGGTATTTCGGCGGGGCGCAGTTCCGGCGCGCCCATGTCGACCGTGACCTCGCCGTTGTCCTGCAGGGTCAGCGTGATGAGGCCTTTCTGCACCTGCACGCGGATCTGCCGTTTCTGCGTCAGTCCCTGGTCCACCACGTAGCGCGCGAAGCAGCGCGCGCCGTTGCCGCAATGCTCGACCTCGCCGCCGTCCTGATTGAAGATCCGGTAGCGGAAGTCGGCGCTCGCGTCGTCCGCGGGCTCGACCAGCAATACCTGGTCCGCGCCGATGCCGAAATGCCGGTCGGCAAGGCGGCGGATCTGCTCGGCGCTCGGCGTGATGGGCGTACGGGTGGCGTCAAGCACGACGAAGTCGTTGCCGGCGCCCTGCATTTTGGTGAAGTGCATTTTTTCAGGACGGGAGAGACGGTGGCAGGAGACAGGGCGGGCGCAGGCAAGGCCGCCGTCGATCCCGTATTATCGCATGATGAGCCTAAAATCCCCCTGCATCGGCGTCTGCAAGTTCGAACCCATCACCGGCCTGTGCAAGGCCTGTTTCCGCACGCGCGTGGAGAAGCGCGACTGGAAGCGCCTGGCGGAAGCCGAGCAGGGCGACATCCTCGCGTTGCGCCCGCAGCGCGAGGGCGAACTGGCGGCGCTGAACGGCGCTCCCGGTAAGCAGGATGTAAAGCGGGATGTGAAGCAGGACGTGAAGCAGGACGTGAAGCAGGACGTGAAGCAGGACGTGAAGCGGGAGAACAGGCCGGACGCGCAGGCGGAGCTGGAGCGGAAGGCGGCCAGGAAAGCCAAAAAGGCCAGGAAGGCGGCCAAGAAGGCCAGGAAGGCGGCAAAAAAGGCCAAGAAGGCCAGGAAGGCGGCCAAGGATCTTCAGGACCGAAAGGACGACCCGGACGGAAAGTCCAGGAAGTCCAGGAAGTCCGGCAAATCCGACTGACCCGGAGCGTGCCACGCGGCCCGCCGGCCGCGCATCACGCTCAATAAAACCCCGCCTCGCCCTCCGGCCGCGTCTTGAAGCGCTTGTGCACCCAGTAGTACTGTTCCGGCATCTTGCGCACCTGCTCCTCCAGAAACGCATTCATCCGCCGCGCGTCGGCCACTTCGTCGTCGGTCGGGTAGCCTTCCCATGGCTTGAACACCTTCAGCCGGTAGCCGCGGTAGTTCGGCAGCACCTCGCCGATGAAGGGAATGACCTGCGCGGGGCCCGCCTTCGCCAGGCGCGAGACCGTCGTCAACGTGCAGGCGTTCACGCCGAAGAACGGTACGAACGCCGAGTTGCGCATCCCGTAATCCATGTCGGAGCCGAGCATCACCGGCTTGCGCTCGCGCAGCATCCTCAGCACCACCCGCGCGCTGTCCGCGCGCGAGACCATCTCGGCGTTGAAACGGCCGCGCGCCTCGATGGCGATCTGATTGATCTTCGGGTTCGACAGCGGTTGATACAAGGCACCGCAGGCCCGACCAATGCAGTGATTGATGAAGATCGATCCGGCCTCGATGCCCACGAAATGGAAGCCGAGCAGGATCGTCGGCGGCATGTCGGGGTCTTTCAGGTCGATCTCGCTGTCGACCTCGATCAGCCGTTCCAGCTTCTTCGCCGAGCCGAACCACTGCACGCTGCGCTCGACATAGCTGCGGATCGCGTGCTGGAAGTGCAGCGCCGCGACGCGTTCGCGTTCTGCCGCCGGCCATTCGGGAAAACACAGCCGCAGATTCGTATGGACGATCGTGCGCCGCCGGCTCGGAATCCGGTACAGCAGCGCGCCCAGCGCCGCGCCGAAGCGCGCAACCAGCCCATAGGGCAGCACGGCGAGCAGGCGCAGGAATCCGATCGCCAGCGCGATCCCGAGTCGTTTGAACATGTTCCGCCAAAAAATGGTCCGCCACGCTTGCGAAGCGATGCCGCAAAGGCAACACCCTTCCAGCCGTGGCAAGCAGGAAAAAATCAAGTCGCTATAATAAGCGCTTCGCCGAGTTAACGGACAACTTGCGGGGCGAATGCCGGGCGGCGTGCCGCCGGGTGGAAAAAACCGCTAAAGCGTCGCCGCTTCGAAGTGCCGGAAAGCGCTGGGGTCGGCTACGTGACGTGCTCTGTTTTGTTCATCTCGTAACCTCAGTAGTGGCCGAAGGAGCTTCGAAGTGTCGAACAATTACCTGTTTACATCTGAATCTGTTTCCGAGGGGCATCCCGACAAGGTCGCCGACCAGATCTCGGACGCCATCCTGGACGCCATCCTCGCCCAGGACAAATACTCCCGCGTCGCCGCCGAAACCCTGTGCAACACGGGCCTGGTCGTACTGGCCGGCGAAATCACCACGACCGCGAACGTCGACTACATCCAGGTCGCGCGCGACACCATCAAGCGCATCGGCTATGACAATACCGATTTCGGTATCGACTACCGGGGTTGCGCGGTGCTGGTCGCGTACGACAAGCAGTCGCCGGACATCGCGCAGGGCGTCGACCGCGCGCACGACAACAATCTCGATCAGGGCGCGGGCGACCAGGGGCTGATGTTCGGCTATGCCTGCGACGAAACGCCCGAGTTGATGCCGCTGCCGATCTATCTGTCGCACCGCCTCGTCGAACGTCAGGCCGACCTGCGCCGCGACGGCCGTCTGCCCTGGCTGCGTCCGGACGCGAAATCGCAGGTCACCGTGCGCTACGTCGACGGCAAGCCGGATTCGATCGACACCGTCGTGCTGTCGACGCAGCATTCGCCGGATATCTCGCTCGAATCGCTGCGCGAGGCGGTGATCGAGGAACTCATCAAGCCGGTGATCCCGAAGGAATTGATCAAGGGCGACATCAAGTTCCTGGTGAACCCGACCGGCCGTTTCGTGATCGGCGGTCCGCAGGGCGATTGCGGCCTGACGGGCCGCAAGATCATCGTCGACACCTACGGCGGCGCGGCGCCCCACGGCGGCGGCGCGTTCTCGGGCAAGGACCCGTCCAAGGTCGACCGCTCGGCCGCCTACGCCGGGCGTTACGTCGCGAAGAACATCGTGGCCGCAGGCCTCGCGTCGCGTGCGCTGATCCAGGTTTCCTATGCGATCGGCGTGGCCGAGCCGACCTCGGTGATGGTGAATACGTTCGGCACGGGCCGCGTGTCCGACTCGGTCATCACGGGTCTGGTGCGCGAGCATTTCGACCTGCGGCCGAAGGGCATCGTGCAGATGCTCGACCTGCTGCGGCCGATCTACGAAAAAACCGCCGCCTACGGGCACTTTGGCCGTGAAGAACCGGAATTCACCTGGGAAGCGCGCGACAAGGCCGCCGCACTGGCGGAAGCTGCGGGCATTGCCCATTTGCCGAAGGTCGCCTGACCCCGGCATTTCCCGACCGGCGCCCCCGACGGGCGCTTCCCGACCGGACGTTTCCAACCGAAACGTCCGGCGCTCCGGTCCCGCGGGCGCCCCGACGCGCCCGCGGGACCGGCTAGCGGGACGCCTGCACGGGGCTGCCTTCCCGTACCGCCGCGGCGGACCATCCGCCGCCCAGCGCGGTGTACAACGTGACCAGGTTCGACATCTCGCTCAGGCGATCGGCGATCTGCTGCGTCTGCGCGGTGAACAGTGTGCGCTGCGCCGTCAGCAAAGTCAGAAAGCTGTCCAGACCGCCGAGGTAGCGGCCATTGGCGATGGCGTAGTACTGTTGCGCGGCATCCACGTACTGCGCATCGGCGCTGACCTGCGACCGGTAGGTCGCACGCCCCGACAAACCGTTCGCCACTTCCTTGAACGCCGTCTGAATCGCTTCCTCATAGGCGGCGATGTCGATGTTTTTCTCGATTTTCGCCACGTCGAGCGAGGCACGCAGATCGCCATAGTTGAAGATCGGCACGGAGATCGCCGGCTCGAAGGCCCAGGCGCCCGTTCCCGCCTTGAACAGGCTCGACAGTTTTCCGCTTTCCGTTCCCGCGGTCGCCGTCAGCGTGATCGTGGGAAAGAAGGCCGCGCGCGCCGACCCGACATAGGCGTTGGCGGCCTTGAGCGTATGTTCCGCCTCCATGATGTCCGGGCGTCGCGTGAGCAGGGTCGACGGCAGCCCGGCGGGGATATCGGCGAACAGCGGCGTGTCGGGCAGGGTCCGGTTTTCCGGAAACCCTTCCGGCAGCGGGCAGCCGATGGCCGCGATCAGGTTGTTCGTGTCCTGCTCCACCGCGCGTTGATAGGAGGCCAGCGTCGCCATCGCGCTCGTCAGGGAGGTGCGCGCCTCCTGCACGTCCTCCATCGATCCGACACCGAGCTGTTGCGTGCGCAGGGTCGTGTCATAGGTGTTTTGGTACGAGGCGACCGTCTTTTGCGTCAGATCGAGCAGGGACTGGTCCGACAGCAGCGTGAGATAGTCCGCGATGGTGGTGGATACCAGACTCAGCTGGGTGCTGCGCCGCGCCGCGTCGGTGGACAGATAGGTCTCGAGCGCCTGCCGTTTCAGGCTGCGCAGCCGCCCGAAAAAATCGACTTCCCACGCACTGAACCCCAACTGGACCGAAGCGCTGCGCGAGGTGGCGCCATAGTCGTGCGCTGCGGTGGACGTGCCGGTGGCGGCGACCGTGGGCGCGAGCGCGGACCGGGCGATACGGTATTGGGCCTCGTATTCCGCGACTTGCAGTACCGCCTGGCGTAAATCGCGATTGTTGCGCAGGGTGAGCGCGACCAGTTGCCGGACATACGGGTCCAGCACGAACGCCTGCCAGTCCGACAGAACGGCGTCCTGCACGGGCGCGTCGTCGCGCATCGCGGACGCCGCGGGTTTGCCGGTGGCGCCGGACACCGCGTGGTGCGGATAAGCGTCCGGCATCGGGGCCGCCGGGCGGGTGTAGGCGGGATCCAGCGTGCAGGCGGCAATCGTGGACAGCGCGCATGCGGCCGCGATCCCGCGCCAGGAATGGGTCATGTTCATCGTCCGTCGTCTCTGGTCGTGTCTGCCGGATGCGCGGGCGCCACGGCGCCGCGCTGCGTGATGTCGGGGCGAATTTTCCGGATCAATACGAAGAAAACGGGAACGAAGAAGATGGCCAGCAGCGTGGCGGCGATCACCCCGCCCAACACGCCCGTTCCCAGGCTTTGGCGGCTGGCGCCCCCGGCGCCCGTCGCGATGGCCATCGGCAACACGCCGAATCCGAAAGCCAGCGAGGTCATGATGATCGGCCGCAGACGCAGGTGTGCCGCCGCGATCGCCGCGTCGAGCGCGCTCGATCCCTTTTCGTGCAGGGATTTCGCATATTCCACGATCAGAATGGCGTTTTTCGTGGCGAGACCGACGGTGGTCAACAAGCCCACCTTGAAGTAGATGTCGTCGGTGAAGCCGCGCAGATGCGCCGCGGCCAACGCGCCGACGATGCCCAGGGGCACCACCAGGATCACCGCGAACGGTACCGACCAGCTCTCATACAGGCCGGCAAGGCACAGGAACACGACGATCAACGAAATGACGTAAAGGTAGGTCGCCTGCGATCCCGCGATCTGTTCCTGGTATGACTCGCCCGTCCACTCGATGCCGAAGCCCTGCGGCAATTTCGCCACCAGCGCGGCGACCGCGTCCATCGTATCGCCGCTGCTCACGCCCGACGGCGATTGCGCCGTCATCTCGAACGACAGATCGCGGTTGTAACGTTCGACCTGTGGCGGGGCGGATGTCCAGTGGCCCGTCGCAAAAGCGGAGAACGGCACCATTTCGCCATCGTAGCTGCTCGTGGTGCTTGCGGTGCTCGTCGAGGTCGACGAACTGCTGGTGCTGGTGCTGCTGGAGGAGGTGGTGCTCGACAATATGTACCACTTACCGATGTCGGCAGGCATCATCCGGTATTTTGCCAGGGACTGCACGTACACCTTCTGCACGCGCCCCGTATCGACATAATTATTCACATAGGTCGATCCGAAGGCGGTTTCCAGCGTGTTGTCGATGTTCTCCGCGCTCACGCCCATCGCCGCGGCCTTCGTATAGTCGATGTCGACCATGTACTCCGGCTGGTCGGCCATGCCGGTTTGCCGCATGCCGCTGATTTTCGGATCGGCCGCCGCCAGCGCGATCAGCCTTTGCCGTGCCGCGACGAGCGCGTCGTGCCCCAGGCCGGCCTCGTCCTTCAATTCGAAGTCGACGCCGCCGTAATTGCCCAGGCCCTGGACCGCCGATGGGTTCATCACCACCACCTGGGCGGTCTTGATGGCGGCGAAATGCCTGTTCGCCGCCGCCAGGATGTCCGCGGCGCTCTGTCCCTTGCCGGTGCGTTTGCTCCAATCCTTCAGTTCCACCATCGCCATCGCCATGTTCTGCCCTTCGCCGCCGAAACTGAAGCCGTCCAGCATGACCAGCCCGCTGACCTCCGGAACATGGAGAAAATACGATTCCACCTGTTTCTCGACCGCGGCGGTCGCCAGACTGGAATTGCCGGCCGGAAGGTTGATGAGGGTCATCAGGCTGCCCTGGTCCTCGGACGGCAGAAACGACGACGGTAAATTCCAGTAGAGGAACCCGGCGACGGCGCAAATCGCGCCATACACCACCATCCATCGCACGGGCCGGCGTACGAGACGGGACACCGACTTTCCATAGCCGTCGTTGGCTTTCCTGAAGGTTCTGTCGAACCAGCCGAAGAAGCCCCGCCGCGCGTGCCGTGCCCGCGCGGGCTTCAACAGGGTCGCGCACAGCGCCGGCGTCAACGTCAGCGCCAGCAACACCGAGAGCACCATCGCCGAGACGATGGTCAACGAGAACTGGCGATAGATCGCGCCGGTCGACCCGGACATGAAGGCCATGGGAATGAACACCGCGATCAACACCGCCGTCACTCCCACCAGGGCCCCGCCGATCTCGCCCATCGCCTTTGTGGTGGCGGCGACGGGATCGAGCTTCTCCTCGTTGAGCAGTCTTTCCACGTTCTCGACCACGACGATCGCATCGTCCACCAGGAGTCCGATCGCCAGCACCAGGGCGAACAGGGACAGCACGTTGATCGAGAAGCCCACGGCCGACATCATGCCGAACGTGCCGAGCAGGGAGACCGGCACGACGATCGTGGGAATGAGCGTCGCGCGCAGGCTGCCGAGGAAGAGATACATGACGAGGAACACCAGAACGATCGCCTCGACCAGGGTCTTGACCACTTCCAGAATGGAGGCCGAAACGAAGGGCGTCGTATCGTGGGCGATGCGGATCGTCACGCCCGCCGGCATGGATTTCTGCAGGGTCGCCATTTTCGCGCGAACCGCCTTGCCGACGCTCAGGGAGTTCGCCCCGGTCGCCAGCTGGATGGCCATGGACGCGGCGGGTTTACCGTTCAGCCGGGACGTCGTGTCGTAGGAGTCGCCTCCCACCTCGACGCGCGCGACGTCCTTCAGATACACGCGCGAGCCGTCCTGGTTGACCCGCAACAGGATATTGCCGAAATCGTCGGCGGTTTTCAGGAACCCGCGCGTCGCGATGGTCGCGTTCAAGGTCTGCCGGCTCAGGGACGGCGCGCCGCCGATCTGGCCGACCGACAGTTGCGCGTTCTGATAGCTGATGGCGGTGGTCACGTCGGACGTCATCAAGCCGTAACTGTGCAGCCTGACCGGGTCGAGCCAGATGCGCATCGCATGTTGCGCGTCGAACAGGACCACCTGGCCCACGCCCGAGATCTGCGTGATCGGATCTTCGACGCGGGTCGCGATCAGGTTGCCGAGGTCGATCGCGTTCATGCGTCCGTCGTCGGACGTCAGAGAGAGGACCATGAGAATGCTGGCCGAGGTCTTGGTGATCTGGATGCCCTGGTCCTGAACGGCGGTGGGCAGGGACGCATTGGCTTCCTGCACCTTGTTCTCGACCTGCATCGCCGCGACGTCCGCGTTCGTGCCCGAACGGAAGGTCAGCGTGATGGTCGCCGAGCCTGCCGAACTGCTGGTCGACGACATGTACATCAGGTTGTCGATGCCGACCATGTCCTGTTCGATCACCTGCGTCACGGTGGTGGCGAGCGTATCGGCGGATGCGCCGGGGTAGGTGGCGGAGATACGGACCGAAGGCGGCGCCACGCTCGGATACTGCTCGACGGGCAAGGTCCGGATCGACAGTCCGCCGATCAACATGATGACCAATGCGATGACCCACGCGAGAATGGGCCGCTGAATGAAGAAACGGGAAAGCATGGACGGTTACTCCGATTGCGCCGAGGCCGCCGGCGCAGAGGCCGCGGTCGGTGTCGATGCCGGTGCCGCGGCGGCGCTTTGCGCGGCGGCCTGTTCCACGGGCGTCACCTTCGTTCCCGCCGCGATCGTTTGCGTCGAATCGGCCACGATGCGATCGCCGGCACGCAGGCCGCTGCTCACGATCCAGTCGCTGCCATAGGCATCGTTCGTGGTCACCGCACGGCTTTGCACCGTATCGTTCGCGTCCACGACGAACATCGTCGACGTGCCGCCCGAACCCCGCGTCACGAGCGTCTGCGGAACCAGAATCACGTCCCGCGACCCTTCGTCCAGCCGCGCCTGCACGTACATGCCGGGCAGCAGTTCATGCCGCGGATTCGGCACCAGCGCGCGCAACGTGATCGATCCGGTCGTCGGATTCACCGTCACGTCCGAGAAGAGCAGGCGCGCGGGATGCGCATAGGTGGCGCCATCCTCCGTCTGCACCGTCACCACCGACGTTCCCGGCGTCACGCGCCCGGATGCGATGGCCTTCGTCAGCCGCAACGCCTCCGTGCTGGAACGCGTCACATCCAGATAAAGGTTGTCCAGGGCCTGGATGGTCGCCAGGGCGGTGGTCTGGTCGGCCGTCACGAGCGCGCCCGCCGTCACGCTCGACTCGCCGATCTGTCCGCTGATCGGCGCGAGAATCCGGGTGCGCCGCAAATTGACGGCTGCCGTTTCCAGCGAACCGCGATCGGACACGACGTTCGCCTTGTCCTCTTCCGCGGCGGCCACGTAGTTGTCCACATCCTGCTGACTCACGCCCTTGATTGTGAAAAGGTCCTGATAGCGTTTTGCCGTAATGTCCGCGGCCTTCGACGTGGCGATGGCGGAAAGCAAGGTACCGCGGGCCGTATCGTAAGCCGCCTGGTACGAAGCCGGATCGAGTTGGTACAGCGGTTGTCCGGCCTTCACGGTCGCGCCTTCGACGAACAGCCGCTTGAGCACGATGCCGCCGACCTGCGGCATGACCTGCGCGACTTCCGTCGCGGAAAGCCGGCCGGATAGATCGTCCGTCACGTCGATGCGCCGGGACTGCAACGTCATCACCGCGACCTGGGGCGCGCTGGCGGTCGTGGCGTGCGCATCGTGTTTCTTGCCGCATGCTCCCAGCAGGAGTCCTGCACAGCAAACGAGGAAAAGGCAGCCGGTAGACGGCGGTTTCGGAGCGTGTCGCATGATGTTCGTGCTGTCCTTGCAAGAGCGCGCGGAGCCGGCAACGACAGCGCCGGCATCGATACGGCAAAAATAAGGAGGCAGCGTAGCGTCGCCTTTCTCACGATGGCTCTAGACCTTGTAACGCATGATTACCCGCGGATTCGTGCGGTCCGGCAGCCTTCGGATCGTGCGTTGACGCGGCAAGGATTTGCGCTACTATGTTTTCAGGAAACGGAAAAAAGAATGTCGAATACATCGCCCATCACCGTCATGCTGGTTGACGACGACCCTGTGCTGCAACGCATGTTGACGACGTTCTTCACCTCGCGCGAGATCGGCGTCATTGCGCTGACGAACGCCTCGGATCTGGTCGCGGCCGTCGCGCGCGAACGGCCCTCGGTCATCGTTCTGGACGTGATGATGCCGCTCGTCGACGGCTTTGCCGCATTGGGCCGGCTGCGCGGCGCGGGCGACCCGACGCCGGTCATCATGCTGACCGCGCGAGACGAGCACAGCGATCGTCTGCTCGGACTGGAGATGGGCGCCGACGATTACGTGGGCAAGCCGTTCCTGCCCCAGGAGCTGCTCGCGCGCGTGCAGGCCGTGTGGCGGCGTCACCAGTACGTTCCCGACCGGCGCGCGGCGGCACCGGCGCTGTCTTTCGGAAGATTCGAGGTGGATCCGTTTCAACGCCGCGTAACAAAAGATGGCGAGGATGTGCGGCTCGGCCACGGCGAATTCGAGTTGCTGTATGTATTGCTCACGCATCCGCTGGAAAAACTGTCGCGGCGGCAGTTGCTGGAACTGTGGACGGCGGCGCCTGCCGGCTCGGGCGAACGCGCATTGGACATGCCGATCTGGCGCTTGCGCGGCATCATCGAAGCCGACCCCGCCCAGCCGACGGTCATCCGGACCCTGCGCGGTTTCGGCTATCTCTTCGTGCCGCCCGAACGGCAATCGGACGTCGATGTCAGAACCGTGACGAGTCCGGAAATCCGGCCCCCGCGATGACGTGGCGTCCCCTGCGTTTGCTGCGTCGCGGCAATACCTTGTTCGTGCAGTACGTGATGGTGTCCGTCGCGCTGCTGGGCGGAACCCAGCTGGCGTGGGTGGAGATCGTCGGCAAGAGCAACGAAGTCAACGCCGGCGTGCATATCAGCGGTCTCGTCGACGCCCTGTTCAATCCGCGGTTTGGAACCGACGGTTTGCGCCGCCAGTTCGGCGCTGCCCTGGGGATCAGAACGCTGACGAGCGATCGCCCGCCCGCGGCGTGCCCGATGAACTGCGCGGCAACCCACGGGGCCTTCGAGTCGACGATGCTGTCGCGTTTGCCGGCGCACAGCCATGTGACACTGGACCGATTGGGATCATGGACGTGGGTGCGCTACGGCGAATCCTCGCACTGGGCGGTCATCGACATCAATCCCGTCAGCAAGAACCGCCTGCTGGCGGCCGCGGGTTTGATGTTCTGCTGCGTGATCGTCCTGTCCTTGCTGGGGGCATGGTTGATTCAGAAGCCCATGTCGCGCCTGTCGCGCGCCGCAAGCCGGTTTCGCGCCGGCTCGCCGCCCCAGGCGCTGCGCGTCGTCGGCGCGCACGAGGTGAAGGAACTGACGCGCAACTTCAACGCCATGACGCAGGCCATTCACGACGCCGATCGCGATCGCGCCGAAATGCTGGCCGGCATGGCGCATGATCTGCGCGCGCCGTTGACGCGCGCGCTGGTGTGCGCGTCGATGATCGAACAAGCGGAAAGCCGGGAACAATTGGTCGCCGATATCGGCTCCATGTCGCGCGTCATCGATCAGTTCCTGACTTTCGCGCGCGTCCCCGACGGCGAAGCGCCGCCGGACGAGCACTGGACGCCGGTCGACGCGTATTGCCGCACCCGTTACGGCAGCAGCGCGACGCTGGACGAATGGACGGTGGGCGCATCGAGCGAGCCCGCGATTCAAGTCGCGCTCGACGCGGGCGATCACTTCTGCCTGCCGATCCTGGATCTGGAGCGCCTGCTCGACAATCTCGTCGGCAACGCCTTTGCCTATGGCGCCACGCCCATCGTCATCTCCACCGCAGCCGATGCGGGACGATACGTTCTGGCGGTCAGAGATCACGGCGCGGGAATTCCCGACCACGAATTGAGCCGGGCGGTTCGTCCTTTCGTCCGCCTGGACGAGGCGCGTGGCGGTGCGCACAGCGGTTTGGGACTGGCCATCGTTCAGCGTCTGGCGCGCCGGCATGGCGGCGTCATCACGCTGACTCGTCCGCGGGAGGGAGGGCTGCTTGCCACGGTGGGTTTTCCGCGCAAGTGAACGCGCCCCGGTGCGCCGCTTCGCGGCTCCGGTATGCGGCTCCGGTATGCGGCCTGGATCCGACGCGGCGGCGTGACGCTTGCCGCCGGCCTGATCGCCCGTGCCTCAGGACCCCTTCGCCAAATGCGAATGACGGCGCGAATACGCGAAGTACACCACCAGTCCGATCGCGACCCAGACCGCGAACGCGAGCCAGGTCACCGTCTGCAGCTGCGACAGCAGGAACAGGCAGGCCGCGATCGCCAGTCCCGGCACGACCGGCGCGCCGGGGCAGCGGAAACCGCGCGGCAGGTCGGGATGCGTGCGTCGCATGATGATGACCGACAGCGAGACCATCGCGAATGCGGTGAGCGTGCCGAAGTTGACCAGTTCGGCGAGCACGTCCAGCGGCACCAGCGCGCCGATCAAACCGAACACGCCGCCCATGATCCAGGTCGCGTTGAACGGCGTGCGAAAACGCGGGTGCACGCGCGATAATGCCGGCGGCAGCAGCCCGTCGCGCGACATCGCGAACAGCAGGCGGGTTTGCCCATAGCCCATCACCAGCAGCACGGTCAGCATGCCCAGCACCGCCCCCAGATCGATGAAGCCGGCGATCCAGGTCGCGCCGATCTGCTGGAACGACAGCGAGACCGGATGCGCGATGCCGGCGAACTGGTGCCACGGCGTGATGCCGGTCAGCACGGCGGTGACGCCGATGTAGAGCAGCGTGCAGACCAGCAGCGAGGCGATGATGCCGATCGGCAGGTCGCGCTTCGGGTTTTTCACCTCCTCGGCCGCCGAGCTCACCGCGTCGAAGCCGATGTAGGCGAAGAACATGATCGCCGCCGCCTGGAACACCCCGTGCCAGCCCATCGGCATGTACGGGTGCCAGTTGGCCGGTTTCACGTGGAAGATGCCGACGGCCAGCACCAGCAGCACGACGCTGATCTTGATCGTCACCATGATGTTGTTGATGCGGGCGGTCTGGCGCACACCCACGGCCAGCAGCGTGGCGACCAGCAGGACGACCACGAACGCCGGCAGGTTGAACCATGTCGTCACGCCGGGCAGCGCGCCGGGGGCCGCGGTCAGCACGGTGGGCAGGGTCACGCCGAAACCGCTCAGAAAGGACTGGAAATAGCCCGACCAGCCGACCGAGACCGCGGAGACCGCGAGGCCGTATTCCAGCACCAGGACCCAGCCCATCAGCCAGGCGACCAGCTCGCCGATGACGGCGTACGAATAGGTGTAGATCGACCCCGCGACGGGAATCGACGAAGCGAATTCCGCGTACGACAGCGCGGCGAGCGCGCAGGCGATCGCCGCGACCACGAAGGACAACGTGAGGGCGGGCCCCGCCAGCATCGCGCCGGTGCCGGTCAGCACGAAGATGCCGGTGCCGATGATCGCGCCGATGCCGAGAAAGGTCAGGTCCAGTGGCCCGAGCGTTTTGTCGAGGGCCGCGCGACGCGTGTCGGCGACCATCGTGGCGATGTTCTTGGTACGAAACAAACTCATCCTGCGGGTAACTCCTGATTGTTCGATGGGTGACGCGCGACGCGTCCCGGGTCCATCGAGGGATGTCGGGTCGCGCGGAGGGAGCAGGCCGAGCAGGGTAGGCACGGCGGCATGTCGCATGCCATCGGCTGCCGCGCCATATCGATATGCGCGGCGACGTGCGCGGCGACGCTTGCAGTCCGGGGCTCGCCGCCAGGGGGGGTGTCGCTGGATATTGCCGCGGAGTGTCGCCGCGGCGTATCGCAGCGGGGCGCCACCCGGGGTACCACCCGGGGTGTTGCCATGATAGCGGCGTGCTGCGCTGGCGGGCAGCCGGCCCTTCAGCGCCCCCGGTTGACCGGCGTGACGAAGAATGATTATTTTAATTCATTGGAACTGGGCGGGGGCGCGTCGTATATTAGGAAGATTCTCAAATTCTTTTGCCTATCCGGCTTTTCCCTTATGAAGCGACCGGTTTTCGTGGCCACGGCGGCCGAAGGCGCCGTGGTGCCCGCGCGCCGCGGTCTTCATGCGACGTTGCGCCGCACGGCGGCGATCGCCACGCAGGTGAGCGCGCTGGTCGCTTTCTGGTTCGTCTCCGATGCCCTGGTGCGCTGGCTGCACCTGCCGCTGCCAGCCGGCGTCGTGGGACTGCTGCTGTTGCTCGGTCTGCTGTGGTCGGGACGGGTCGCGCCGCGCTGGATCAAATCCGGCGCGGACTGGATGCTCTCCGAGATGCTGCTGTTCTTCGTGCCGGCCGCGGTCGCGATCGTGCAGTATGGGCATCTGATCGAGAACGACGGCGTGCGCCTGGCGCTGGTGGTCGTGCCGGGCACGCTGCTCGTGATGTGCGCGACCGCGCTCGCCGTCGAGTTCGGCGTGCGACTGGAGCGGGGACTGCTGCTGCGCCGTCTGCGCCGCGCGCGCGCACGCCGCGCGCCGCGTGCGGTCCACGCCGTGCGGCCCACGCCGGCGCCTCGCCGGGCCGGGCGGCGCGCATGAGCGCCGATCCCACCCCCGGCCTGCAGTGGCTGGGCGCGTTCTGCCTGCTGAGCACGATTCTCCTCTATTTCGCGGGCAAGCGGCTCTATGCCCGTTTCCCGCGGATCTGGCTGATGCCGCTGGTGTCCGTGCCGCTCGTTCTGGTCGTGGCCCTACTGCTGACCCACGTGCCCTATGCCGTCTATCTGTCCGACACCCGTTGGCTGCTCTGGCTGCTGGGGCCCACCACCATCGCGTTCGCGCTGCCGATCCACGAATACCGCGGCGTCATCCGGCGGCACTGGCTGTCGCTGTCGCTGGGTGTGAGCGTGGGCATCGTCAGCGGTGTGGCGGGCTCCTTTTTCCTGGCGAAACTGCTGCACCTGCCGCCCGCGCTGCAGCGCGCGATGGCGATCCGTTCGGTATCGACGCCCTTTGCGCTGGCGATGTCGGGTCCGGTGGGCGCGGCCCCCGACGTGGTCGCGATTCTCGTCATCATCACCGGCCTGGTGGGCATGCTGATCGGCAAGGGGTTGCTCGTCTGGCTGCCGATGCGCACCGGCATCGCGCGCGGCGCGCTGTTCGGCGCGGGCGCGCATGGCGTGGGCACCGCCACCGCGCGTTCGCTGGGCAGCGAGGAGGGCATGATCGCCAGCCTGACGATGACCATCGCCGGCGTCGTCGTGGTCATCGCCGCGCCCCTGATCGGCTGGCTGTTGCGCTGATCCGTCAGTTGCGCCGCGCACCGCGCGCAGCCCATGTGCCACGGACCATCGCGCCGGCATTCTTTGCTACAATCCCAGACTTCCGAGGAGCGTTGCAACGGGCAGTCATTGTCCGCCAGGCTCGGAAGGCGACCGCCGCCCGGTCGTGCCCCGGCCGGTTATCGGCACGGACACGGCACCGGCGCGGCGGCGTCAGGCCCGCGGGCCTCCTGCCAACGGCGCTCACGTCTTGATTTCTATCTATATTAGAAAGGAGGCGTGATGAACGCTGCCGTCCTGAAAAGCAAGCCGAGTACCGAAGCCATCGTCGCCGACCACGCGCTCGCCGCATGGGGCAAGAAGGAAATCGCGATCGCCGAAACCGAAATGCCGGGCCTGGTGTCCGTGCGCGACGAGTTCCGTGCGTCGCAGCCGCTCAAGGGCGCCCGCATCGCCGGCTCCCTGCACATGACGATCCAGACCGCGGTCCTGATCGAAACCCTCGAGGCGCTGGGCGCCGAAGTACGCTGGGCGTCGTGCAACATCTTCTCCACGCAGGACCATGCCGCCGCCGCGATCGCCGCGAACGGCACCGCCGTGTTCGCGATCAAGGGCGAAACCCTCGACGAGTACTGGGAATACGCGCACCGCATCTTCGAATGGCCGAACGGCGAGCACGCGAACATGATCCTCGACGATGGCGGCGACGCCACCGTGCTGCTGGTGCTGGGTACCCGCGCGGAGTCGGACCGGTCGGCGATCGCCAAGCCGGGCAATGAAGAGGAAGTGGCGCTGTTCAAGTCGATCGGCGCGCACCTGGACATCGACCCGCACTGGTACTCCGTGCGCCTGAAAGCGATTCAGGGCGTCACCGAGGAAACCACCACCGGCGTGCATCGTCTGTACCAGATGGAACGCGACGGCCGCCTGCCGTTCCCGGCGATCAACGTCAACGACTCGGTCACCAAGTCGAAGTTCGACAACCTTTACGGCTGCCGCGAATCGCTGGTCGACGGCATCAAGCGCGCGACCGACGTGATGATCGCCGGCAAGATCGCCGTGGTCGCCGGTTACGGCGATGTGGGCAAGGGCTGCGCGCAGTCGCTGCGCGGTCTGGGCGCCACCGTCTGGGTCACCGAGATCGATCCGATCTGCGCGTTGCAGGCGGCGATGGAAGGCTATCGCGTCGTGACGATGGACTACGCGGCCTCGCGCGCCGACATCTTCGTGACGGCCACCGGCAATCTGCATGTGATCGGCTATGAACACATGAAGGCGATGCGCAACCAGGCGATCGTCTGCAACATCGGCCACTTCGATTCGGAAATCGACGTCGCGTCGCTGCGCCAGCACACGTGGGACAACATCAAGCCGCAGGTCGACCACATCGTCTTCCCGGACGGCAAGCGCATTATCCTGCTGGCCGAGGGGCGTCTGGTCAACCTGGGTTGCGGCACGGGCCACCCGTCGTTCGTGATGTCGAACTCGTTCACGAACCAGGTGCTCGCGCAGATCGAACTGTTCACGCAGGGCGAGAAGTACGAGAACAAGGTCTATGTACTGCCCAAGCAGCTCGACGAGAAGGTGGCGCGTCTGCACCTGGGCCGCATCGGCGCCGAGTTGACCGAGTTGTCGGACCAGCAGGCCGCGTATATCGACGTCGCCAAGACCGGCCCGTACAAGCCGCAGCACTACCGGTATTGAGGAACGGGTCCCGCCTGGCGCGCCGGCGCGGCGCCAGGCGGGACCGATCGCTTGCCGATTGCCGGTGAGTGGCCTGGGTGCGTGCGACGTTTCGTGCGGACCGCAGGCCTTTTTTGTGCGCGGCCCCTTTTTTACAGTGCAAGGAGTGCGAGAGATGAGTTTGTTGCTGACCTGGCTGATCAATGCGCTCGCGCTGCTGATCCTGCCCTACGTGATCCCGTCGATCCGCATCCGCAGTTTCGGCACGGCGCTGACGATCGCGATCGTGCTGGGGTTGATCAACACGCTGCTGCGTCCGGTGCTGGTGTTGCTGACGCTGCCGGTGACGATCGTCACCCTCGGCCTGTTCATTCTGGTCATCAACGCCTTGCTGTTCCAGTTCGCCTCATGGCTGCTCAAGGGCTTCGAGGTGACGGGTTTCTGGGCGGCGTTTTTCGGCTCGATCCTGTACAGCATCATTTCCTGGATCCTCTCGGCACTGATCTTCGGGCACCGCGACGGTCTGTTCGGCTAGCCGCGAGGCGAGCCGGCAGGCGCGGTATTTTATCTGAACAGGACCCCGATGGAACCGATCGAGCTTTCATTCGAATTCTTTCCCCCCAAGTCGGACGACGGCATCGCGCGCCTGCGCGCCGCGCGCGCGCAATTGATGCCGCTCGCGCCGAAGTTCGTCTCGGTGACGTTCGGCGCGGGCGGATCGACGCAACAGGGCACGCTCGACACCGTGCTCGAGATCGCCCGTACCGGTGTCGACGCCGCGCCGCACCTGTCGTGCATCGGCGCTTCGCGCGCCGGGCTCGCCGACATCCTCGACACCTATCGCGCGCAGGGCATCTCGCATATCGTCGCCTTGCGCGGCGACATGCCCTCCGGTATGGTCGAGATGGGCGATTTCCGCTACGCCGCCCATCTGGTCGCCTTCATCCGCGAACATGCCGGCGACGCGTTTCGCATCGAGGTGGCGGCGTATCCGGAATATCACCCGCAATCGCGCTCGCCGCGCCTGGATCTGGAGCACTTCGTCGCCAAGGTGCGGGCCGGGGCGGACGCGGCGATCAGCCAGTACTTCTTCAACGCCGACGCGTACTTTCGCTTCGTCGACGAGGTGCGGCGCGCGGGTGTCGACGTGCCGATCACGCCGGGCATCATGCCGATCACCAACTATTCGCAGTTGATCCGGTTCTCCGAGATGTGCGGCGCGGAAGTGCCGCGCTGGATCGCGCGCCGGCTCGAATCGTACGGCGACGACCGAGCGTCGATCCGCGCGTTCGGCGCCGAGGTGGTGGCGGCGATGTGCGAGCGCCTGATCGCCGGTGGCGCGCCCGGCCTGCATTTCTATACACTGAACGGCGCGGAGCCGACCCGCGCGATTTGCGACCGTCTGGGCCTGCACGCGCCGGGTCAGTAGGTGGATGAGTAGGTAGATGAGTGCGCAGATGGGCGCGCGCCGGCGAGCGCGCCCATTTCCGGTGACATACGATAAGACGGGCGCGCGAACCTTGCGTGCCTTCGAATGCATCATAGAATGCATAACCGCCGCTAACCCGCAATACACGCGACAGGACTTCCCAAGCATGCTGCGATTCATCCTGCGTCGTCTGGGCATGGTGGTGCCGACCTTCATCGGCATCACGCTGCTGGCGTTCGCGCTGATCCACCTGATTCCGGGGGACCCGGTCGAAATCATGATGGGCGAACGCGGCATCGATGCGGCCGCGCATGCGCAGGCGCTCAAGCAACTCGGACTCGACCAGTCCTTGCCGGTGCAATACGTCCGGTATCTGTGGCAGGCGCTGCACGGCAATCTGGGCCAGTCGCTGATCAGTCATACCAGCGTTCTCGCGGAATTCGGCGCGCGCTTTCCGGCGACGCTGGAACTGTCGCTGTGCGCGCTGCTGTTCGCGATCGTGATCGGCTTGCCGATCGGCGTCGCGGCCGCGCTGAAACGCGGCTCGGCGCTCGATCACGGCGTCATGGGCGCGGCGCTGACCGGCTATTCGATGCCGATCTTCTGGTGGGGCCTGATTCTGATCATGCTCTTCTCGGTAAAGCTCGGCTGGACGCCGGTCTCGGGCCGCATTGCCGTCGAATACGACGTGCCGACCGTGACCGGGTTCATGCTGATCGACGGCTGGCTGTCGACGGACGCCGGTGCCTGGCGCTCGGCGGTGAGCCACCTGATCCTGCCCGCGATCGTCCTCGGCACGATTCCGCTCGCGGTGATCGCGCGGATGACGCGCTCGTCGATGCTCGAGGTGCTGCGCGAGGACTATATCCGCACCGCACGCGCGAAGGGGCTGTCGCGCGCCCGGGTGGTGGTGGTGCACGCGCTGCGCAACGCGCTGGTGCCGGTCATCACGGTCATCGGCCTGCAGGTGGGCACGCTGCTGGCCGGCGCGGTGCTGACCGAGACGATCTTCTCCTGGCCCGGCGTCGGCAAATGGCTGATCGACGCGATCGGCCGGCGCGACTACCCGGTGGTGCAGGGCGGCATCCTGCTGATCGCGCTATTGGTGATCTTCGTCAACCTCTGTGTGGATCTCCTGTATGGCGTCCTCAATCCGCGCGTGCGCCATGTGCGCTAGTCCCCTGTCCGTCCGCCTCGTGTCCCCCTGCATCGTGCCCGTCGAACGCACGACATTCCCCCGTGCCCTGGAGCGCGTATGAGCAGCCGTCTGCAACCCCTGCCGCCCACGGACACGGCGCCGGCCGCGAACGCCGCGCCCGCCTCGGGCCGCATCGCCGGCGCGCGCGAGTTCTGGCATCAGTTCGCCGCGAACCGCGGCGCCTTGCTGGCGGCCTGCCTGCTGGCGGCGCTGTTGCTCGCCACGCTTTTCGCGCCCTGGCTCGCGCCGCACGATCCGGTCATCCAGTTCCGCGACGCGGTGCAGCGCCCGCCGTTCTGGCAGTACGGCGGCAGCACGCGGTTTCTGCTGGGCACCGATGAAACCGGCCGCGACGTGCTCTCGCGGCTGCTGTTCGGCGCGCGGCTGAGTTTGTTGATCGGGGGCGTCTCGGTCCTCATCGCGGTGGTGCCGGGCATCGTGCTCGGCCTGCTCGCGGCGTTTTTCGACAAATGGCTGGACGCGCCGGTGATGCGCCTGATGGACGTGCTGCTGGCGCTGCCGTCCCTGCTGCTCGCGGTGGCCGTGGTGGCGGTGCTCGGGCCGGGCCTGCTCAACACGATGATGGCGATCGGTATCGTCGGGCTGCCGGCGTTCACGCGTCTCACGCGGGCGGCGGCGCTGGGCGAGTTGCAGAAAGACTACGTGGTGGCGTCGCGCGTCGCGGGTGCGGGGCGTTTGCGGCTGATGTTCTCGCAGGTGCTGCCGAATTGCGCCGCGCCGCTGATCGTCCAGGCCACGCTCGGCTTCTCCACCGCGATCCTCGATGCCGCGGCGCTCGGTTTCCTCGGCCTGGGCGTGCAGCCGCCGTCGCCGGAGTGGGGCGCGATGCTGGCCTCGGCACGCGACTATATCGAGAGTGCGTGGTGGATCGTCACGATGCCGGGTGTCGCGATCCTGATCACGGTGCTCGCGATCAATCTGTTCGGGGACGGTCTGCGCGATGCGCTCGACCCCAAATTACGGAGAATGCGTTGATGACGGCCCTGTCCGCCGATCGGAATCAAGTGCCCGCCGGCACGTCGGCCGAACTGCTCGCGATCCGCAACCTGTCGGTCACCTTCGACGGCGCGGTGGCGGTCGAGCATGTCGACTTCGACATCGCCGCCGGCGAGGTGGTCGGCGTGGTCGGCGAGTCGGGCTCGGGCAAGAGCGTGACGATGCTCGCGCTGATGGGGTTGATCGATGCGCCGGGCCGGGTCCGCGCGGACCTGCTGCGCTTCGACGGCCACAGCCTGCTCGAACTGAAGGAGCGCGCCCGGCGCCGCATCGTCGGCCGCGATATCGCGATGGTGTTCCAGGACGCCCAGTCGAGCCTGAACCCGAGTTATTCGGTGGGGTTCCAGGTCGGCGAGGCGCTGCGCCAGCACGAGGGGCTGCGCGGCCGGGCGCTCGAACAACGCGTGCTGGGCCTGCTCGATCAGGTCGAGATTCCGGATGCGAAAAACCGCATGGGTGCCTATCCGCACCAGTTGTCCGGCGGCATGAACCAGCGCGTGATGATCGCGATGGCGATCGCCTGCAATCCGAAGCTGCTGATCGCCGACGAACCGACGACCGCGCTCGACGTGACGATCCAGGCGCAGATCATGACGCTATTGCGCAATCTGCAGCGCGACCGGGGCATGGCGATGGTGCTGATCTCGCACGATCTCGCGGTGGTATCGGAAATCGCCGATCGCGTCGCGGTGATGTACGCCGGGGAAGTGGTCGAGCAGCAGCGCGTGCCGGCGGTCTTCGAGCGGCCGCATCATCCCTACACCGAAGCGCTGCTGGCGGCGATTCCCGAGCACAACCGCGGCGCGCGCCGGCTCGCCGCGCTGGGCGGCATGGTGCCGGGCCGCTACGACCGGCCGCAGGGTTGTCTGTTCGCGCCGCGCTGCCCGTATGTCGAAGATGCCTGCCGCGCCGCGCGGCCGCCGCTGGTTCCGTGCGAAGCGGATGGTCCGAATGGCCTGATGAACGGCCTGGGCGGTAGCCCCGCCACGGCACCGGCGGCGCACGCGGGCCTGGTGCGGTGCATCAAGCCGCTGCACCGTGCGCCGGCGGCCCGGGCAGGTCACGGAGACGCGCGATGAAGGATGATGTCATGCAGCCCGCCGACCTTCCGCGCGGCAGCGACGCGCCGGTCCTGGTGGCCGAGGCGCTGTCGCGCCATTACCCGGTGCGCCGCGGCTGGTTCGGCAAGGGCCTCGTCAAGGCGCTCGACGGCGTATCGTTCCAGCTCGCCCGCGGACGCACGCTCGGCGTGGTCGGCGAGTCCGGTTGCGGCAAGTCGACGCTGGCCCGTCAGCTGACGATGATCGAAACGCCCACCGCGGGCGGCCTGACCATCGGCGGCGAAACCGTCTACGCGGGCGGCAAGGCGGTATCGGTCGCGGACCCGGCCGCGTTGCGGCGGCGCGTGCAGATGGTGTTCCAGAACCCGTTCGCGTCGTTGAACCCGCGCAAGACGGTCGAGCAGGCGCTGAGCGAACCGCTCGCGATCAATACCGCGATGAACGCGGCGCAGCGCGGCGAACGCGTGCGGCAGATGATCGAAACCGTCGGGCTGCGCGCCGAGCATCTGCGACGCTACCCGCACATGTTTTCGGGCGGACAGCGGCAGCGCGTGGCGATCGCCCGCGCAATGATCGTGGAACCCGGCATCGTCGTCGCCGACGAGCCGACCTCGGCGCTCGACGTCTCGGTACAGGCGCAGATCCTGAACCTGTTCCTCGACCTGCAGGAACAGTTCGGCACCAGCTACGTCTTCATTTCGCACAATCTGGCGGTCATCGAACATGTCGCCGACGACCTGATGGTGATGTACCTGGGCGCGGCGGTGGAGATCGGTCCCAAGACGCGGATCTTCGCGCATCCGCGCCACCCGTACACGCGCGCGCTGATTTCGGCGACGCCGGCGCTGCGGGCGCAGGACCGGCGCGTGCGCATCGCCATCGAAGGCGAATTGCCGTCGCCGCTCGATCCGCCGCCCGGCTGCACGTTTCACCGCCGTTGCCCCTATGCCATCGCGCGCTGCCGCAGCGAGGTGCCGTTGCTGCGCCCGGTCGACGGGCGCGCGGTCGCCTGTCATCGGGCGGAGGAAGTTGATGCCTGAGTGGGCCTGCGCCCGCACTCGCCTGATGTCGGTCCTGCGAGCGGTGTCGTGGAGCGTGCTGGTCGGAATGGCTGGGCTGGGCGGGCTGGGCGCGTCCCACCCGGCGTATGCGGAAAAGGCGCCGGGTCTGCGCGCGCCGGGCGCGCATCACCGGCCGGCGGCGCGCGCGGCCCCGCGAGCCGCTTTGTCGCGGCCGCGCGTCGCGGGCAACGCCGGCGAGTGGCTGGGTTACCGGGCCGGTCCGCCCCGGCCTACCGCGCGCGAGGCGAATGCCGCACCGCCGCGTCTGCCGTTTTATCTGGCGCGGCGCGGTCGTCTCACGTTCTACGTGCTCGGAACCCTGCACGCCGGCGACCCGATCGATTATCCCGCCAACCGGCCGTTTCGGCCCGCGATCCGGGCGGCGCTCGACGCCTCGCCCACGGTCGCGTTCGAACTCTCGCCCGACGATCTGATCGATGCGCAGGCCGATGTCCAGCGCTACGGGCGCTGCCTGTACGACTGCCTGCCGCGCCAGATCTCGCCCTCGCTGTGGCGCAAGGTTGCCGCGCGCGTGGGTCACAATCCGGCCCTGCTCGCGCAGGTCGCGCGCATGCGCCCCTGGCTCGCGGCGATGGTGATGGAATCGTACGACGCGACATCCTCGGGCCTGCAAACCGATTACGGTTCCGAAGCGCAGATCCAGAACGTCTATCTGAAGGGCCGAATCGTCGGCCTGGAGACGCTGGCCGAGCAGATGCGCGCCTTCGATACGCTGACGCTGGCCGAACAGCGCGAGATGCTCGAACAGGATCTCGCGCAGGCGCCGCAGCAGAACGCCGCCGATCTGCGGCGGGTGCATGCGTTGTGGCGCGCGGGCGACGCGGAGCGTCTGTTCGCGTGGCAGCGCGCGCGGTCCGCGCAACTGGCGCGCGATCCGGGGGTATCCGCCGCGATCGACGACAAGATCCTGTTCCAGCGCAACCGGCGCTTCGCGGCGCGGATGCAGGCGCTCGCGCAGCCGCGCCGGCCCGTGTTCGTCGCGATCGGCGCCCTGCATCTGGGGGGCCCGCGCGGCGTGCTGGCGCTGCTGCGCGCGGCGGGGTATCAGGTGCGCATGCTGTGACGGTGCGCGTTGTTACGGCGCCCGCTGCGGCGGTCCTGTCTGCGTGTGCCGTCTCCGGTTTCATGGCGGCGCGGGGCAGCCGGTCAGGGGCGGGCAGACCGCGGCGAGATAGGCGTCCTCGTCGTCCGCGGCGCGCCGCGCGCGCGTAGGGTCGCGGTAGGCGGCGGGCGCGGCGTCGTTCGAGGCGTTCGTGGCCGCGCCGGCAACGTGCTGCGCGACATCGGTTCCGATGCGGGCAGCCACGCGCCGCTCCTCGCTGTGCGCGGGCAGGCCAAGCAGCCTGTCCTCGACATACGCGAGCGCGCCGCGTTCGGTTTCGGGCTGCGTCACCGCCATGGGGATGTCCGCGGGCATCCCCAACCGTGCGAGCAGGCAGGCCACCCGTCGGCGCATCGTGTAGGGGCGATATCCGATCGGGCTGAGATAGACGAAGGCGTCGCTGAGCGACAGTTCGGCGCGGTGTTCGGACGCCAGCAGGCGGCATGGCACGGCGTCGTGTCCGGCGGGCGCACCGGTCAGTGCGTGAAGCGCCCATCGCGTCTGCCGGGGCGCTTCGCCGGCCTCCTCCAGCCAGGCGTCGAGGAAGCCGCCGCTCCACGCACTCCTTTCGTACATATCCCGGGCGTGGAAAACGAATTCGTCGATGGCCCGCAGCCGCGCGCCACGGTCCGGCACCTCGGCCAGCGTGTCCCAGCGGAACCGGTCCAGCAGCCGCTGTACGAAAGAGGCCTGCGCCGGCGCCCGCCGCAGCGCGCCGCGTACTGCACGCTCCAAAAGGATTGCCGCGCGCACGGTGACGCGCTGCGCGACTTCGGTGCCCAGCACCAGGGTGCGCGCGGAAATCGCGTTCGCGCGCGCGAGTTGCCGGTCGAGCAGCAGGTTCTCCAGCAGGACGCGCGGCTTGATCCGCTCCAGATGGGCGGGCAGGCTTTCGGCATCGAAGGCATCCGCGGTGGCATAGGCGACCCGTTCCTCGCAAGTTCGATTCATTTCGTACAGCACCCGGGCGGTCAGATAGACCACCGGCCCCCGGTGCGCGCGCGACAGGGGCGCGGGCGGATCGAACAACGATGTCGTGGCATGGATGAGTTCGTGGAGCCAAACCGCCGTGGGCAGTGTGCGGGCCGCGCCTGCCGGCCCGAGCACCTCCACGTTCTCGAGCTCGCGCGCCGGGGGAACGATGATGCGATGCTCGGCGACGGCATAGCGCGCGCGCGCGCCCGCCGCGACGGTAAAGCGCACACGTTGCGCGTCCGCTCGTGCCGGCGCGCGCTGCAATAGCAGGCGTAGCGTCGCGGAACGGTGATAGGCGAGGTCGAGTTCGGCGCGAATCGTGCGCTGTTCCGCGTCGTCGCCGAAATCGGCGATATCGCTCAGGGCCACCGGCGCAGCGCGCGGCGGTGGCGCCGGGTGGCTGTCGAGCCAGCGCTGCACTTCCTTGACGGTGATGCCCTCGCGCAGCGCGGCGGAACCCCGCGGCATCGCCACCCGGGGAGGCGGTCCGCGCGTGCCGTCGATCAGGGCCCGACGCGCGTTCCCCAGCCGGCGTTCGTCGACGGTGCCGACGATGTGGCCCTGCCAGTTCAATTCCCAGACGGCGGCCTCGGACGCGATCAGCGGCACCAGCCGTTGTTCGCCGCGCAGGTACACCAGCCGGGCGTCGGGAGCGTGTTCCAGCGCGAGCGGCACGACGGCGCCATCACGCGCGCGCGCCGCGCGCGCGTGATGGCGCAGGGGAAGGCGCGTCGGCTCCGAGACGACGGACCGGGCCGGCGGGTCCAGCGTCATTTTTCCGGTCAGGGGCAAATAGCGCGGCTGCCATTCCCCCAGCATCGTCAGACTGCCGTGCAGCATGCCCAACCGTGCGCGTTCGCCCACCGGCAGGCCGGGCAGCGTCTGCGCCAGTGCCGTGGTGGGGGCGATGCGTCCGTCGAGCCAGGCGATCAGGGTATCGATGTCGAAGCCGAATGCGCCGCGCCGCGCGCGTGCGGTGTCGGCGTGTTCGATCGTTTCCTCCAGAAGATGCACCGTGGCTCTGGGATCGGCGCCCGGCGGTGTGTCGGCGCGTTCCTGGCGCAGCCGGACATCGATGCGCAAGTGGCGGATGAACTCGTCGAGCAAGGCGTTTTCCACTGCCGAGGGCGCATGTTCCGCACGTGCGCGCGGGCTCGTGTCGGCATGCGCGAGGTGAATCGCGGCGGACAGGCCTGGCGAGATCCAGTGGCGCGGGGCGATTCGCCAGGCGGCGCAGAGCCGGTTGAAATCCGCGAGGACCGCGCCCAGGTCCTCGCCCGACGCGTGCGCGATACCGTGCGACGGGCCCAGCCGCAACAGGACCGTATCGATGGACTGCAGTGGCGTGCCGAAAGGAAAGCGCGCGCTTTCTCCCAGATCCCGCAGGCGCTGCCGCATCCAGTGTTCCGCCTGCACGGGGTCCGGTGCTTCGTTTCCAGCGGCGTGGGCGAAACCGCGCCGCGCGGCAAGCGCGTGCGCGACGAGCGCGGCGACATCCGCCCCGGACGCGTTGCGCACGGCGACGCCGTCGAACCATGCCGCGGCACCGTCCGGGCGCGGGCCGCCGAGCGGCAGCCATGCCGTGGCGATTGCCAACGCGCCGATCTCGGCGTGAATGGCCTCCCGGAACGCCGCCGTCGCCGTCGTCTCGCGCAGCGCGCCGGTCGAGCGTGCCATGCAGCGCTGGCGCAATCGCGCGGCGATCGCGAGTGCCGCTTCGTCCAGCAGGAGCGCGCGATGCTCCGGGAAGTCGTTCGCCAGGAAAGCATGCACCGCCCGCAGCAGATCGAGCGGGGCACGCGATCCGGCAAGCAGGCGGTCGAGATCGAAACGGTCGGCGAGCTGGTTGGTCTGGTAGAAGCACTCTTCCTCGATGCTGTGCAACGCGGCTTTGGCGTGGGGAATCAGTCGCAGGGCGTGCTCCCGGGCCGCGTCCTCGTCCAGCAAGGGGTCGCGCTGCGCGTGCCAGTACAGGGCGATGGCTGCGTCGTGCCGTTCGCATAAGGTGTTCCAGCGGGCGCGCAGGTGCTGAACGGCCGGGGCGGTGCAGGACCGGGGCGCGGCGGGTTGGTGCAGCCACTGGAGCGTCATGGCGCGCGCATCGCGCTCCCGGTCCGCCAGCGCGGTCTCGGTGTCGATGCGTCGCAGGCCGGCATCGGCGGTGGCGAGCGCCCATTCGGCGCGTTGTCGCGGCGGCAGGTCCGCCCAGGCCGGGGACGCGAAAGCACAGGGCGCAGGGTACGGCTCCGGAAGGGAGGGAAGCCGGCGCGGCTCCCCGGCGTCAAGCAGGCCGGCGCGCGCCGCGTGCGCGAGCGCGGGGGCGAGGACGGGAGAGGGGCCTGCCGTCCTCGCAGGCGGTCCTGCCGGGCGGGCGGGCGCGCGCGCCGCGTCGGAGGCCGACAGGAGATAGTGCGCGCTGAGCAAAACGAGGTCCAGCGGTGGCAGGCGCATGGGACGGGCTCCGTGTGACGTCTAACTGCAAACGCAGGTGTTGTCGGTCTCGCGGATGCAGACCGACGCCAGGAAACGGTCCTCGTCGTCGGCCGCGCGGCGCGCGAGGGTGGGATTGACGGGAATGTCGGCGGCCGGCGGGTTGGGCGGCCGGTCGCGCCAGATGCGCGCGGCGATGCGACGGTCCTCGCTGTCGTCGGCGAGTCCCAGCAATTTGTTCTCGACATAGACGGCGGCGCCGCGCTCGGTGTCGATGTCGATGGCGTTCGCGGTGCGGGTACGCGCGGGCAATCCGAGTTCGGCCAGCAGCGTGGCGACGCGCCGCTGCATCGTGTACGGCTTGAGCCCGGTCGGGCTGAGGTAAGCGAACGACGACGCGAGCGAGAGTTCGATGCGGCGATAGCTCGTGTCCACCCGGCAGGGCGTGCCTTCGCGCTCGGCCAGGATGCGCGAGAAGCGATGCAGGGTCCACCGCGTCGTCGGGTCGCGCTCGAGCCAGGCGTCCAGAAATTTCCGTGCCCAGGCACTGCCGTCGTAGAGGTAGCGCGCATGCTCGACGAAATGGCGCAGCAGGCGCAGGTGGGCGCTGCTGTGCTCGCTCGCGAGAAAGGTGTCCCCATGGAGCCGTGCGACGAGTTCGTCCGGAAACGGTATGCGCGGCGTTCTGCTGGCGGAGGAGGCGTGCACGATGGATTCTTCGATCCGTTTCGCGGCCAGCACGGTAGCCCGCTGCCCCACCGGCGTGCCGCGAACGAGCGTGTCCGGTGAAATGGGCGTTCGGCGCGCCAACTGCGCGTCGAGCATCAGGTTTTCCCGAATGACGCGCTCGGCGGTATGTTTCAAATCCGTTTTCCCGAGCGTGCGAGCGCGCGTCGCAGGCACCGCGTACGCGATTCTTTCCGGCGCCGGCCGGTTGATCTCGTACAGGATCCTGTCGGTGAGATACACGACTGGCCCACGATGGGTGGCCGCCAGCGCGGGCGGCGGATCGGTCAGCAGGGTCATCGCATGCACGACCTCGTGAATCCAGACATCCTTTGGGTTGAAATGCACCGCACCCGTCGCGCCCAGGTACTCGATCTCGGCCAGTTCGTCGGCCGGCGGCAGGGTGATGACATGCTCGGCGGGGGCGTAGGCCGGGATCGCCTCCGAACGGATGTCGAACCGCAGCGGCGAGGGGTTCGTCCGAAGCGCGGCCCCGCGCGCCAATAAACGAAACGTCTCCGAGCGGCGGTAGGCGAGTCCGAGTTCCTGGAAAATGCGTAGCTGCTCGCCATTTTCCTCGTCGATGGTCATCAGGTCCGTCAACACCGTTGCCGCGAACGAGTTGCTGTTCGCGCCGCGCGTCGGGGGTGCCGTGGCGTGCGCGTCGAGCCAGCGCGTCGTCGACGTCACCGTTACGCCGTTGGCGATCGTCGCGGTGTCGGCTGGCTCGGCCGACGCGGCGGGGTGACGCAACTCCGTTCGGATTTTCGGTTTGAGTTCGCCCAGGCGCGCATCGCTCATGGGCGCCACGATATGGCCGTTCCAGTCCAGTTCCCAGATGACATCGCCCGCCAGCCCGACCGGAATGACGCGGTTTTCGCGTGGCAGGTGGACCAGTCCCGCGCGGGGTACGTTCGGGAGCTCGACCGGCACGATTTCGCCGTCGCGGGCGCGCGAGGCCAGGGGACGGTAGCGCAAGGGCAGGTCGGTATCGGCGAGCGTCACCATCGGGATAGCCGGCTCCACGCTCACCCGCTCGGTCAACGGCAACGAGAGGGCGCGCGCATCGCCCAGCGTCTCGAGGCCGCGATGCAACATGCCGAGCGTGGCCCGCTCGCCATTCTCGACGAGCGGGAGCGCGGCGGGCAAGGCCAGGGAGGCTTCGACGCGCCCACCAAGCCAGGTCATCAGGAGGTCCGCCCCGAACTGAAAAGCGCCGCGCAGCGCGCGCGTCTCGTTGCCGTGGCGGATGCCCTCCTCGATATCGTAGGCCGGCACGACGAACGGCAGCAGGCTGAGTATTTCCCGGGGTTCGCCGCGTGCCAGCGTTTCGCCGACGTGCATCGGCCAGCATGGGAGAACCAGCAGCGACTGAACGAATTCCCGGGTGGTGGCGCCCTGGCTGGGCACGGCGCTGCGCTGCGCTTTTTCGTCCTGTCGCGCTTCGTTCGACGGCGGGAGCGCGTCAGTGCGATTCGCAGCCAGCGGGTGGGGAGGGGGCGCGTGCAGTTCCCGCAGGCGTTGCGGTTCCCGATTCCCCGCGGGGTCGGCGTACGCCGCGAGGCGTTCATGGAAGCGGTCGATCGCCTGGTTTTCCCGTGCTTCCGCGGCCGTGGCGATCAGCGTCGCGCGGTCTTCCGTGGCATGGGCGAGATGCAGCGCCGCGGCGAGCGTGGGCGGGATCCAGTATGCGGGCGCGGCGCGCCAGGCAGCGCAAAGACGATGGAAGTCGCGCATGACGGTGGCGAAGTCCGCTCCCGCGGAAAGACGCACGCCATGGGCGCCGGCGAGCCTCAGGAGGATGGTGTCGATCGATTGGGGCGGGGTGCCGAGCGGAAAGCGGGTGCTTTCGCGCAGATCGTTCAGCCGCTTGCGCACCCAGGTTTCGAGCAGCCGGTGGCATTGCCGCGTGGCGATCGAAAGCAGCGTCCGGGGCCTCACCGGCAGCGCGAGGCGGCACGCTGGATCTTTCTGCATCACGAGATCGTGGGCGAGGCCGGGTTGGCGACGGATGAGATCCATCGCCAGGCCGGTGACGTTCTTGCCGACCGCGTTGCGGATCGCCATGCCGTCGAACCAGGGGTCCGCGTTCGCCATGGGTGCGGCGCGCCAGGGAATCAACCGGGCGGCGAAGGATTCCGCTTCGAGTTCCGCAGCGACTTCCTGCGCGAAAATGCGTGCCTGGCTGGCAGGCAGGTCCTCGTCCCTCCGGGTTTCGCAGCGCTGGCGCAAGCGCGCGGCGACGGCGATCGCATGTGCGTCGCGCAGCGGCGCGCGATAGCGTGGAAAGCGTGCGCGCAAGACGACGTGAACGGTGCGCAGCAGGGACAGGTCGCTGCGCCGGGAATCGCACAGGCGATCGAGGTCGAAGAGATCGGCCAGCCGGTCGGCTTGATAGGCGGTCTCTTGTTCCGCCGTCAGTGCCCGGGGGGACACCTCCCATGCGAGCCGCTCGGCGGCGCGCATCGCGTCCTCCAGGCGCTGTGTCGACGTCGCGCGCAGCATGCGATCGAGGTCGACGTCGTCGGTGCGTTGACCTTCCTGCGCATATGCCGGCAATGCGGGATAGACGCGGCGCACGGGACGGTCGATCGGGTCCGACAGCCATCGCTGCGTGAGGGCGGCATTTTCGTTTTCCACCGTCGTCAGACTGTGCGGGATGGGAATTTCCAGACGTTGCGCGCGTGCCGCCGCGCGCGCGAGATCCGCGCGTTGAGAGATCGGCAAGGCATCCCACATGCGGGTCCAGATGGCGGGAACAGGGGGGGCATTGCGCCCGCCGAGTGCCGTAGAAGGCGACGACGGCGCGGAGGTGGCGTGCGTGGACATGTCGGGCGTGTCGGGCGGCGGCGCACTCTCGGCCGCGCGCGCATGGCGGCCCCCGCGTGGCGTGGCGTGGCGCCGCTCGCGCGGGCAGCAAGGCGTGGGGAGTGCGGGGTCGCGTTCTTGCCGCTCCCCGTCCGGAAGAGTGAACAGACCCGCACGTGTCGCGCGGTCCATCGCGTTCGGAAGCGACGCCGCCAGGGGACCAAACCTGTCGGCGTCGTTCCTCGTTGTGGCCGGACGCGTACGCGCGGCGTGTCGCGGGCTCAGGGTGGCCGACCGGTCGTGCGAGCTATCGCCGCGCGCCGCGGCAAGCAGGTAATGGGCGGCCAGCAATGCCACGTCCAGGTTCGGCAAGCGCATGGGGGATCCAGTTAGGCGTTCCGGCGGATGACGGCGCCCGGCCGTTCAGGAACACGCGCAGCCGCCCTGCGGCGTGGACGTGCAGACCGATGCGAGGAAGCGGTCTTCGTCATCGGCGACGCGGCGCGCCAGCGTGGGATTGACCCTCGGAAAGGCGAAGGGCGCCGCCGGTTGACGATGCCAGACACCCGCCGATACGCGGCGTTCCTCGCTGTCGCGGCCCAGCCCGAGCAACTTGTTCTCGATGTAGACCGTGGCGCCGCGTTCGACGCTGGCATCGATGTTCGATGCCGGCCTCCGGGAAGACATGGCCAGTTCGCTCAAGAGGGTCGCGACGCGCCGTCGCATGGTGTACGGCCGCAGTCCGGTTGGACAGAGATAGGCGAAGGTGTCGGCGAACGACAGTTCGATTCGATGACGGGGCGATTGCACGCGGCAGGGCACGGCATCCTGCCGCGCCTGTGCGGGCGACCGATAGCGCAGCGTCCATTTCTTCGTGTCCTCGCGCCGCAGCCACGCGTCCAGGAAACCGCGCGCCCAGGCATGGCCTTCGTAGATTTCCCGGGCGTGGAACACGAAATCCCGCGCGAGGCGCAGGTGTGCGCCTGGAGGCGTTCTCGCGTCCGGCGTATCCACGCGAACCACGTCGAGGAGTCTGTCCGCGAACGGCGTGCGGGGTTTTTGGCGCGCCATGGACGCGCGAACCATCGTCTCGATGCGCATCGCGTCATCGACGGTGGCGCGTTCCCGAACCGGGACGCCGAGAACGGACGTCTCGGGTCGCATGGTCGTCTTGGGCGCGAGTTGTTCGTCGAGCAGAATGTTTTCACGAATCACCCGGTCGGCGATGCGTTCCGAGTACCCGCCGGCCGCACCGTCCGCGGGTGGCGGTGGCGCGTAGGCGATTCTTTCCGGAGAGCGCCGGTTCAGTTCGTACAGGATGCGATCGGTGAGGTACACCACCGGTCCACGGTGCAGGGCGGCCAGCGAGGGTTCCGGGTCGTGCATCTGCGTCATCGCGTGAATGAATTCATGGATCCAGACATCCCGGGCGTCGAACCGCGTCGGGCCATGCCAGCCGCGGTATTCGAGTTGCGCGATTTCAGCGGCGGGAGGCACCGTGATGCGGTGCCGTGCGGGCGCGTAATGGGGCGCCGTGCCCGGCGCGATCGCGAGGCCCGCGCGGCGACCGGTCGCGTGCACCGTGGCCGAGTCCGCGATCAAGCGAAAGGTTTCCGAGCGTCGGTAGGCGGCGCGCAGTTCCGCGACGATCACGCGTGCATCCGGATTGCCCTCGTCGCAATCGAGCACGCCGCGCAGCGCGGCTTCCGCTTCCCGTGGCTCCGGTATGCGGCGCGACGGCGCGGCGGTCGAACGGGCGGCGAGCCACCGCTCCATGGTCTGCACGGTTCGGCCGTCGGTCATGGTCCATGGCGGCGCGGGCGCGGCGGGTAGGCGGGAACGCGCCTGGTCGAACAGCGTCTCCCGAATACCGTCCAGACGCAGGTCGTCGACGACGCCGATGGCATGGCCTTCCCAGTCGAGTTGCCAGACTGTCGAGCCGGACAGCCCGACCGGGAGCACGCGGTCCTCCTGCCGTAGATGGACGATCCAGGCTTGCGGCATATTGGCCAGGCTGACCGGGACGATCTCGCCGTTGCGCGCGCGCGCCGCCCGTTGCCGGTGTGCCAGGGGCAGCAGGCTGTCGTCGGACACGGGTACGACGCCGCGCGGCCGTTCGATGGCCGTATCCGGCGACAGCGGCAGGTATCGCGGCCGTGTTTCGCCCAGTGTCGTCGCGCCGTGGTGCAACATGGCCAGCGCCGCGCGTTCTTCCCGCTCCAGCGCCGGCAGCGCTTCCGGCACCGCCAGCGCCGCGTCGATCCGTCCGCCGATCCAGGTCATGGCGACATCGGCGCCGAACTGGAAGGCGCCGCGCAGGGCGCGGCTCTGGTTGCCCAGGCGTATGCCTTCCTCGATATCGTAGGCCGGCACGGCGAACGGCAGCAGGCCGAGGATGTCCCGGGGCGCGCCGCGCGCGAGCGTGCGCCCGATGTGCATCGGCCAGTTCAGGATCAGCAGCGATTCGGTGGTTTCCAGGAATTGACGCCCGGGCGCGGACGCAGCCTGCGCGCCCGCTCGGGCGTCCGAGCCGGCGTTCGGGCTGGCGTCCAGGCTGGGAAGCGTGGGTGCGACCGCGTCGGTCCGGTTCGCGGCAGCGGCGCAGCCACGCGCGGCGGGCACGGCCGCGCACTCCGGCCATGCGCTCGGATCCTGCCCCGGCAGGGCCCGGTACGCCTGCAAGCGGTCATGAAAGAAACCGGTCAGGCGGTATTCCCGCGCCGCCCGGTCGAGCGGTTCCGGTGCGGCGTGCGTTCCGCTGGCATGGGCGAGGTGCACGGCGGCGGCCAGCGTGGGCGACATCCAGTAGCCGGGACGTGCCTGCCAGACCGCGCACAGACGCGTGAAATCGCGCAGGATGGTGGCGAAATCCTCACCCGGCGTGCGCTGGACACCGTGCATGGCGGAAAGTCGCAGCAAAATGGTGTCGATCGATTGGGGCGGGGTGCCGAAGGGAAAGCGTGTGCTTTCGACCAGATCGTTCAATCGTTTTTTCATCCACTGCACGAGCAGTGGGCGTTGCGCCCGCGCGGCGTCGGCGTGCATCGCGTCGGTCGCATCCATTGCGTCGGTCCCGGCAGCGGCAGCCGGCGCCGGATCGTCCGGCGCGGCGTGGGCGGGCAGGCGCAGACGGCGCACGAGAGAGGGACGAAGCCGGATCAGGTCCTCGACCAGATCGATCGGGGTTTTGCCGGCCGCGTCCCGTACCGCGATGCCATCGAACCACGCCCGTCCGTCCGCGCGGGACGTCGCGCCCCAGGGAAGCAGATGCGCGGCGCGCGCGTTCGCCGTGAGTTCCGCATTGACCGCGCTTTGGAAATCGCCCTGCGCGGCCGCCCCGGACAGGCCTGTCACGGTGTCTGGCGCCGCCATCGTGCAGCGCTGCCGTAACTGGGTCGCGACGGCGACGGCATGTTCGTCGAGCAACGCCGCCCGATACTCCGGATACAGGGCGGCGAGCGCGGCATGAACCCGGCGCAGCAGACGCAAGGCGGTGGGCGGCGGGTGGCAGAGCGCCGCGAGATCGAACACATCGGCGAGACGGTTCGCCTGGTAGGCGGATTCCGCGATGGGAGACGACACGGTGACGGGCATGCGCCCGACGCGGGCGTCGGCGAGCCGGCCCGCGATGGCCACGGCGTCGGACAACGTCATCGTGGGGTCGGCCTGGAGGCGGTGATAGAGATCGAGCGTGTCGGCATCCGGGCGACGGCGTGACGCGTCCGCGACGACAGTGGCAGGGGTTTCGCGGGATGGTGCGATGGGTTGGCACAGCCACGCGCGCGTCATGGCGCGGTTTTGCGCGCTTTGCGCCGCCAGGTGCGCATCGAGATCGCGCCCTGCGGTGTCCGTCCGGTTCGCATGCGCCATCGCCTGTGCGAGTTCCGCGCGCTGATAGACGGGCAATGCCAGCCATGCTTTCGACCAATCGATGGGCGTTGCCGGCACGGCCTGGCGAGTGGGTCGTGCGCGCGGCGTCCGCCCGGCGGTCGCGGTGGCTGGGGTAGTTGCCGCATTTCGGCGGGCGCGGGCGCGGGCCTGGGCGGATGGCGTGCGGCGCGGGACGCGGCGCGTCTGCGTCCATGTCGTTCCGGCGGGGGCGTGCGCCGTGGCGGCTTCGCGCGCGTCGAGCAAGCCGGCGCGTGCGGCGTGGGCCAGGGCGGGCGCGTCCCGGTGCCGTTCGCAGGGCCGCCACGCCGCCGCCGTGGCGGGGCGCGAGCCGCCGTCATGCGCGGCGCTCAATAGATGATGCAGGGCGAGTATGGTCAGATCGAGATGCGGCAGGCGCATGGCAGCCTCCGGGCGGGCATCGGCGATGTCGTCCAACACATTGTCTTTCGAAGTGAAGCGGAGGGCGTTGGACGGGATGCCCGGGCGGGCCTCGGGGTCTACTTAGAATGATCCGGCGCGATGCCGCGGATCGGGAGCAGGATGCCGCGTGCGCCGGCCGGGGACGCCGTCAGCGCGCCGCCGCGGTGTCGATCGCGCCGGTTTCCGTCAGGACGTGGTCGAGCGGCAGATCGTGCGCCTCGTTCGGCAACGCGGCGACGCGGCAGCCGTCGAGCGCGACGCCGAGCGTGCGCGGCCGGGGCGTGGCCGCTGCGAGCGTGCGGTCGTAGAAGCCGCCGCCATAGCCGAGGCGATAACCGCGCGCATCGAAGCCGACGCAGGGGATCAACAGCAGCGCAGGCATGCCTATTTCCCCGGCGGCCGGCACGGGAATGCCGTAGCGACCGGGGCGCATCGGCGCATCGGGCGTCCAGCCGCGAAAGACCAGGGGTGCGCGCGCGCTTTCGATCACCGGCAGCGCGGCGCGGCGCCGGGTGTCGCGTGCCAGCCACGCAACGATGGTCTCGCGCAGGTCCGGCTCGCCGTGTGTCGGCCAGTAGAACGCCAGGCTGTGCGCGTCCTGTTCCTCAAGCCAGTCCGCAAGCCGCTGATTCAACTGTGCAATGGCGTCGGGGGCGCATGCCGTCAGGCGCGCGCGCGTGGCGAGCAGGGTCGCGCGCCAGAGACGTTTCGCGTCGGCGGCAGGTGCGGCGCGGGGTGCGACCGACGACGCGGCGGATGGCTCGGCGGCGGAATCGCGATGGTCGCGTGATATGCTCTCCTTCATCTGATTCCACCGAAAACATGGCATAAACGATGGTTCGAGTATATCGCGTGGTGGCCGCCTCGCTGGCGGCGCTCGTGCTGGCAGCATGCAGTTCTCCGGGGACGGTGCAGGCGCAAACCGCGCCGGCCGATGCCGATCAGGTCTTCGTCGCGCTGCGCGAGGCCGCACGCCGCAACGACGCGCCCACGGCCGCGCGACTCGCCGCGCAAATTCCCGATTACCCCGCGCCCGGTTACGTGGACTACTACCGGATCAAGCCAACGATGTTCGATGCGTCGGGTCGCGCGCTGCTCGACGCGCCCGACGATCAGATCCAGGCCTTCCTGAGCCGCTACGACGGCACCGCGATCGCCGACCGGATGCGCAACGATTACCTCGTCGTGCTGGGCGGACGCCACGACTGGCGTCAGTTCCTCGCCGAGTATCCGCGTTTCGCCCTGAACGACGATACGCAGGTCAAGTGCTATGCGCTCGAGGCCCGTGCGTCGAAAGGCGAGAACGTCGCCGACGCGGCCCGCGCGCTGCTGGTCGAGCCGCGCTGGTACGGCGACGGCTGCGTGGATCTGATCGGCGCGCTGGCGGCGTCCGGGCAGTTCACCTCGGACGACGTCTGGGCGCAGATCCGTCTCGCCTACGAAGGCAATTACACGTCGCTGGGCTCCCGGATCACCGACGCGCTCGGCAGCGACAAACCGAGCGACGCGACGCTGTCGATGGCGACCGACAAGCCGCCGCTCTACCTGGCCGGCACGATCCGCACCAACGCCGGGGCGCATCAACTGGCGCTGCTCGCCATCACCCGGATGGCGGCGAACGACCCGGCGCAGGCGGCCATCGCCTACGCGGGCGTCGAGCCACGGTTGACGGCGCAGGAGCGCGGCATCGGCTGGGCTGCGATCGCCTACCGCGCGGCGCTCAGGCAATTGCCGTCGGCGGTCGACTGGTACCGCCTGTCGGTGGATGCGCCCATGTCGAACAATGCGTACGAGTGGCGCACGCGCGCCGCGCTCGCCGCGCAGGACTGGACGATGGTGCGCTGGTCGATCGAGGCGATGCCGCCGGCGCTGCGCAACCAGCCGAGCTGGATCTACTGGCGCGGCCGCGCGCTCGCGCAGGCGGGAGACGCGGTGGGCGCGGCGACGCTGTTCCAGTCGATCTCCGGCCAATACAATTTCTACGGCCAGCTCGCCACCGAGGCGCTGGGCCAGCCGATCACCCTCCCGCCGCGCACGCCGGTGAGCGCGACCGAGGTGCGGCAGGCGGCGCAGAACCCGGGCTTCGCGCTGGCGCAGCGGTTCTATTCGATGAACCTGCGACTCGAGGGCAATCGCGAGTGGAACTGGCAACTGCGCGGCATGACCGACCGGCAACTGATCGCCGCGGCCGCCTACGCGAACCAGATCGAGGTGTTCGACCGGGCCGTGAACACGGCGGACAAGACGCGCGTCGAGCACGATTTTTCGTTGCGTTATCTGTCGCCGTTTCGCTCGATCGTCGACCGCTACGCCGCGTCGACCGGGCTGGACGTCGAATGGGCGTATGGTCTGATGCGGCAGGAGTCGCGCTTCATCTACAATGCCCGGTCCGGCGTGGGCGCGAGCGGCCTGATGCAACTGATGCCGGGCACCGCGGACCTGGTCGCGCGCAGGCTCGGCCTGGGCCGGCTGAGCCGCGACCAGATCAACGAACTCGACATGAACATCCAGCTGGGCACCAATTACCTGGCGATGGTCTACAACCAGTTCGATCAGTCGCCGGTGCTGGCGTCGGCGGGATACAACGCCGGTCCGGGACGTTCGCGGCAGTGGCGGCAGGCGTTGACGCGGCCCGTGGAAGGCGCCATTTTCGCCGAAACGATTCCGTTCAACGAGACGCGCGACTACGTGAAGAACGTGCTGTCGAACACCACCTACTATGGTGTGCTGTTCGAGGGACGGCCGCAATCGCTGAAGAGCCGGCTCGGCATCATTTCCCCTTGATTTTCCCCTGGCTGTTTCTCTGAAGGGGCTTACCGGGGCCACGGCCTCGCGCGAGGCGCACCATGCGATACCAGACCGTGGCATTGATCGGCGGCAGCGGTTTCATCGGCACCTATGTGGTGGCCCGGCTGTTGCGCACCGGGCATCAGGTCAGGATCGCGGTGCGCCGCCGCGCGCACGCGGGCCATCTCCAGATGCTGCCGGTGACCATCACCGAGTGCGACGTCCACGACCCGGCGCAACTCGCCGCCTTCATCGACGGCGCGGATGCGGTCGTCAATCTGGTGGGCATCCTGCAGGACACCCGACAGCGGCCGTACGGCCCGAACTTTCGGCGCGTGCATGTCGAACTGCCGCGCAAGATCGTCGCCGCCTGCGCGCAGGCCCGCGTGCGCCGCCTGCTGCACATGAGCGCGCTCGGCGCCGATCCCCAAGGCCCCAGCATGTATCTGCGGTCGAAGGGCGACGGCGAAAACATCGTCGCGGCGGCCGGCGGCCCGCCGACCAACCTGCTGACCACGATCTTCCGGCCGTCGGTGGTGTTCGGGCCGGGCGACAAGTTTCTCCAGACCTTCGCCGATCTGCAAAAGCTGTTTCCCGTCATCCCGCTGGCGAGCCCGACCGCGCGCTTCCAGCCGGTCTTCGCCGGCGACGTGGCGCGTGCCATCGTCACCGCGATCGATCTCGACGGCGCGGTCGGCAAGGCGTTCGAGCTGGGCGGGCCGCGCGTCTACACGCTCGCGGAGCTGGTGCGTTTCGCCGGCTCCGCGAGCGGGCACCCGCGCCGCATCGTCGGCTTGCCGGACTGGGCGGCGCGTCTGCAGGGCGCCGTGTTCGAGCATCTGCCGAACGCGCCGATCAGCCGCGACAATATCGATTCGATGACCGTGCCGTCGGTGCTGAGCGCGCCGATCGACCCGATGCTGCACATCGTGCCGGTGTCGGTCGAATCGGTCGCCGGTGCCTATCTGGGCGGCCGTGCGGGCGGGCACCGGGTCACCGCCGAGGCGGCGCTCAAGGCCGCCGCCGCCCCCGGTCCGCACGATGCCACCTGAACGGAGTATTGGCGCATGAACATTTTCGCCGTGGGCGGCGCGATCCGCGACGACCTGCTGGGTCTGGCGGTGATGGATCGCGACTACGTGGTGGTGGGCGCGACGCCCGAGCAGATGGTGGCCCAGGGCTTTCGGCCGGTGGGCAGGGATTTTCCGGTGTTTCTGCATCCGCAGACGCAGGCCGAATACGCACTCGCGCGCACGGAGCGCAAGACCGCCGCCGGCTACCACGGCTTCGTCTTTCATTACGCGCCGGACGTCACGCTCGAGGAGGATCTCGCGCGCCGCGATCTGACGGTCAACGCGATGGCGCGCGCGATCGCGCCGGACGGCGCGTTGCACGGCCCGGTCGTCGACCCGTACGGCGGGCGGCGCGACCTGGCGGCGCGGGTGTTCCGGCATGTCGGCCCGGCGTTCGCCGAGGACCCCGTGCGCATCCTGCGCATCGCGCGTTTCGCCGCGCGCTTCACGGACTTCACCGTGGCGCCGGAAACGCTGACGCTGATGCGCCGGATGGTGGCGGCGGGCGAGGTCGATGCGCTCGTGCCGGAGCGCGTCTGGCAGGAAATCGCGCGCGGCCTGATGGAGGCCCGGCCGTCGCGGATGTTCGCGCTGCTGCGCGAGTGCGGCGCGCTCGCCCGCATCCTGCCCGAGGTCGATCGTCTGTACGGCGTGCCGCAGCGTGCCGACTATCACCCCGAGGTGGATACCGGCGTGCACGTGATGATGGTGGTCGACCATGCGGCACGACATGGCTATGCGCTGGCGGTGCGCTTCGCGGCGCTGACGCACGACCTGGGCAAGGGCACCACGGCGGCGGACATCCTGCCGCGCCACATCGGCCACGAAGGCCGCAGTGTCGACCTGCTGAAGCCCCTGTGCGAGCGTCTGCGCGTGCCCAACGACTGCCGCGACCTCGCGGTGCTGGTCGCGCGCGAACACGGCAATATCCACCGGGTGCGGGAAACGGGCGCGGCGGCCTTGGTGCGTTTGCTCGAACGCTGCGACGGCATCCGCAAGCCGGGCCGCTTCGCCGAGGCGCTGCAGGCCTGCGAGGCCGATGCGCGGGGCCGGCTGGGTTTCGAGGGCAGCGCCTATCCGCAGGCGGCGCGCCTGCGCGAGGCGCTGATCGCCGCGCGCGCGGTCGACGCGGGCGCGGTGGCGGCGCTCCATGCCGCGCAGCCGGCGCGGATCAAGGACGCGGTGCACCAGGCGCGGGTGGACGCGGTGGCGGCGGCGTTGGGGAAGGTGGAAGACGACGGTTCGCCAGACCACCGCTAAAACGCCCGCTTACGCAGCAGGCGCCCGCGCGCGCGACGGCACGGGGTGTTTCATTGGTTCACCAGCCGCGCCGGCGTACACAATGCCAGGCCGCCGCCCAGCGCCATGAATCCGGCCAGCAGATACATGCCCCACGCGGTGCTGTGGGTGAGATCGGTCAGCCAGCCGAACAGCGAGGGCCCGAAAACGCCTGCGAGATTGCCGAGAGAACTGATCATCGCGATGCCCGCGGCGGCACCGGCGCCACTGAGCAGTGCGGTCGGTTGCGACCACAAAAGCGGCGCGACGGCGAAGACACACATCGACGCCGCCGTCATGACGACCACGGTCATCGCCAGGTTGTCGCTCCAGAGGGTGCTTGCGGCGAGTAGCGCGGCCCCCGCGAACGCCGGCAGCGCGAGGTGCCAGCGGCGCTCCCGCCGCCTGTCGGAACTCATTGAAAGCCCTACCATCGCCATCGCGGCGAAGGCGTAGGGAATCGCCGTCAACAGACCGACGTGGAGCGCCGTCTCGTGCCCGGCGCGCTGCAACAGCGTCGGTAGCCAGAAACTGATGCCCATATTCGCCGATGCGAATGCGTACAGCATCAGGCTCATCAACCAGATGCGGCCGCTCCGGAGCGCGGCGCGTATCGTGGACGTGGTTTTCACCACGTTCTCCGCATGGATGAGCCGCTGAATCAGCGCTTTTTCGGAAGGCGTGAGCCAGCGTGCGTCCGTCACCCGGTCAGGCAGAAGACGCCATACGACGAAGCCCATCAGCACCGCGGGCAGCGCTTCCAGGAGGAACAGCCATTGCCAGCCGCGCAGGCCCGATGCGCCGTTGCAGGCCTGCATGATCCATCCCGACAGCGGGCCGCCGATCAAACCCGACAGGGGCAGGGCCGCCATGAACATGGCGATGATTCTGCCTCTGCGGCGCGCCGGATACCAATAGGTGAGGTACAGGATGATGCCTGGAAACAAACCGCATTCCGCCGCGCCCAACAGCACGCGCAGCACATAGAAGGACGCCGCGCTGTGCACGAACAGCATGCACATCGACACGATTCCCCAGGTGATGGCGATCCTGGCGATCCATCGACGCGCCCCGACGCGATGCATGATGAGGTTGCTGGGCACTTCGAATATCGCATAGGCAAGATAGAAGATACCCGCCCCGATGCCATAGACCGTATTGCTGAATCCCAGGTCGCTCGCCATCTGGAGCTTGGCGAGTCCGACATTGATGCGGTCCAGATAGGCGATGACGAACACCGTCAGCAAAAGCGGCATCAGGTGCCAGGTCGTCTTTCTGAAAACGCGTTGTTCCGAAACCGGCGTCGCGTGGTCGGGGATCGCGTTGCGCAGATCCTTACCTTGCAAGGGGGCACGCATGCGATGACTCCCTAAGTCATATGACGTCTTATGGATTGGAAGGTGTGTGACACGCACAATATATAGATGAATTCGCGGTAAATCTCCGCACTAAGTGTAAACACCCTTAATGATGTTTAGGGGTAATGGATCGAGAGAAGGGAAAACACCCATTAATACGGCGACTTTGCATCGTTACTATGTCGTAGGATGACTTATCACCACGCACGCTACGCCGTCCGATGTCGCTGCGGCGTGCGGCCTTTCGAACGGCGGGCCGGCCGCGCCGGCCCCATTGCGACTTCTGCTTCGGAGACAACGTTTTGAACTCAGTTCAACCGCCGCTTCCCGGTCCGGTGCTGGCGTCGGCCGTGACGAAGGTCATGCGGCATGTCATGCCGTTGTTCCTGGTGATGTTCGTCGCCAACTACATCGATCGGGTCAACATCGGCTTCGTCAACGCGCACATGCAGGTCGATCTGGGCATCGGCGCGGCGGCGTACGGCCTGGGCAGCGGGCTGTTCTTCGTCGGTTACGCGCTGTTCGAAGTGCCGTCGAATATCCTGCTGGTGAAATACGGCGCGCGCGCATGGATCACCCGGATCATGTTCACCTGGGGAATCGTCGCCGCCGCCATGGCCTTCACCGCGGGCGAGCGCTCTTTTTATGTCCTGCGGTTTCTGCTGGGTATCGCCGAGGCCGGGTTCTTCCCCGGCGTCGTCTTCTATTTCACCCAGTGGTTGCCGCAGAACGAACGGGGCAAGGCCGTTGCGATCTTTCTTGGCGGCTCCGCGCTCGCATCCGTGCTGTCCGGTCCGATCTCGGGCGCGCTGCTGTCGATTCGCGGCCTCGGACTGCACGGGTGGCAGTGGATGTTTCTGGTCGAAGGCTTCTTCTCGGTCTGCCTGTGCGCGGTGTGCTGGTTCATGCTGAAATCGCGCATCCACGATGCCGCCTGGCTCAGTCGGGACGAGCAGGATGTGCTCGATGCCACCATCAAGGCAGAACAGGCGGAGCGCGAAGCGCTCGGTACGGCGCACATGCGGGTGACGGGATTGCTCAAGGATCCGCAAATCGTCCTCTTCTGTCTGTTGTACTTCGCGATTCAACTGACGATCTACGCGGCAACGTTCTGGCTGCCGACGATCATCCGAAAGATGGGGAACCTGACCGATTTTCAGGTCGGTTTGCTCAACGCCATCCCCTGGCTGATCGCCATGGGCGCGATGTACTGCTTTGCCTTGCTCTCGGCGAAGTGGCGGCATCCGCAGTTCTGGCTGGCATTGGCATTGCTCATCGCGGCGGGGGGACTCTTCGCCTCGACGTCGGGAAATCCGGTGTGGTCCTTCGTCGCCATCTGCTTTTCGGCGATCGGTTTCAAGGCCGCCGCCTCGCTTTTCTGGCCGATTCCGCAGGGCTATCTCGATGCCCGGGTCGCGGCCGGCGTGATCGCGCTGATCAATTCGATCGGGAATCTGGGCGGATTCTTCGCCCCCGCCGCGTTCGGCTATCTGCACCAGCACACCGGTTCGATATCCGGCGGACTGTACGGCCTGGGCGTGATTTCCGTCATGGCTGCCGGCGCGGTCTTTTTCACGAAGAACCGGCGCGTCGATCGCGCGGTCCGGCATCCCATCGACGAACGGCGCAATCAGGCCGTTTGATCCCTTCCGCCATGCCCGCCATGTTGCAGCGCGCCCGCCCCATGAACCAATTCGTGCTTGTCTCGAACGCCGAAGACGGCCACATCGGCGTATTCCATCTGGAGGGCGCGTCTGGCGTGTTGCGGCCGCTGGACACCGTCGCCGCGGGCGAGGTCGTCATGCCGCTGGCCCTGTCGCGCGACCAACGCACCGTCTTCGCGGCGACCCGGGGACGCGATATGACGCTGGTGACGTTCGCCGTCGACGCGACGAATGGTTCGCTGACGCGCCGGCAGACGCGGGCGATCGCCCATAGCCATGCCTATCTGGCGACCGACCGCGCCGGGCGCTACGTGTTCGGCGCCTCGTACGGGCAAAACATGCTTGGCGTCTACGCCCCGCATCGGCAGGCGGCGCCCTTGCAGGTGGTGGAAGGCATTGCGCATGCGCACTGCGTCGTCGTGTCGGCCGACGACCGGTTCGCCTACGTGAGCGCGCTGGGTGGCGACCGCATCCTGTGCTTTCGCATCGGGGACGATGCGGCGTGCCCCCTGCATCCTGTCGACAGCATCGCGTTGGCGGCCGGGTTCGGTCCCCGGCACCTGCGCTTCTCCCCGTGCGGCCGCTACCTGTACGCCTTGAGCGAATTCCGCGGCATCGTCGCCGTCCTGGAACGCGATCCCGAGACGGGACGCTTGACCTGGCGTTCGGCGTCGCCGCGCCCGCCCGCGCTCGCGCATCTGCGCGACGGCGTCGCCCGGCCGAACTTCGATGCGCCGGTGCAGCCCGACCCGCGCCTGCTCGCGACATCGGTATGGGCGGCGGATCTGCAGGTGCACCCCGGCGGCCAGTTCCTCTACGCCTCGGAACGCACCGCCAGCCTGTTGCTGATTTACCGGGTGCGGGCGGAAAACGGTTCGCTGGACTGCGTCGGCGCGATGGAAACCGAAAAACAACCGCGCGGGTTCAAGATCGATCCGACCGGCACCTTCCTGCTCGCCTGCGGGGAACGGTCGGCCCATGTGGCGGTGTATCGCATCGATTCCGCGACCGGGCTGCTCGAACGCGTCTCGCGCGCGCCCGGCGGCCGCGGCGCGAACTGGATCGAACTCGTCGAACAGACGGATATCGCCAAGAATTTTCAACTGGAATCGGAAAGATGACCCTTCTCTCGGCATCCTCGCATACCGCGCCCGTCATCACGGAACTCCAGGTTATCCCCGTCGCGGGACGCGACAGCATGATCCTGAATCTCAGCGGCGCGCACGGCCCGTTCTTCACGCGCAACATCGTGATCCTGCACGATAGCGCCGGCCATACCGGGGTGGGAGAAGTGCCCGGCGGAGAAAACATCCGGCGCACGATCGACGATGCCCGCCCCCTGCTGGCCGGGGAAAGCATCGGCAATATGCAGGCGCTGTTGAACAGGGTGCGCACGGCGTTCGCCGACCGGGACGCAGGCGGCAGGGGACTGCAGACTTTCGACCTGCGCACCACGATCCATGCGGTCACGGGACTCGAAGCGGCCTTGCTCGACCTGCTCGGTCAACATCTCGGCGTGCCCGTCGCGGCGCTGCTGGGCGAAGGGCAGCAGCGCGCCGAAGTCGAGATGCTCGGGTATCTGTTCTACATCGCGGACCGCGGCAGGACCGATCTTCCCTATCTGTCCGGTGCGCATGGCACCGACGACTGGACGCGGCTGCGTCACGAGACCGCGATGACGCCCGAGGCGATCGTGCGCCTGGCCGAAGCCGCGACCGCCCGCTATGGCTTCAACGATTTCAAGTTGAAGGGCGGCGTGCTGTCGGGGGACGCGGAGATCGAAGCGGTCACCGCCCTGGCGGAACGGTTTCCGCAGGCGCGCGTCACCCTCGACCCGAACGGCGCATGGTCGCTCGCGGAAGCCGTGCGCCTGTGCCGCGACCAACATCACGTGCTGGCCTATGCGGAAGATCCGTGCGGCGCCGAAAACGGGTATTCGGGACGCGAGGTCATGGCGGAGTTTCGGCGCGCCACCGGCCTGCCGACGGCCACGAACATGGTCGCCACCGACTGGCGCCAACTGGGCCATGCGATCCAGCTGCAATCGGTCGACATTCCGCTGGCCGATCCGCATTTCTGGACCATGCAGGGTTCGGTGCGGGTCGCGCAGCTGTGCCACGAATGGGGATTGACATGGGGCTCCCATTCGAACAACCACTTCGATATTTCGCTGGCGATGTTCACCCACGTCGCGGCGGCCGCGCCCGGCAGGATCACGGCGATCGATACCCACTGGATCTGGCAGGACGGGCAGCGTTTGACGCGCGAGCCCCTGCGGATCGTCGGCGGCAAGGTCGCGGTGCCCCAGACGCCGGGCCTGGGCGTCGAACTCGACATGGACGAACTGGGCAAGGCCAGCGAGCTCTACCAGCGGCACGGCCTGGGCGCGCGGGACGACGGCATCGCGATGCAGTATCTCGTGCCGAACTGGACATTCGACAACAAGAGACCGTGCCTGGTCCGGTAACGGCGGCGGCCCATTCGGGGGGGCATGCCGACGACGGCGATGTCTGGTCGTTTCCGCAATCGGACACCGCTTGAAACCCCGCGATCAGGACCGGGGGTGAACGCGCGCCTGTCGCGCGCGCCGGAACTCATCGACGAAGAACCGGAAGCCGCTGAGCTGCTGGGCGAAGTAGCCGCCGGTGGCCATCGCCTCGGGCGCGCGCCGGTCCCCGGTGGGCGGATATTCGACCGAGAAATCCGCGGTGCGGAACAGGATGTCCCAGATCGGGAACACGGCACCATAGTTGCAGGAATTTCGGCCCGCGGCGCGCAGTCCGTGATGCAGCCGGTGAAAACGCGGCGAAACGATCAGCCGTTCTCCCACCGAGCCGAACGACAGCTTGATGTTGGCATGGCTCAGGCTCTCGATGAAGCGCATGAAGAGGAACAGCAGCGGAAACTGCAATGGCGGAACGCCGATGGCCAGACCGACGACGCCGAACCACAGCGCGGCGATCAGATCGTCCAGCAAATGATTCCGGTCATCGGACCAGAAGCTCATTTGCCGCTGGGCATGGTGCAGCGCGTGGAGCGCGTACCAGGAGCGGAAGGTGTGGGAGAGCCGGTGACGCCAGTAATCGGCGCAATCCAGCACCAATGCATAGATCAGAAAGACCACGACGGGATGGCCGATCAGCGCGGGGACGAGCGTCTCGATCGTCGGCGGAATGTAGCCGTGTCCGACGAGAAACCCGTTCACCCACACCTGTACCTGATAGAACAGCAGAAAACTGACGATCGGCAGGACACCCACCCGGTTGACGATGGTGTAGAGCGCGTCCGTCATCACGGCCTTGCGGTTGTCCCAGCGCTCGATGGGAAAGAGCGCCTCCAGCGGCCAGCAGACGGCATAGGTCACCACGACGGCGAACAAACCGTAGACGCACACCAGCGCCCAGTCGAACGACAGCTCCTCCCATTGCATCCAGCCGAAGCGATACAGCAGCGGCAGGACGAGGTACTGGTCGATTTCACCGGCGAGGATGTTGAAATATCTGTCGAGAAATAACAGCATGAGGGGGCCTCAAAGCGTTTCCGCGGTGACGGGACCGGGATGGCGCAGTTCCGTATTGAGAAAAATGCCGTGCGGCGAACGGCCGACGTCGATCGTCTCGACGGATCCGGTATGGGGATCCAGCACCGCGACCTGCTCGCGAAAGCGCAGCGAGATCCACAGCTTGCCGTCGGGCGCCACGCCGAGGTCGTCGGGACCCGCGGCGTGAAAGGGATAGGTGCGACGCAGTTCGAACGTCGTGGGGTCGAGCGCGACCAGCGAACCGCCGACACGATTGGAAACGTACAGCGTCTTGCCGTCCGGCGTGAGAAAGATATTGTGCGGGCCGACGCCCGTCTTGATGCGGCGCAATACCGCGCCGGAGACGGGATCGACCTCCGCCACGTGGTCGCTGCCCATCACGCAGACGAGCACTTTGCCGTTGTGCCAGAGCACGCCGGCCAGGGTCGGGCCGATCTTGGCCTTCCAGCGTATCGACATGTTGACGAGATCGAACGAGACGAGCGTCCCGGAGGCCTGCATCGAGTTGAAGCTCCAGCGCGAATCCGGGGAGAAGTCCAGGTGGCTGGGCATGGAGCCCGGGGAAAAACGCTTCACCAGGCTCAGGTCGTCCGCGCGATAGACGTCGACATAGTCCAGCCTGAGGGCATTGACGACGAGGTAGCGGTGGTCGGGCGTGAAGCCCAACTGGTACGGGTCCGCGATGACGGTGTGGCCGAGCGCGGTGCCGGTGCGCGGATCGACGATGAACAATGCATTGCCGTTCGCGTCCGCGATGTACATTTTGCTGCGGTCCTTCGACAGCGCCCAATGGCTGGGTTCCCGTAGCGTCGGCAGGGTCCTGATGACCTTGCGGGACGTCATGTCGATGACGGAAACGCTGGCCTCTCCCGAGTTCATGACCATCGCGAGAGGCGGGGCGGCCGGCGCGGCGCGTACCGCCCGGGTGAGCAAGGCCGATGAAAGACCCAGGCTCAACGGCACGGCGAGGCTGCGGGCAAGGACGGTGCGACGGGAAGAATTCATGGGATCGGAAAGTCGGGGGGACGGATCATTTTGTGGAATGCCTTGCGGATATGCAAGCGCGACGATGGCGCCGTGCTCAGGCTGGCAACCCCGGCACGCTGAAACCAAAAGCCTGCAACAACAGGATGGCGTTCAGGCACAAGACCGCGGCCGCGGCGACCACGGCGCCGCATTTCACGAGCGTGCTGTTCCGGTAGGCGCCCATGATGTCCCGGCGACAGGTGAACCACACGAGCGCCAGCATGGGAACGGGCAAGGCGATGCTCAGCACGACCTGGCTGGTGACCAGGGCCTGGGTGGCGTTGACGCCCAGCGCCACCACCACGAAACTCGGCACCATGGTGATGGCGCGGCGTACCCAGATGGGAATGCGGAAATCCACGAATCCCTGCATGATCATCTGGCCGGCCATGGTGCCGACGACGGAACTCGATATGCCGGAGGCGATCAGGGACAGCAGGAAGATGCCGGCGGCCGCCACGCCCAGCAGGGGCGCCAACGTATGATAGGCCGTCTCGATTTCGGCAACGTCCGGGTGACCCCGATGAAAGGCGCCTGCGGCCATGATGACCATCGCGATGTTGATCATGCCGGCGATCGTCAACGCAATGATCACCTCGAGATTCGACAGTTTGATGAGTATCCTGCGCTCGGCCTCGGAGCGCGGCGGCATGCGGCTTTGCGTCAGGCCGGAATGAAGGAACAAGGCGTGGGGCATCACCGTCGCGCCGATGATGCCCACCGCGATCGTGACGGACTGCGCGTCCGGCAACGCTGGCTTGAACAGGTGCAGGCCGACGCCGGACCACGCGACCGGTGCGATGAACAGCTCGGCGAGGTAGGACAGACCGATGATTCCGACCAACGCGCCGATGACGAGTTCGAGCGGTCGAAAGCCGGCCTTGTCGAAAAACAGAATGAGATAGGTGACGATCGCCGTGATGACCATGCCGATCAACAGGGGCATGTGAAACAGCAGCGCCAGGCCGATCGCACCGCCGAGAAATTCGGCGAGGTCGGTGGCCATTGCCGCGATTTCGCTCACGCCCCACATGGCATAGACGAGCGGCCGTGGAAAATGCGCCCGGCAGAGTTCGGCCAGACTGCGGCCGGTCACGATCCCGAGTTTTGCGGACAGGGCCTGGAACAGCATGGCGATGAGGTTGGCCAGCAAGACGACCCAGAGCAGCGAATAACCGTAGCGCGCGCCAGCCTGGATGTTGGTGGCGAAATTGCCCGGGTCCATGTATGCCACCGAAACGACGACCGCGGGGCCGGCGAAGGGCACCAGGATCGACCAGCCGGTGCGGCGCCCTTCCAGGACGTCGCGCATGGCGCTGGTGGCATTGTCGCTCATGGAATGGGCGCCCTGCGGGCGGACTCGGTCATCCATGGCTTACCTCGATGCGCCAGTTACGGAGAATGAGAGAATGGTGGAACCTGTTTCGATATACGCGCGGCGCGGCGCGCGGGAGTGGCGCGTGCGGCGGGTATCCAAGCATAGCCGCGAATCGTGCATCCAGTCTGCCATCAAACGGGATCTTCGATCCGGGACGGCGCGGCGTCTGCCTCGCGACGCGACGCCTCGACGCGTCACAGCCAGCGCACCAGTGCGGTGGCGATCAGCGAAATCAGGATCGACGACGTGAAGGGAAACAGGTAGTCGCGCCCGAACAACCGGAAGCGCAGGTCGCCCGGCAGGCGGCCAACGCCGATCCTGCCGAGCCAGGGCCAGCAGGCGGACAGGATCATCACCGCGACGAAGGTCGTGACGAGCCAGCGGATCATGCGCCGTCCTCCTCGTCGAGCAGCGTCCACGAGCGGTCGCCGGTGGCGAAGGCTCGGGGCAGGTCGTCGAGTCCCCGGCTGAAACCGATCACCTTGAACAGCTCGCCCATCTCGGATTCGGCCAGGAGCTTCTGCACGCCGTTGGCGGCCGGCAGGTAACGCGCCGGGTCGCCGGGGCTGATCGTGCGCCCCAGGTCCTCGGCGATGCCGGCATTGATCAGGAAGCGGGCCTGCGACATATAGCCCAGAACGTCGGCGCCGGCGTCGAGCGCCGCCTGCGTCAGTCCGCTGAATTCGACATGCGCGGTGATGTCCTGCAGGCCCGGGTACAGCAGCGGATCGTCGTGCGCCTGATGCCGGTAATGACACATCAGCGTGCCGGCGGCGCGTTGCGGATGGTAGTACTCGTGCGCGGGAAAGCCGTAGTCGATGAAGATCGCCGCGCCGCGCGTCAGCATCGCGCAGACGGTGCCGACGAAGGCGCGTGCCGCCGCGTGGCTCTCGATCAGGTAGTCGACGGCGGCGGTATCGATCGCCTGGCGCACCGCCGCGGGGATGGTCGGCGGCGCGGCCGCCGGGCGGTCGCGCCAGACCAGGCGCGTGCCGTCGAGCGCGACGCCGCGTTCGAACCAGGCGCCATCGACATGCGGATGCAACTGCACCGGCATCGCGTCGAGCACCTCGTTGCCGATCACGACGCCCTGGAAACGCTCGGGCAGCGCGTCGAGCCAGCGCACGCGATCGCGCCAGGCGGGCGCGTGTTGCGCGAGGGTCTCGCGCTGGCGTTCGCGCAGTTCGCCGGACAGCTCGACGATCGTGTAGCGGCGGATGCGGGGCATGGCGGGGAGCGCATCGTCCGCCAGCGCGTTCAGCAACTGCGCGGCGAGCAGCCCGGTGCCGGCGCCGAATTCGAGGATCTCGTCCGCTTCGGCGAGCGCCAGCGCCTCGGCGACCGGCCGCGCCAGCGCGCGCGCGAAGAATGGCGAGATATGCGGCGCGGTTATAAAATCGCTGCCGTCGGCCGCGCTGTGGCCGAATTTCCGGTTCGCACCGCTGTAGTAGCCGAGTCCGGGCGTGTACAGCGCCATTTCCATGTAGCGGGAAAACGGCAGCCAGCCCCCCGCGGCGGCGATCTCCGCGGCGATGCGCGCCACGAGCGTGGTGGAACGCGCGAGGGCGTGCGCGTCGGGAACGGGTAAACTAGCGTGTGGTTTGGCGTCCATCGCGACATTGTAAATGACTGAAACGACTTTCCCGGACCCTCCGGGCGCACCTGGCATCGTGCTCCTGCCCAGCGCGATCGCGGCAAACCCCGCGCGCGGGCGGGCGCTCGCCCTGGCGTTCGCCGGCCGGGGCTGGGATGTCGGCGTGTATTACGACGCCAGCGACGACGCCAGCGACCACGCCAGCGACCACGCCAGCGACCACGCCAGTGACCGCGCGGCCGGCAGCGGCGCTGCCGCCGGCCAGGGCGGAGCCGGGCACAGGGCCACGGCGCTGGCCCTGTGCGCCGCCGTGACGGCCCTGGCGCGCCGCGCTGCGGCATTTCCCGTGTCGACGACGCCACGCGTCACGGACGACGGCGAGAACGCCTCGGCCGAGACGCTGGTGCGCCGCTGCGCGCAGCGATTGGGCCGGCCACGCTGCGTGGTCAGCGCGCCGCTGCGTGTCGAGCGCGACCCGGCGGGACGCCTGAGCGGCGCGGCGCTGGCACGGATGAATCATGCGAATCTGTGGAACGCGCTGGCGCTGGCGCAGGGACTGGCGCATGCGACCGGTGCGCCGTGCGGGAGCGACGGCGGCGCGGGCGCGGGCGGCGCGGGCGAGAACGACGCCGTGGTTGTCAATATCGTCGACTCGTTGCTGCCGGAGGTGCGGCGCGACGCGGTCCTGTTCGCGCTCACGCAGTCCGCGGTCGCGACCGCCACGCCGGTGTTGGCGCGCCGCTATGCGCCGCACCTGCGCGTGGTTGCCGTGAGCACGACCTTGCTGGCGGGCGATGCGGGCGATGCGGGCGATGCGGGCGATGCGGACGATATGCCCGGCGGCGGAGCGCTCGATGCCGCGCTCGCGCAGGCCGTCTGCTATCTGGCCGATGCATCGACGATCACCGGCTCGACCTTGCTGGTGGATGGCGGCACGGGGTGCGCCCCGTCCTGCGCCCCGCCTTGTGCAGCGAATGGCGACGCGGACGGCGCAGCGGATGTCCGCCATGCCGTCGAGCGGGAGCGCTTCCGTTCATGAGCTGTCCGTCGTACCGGTTTTTCCTTCATGCCGTGCGCGCTCGCCTTCGGGCCGCCGTACGTCCGTTCTGTTTTTCCTTTGGAGCCACGCGATGTCCAGCGTGCTGACCGACCCCCGTCTGGCCGATTGTCGCCGGCTTTTCGTCCGCAACTACGAAGTCCGGATGAATATCGGCGCCTACGAAGCCGAGAAAGGCGCCGCCCAGCGGGTGCGCTTCAACGTCGATCTGTTCATCGCGCTGGCGATTTCGACCCCGAAACGCGACGCGCTCGACGAGATCGTCAACTCCGACATCATTCCCGAGGCCATCCTGGCGAGTATCGGTCAGGGTCACATTCATCTGCAGGAAACGCTGTGCGACGACGTCGCCGCGCGCCTGCTGGCCGACGTCCGCGTGCGCGCGGTGCGCGTCGTCACCGAGAAGGTCGACGTGTATCCGGGATGCGAATCGGTGGGCGTCGAAATCTTTCGTTTCAAGGAGGCGTGATGCCCGACGATATTCAGCGCGCGGTCGCGGAACGCGCGGCAGACCGCCGCGAGCAGCGCGACGCCTACGAGAACAACAAGCTGTTCAAGCGGCTCGCACGTCAGGTCGGGCAGGCGATCGCCGATTACACGATGATCGAGGAGGGCGACCGCGTGATGGTCTGCCTGTCCGGCGGCAAGGACAGTTATGCGCTGCTCGACATCCTGCTGCGGCTGCGCGAGCGCGCGCCGATCCATTTCGATATCGTCGCGGTCAACCTCGACCAGAAGCAGCCGGGCTTCCCGGACCACATCCTGCCGGAATATCTGACGCGGCGCGGCGTCCCGTACCATATCGAGACACAGGATACCTACAGCATCGTCAAGCGGCTGGTGCCCGAGGGCAAGACGACCTGCTCGCTGTGCTCGCGGCTGCGACGCGGCGTCCTGTACCGGGTCGCCGGCGAACTGGGCGCGACCAAGATCGCGCTCGGCCATCACCGCGACGACATCGTGCAGACCGTGTTCCTGAACCTGTTCTACGGCGGCAAGCTCAAGGGCATGCCGCCGAAGCTGCAATCGGACGACGGCCGCAACATCGTCATCCGGCCGCTCGCCTACGTGAAGGAAGCGGATCTCGAAAACTACGCCGAATTGCGCGAATTCCCGATCATTCCGTGTAATCTCTGCGGCAGCCAGCCGAACCTCAAGCGCGCCGAGATGAAGGCGCTGATCCGCGACTGGGAGAAGCGTTTTCCGGGGCGGGTCGACAATATGTTCAACGCCTTGTCGAGCGTCGTGCCCTCGCACCTGATGGATCGTGAGCTGTTCGACTTCGCCGGGCTGAAGGCGAGCGGACGGGCGGACCCCGCGGGCGACATCGCTTTCGACGAGGACCCCTGCGGGGCCGACGGCGAGACGGGTGTCGCCGGCGACCCGCAAGCGATCCGTTTCATCCCCTGATGCGCGGCGCGGGATGCGGGACGTGACGCCGGCGTCAGCCGGGCCGTGCACGCGCGGGGCGGCATGGGCCATTCGATTGCAACACACGGCATTCGCCGGACGGTGCGTCCGCTGGATGCAAGGGAGTCTCGCATGAGGTTGAAGCGCATCATCGTTCGCGCGGCGCTCTGTCTGGTCGCGAGCGTGGCGGCCAGCGTCGCGCTCGTTCCGCTGTCCACGGCCAGCGCCGCGGATCTCGACACGATTCGCCTGCGCACCGACTGGACGCCATGGGGCATCGACGCCGCGTTGTATCTGGCCAAGCAGAAAGGCTGGTTCGCCCGCGCCGGCATCGCCGTCGACGCGCAGGACGGCATCGGCTCGACGCACACCGTGCAACTCGTGGGCGCCGGACAGTTCGATGCCGGCCTCGCCAACCTCGGACCGATGATCATCGGCCGCGATCGCGGCCTGCCGGTGATCGCGATCGCCGACTTCGTCCGGCAGAACGACACCGGCGTGCTGGTGCCCGCGAACGAAAACTGGCGTACCCCGAAGGATCTCGTCGGCAGGCGCATCGCGATCACGCCGGGCGGTTCCGGCGCGCCGTTCTTCGACCGGTTTTTCGCCAACGGCGGCGTCGCCGCCGACCAGGTCACGCGCCTGAACGTCGATGCCGCCGCGCAGACCGCGATCTACATCGCCGGCCGCGTCGACGGCACCGTGTCGAGCATTCCGTTTTTCCTGCCGATCGTCGCCGCGCAGCGCCCATCGCGCGCGATCCGCTTCGCCGACTTCGGCCTGCCGCTGCCCAGTTTCGGTCTGTTCACCAACGAGAAAGCGCTCGCCGCCAAGCGCGCGGCGCTTGGCCGCTTCGCCAGCGTCATGGCGGGGGCCTGGCAGTACATCGAACAGGGCCACCAGGACGAGGCCGTCGCCGCAATGCTCGCGCAGCGTCCGGACGTCAAGCTGGATCCCAAAATCCTGCGCGGCCAGATCGACCAGCTGCTGGGCTTCATGCACACGCCGGCCACGCAGGGCCAGCCGACCGGCTATATGGCCGAGAGTGACTGGCAGGGCGCGCTGAAGACCCTGGGCGACGCCAAACTGCTGAAAAATCCGGAACCGGCCGACCATTACTTCACAAATACCCTGCTCGACCGCGCGACGATCGACCGGATAGGAGCCGGCAAGTGAAACTGGCCTCGCCCGGGGGTGTCGACGCGCGCGACGCCGACGCTAACGCCAACGCCAACGACGCAACTGCCGCCGACCGGCCGCCGCATATCCAGGTGCGCGAGCTTGGCAGGCGCTATCCCGGCAAGCGGCCGGTGGTCGCCCTCGAGAGCGCATCGCTCGACGTCGCGCATGGCGAATTCGTCAGCGTGCTGGGTCCCAGCGGCTGCGGCAAGAGCACCCTGTTGCGCTGCATCGCCGGGCTCGACGACGCGACCAGCGGCGTGCTGGCGATCGACGGTCACGTGCGGCGTCCGGGCGACGGGCCGCCCGCGGGTCTGGGCATGGTGTTCCAGCGCGACGTCCTGCTCGACTGGCGCGACGTGCTCGGCAATGTGCTGCTGCCGCTGGCATTGCGCGGCGAGCTGCAGGGCGCGCGTGCCGCGCACGAGACGCGCGCGCGGCATCTGCTCTCGCTGTTCGGCCTGGAGGCTTTCGCGACGCGCTACCCGTGGGAGTTGTCCGGCGGCATGCGCCAGCGCGTCTCGATCTGCCGGGCACTGATCGACGACCCGTCGCTGCTGCTGATGGACGAGCCGTTCGGCGCGATCGACGCGCTGACCCGCGAACAGTTGAACGTCGAGCTGCAACGCATCTGGCTCGACAGCCGCAAGACCGTGCTCTTCATCACGCACGACATCGCCGAGGCCGTCTTCCTCGCCGACCGGGTGGCGGTCTTCTCGCCGCGTCCGGGGCGCATCGTCGACACGCTCGCGATCGATCTGCCGCGCCCGCGCAGTCTCGCGATGCGCGACGATCCCGCGCATCCGCAGCACGCCCGTTTCAGCCAGTACCGCGCCCGCATCCGGGGCCTGTTCGAAGACATGGGACTGCTGCATGACGCCTGAGACCTCCCGCGCCACGCCGCCGCAGCCGTTGCATCCGTCGTCCGTGCCGCCGCCCGGAAGCCCGCCCGTCTCCCCGGCGGGGCGGCCTTTCGCCTTCCTCGGCGCCGTCGCGCCCATGGCGGCCAGCAGCATTTTCATCGCGCTGTGTCTCGCGCTCTGGGAAGCGCTGGTGCGCCTTGCCCACATCAACCCGGTGATCCTGCCGTCGCCCAGCGCCATCGTGCGCGAATTCCTCGACTCCCCCGGCCTCTATCTCGACAATGCGTGGTACACGCTGGAGGTCACGCTCGCCAGCTTTGTCGCCGCGACCGTCGTCGGCATCGGGCTCGCGATCCTGATCGTGCGCTCGAAGCTGCTGGAGAACGCCGTCTACACCACGGTGGTCGGTCTGAACAGCGTGCCCAAGGTGGCGATCGCGCCGTTGTGCGTGCTATGGCTGGGCACCGGCATGGAGCCGAAAATCGCGATCGGCTTCCTGGTGGCCGTCTTTCCGGTGCTGATCGACGCCGTGCATGGTTTCAAATCGGTGCCGCAGGACCTGCTCGACCTCGCCCGCGCCGCGCGCGGCGGCAGGCGGGCGGTGCTCTGGCGCATCCAGTTTCCGTACGCGTTGCCGTCGATCCTCTCGGGGCTGAAGGTCGCGGTTTCGCTCGCGCTGGTGGGCGCCATCGTCGGCGAATTCGTCGCCGCGCAACGCGGTCTGGGCTACGTGATCCTCAGTGCCCAGGGCATGTTCGAGACCACCCGGGTTTTCGTCGCGGTGGTGCTGCTCGCGCTGATGGGCGTCGTGCTGTTCGGCGCGGTCTCCTTCGTCGAACGGCGGCTGGTGCCCTGGCATATCTCGCAGCGCGGCGGCGGGCGCGGGCGGTGACCAGGGCGACGAGCGCGGTCACGGGTCCGGATTGCGGCGTTTGGCCGGACCCGGCAGGACCCCGGACCAGATCGAAGGAAACGCGTATGGCGCGATGTATCGCGCATTTCAGGCTGCTTTCGCGCGGTGCCATCGCCGGGTGCTGCGCGTTCGTGCTTGCGCTCGCGGTGGCGGGACCGGTCCGGGCGCAAGCGGGCATGGAGGGCGATACCGTCACGGCGGCGGCGTCATCCGCTTCGTCCGCTTCGTCCGCCGCGCCGACGGTCGCGTCCGCCACGCCCCCGGACGACGGCGGCGTTTTCGGCAACCATACCGACGTCAGCATCGGGATGGGAGCGGGGCTGGATCAGCGCTACATGGGCGCGCGCGCGTTTCGGCCGCTGCTCGTGCCGATGCTCAACGTCAGCCGGGGCATTTTCTTCGCCGACACCACGCGCGGGGCGGGCATCCAGTATCAGTCCGCCTCGGGCTTCTACATCGGCGAAGCCCTTAATTACGACACGGGCCGCGACGACGGCGACAACTGGCTGCGCCCCGGCGCGGATCGTCTCGCCCGGCTCGGCAGCGTCAAGGGCTCGCTCACCAGCACCCTGACGGTGTCCCAGCAGATCGTCTCCTGGCTGTCCGCGAACGCGCAGGCCGAGTTCGGCCTCGATGGCCGGCGCGGCAACCAGTATCAACTGGGTCTGGAGAGCATCGCCGCGCGCGGCACGCAGGATCCGGTCACCCTGGATGCCAACGTCAAGCTCGGCGACCGCCGCTACAACCAGACCTACTTCGGCGTGACGCGCGCGCAGAGCGTGAATTCGGGATATGACGGCTATGCGCCCGGAGGCGGCGTCTACGCCTATGCGTTGAGCGTCACATGGGATCATCATTTCGACAGGCACTGGACCGGCGAGCTGATCGTCAGCGGCAGCTTCTATACGGACAAGGCCGCGAACAGTCCGATCGCGCAGCGACGCGTGGGCGTGACGGTGCTGCCCTCGGTGAGCTACGCCTTCTGACCGGGAAGCGGTCGAGAAGCGGTCGAGAAGCCGCCGGGCGGCGCTTGGACGCATGCTAAAATTCATGGCTGAATTTTCCCTGACATCCTCCTGAGCGGCGCGACGTGAACATCGTGATTCTTGCGGCGGGCTCGGGCAAGCGGATGCGTTCCGCCCTGCCCAAAGTCCTGCACCGGCTGGCCGGCCGGCCATTGCTGTCCCACGTCATCGACACGGCGCGCGCACTCGCGCCGCGGCGGATCGTCGTCGTCGTCGGACATGGCGCGGAGGCGGTGCGTGCGGCCGTCGCCGCCCCCGACATCCTGTTCGCCGAACAGGCGCAGCAACTGGGCACCGGCCATGCGGTCCGGCAGGCCGTCGGCCAGCTCGACTCCACGGTGCCGACGCTCGTGCTGTACGGCGACGTGCCGCTGACCACCCCCGCGACGCTGCACGCGCTGCTCGACGCGGCCGGCGCGCACGCCTTCGGCATCCTCACCGTCGACGTTGCCGACCCCACCGGGTATGGCCGCATCGTCCGGGCCGCGGACGACAGCGTGTTGCGCATCGTCGAGGAGAAGGACGCCGACGCCGCGCAGCGCGCGATCACCGAGATCAACACCGGCATCGTGGTCGCGCCCACCGCGCGGCTGGGCGACTGGCTCGCCGCGCTCGGCAACGACAACGCGCAGGGCGAGTACTACCTGACCGATCTCGTCGAACAGGCGCTGGCCGATCAGGTCGACATCGTCACCACTTCGTCGACCGGCATCGCCGAAACCCTCGGCGTCAACAGCCGGGCGCAGCTCGCCGTGCTCGAACGCGCCTACCAGGCGCGTCTGGCGAACACGCTGCTCGAGCGCGGCGTCTCGCTCGCCGACCCTGCCCGCATCGACATCCGCGGCAGCGTCGACGCCGGGCGCGACGTCTTCATCGACGTCAACTGCGTGTTCGAAGGCGCCGTCACCCTGGGCGACGACGTCGCGATCGGTCCGAACTGCGTGCTGCGCGACGTCGTCGTCGGCGCCGGCACGCGCATCGACGCTTTCTCGCATCTCGACAATGCGCGCATCGGCGCCGACGCCGTCATCGGACCGTACGCGCGGCTGCGCCCCGGCGCCGAACTCGCCGACGGCGTGCATGTCGGCAACTTCGTCGAGGTCAAGAACGCCGTGATCGGCACCGGCTCGAAGGCCAACCACCTGACGTACATCGGCGACGCCGACATCGGTAGCGGCGTCAACATCGGCGCCGGCACGATCACCTGCAACTACGACGGCGCCAACAAGCATCGCACCGTCATCGAGGACGACGTCTTCGTCGGCTCGAACGCCGCGCTGGTCGCGCCGGTCCGGCTCGGCCGGGGCGCGACGCTGGCCGCCGGCACGACCGTCTGGAAGGACGTCGAGGCCGGCGCGCTGGCGCTGAATCCCAAAACCCAGAACGCCCGGCCCGGCCATCGGCGGCCGGTCAAACAGAAACGCTGAGCGTCGGAACGTGGTTTCGACGACGGCTGAGGAAGAACACCATGTGTGGGATTGTCGGCGCGGTCGCGCAACGCAATATCGTCGGAGTGCTGGTCGAAGGCCTGCGGCGGCTCGAATACCGCGGCTATGACTCGTGCGGCGTCGCCGCCATCGTCGGCGGGGAACTGACCCGCGTGCGCAGCATCGCGCGCGTCGCGGATCTCGCCGCCCAGGTCGAGGAAACGCAGCTCGCGAGCCAGACCGGCATCGCGCACACGCGCTGGGCGACGCATGGCGCGCCCGTCACCCGCAACGCGCATCCGATCTTCTCGCAGAATACCGTCGGCCTCGTGCACAACGGCATCATCGAGAATTACGAGACACTGCGTGAAACGCTGCGCGCGCAGGGCTATGTTTTCGAGACGCAGACCGACACCGAGGTCATCGCCCATCTGGTGCACAGCCACTACCGCGGCGACCTGTTCGACGCCGTGCGCGCGGTCGTCCCGCAATTGCGCGGCGCCTACGCCATCGCCGTGATCCATCGCGACGAACCGCACCGCGTCGTCGGCGCGCGCGCCGGTTCGCCGCTGGTCGTCGGCGTGGGCGAGGGCGAGAACTTCCTCGCCTCCGACGCCCTGGCGCTGGCCGGCAGCACCGACCGCTTCATCTTTCTGGAAGAGGGCGACATCGTCGACGTGCGGCTCGAAGGCGTCACCATCGTCGACGCCCGGGACCGCACCGTCGAACGCCCGATCCGGCAGGTCGTCGCCTATGGCGGCGCGGTCGAACTCGGCCCGTTCCGGCACTTCATGCAGAAGGAAATCTTCGAACAGCCGCAGGCGATCACCGACACCATTCCCGCCGTCGATGCGTTTTCGCCCGCGCTCTTCGGCGAGCGCGGCGCCGCGGTCCTGCCCGGCATCCAGCGGATCCTGATCCTGGCCTGCGGCACCAGCTATTACGCCGGCCTGTGCGCCAAATACTGGCTTGAATCGATCGCGCGCATTCCCACCGAGGTCGAGGTTGCCAGCGAGTACCGTTATCGCGACTCCGTGCCGAACCCGGAGGCGCTGGTCATCACCATCTCGCAATCCGGCGAGACAGCCGACACGCTCGCCGCACTGAAGCACGCGCAGCAGCTCGGGCACACGCACACGCTGGCGGTATGCAATGTCGCGTCGAGCGCCATGGTGCGCCTGACCGAGATGGCCTTTCTCACGCATGCCGGCCGCGAGATCGGCGTCGCGTCGACGAAGGCTTTCACCACGCAGCTGACCGCCCTGTTCATTCTCGCGGCGACGCTCGGCAAACTGCATGGGCAGGTGGACGCGGCCACCGAGGCCGCGTATCTCAAGCAATTGCGGCATTTGCCCGCGGCGTTGAACAGCGTGCTGGCGCTGGAGCCGCAGATCATTTCGTGGTCCGAGGAATTCTCGCGCAAGGAAAACGCGCTGTTCCTGGGGCGCGGGCTGCATTACCCGATCGCGCTGGAAGGCGCGCTGAAGCTCAAGGAAATCTCGTATATCCATGCCGAGGCCTATCCGGCGGGCGAGCTCAAGCACGGGCCGCTGGCGCTGGTCACCGAGGCGATGCCGGTGGTGACGGTGGCACCGAACGACACGCTGCTGGAGAAGCTGAAGTCGAACATGCAGGAAGTGCGCGCGCGGGGCGGGCAGTTGTATGTGTTCGCGGACGCGGATACGCATATCGAGAGCAGCGACGGGATTCACGTGATCCGGATGCCCGAGCACTACGGGCCGCTGTCGCCGATTCTGCATACGGTGCCGTTGCAGCTGCTGGCGTATCACACGGCGTGCGCCAGGGGCACGGATGTGGACAAGCCACGGAATCTGGCGAAATCGGTGACGGTGGAATAGGGGCTCTACCGCTGGGCAGGCATGCCTATCGCGAGGTTCGCACGAATGATTCCGTGAAGCTGGGGGTGGATGAACGGGGGCAACCCGTCAGCGGTAAACATCCCTTTGATGCCATGCTTCTACGTAGGTGTTTGCACCCGATGCACCCATATAGCTGGCGTCCGAAGCTCGACGCAAACGGGAAGCGAATTTGTTTTCTTCCGACAGTTTCTCCGCACGCACGTGAAAATCCAATTTGAGACCGTCCGCATTGCGGGAACTCGTGCTGATGCCGATGTACTGGTTCAATTTCTCGCGTCGTTCCCATTGCATCGCCAAGGTTTTCGCGCATGCCCATCCGAGCAGGCCCGGACCCGTGGGGTCGATGGAGCGATTCCCGTAGAAACGAACACGGGTATGTTCGACAATTTTATTGATTGCAAGCAAGAGCGCTGGCGCCGCCGGCTTCGACCATAAAACGGCATTCTCGACATCGAATCCCTGCTGACGGTTCGGGATATACAGCTGCAATGCATCCCGCGAAATCGAAATTGTGCGGAATGTTCCACTTTTGGTAATGCTCTATCCCCAGATCACTGTACAACCCACCCAGGGTGTGCAGCAGACAGTAACGCGCCAGATCGCACTGATACGCATGGGGTTTCAACGAATCGAACGCCGTGACGACATCGTTGCCGTAATGCCTGCCGATGAATTCCCGGAGCATCTCTCCGGTCCATAGCGTATAAGCTGCCGACGCATACTTCTCTCTCAGTGCATTCGTTGCGTTCTGTGTTGCACTACTGAGGTGATGTGGCATTCCCATGCCGTCGACGATAATGATTTGATGAATCGTGTCTATCGCATGATAGGGCTGAATGTTCGCGGATTGCGATGCGGCGATCAATTCGAAATCAGTGAGAACGTCCAGTCAGGTATCGCGGGATCGACGTGGCGGTGCACGGTGTCGTACCACGCGAGAAGGTCTGGCAGTTAGGTACGGGCATCTTCAATGCAGATGCAACAGCCGCGCCACCTCGATCGCCGGCACGCGGGAGAGCCAGCCCTCGCAGTCGCTCAGCCCGTAGCTGATGACCAGGTCTCGACCGTCGGGATGGGCGGCCAGGCCGGTGACGAATTCGACATCGTCTCCACGAAGCTTGAAGGGCTCGCTGAGGCGTCGCAACACCGCATCGCCATCGAGCCAGGCGAAGCGATGGGCATACCGCCGTCGGTTCACGCCCTCGACCATTTCATGACAGATCAATAGCCAGCCCCCGGCGAAGGGGAGCGCTTGCGATCCGCCGCGGAGATGGTCGACGGCGAGCGATGACGGCGTACGGGAGACCTCGTTGCCGTCGATCGAAAACACCACGTTATCCTGAAAGTATCGGATGAATCGCGGTTCCCCGGCGACGATCAGGGGCGTCCAGTTCTTCTCCCGGCTTCGGGTCGACGCGCTGGAGAGCCTGCGCGGCTCGGCATGGCGGCAGGACGTCCCCTCGCCGAAGGTGAGCTGCGCAACCAGCATGTCATCGATGAAATCAGGCGCCCTGCCATGACTCGATGCGACGCCATACAGGTCTTCATCCATCGCGAACAGGCGGATATCCTTCAGACCGGGGACGGGGTCCCTGCTTCGGACGGTTTCGCCCCGGGGGGGCAAAACTTCCATCCATGGACCGTTCACCGTCAGATCCGCGTGGAGCGAGCAAAGATAGTTGCGATCGGCGCGCAACGAGGCCGGGATATCGATATAGTGTCCGTCCCGGACAGGCAGGAAATTCGCCGCGCGGTGTATGACGTGCAGTCGTCCGCGCCACAATGCGACCGAGGGATTCAGGCCGAACCACCCTTTCTCGACAGGGGGATGAAGGGGCACGGCACATACGTTCGTCAGCAGCGCCGGGAGGGGGCGGGCAAGGTCCATCAGGTCGCGCCGCGCGGCACCCCGGGTCGCCGGGGAGCACGTGGGCGACAGGGAAAGATCGTTGCAAGTCACCAGTGCGCGTGTGCAGGCGCTGGGCGAATAATAGGTCGTGATGGGCGGTACGGAAGCGGATCCGACAATGGACATGCGTCTGCCTCGATCGAAATGGCCTGGATGCGCCGATGGGGAGGGCGGCGTCCCGTGCTTGGCGGGTAACGAAGACGCTTGAATCGCATGCCGGCGAGGGCAAGCAAGCGACGGCGCCATCGAAGCACACTATTGTCGCACCGCCAGGAGCACGTCCGGGTCGTCGAAGAGGACAAGTTCAGGATAAGTGATATTGCGCGTATACATCAAGGACCCGGCCCCTGAGATTTCCCGCTCAGCAACTCCCACACCTCGACCGCGGCCATGGCATCGGTGTACAGGAACGTGTCCTTGAGATAGACGCTGCCTTCGGAGCGGCCATCCGCCAGCACGTATCGGCAGCCGACGATGTCCTCCCATTCGATGATCCCGGGCATGGAGATCTCCTGCTCGTCGAACTGTACCCACTTGTGCGTGCCGCGCGCCGGCAGGTGAAACCCGCCTTCCACGAAGCATGCGTAAATCCACCCCGGACCGGCAGGCGTCGTTCCTCCGTAGCCTATGGCGAAGCCCTTCGCCACGGTGGTGGATTTGGTCACGGAAAGGTATCCGCCATATTCCTGATCGGAAATGAATTTTTGAAGATTGAGCGCCTGGTCCTGCGCCAAAAGCCAGTTCTTTTCGATATGTGCCGGCCGCGTGTAATTCGGCAGGAAGCCGCCGGCATTTTTGATGCCGCTCGGCGGGCGTGAGTCGCCGCGGAACCCATAGGTGATCACCCGTTCGTACGGAACGTCGGAGGTCACGGCCGTATAGGCAAAGCGGCCGCCATGCGTGCCCGCTCTCGCGCTGGCGATGCAGGGAATCGTTCGTTTGTCGCTCGTATCGGTGCGATCCTGTGCGTATGGCGGGGCATACGCCGGCGCGGGCATGAGTTCCCGGAAATCCAGCAGGGCGCCGTCGGATAGGGTCGTGCTGGCCGCTTTCGAGCGGGTCGTCAGGTAGGCGAGCACCTCATCCAGCGTGAAATCCGCGGTTCGGAAACCGCTGTAGGCTGCCATCGGCTCGCCGATCGCGTCGAAGCCGGTTTTCAACGCCTTCATGACGAAGCTGGCATTGGTGAGGCTCGCCCTCAGCGTGGTGCCTTTCGCCCAGTTCCTGGCCTGGGCGCTGTCGAAGGTGCGCCAATGATTGACGATGGCGATCTGGAAGCGCGTCGTGGCCTCCGGTTTCATCGTATGCACCGCGATCGTCACGTCGCGACAACGTGCCGCCGTGCCGGCGTCGATGGGCACCCAGCCGGAACCACGCTGGATCGCGCCGATCAGGACCGTGACGAACCGGGGCGAGGTGCTGCCGTTGACGATATATTGCGTGTTCGTCAATTGCAGCCAGATCGTCGTTTTGGCGCGGTCGTGGCAAATCTCGATGCGTGTCTCCGCGCCGTACAGCCCCGGCCCGAGCGGCATGATGGTCAAGCCCAGCATGATGGTAGTCCTTGAATTTTTTTAGATACGGGTCCGCTTTCGCGATCAGGGTTGCGCACCGATCGCGGCGAGATAGCGCTGCAGGTCGCTTTCCTCCCGGACGATGTCGCCCATCAAGGCGATCAGGGGCATGCTTCCCCAGGACACCGCGCGCTTCAACAGGTAGGGCGTGGGGCTATGGGGTTCGTGGTGTTGCAGATAGTTCGCGATGGTGTCGATGAGTGCATACGCATGGTCGCGATCCCGTATCCGGAATGCGGCGACGGTCGGATCGCCCGAAGGTACGGTGCCCGCATCATCGGGCGGCGGCGGAAGCGCTGTCAGGGGGACGTGCGTTTCGCGTACGGTGTCGTCCGTCGGGCGCGGCGATGCGTCGGCGGTCTCCGCGGCGGTTTCTCGCCCCGACTGCCGCCCGTTCACCAAGCTCCCGATCGCTCTGCCAAGCCGATCCAGGGTCTGGAGCGTCCGCTCGAAACTCGGTGCCTGGCCCTGCATTGCTTCATCGAGCCGCTGCGTGAATGACGTGAAGCCGGCCGCGGCGTGCGCCAGGTCGCGCTGCATGACGAGCAGACTGTCGAGACGCTCCCCTAAGGCGTAGGCGACGAGTTCGTCGCGCGTCAAAACGCTTTCCTCGCGGGTCGCGGGCGTGCCGCCGGTGCGTCGCGCCCACGCATCCAGGTTGAGCATGGGCATGCCAGGCAGGTCGAGCCTCATCAAGGGCACGTTCAGCGTCAGCATCGATGCCAGCGATTCGTTGAGCCAGGCGAAAATGCCGATGCGCGGCTCCCAATCGTCGCCGTCGGGCAGCGGCTGCGCTGCGCTCCAGCAACGGTCCACCAGGTTCCCGAAAACTTCGACCGCGGCGGCGAGACCCGGCACGCCATGGAGGCGGACCCATGCTTCGCACAGCCAGCCCGCGATCTGCAAATCCTTGCTCTTCGTTCCCAACGCCGTTACGCACAGGCTCGCCACCTTCGGCCAGTCGGCCTTTTTCAACGGCCGTTCCCAATCCCCACGTGGCAGCGACATATCGTCTTCTTCGCGGGCGTGGCGAATTTCCTGATAGATCGATGTGTAGCGCAGGGATGTGCCGGCGGGGGCGGTGTCGGCCAGGGGGGCGCATGCCGCAGCGAGTTCGGACATCAGCTCGGCGGGGTAGATGTTGCTCGGCTCGCTCATCGCTCACGTTTCCTGGTTCGGCGCGTTTGCGGGCGCGCCGTGTGTTCGGTCAGTCGCCACCGGAACCCGTCCAGTCGGGCGCCCGGGTGGGAAGGATTCCCGGCCAGATCAACGCATTTTTCTTGCCGGCCTCGAACAGCGCGATGCGCGCGAACACGCGCGCGCGGCGGTCGCCGGACGGCGGCCCATTCCCGCCGGCGTTGTGGGTGTTCACTGGAAATTCGAACGCCAGCGTCTGGCCGCGGGCATTCGCGCCCGCACCGGATTGCGTGGTGAGGTGACGGTTCATGAGCGTGATCAACGACCAGGCGTCGGCGAAACGGTAGGTCACGCTGTGCCCGTCCGAACGCATCTCCGGCTGTTGCACGTCCGTGGCGGCGGATAGGGGGGCGTCCTTCGCCAGGCGCAGGGTCAGCGAGATCGGCGTGCCATACGCCCAATGCACCGTATGCGGCGTGTCGCCCGACTTGACGGTTTGCGAACCCGACTGCAACGACCACTCGATGATCTGGTTGCCGTCCACTTCGGCCTGTTGCTCGGTGCGGAATTCCACCGCGATGTCGTAGCCCGGCGCTTCCTGACCATCGCTTGGTTTCAACGGAGTGAGAAACGCATCGGCGTGGTCCATCCGGGCCGCGAAGCGTTGCACCGCCGATCCCGCCCCCTGCACGACGATATCGCCGTTCACGCGTTGCGCGCCCAGCGCGCGCGACGTGTCCTCGAACCGCCCGAGCACCCTGGCGAGCTGGGTCGGGTCGGCGCTCGCGGAGGCGGTCGACGTCGTCCCCGCGAAGGGCGACAGACCGGCCAATTCCCGATTGAACAGGGACGCGAACGCGTTCCACGCCCGTTCGCCGTAGCGTGTCCGCTCGCTTGCACAACGCATTTCCAGTTGCATGTACAGGCGCTGATGAATCTGCGCGAAATAGTCGTTGTCGGCGGTGGACGGCGCCTGCCCCGACAGTTTCCCGACGCAATCGGCGGGCGTATCCGCGCTTCCCAGTGCCATCACGAATTGTTCGAGGGCCAGCAGGGCGCTGTTCGGATTTTTCAGCTTGTACCTTTCGAGATCGCGGTTGATCGCGGCCCAGCGCCGGGCGAGCGGCGTCGCGGCGTCCGTGGGTGCCAACGCGGACAGGTAAATGGCGGCTTGCTGCCCGAGCGCTTGCGCGCGGGCGGACTGCTGTCCGAGATAGGCGGACAGTGACGCGGCGTCGCTGACTCCGAAGGCGGTGGCCAACAGGGCGTGATCCGGGTTCGCGCCTGGCGCGGGCGCCGAGGTGGCGACCGCGTAGAGCTCGGACCCCGTCAACGCGTCGTCCACCATGCGCAGATGACGCAAGGCGTCGGCGGAATTCGTCGCCCGAAGATCATCGGCGCGTGACGCGGCGGCGCTTTCCTCGAACAGCGTTGCGATTTTCTGCAGTCTGGGCTGCGCTGCCTGGAATGCGGCGGCATCGGTGTCGGGAAGGGGCGCGATCACGGTGGCCGCCGCGACGAGCTGATCTTCCGCCGTCGCCGCGAACTGCCTGTCGACGGCGGTCGCGAGTACCGGCTGCATCCCGGCGGAAACGTGCGCGAGGCCGTCCGCGAGGTAATGCTTGCGCCTATCCGCCAACGCGATGACCTGATCGAGTTGCCCCGCATCCCATGCCAGGACGGTACCGATGGCCATCGGGGGGAACACGCGATCGCGTGGCGGCGCCATGAACGGTTGGTTCAACAGGTTCGTCAGCGCCTCCTTCAGCGCCATCCGGTCTGTCGACAGACTGAACTGCGCCTGCTTCTCGCTCCACTGCAGGCCGCCACCGGGGGTGTCGACGTCCCGCGCGAACGTGGCGCGAAACGCTTGAAATGCCGCGGCCGTGTCCGTGCGCAGGTGATCGGCGGCGTCCTGGCCGAGCAAGCCGTTCCGGGCGACATGGGCCACGAGCCGGTCGTAGCCGGTGCCCAGACCCGTTCCGTTCGGCCCCATCCATCCCGCGGTCCCCGATGCCAGCAGATCGCTCTCGGTCTGGATGGCGTTGACGAGCTGCCGAAAACGGTCCGTGGCCGCGCCGGCGGGCGCATCGGTCAGCGGCAGGCTGGCCAGCAAAGTGTCGACCGTCTGTTCGGCCGCCATCGAGGGGTTGTTCGTGAACAGTCGCGCTTCGAGGCGCGCATTGCCCCTGTCCAGCGCGCAGCGCACCGCGGTCCGGATGAGCGGTGCGTCGTTCGCGAAAAGGGCGTCCACCTGCGGACCGTTTTCGTAAAAATAGGGCAGGCTGCGCGACACGCTTCCCTGCGGCGCCACGCCAAGGGTGTAGCCGATGACGAGACGTAGATCGGCGCTACCGGACGTGGCGGCTTGCCGGAGCCGCTGCAATGCGAGCAGCGCGCCTTCGAGCTGGTCCACCGCCAGGACGTACGATTGCAACGCGATCGTCTCGGGTTGATCGTCGACGGCCAGACTGGCCGGGCGCGCCGCCCCGGGGTTCGACACGGCGGGCGCGTGACATTCACCGCCGACGCCCAGGTTACCGGTGCCCGGATCCAGGCTCGCGCCGGTCAATTGACTGATGCGGGCCGCGAGTTCCCGGTGAATCGTGTCGACGGCGATCTCGCCGAATGCCTGTTCGAAGCGCGCTCCCACGCGACGTTCCAGGTCGTCGAAGAGCGTCCAGGAACCCGGCATGACGATCATCGCGGCGGTGACGGGTTGAAACCGCTCGTTGATCGCGAGTATCGCCAACGAGGTCTGCCGGTACCAATCGGGCGACAGTTGCGCGCCGCTTCGCAGCGTGGCATCGCGAAAAACCTCGCTGCGGTGCAACTGGTCCAATGCGGCAGCCCATTCGACGCTGCGCTGCCGTAATTGCCAGGATGCCAGGACCAGCCCCGCGCCCCAGCCACCCAGCACCAGAATGCCACCCCACCGCAGCGCCCGCCGCATGAGCGGACGGCGCAACTGCTGGGTCCGCGACGGGCGCGTCAAACCCCGTTCCGGAAAAATCTTTCGTTCGAACACATCCTTCAGGAAGGCCGGCTGCAGCGCGAGCCGTTCGAGAAGATCGTGGCGCCGGCCGGGATCGGCGCGGGCGTCGTCGCCGTATTCGTCCTCAGGGGTCTCGTCCCGCTCCCGGGTGTGCAGCATCGCGGCCCGTTCCAGCGATTCGCTTCTGTCGCCGGTCAGATAGATGCCGCGCAGCAGGAAGGGTTCGTGATAGGCGCTGGGGCGCATCAGTTCGTCGACATACATGCGTAACCGCTCGCGCATCGCGTCGATCCTCGCGGGCAGCATCAGTATGGCCGCGGCATGCTCGGCGGCCGCCTCCAGCGCGAGGAGTTCGGCGCCGATGTCCGATACCGATTTCAACACGGTCGAGAACGCGGTATCGACCCAGTCCGATTGGTACTGCGTCGACAGGTCGAAGGGCGAGGACCATCCCAGCATGCTGGCGCTCAGCGGTTCGGAAACGGCGCGCGCGAATGTCGAGAAACCATCGATATGCTCGCCGCCGACGATGACCAGGTAGACGGCGACCCGCATCGCGAAGCGGTTCTGGGCCAGCCATAGCCGCCGATGCGCGAGTTTGGCCCGGCGCGTCAGTTCCAGGCCCGCGTCCGCGGAACCGTCGAGCAGGAGCGCCGCCGGCACGGTGATGACGAGTGAATCGAAGGGCCGCTGCGGACGATAGGTTCTGCACAGACCGAGGAATTCATCCCAGGGTTTTTCCGTGCCGTCGTCCTCGTCGGGCGCGCCCAGATAGTCGCCCCGCAGATCGATGACGATGCCGCGATCGAAAAACTCCCAGGCAATGCCCTGCGCGGTGGCCGCCGACGTGGATTCGCCACCGAGCATGCTGGCGACGCCCGACTGCGCGACCGGCAACCGTGCCGCATCCTCGCCTTCGTTCAACACGAGTACCCAGGGCACGCCGTAGCGCTCGTCGCGCGAGGCGATGTTGGCCTCGATCAGTTCCACGGCCGCGCGAAACGAGGACCGCAGGGAATCGTGACGCAGGCGCGCATGACGCGAACCCGCCTGCGGCTGCGCATGCGGGTTTCTGGCGGCGAGATACAGGACGAAGCCCAGAACCGCCGCCACGACCAGCGCCAGCACCCCGAGCGAGAGCAGGAAAAGATGGTTGCTTAACATGATGGCCACGCCTCCCGCCGGAATCGCGTCGGAGCGTCGCCTGGCCTATTCGACGCTTGCATGATGCAACGCCTCGCGCACGGGCCAGGTGGTCGACAGCCATAGGATCTCGGACGTCGCCAGCAGGCCGATCACGGCGACCACGACACCCAGCGTCCAGCGGCTCAATGGGGGAAGGTTGTGCTGCGCCAGGTGCGAAAGGGTGTGCGCGTAGGCATCGTCGTCGAGCACGCGATCCCGGCCGCCGAGATCGGGACGCCGCTGATAGACGAACTGGAACAACTCGGTGCGATAGGCCGTGAGCCGTTCCAGCGCGGCATCCCCACGAAAGCGTCCCTGGAAACCGATCGCCAGCGCAAACAGGTAGAGGCGCGCCATCTTGCGTCGGGACGGTTCCCGGTCCGCGAGCAGGACGTCGATGCGCTCGAAGACCAGGTCTCCCGCGATATTCGTTCTGAAAAAGGCGGATTCGAGCAGGTGCGCGGTCCAGCGGTCGCGGCCCGGCCAGGGCATCGTCAGGAGCAATTCGTCGGCCAGGGCGGTTTTCAGATAGCGGGCATCCGCGACGTTGTCGACCTCGAGGCGGCTCGTTTGCCGTTCGATCTGTGCGCTTTGCAGTTCGATCAATCGTTGCAGATGCTGGTTCAGCGCAACGGCGGCGAGTTCGGGATCGGTCTGGCGAACGTCGAGGACCCGTGCCGGCGCATGTCTCACTTCGTCGATAAAGGCGCGAAACTGCTCGGTCATCAGCTCATCGTCCGTTTTCAGGACGTTGCGCGACGTGGCGGTCTGGGAGGCGGGTACCGCGGAGGTGCGATGCATCGTTTTACCCCTTCACGAAAAGAACGATTTCCTGGGGGCGCTGCGCGCTGGCCCCTTCGTTCGTATGACTGATCAGCAGCGCATCGCCAGGCGAAATGCCTTCTTTTCCGATATCGACGGAGAACAGCAGATAGCCCGATCCGGCGCGAACGCCCAACGCCGGTACGTCATCGACGCGATGGCGGGGTGCGCCCAGAATGCGTCGTTCGCGCAGCAACGGATACCCCGACGCGGGTCCGATGATGGCGCCGTTCATCCAGGCGGCCAGATCCTTTTCCGATTGACCGCGCAGGCCCACGTACAGCTGCGACGGCAGGGGTGTGGTTCGCGCGTCGAACTGGAACGCGCCCCCATGCAGTTCGAATTTCTGTTCGCGATATTGCTGACTGACTTCGTTGATGGCGGCATCGAGATGGGCCAGCAGAGGCCCGAAGACGGACAGCGGGTCGCCGTGGTCGTAGTCGAGCGGCGCGGGCGGAATCGCGCCGGGCGTCAGGAGACTGAGCGAACCCAGCAAGGAAGCGAGTGCCAGGTAGAGGGGCAGCGGGTGTAGTCGGGGCGTGCGCAACGTCGCTTCCACCAGGGGCAGGTCCGTCAGCAGGCTGCGGAGCCGATCCTTCAATTCCAGTTGCGCGAGACGGTCGTCGATGCGGGAGGACGGATTCGCGGTTTGCTTGGCGACGAAGGCGGCCTTGCTCCGAATTTGCGCGACGAGAGCCGCCGTGCGTTGCCAAAGCACATTGTCGCGCGCGATTTCCAGCAGTGGCGGCAGAAGCCTGCCCAGTCGCACCACTTCGTTGTCACGCGAGAGCGAGCACAGACGCAGGTGGCTGTAATTGACGGATGGCACGTCGCCGATCGCCAGGGCGAGATTGGGCAGCTGCCGCGGAATATCGGCGGGCGGCGCCTCCGATACCTCGTCCGTGACGAGCGGGCCGCCGACCGAGCGATAGCGCCGCACGGCGCCTCTGTGTCGCATCGTATGCGGGGTGGGCAAGGTCAGGTACACATCGAGGGAACCGCCGGCGAGCTTGTCCGCATACGGAAGCAGCGCCGCTTCGAGCGCGCCGTGCATCGGATTGCCGCTGTCGTAGCAGACCGCCGTGCCATCCGGCAAAATCGCCTCGAGCGCGAGGATGCGCAGCAGGCCGGCCGGCAATAATCCGGTATCGATGGAAACGCTGCGTACGCCCCAGCTGAACGGCGCCGCGGCGAGTGTCTGCCAGGCGATCAGCGAGTCGAGCCTTGCGGACAGCGTCTGGAAATGCTGAGGCGACAGCAGCATGCCTTCGTGCCACTCGATCCGCTCGGGGATGGATTCGCGCATGTTCATTTCGGATAAGTGAGCGTGAAGCCGGTCGTCGTCATCGTCGCAACGACTCGACCATTCAGTTTGTCGACCCGAATTCGATGCGCGCCCGGAGCGTCATAGTTCGCGAAGACGAGCGCCGCGATCACGCGCGAACCCGCGAACGCTTTCTTATCCGCGGAAAGGGTCTGGCCCGGAACGATCTCCCAGCTGCGATACCGGATGTCGTGCGGGAAGGTCGCACCGAGGTCGGTTCGGGAAGCGAACCACTGCGCCGCGGTGAGCGCCATCGTTTTTTCCAGGGCGTCCTGGCTACTGATCAGTACCACGTCCACTGCGACCGGGCTGTTTCGATTCATGTCGGCAGCGGCGATGAAGGTGAAGTCGCGCCAGTTGGCATGCGCCCCCCGGATGCCCGGCATGGCGCATCCCCCCGCCCATGCCAGGCATGCGCAGACAAGGGCATGGATGCCCAGATTCGTCATGCGCATCCCGGTTGCCAGGCGAGGGCGACGACGAGGGCGGGGCGCCGGATGTATGACTTCGTGCTTGTCCGGCATCAACGCGCTCCGATACCCATGCCGATGAAAAAAACGAACAGCGCGATGACGCCGGCGCACCCAAGCGTCAGTGCGGCTTGCGATCCGGTGAGGACGAATGTCATGGAGACGGGCATGGCCAGGATGCGATCGGGGGACGCCCGGCGTTCCGAAGGCAGACCCGCCGACGCCAGGGCGGTCAACGCGCAGACGGCGAGCAGCGACAAAACATTGCGTGGCCCGTTGCAGATCGGATCGACCGACACCAAAATCGGGATGACGGCGTCGGCCGGGAGATGGAGCGCAAGGAGGACGAGGCTCACGTGGCCGATATTGGCCGCGCCCATGTACCCCGCGGAAAGAAAGGCGGCGCCCGTCGCGCTCAACCAGACGAGAAGGAGGTCGCCGGGTGTCAGCGTACGGTGGTAGAGATGGGCAATGAAAATGGCCACGCTTGCATAGTAGACCGCGGTACCGGCACGGACGAAGACGAACCCGAACGGGATGAGCAGCTCGGTAATGCCCCGGCTGAATCCGAGTTGCGTACTCATCGCGTCTATCGTATTGGGGATCGCGGCGATCGGGCTGCCCGATGTCAGGCTGATCACCAGCGACGCCTTCAATTTCGTGATCACGTCGCGAATCGACGTGCGGGCGCCACGCGACACGACCACGACCGCCGCCAGACCGAGCAGTGCCACGAGCAGGAAAAACGACCCCAGCATCGTGCCGAGCGCGCGGATCGTCGCATATCCGGTCTGGCCCATCAGATGCGCGGTCATGCCGAACGCCAGGACCGGAATAAAAAGATTGGCTTTGTCGATGACCGTCTCGAGCGCGCGATAGGCGCCGTCGAGGATCTGACCCAGCGCCTGCGTCTGCTCTCGGGGAAGGGCAGCGAATGCCAGTCCGAACAGCGTCGTACCGACGAAAATGCCCAACAGGCGGCCCTCGGCGAGGACGCGGTAGAAGTTGTCCGGGATGGCCGCATCGGCGTTGGCGGACCGCGTCGAAATGGGCGTTTCCGTCGTCGACCGATCGACCAGATCGATGCTGACGCCACCGGCGTCCGCGCGCTGGATGATGCTGCCCAGCTGCGCCCGCGTTTCGGCGGACAGGGCGCTGCCGGTATCGAGTACGGAGCCGATCGTCGTCGTGCAGAATGCGGCCCCCGCGACCAGTGCCAACGATATCGCGATCATCAGCGTCACGCGGGGGACGAAGCGCGGCAAGGCGGCCACCTGTCGCAGGCCGAAAAAACCGGCGACCACTTGCAGGGGCAACGCCACCATGCCGACGATGGCCAGATACAGCGCACCGACGGTGAAGGCGGTGACGCCCACCGCAGGCAGGAATGTCCCGGTGACCGCGCCGAGCAGCATGCAGAGCGCGATCGTCCACGGATGGGTCAGGCATTTGGAAAAAGTCATGATCTAGACTTTCAGCGGGCGCGGGCAGATGACGACGATGGCGGCGGTGTTGCCGATGACCAGCACCAATGTGCGCAGGATGTCGCATATCGGATCGACCGCGAGGAACAGCACGAAAGCGGCTTCGAACGGCAGGTGCAGGTAGGTGCAGGTCATGCCGACCAGCGACACGGTGACCAGTCCCGTCATCCCCGCCGACGCGAAGCCTGCCAGCACCGACGCGAGCACCACGGTGAGCAATTCGAGCGGCCCGAGCGCGCGGCCGTACAACTGCGCGATGAACAGGGTCGCGCAGGCGTAGTACACCACCGGTCCGATGCGCAGCAACGATATCGCCAGGGGCACCAGGAGTTCGACGCGCGAGCGTGCGAATCCCAGACCGTCGGCCAGGCTCTGAATCATGCTGGGCATGCACGCCGCGCTGTTGCGCGTGGCGAGCGCCAAGGTGAAGGGCCCGCGCAATGCATCGAGTGTCCTGCCGAGGCTTTGCCCCGAGCGCCGCCATATCAGGGACAGGGCGACCAGCAAAAGCAGCGTCGAGGCAAGGGCGAACGCGAGGACGAACTGCATCATCGCCTGAAGCGGGCCCAAGCCGATTTTCGCGAGCTGCGAGGCGCTCATGCAGAAGAGCACCAGCGGCAGCGGATAGCTGAGCCAGTGCATCAGCTTCTGACAGGCGTGGTAGACGGTTTCCAATGCCTGGGTCAGCCCGTCGGAAATCCGCGACGGCACATAGCCGACCGCCATGCCGAACAATAAGGCGAAGACCAGCGCCTTCAGGATCTCGCCGCTCGCGAGCGCCGCGAAGATGTTCGTCGGAACCAGGTCGCGTACCATCTCCAGGAAGCCCGGGGACGCGACGGTCGCATCGGCACCGTACAACGCCATGGCGGTATCGGTGGAGTCGAGATCCGTACCGACGATCCGGCCGAAGGTCGCCATCGTGGTATGCGACAGTCTTTCGCCGGGTCGTACCACCAGCAGTACGGCGGTCCCCACGACCGCCACCAGAATCGACGCCGCGACGAACACGACCGTGACGCGGACGAGCAAACGTCCCGTGCCGCCGATGCGCAGCAGGCGCTGCAGACTGAAGATCACCGCCGAAATCATGAACGGCAGCGCCGTCATTTTCAGGAGGCCGACATAGATGTCGCCGAGTGTCGCGAGGCGCACGGCGGCGGCGGGCACCATCGCGCCGAACATCGCCCCCGACAGCAGGCTGCCGAGGACGACCCATGGGTTGAGAGCGATCGCATACAGGCGGGTTGCGTTCATGTCGATTTTACCCGGTTACCGTTATTGTTTGACCGCATCGAGAACACGCGCGACGTCGAGCGTCTCGGTACGCTCGCCCAGGTATTCGTTGACGAAGGATAAAACGGTGGGTTCGTCCACCCTGACGCCAATGGCGAGCGTATCGCTCAGGTCCTGGAAGGTGACGGTGCGCAACGTCAGCGATGCGGTGGGGTCGAATTTCAGCAGACGCTTGATCTCGAACTCGTCACGGTAGGCGGCGGTCACGTCACCGGCCCTCACGCCATCGATCAACGCTTGCCAGCCCGGATAGGACACGATTTTCGCGTGCGGGAAATTCTTCTTCGCATAATCGGCGTACGAGGAGGCGGCAATGACGCCGATGGTGCCGTCGAACGACCGGATCACGTCGGGCAGCGGCCGGTTGCCCGAGCGGGCGGCAAGGCGCACGCGGTTGATGAGCAGTGCGCGATGCAGCGTCAGGTACGGATGGCTGTAATCGATCTGGCGGGCACGGGCGAGCGTTTGCGACAGCTTGCTGACCGCGATGTCGGCGTGGCCGCTGGCCAGTAGTTTGACGACATCGTCGAATGTCATCGCGCTTCTGTCGAAACGGACCTTGACGCCGAGGGCGCGTCCGACGTCATTGGCGAGGTCGACCTCGATACCCGCGAGCTGGCCATTTTTTTGAAAAAAGAACGGCGGGGAGTCGACGCCCAACATCGCCACGACCAACTCGCCGCGCGTGATGATGGGGGCGAAATCGGAGGCGATGAGACGGCCGTCGGGCAGCGCGACGACATGCGCGGCGCCCCCCATGCTCGCGACCCCGGGCGGCGCGAGCGCGGGTGCGCCCGATGTGACCGTCGAGGCGGCCGGGGCCGGGGCCGTGGGCGTGGGAGCGACGCAAGATGCGCGAGCCGGTCCCGGATGCGCGATGCAGGATGCGCCGGCAAGCAGCACCATCGATGTTCGCAGAACGCGCACCAGTCCTGAACGGATGCCATATCGAAGAAATGGGAAACGCATCGTTACTCGCCGGAATGGTTGATGGATGACGTGTCGCTCGCCGGGGCAGCCGGCCAGGCCGCCATCGACGAGGCGGAACCCGTTGCGACGGCACTCGCACCGGCCGGGCCGGCATGGCCGACGTGGACATCGAGACACGCGCCGACCTGCATGCCCGCGATGAAAACGACGATGCAGAGCACCAGCGCGCAGACCGAGACGATCGCGATCATCCGCGCGCTCATGGTGAAGACGATTTGCATGGTGTCCGTTGCCTTACGCGACCAGCGTCGTGAATTGCGCCGGCGCGACGATCGTTATCTCGCCGCCCCAACTGCACAGCAGCATCGATGTGTCCTGCAGCGCCGGTATCTTCTTTGCCAGGACCGTCGGCGAGCCGGGTAGCCATGGGGTGCCCGTCATCGGCATGCAGGGGACGGGTGTCAATGCCCCGAGCGCGGCCGAGGTGGCCGCGGCCACCTGCGGATTGGCAAGGCATGCACAGCTGCCAAAAGGGGGGATATTGAGCACCGGCAAATGATCCATGATGTTCGCGACGGGAGCGCCGGCATCGATGCGTTTGATCGGCAGCACATTCAGGGAGGCGGGCGCCGCGCCAAACGTGCATTGCAGCATCGCGCCGGACGTGATCAGAATGCTCATCAACCCCTCACCCATTTTTCGAAGTCGCGAACGAACTTGCCGCCCGGCGCCGGCACCGGCGACTCGGTGGCCTCGGCACCTTGCGCATCGAACCGGCGAGGCGCGCCCTTGACTTTGCCATCTTGGTAGATCGTCTCTTCCATGATCTGGCCGGTGGGCCAGTATCGGCACAGCGCGCCGTGCAGCACGTTCTCGCGGTAGTGCGCGCTTTGCACCAGCCGCCCGGCCCGATCCCTATCCTCACTGGTGCCGTTCAACATGCCGTCGCGGTACATCGCGCGTCGCACGATCCGTCCGTCCTGCAAATACGTTGCCTCGCCGTGCAGCACGCCGAGACGGTAGGGCAACCGCGCCACCACGAGACCGCTTGCCGCATGGCAAACGGTGTCGCCATGCAACAGGCCATCCACGAATTGCTGCGTGGAAACCACGCGACCGCCGGAATAGAGCGTGGTCGGGCCATGTTGCACATCGCCGCGGTACATCGCCGTTTGCAGCAATTGCCCGCGCGCGTCATAGCACTGCAATTCACCATGCCGTTGACCATGCCGGTACTCGGCGATGATGCGTGGCGCCTCATTCGCACCGAATTGCATCACCCTGCCGTGTGCCTGGCCCATCAATAGCGGCGTGCGACTCAGCAGTCGACCCTGCGCGTCCCTGTCCTCAAGCAAGACCGGCGCTTCCGACGCCTGTGGCACCGCCGCGCAAGGAAGCCCTGTCGACGCCGACGAAAAAGGAGACGGTGCGTTGTTCAATCGATTTCCACTCGACCGCCCTTCAGCGTCAATACGCCGCCGCCATCCACGACCTGCGTCGTGGACGCCTTGCTTTCGATCATCAGGCCCTGATTGCTCAGGGTCGTGCCCGCCTTGTTCGCCAGCGTCGTGCCGCTTTCGTTTTTCATATCCATGCCGGCTCGGTTCAGCATCGCGGTGCCGGCGTGAGAGGTCAGCGTCGTGCCTGACTGAATTTTCACGGAACCGGCGACATCGATCAGCAAGTCGCCCGACACCTTGAGCGTGAAGTTCCCCTTGACCGTCTGGACGAAGTCCGCGCCGTTGCGATGTGTCTCGTCTCCCGTCACCGCCAGGTCGCGGGTGCCCTCGACGGTATGGGTTTCCTTTCCTGTCCGGACGTCGATCGTTCTATCGCCTTTTTCGAGCGTGCGCACTTCCGAGCCGCTCACCAGGGTGGTCGTCAGATCGTTCTCCACATCGATGCGCAAATCCTTCTGCGCATGCAGGAAGAGCTGTTCGCCGCCGAGCTTGTCCTCCATGCGGATCTCATTGCCCGCGGTCCCGTTTTTCGACGAGCGCGAACGGATCACGCTTTGCGTCTGCGATCCCGGCAACGGCACGGGCGGCGTCTGCGTGTCGTTATAGACGCTACCCGTGATCAAAGGCCGATCGGGGTCGCCGTCGACATACGCGATCAGCACCTCATGTCCGATGCGTGGCACGAAGAGCTGCCCCCACCCCTGACCCGCCGCGATCTGGGCCACGCGCACCCAGCACGAACTCTTCTCATCGTTCGCGCCGAAGCGGTCCCAGTGGAACTGCACCTTGACGCGACCCAGCGCATCGGTCCATATTTCCTCGCCGCGAGGGCCGACGACGACCGCGGTGTGCATCCCGGCGACGACCGGACGGGGCGTGAGCCGTGGCGGTTGGAACCGCGCGCTGGACGGAAAAGTCTCGAACGCATTGCTGTATTCGTCGTCGCCGGCGTGATGGGTGACCGACCGAACCACATGGGCCACGTTCAGCGTCGTGCGAGGATGGCCGCGGAGCCGGAATTGCGTGCCCGCCGCCATCGGATGACACTGACTGGTGCCTCGCCCCGTCGCGCTGTCCAATTGTTGGGCGTCGACGCGCGACTTGGCCAGACGCGTACCGTCGTTCAGGGCGCCGTGCTTTCCCGGGTACAGATAACTCATGCCCCGCCCCGTTCTGCCGGCGGCACCGGTCAGCAGCGGCGTCGCCGATTGCTGAAAGTCGTAATCGTTGAGCATGCAGGTCTTCACCACCAGTTTGCAGACCAGGTCGAAATCGCTCACGATGTCGACCGCGCCGATCATCCGGCGTTCAGGCAAGTAGCGCAGGACCGGTACATCGGCGTTGGCCGGATGCGCGGATGCGGCGTCGGCCAGAACCAGCGTGTGTCGGCCGGCGGCGAACGTGAAGAAATAGAAGATGCCTTCCTCCTCCATCAGGCGCGAGATGAACGAGAACGGGCTCTCGTCATAGCAAACGCAATAGGGGCGGGATGCGTACGTTCTGGTCAATCCATCTTCGAATGCCACGTTGCCGGCGCCGAGTATCTGTTTGACGATGTCCGCGGCGGTCTGGTTTTGATAGATCCGGCGGTCATTTCCCAACGTCAGCAGCCACATGCGAGGTGCTACGTCGGCGATATAGCGGGATGTCGTACCGTTGCCGCCGACGTGCGTGAAGCGCGTCACGATGCCGTTGAAATCCCGACGGGGTCGCGTCTTCATCGAGAGGGTAACGCTCACGGGTGCGCCGACGATCTGGTCGGGGTCGAGGCGGGGGTTCGACGAGCGCATCGTCAGCTGAAACTGGAACGGCTCGGAAATCGCTTCACGTCCGACGAAGCGCTCCAGCAACAGGACGTCATCGCCAAACGGCGTCGTGACCGACAGCAGCGCGCCGTCCTGGGTGAATTTTCTGTTCATTTCATCGCTCGTCGTGTGGGTGCGAAAAAACGAAAGCAAACGCGCCACTTTCGGTCATCGACATTCGCACCGCGCTGAACGGCTCGCCGATCGCCATGCGTTCGAGCACGAGACGCGATATTTCAGGCAATACCATTTGCGCCAGGATGTAATCGATATTGCGTGCGCCGCTATCCACTTCCGTGCACCGGGTGACGATCGCTTCCGTGACGTCCAGCGTCCAACTGAAATCCGCCTGGTGATGGTTCGCGAACCGTACGGCGAGATGGCCGAGTTTCAATTCGACGATCGAACGGATGTGCGCGTCGCCCAGCGGGTAATAGGGGATGAGCGCCAGGCGTCCCAGAAACGCCGGACTGAATCTTTGCGTCAGGGCAGGACGCAACAAGGCGACCAACGACGCCATGTCGGGTTGGTCTCGCTCCCGGCAGGCACCCGTGATCACGTCCTGCGCCGCATTCGAGGTCAGCAGGATCACCGTGTTGCGGAAACTGATCGTGACGCCTTCGCCGTCCTCCATCACGCCCTTGTCGAACACCTGGAAAAACAGTTCGAGAACGTCGGGATGCGCCTTCTCCATCTCGTCGAGCAGCACGACGCTGTAGGGTCGACGTCGTACCGCCTCCGTGAGGACACCGCCGCTGCCGTAACCGACGTACCCCGGCGGTGCGCCTTTCAGTCCGGAAACACTGTGCGCCTCCTGGAATTCGGACATGTTGACGGCGATCAGGTTGCGTTCGCCTCCATACAGCGTGTCCGCGAGGGCAACGGCGGTCTCGGTCTTGCCGACGCCGCTCGGGCCCACCAGCATGAACACGCCCACCGGCTTGCCCGGGTCGTCGAGGTTCGCGCGGGACGTGCGCACGCGCTTCGCTATCGCATCGAGCGCCTGATCCTGACCGACCACACGCGCCGCGAGCCGGTCCTTCAGATGCAGTACGGTATGCAGTTCGTCCGCCAGCATCCGCCCGACCGGGATGCCGGTCCAGCCCGAGATCACGTCGGCGACCATGGTCGCATCGACACACACGGGTACCATGGGATCGTCGTTCTGGATCGCTTCCAGGCCTTTTTCGAGACGGCGCAGGTGCACGGCGGGTTGCGCGGTGCTTTCCGCGTCATCCGCGGCCGGCGCGACATCGAGGCTGTCGGCGATTCGCCGGCGCAATCTCACGATCTCGTGCACCACGCCCATTTCGGCGGCGAATTTTTCCGACAGGATCCGGCGCCGCGTGCGCGCCGCGTCGATGCGTCGCTCCACCGTCAGCGTGGCTTCGGCGCGATGCAGTCCGGTCGCGGTTTCGTGACGCAGTATGCGCAGCTGATTTTCATCGCTCGCGATGTCGCGATCCAGCGCCTCGATTTTCCCGGGTCTGCCCGATCGACCTATCGCGACGCGTGCGCAGGCGGTGTCCAGTACGCTGATCGCCTTGTCGGGCAGTTGCCGCCCGGTGATGTAGCGCTTCGACAGCTTGACGGCCTCGCGCACCGCCTCGTCGAGTATTTCCACGTCATGATGCCGTTCCAGCTTGCGGACGATCGCGCGCAGCATGTCGACGGCGACGTTTTCCGTCGGTTCCTCCACCTTCACCACTTGGAACCGGCGGGCGAGGGCAGGATCGCGCTCGACATATTGCTTGTATTCGGCCCAGGTGGTCGCGGCGATCGTGCGCAGTTCGCCGCGCGCCAGTGCGGGTTTCAGGAGGTTTGCCGCATCCGCCTGACCCTCCGCGCCGCCGGCGCCGATCAACTGATGGGCTTCGTCGATGAACAGAATCACGGGCACCGGCGATGCCTTCACCTCCGCGATCACCGACTTGAGCCGGTTTTCGAATTCGCCCTTGATACCGGCCCCGGCTTGTAGCAGCGCCAGGTCCAACGAGCGCACCGAGACCCGGCGCAGCGCCGGTGGCACCGCGCCGTCGGCAACCCGTTGGGCGAATCCTTCGACGACAGCGGTCTTCCCGACGCCGGCTTCACCGGTCAGGATCGGATTGTTCTGGCGCCGCCGCAGCAGGATGTCGATCAGCTGGCGGATTTCGGCATCGCGGCCCACGATGGGATCGACATTGCCGTCCCCCGCCAGACGCGTCAGATCGATCGTGTATCGATCGAGCGACGGCGTCGCACTGCGCGCGCCATGCGCCGCCTGTGCGCCGTCGCCCAGGCTGGGCATGCCCGTCAAACGGCTCTCCCTGTCCGTCATTCCGCCATCGCTCCCGGCGGCGGAGTTCGTGCTCATCGCGGGTAACGCGTCGCGCAGCCTGTCGCGGGGCACGTTCAGCAGCGCCGGACAGGATTCGATCAGCGCGCCGCGCAGGCGTTCGACTTCGAGCAGTGCCAGAACGAGCGTGCTCGCGCGAATCTCCTGCCGTCCGAGCAGCATCGACGACAGCAGCCACGCTTCCTGGAGCCACACCGGGAAATCGGGGGACAACGCGGGTGTACGGGCATTGCCGCGTTTGAATTGTTCGATGGCGTGTTGCAGCTGTGACGCCACGTCATCCCGTTCGATATCGAATGCGTTCAGGATCTTGACGAAGTCCGCCGCCGCCGCACATAGCAATTGCAGGAGCAGATGTTCGATCTCGACGTTGTAATGGGTCTGCTGCACGCAAAGCTCGGCCGCCTTTTCCATGCCGGCTTTACATTCGGGGTCCAGGCGCGCGAGTAGGGTGCGGATATCGATTTGCATCGTCGTCCTGTCATTGACCAGCTGGCGAATCAGGGTGGTGGGTACGGCCGTTCATCGACCGGGCGACCTATCGGCGCGTTCGTCCGACGCGAACCTCAGTCGCGTCGGCGCGGGCGTCTCGGCGGCCGAGCGGACGCGGCGCCCAAGCCAGGTCGTCCAGCCGAGCCGGAGCCGTGTCACGCCAAGCCGGCCAGGGGCGACCGGTTGGGCGGGCGCGAGTCGCAGGCACAGATGGATGTCGAGCGGCGTCTGCACGTAGCGCCGTATCAGCCAGGTCATCAGGGCGTGTCGGTCTCCGCCGGGAAGAAGATCCTCCAGCTGGGCCGGCGTCAGCATCGCGCATTCGATCCCGATGCCCGCGCTGCGATCCCACGCCCGCATCCCCAGCGCGCGTGAGCCGTCAAGGCGGGCACCGCCGCCATGCAGGCGAGAGGCGTCATGCGGGTCGAGCCGGTGCCAACCGCCGACGAACTGGGTGCCGCGGACGCGGACTTTCAGTCGGTCTCCCAGAATGGCGAGCAGGGCGACCATGGAACGCGGTGCGCCGCCCATCAGACCGGCATGACGCAACCATGGCGCGGGGTGCCGTGGCGAACTGCCGCGTCCGAGGTTTGCGATGGCGTCGATGCACGACGCGATCGGCGAATCGGCGTCGCCATGTCCGTGCAGCGCCGGTGCGTGTTTCTTTCGGCTGCGATACAAAAAGCACAGAAACCGGTGATTGAAGATATCCAGAAAATCAGCGGTGGCGCAGTCACGCGCGGCGCTGCGTTGTATGACCTTTTCGGTGATGACCAGGGGCAGGGGGCCCTGCCCGCCGGCGAGTGTCAACGCCGCGGTGGACAATACGTAACGCGGTGCGCCGTCGCCCGCCGTCACGTCGGCGATGCTCCGCACGTCGCTCGACGGAAACGCCAACGACACGCATCCGCTGAGACGAACGCGTTCGTTGCGTCCGTCGGCCATGCCCAACGTTTGCATCGGCCGCGCGTGCTGTTCGAGCAGGCTGATGGCGCGGAACAGATTGAACCGTTGCGGCGACCGGAGCAGGTGATCGATCACAGTGGCTCCTGTTGGCCGTTGATGGAATCCCACCGCTTCCATACCTCCCCGCGCCTATAAACCACCAGTCGCACGAAGGAGTTGATCGACGTGTACATCGAAAAAAAACGCGCCAGCACGGCACCCAACAGCAAAGGCGACGCGCCGGCGAACGTTTCCTCTTCGAAATGCAGGGAGATTTCGGTGCCGCGGCAGGTGCTGCGCCATCCTGGCTGACCGATATGGCCCGTCACGGTTCGCGTCGCCATCGAGAAAATGCCGCGAACCTGCTCGCGATCGCGCTCGCTATCGGTGACGAAGGAGGAAATGAGCTCGCGCAACCACGCGGCGTCGCTGCTCCGTAGCGACTGGTAATTCAGCGTGAGCAGCGACACCAGATGCCATAACGCGGCACTGCCCAGGGGCGCGTTGTGTTGCGCCGTTGGCGCATAGAGGCACGTCAGATGCACATTTTGGGAAACGCCCTCGACAACCATTTTCACGCCACGCTCCAATTGCTCGGCAAGCCGCCGATTCGTGCACAACAGATTCGCGTAGACGACCGATGCATCGGGTAGTCGCGGTCCGCTGGAACGGTCGATGAAGCTGATGAAGGTATCGGATCCGGGAATGTGCTGTCGTTGGCTGGATTGACGGCGCGCGAACCAGAACACGCCGCTTTCCCGAGCACTGTCACCAGGGCTGTGGTCCGGCCCCGCGGCGAAACCCGGTATGGTCGTCGAGCGGTCGGATGCCGGGTCGAGCGCGAAGACGGCCGAGATGGTGTAGACCTCCGTCGCGGACTCGTGCCGGCGGTCGCCGACCAAAGGGTATTCATAATGGCCCTGGTTCAGCGCGACGGGTTCGCTGGTGCGGGAAAACACGTTGACGACCGGCACGCAGCCCAACTGAAAAGTGGATACCCGTAGCGCCGCGGGATGCCGTGGCGCGCGGTCCAGGCGCAGGACGATATCGGCGCGACGGCCGTTCCCGAGCGTGCCTGGTGGAAAAACCAGATCGAAAAAATGAAATTTCCGGGGGAAAGCGAAGTATTCCTGCAAAAGTACATAAGGCAGATAGGCATGTTCCGGCGGTGCCAGCACCGTCTCGTCGTGGGCATAGCCGACTTCGCGCCACGACGTGGAGGGCAGCGGGCGCGAAGCGTCGCCATCACTTTGTACGCAGACCTGTTCGACCCCACTGGCGAGCCACTCGTAGACCGGCACCGTTTCCGTCCAGTCGCCATGCAGGTGAAAGCGCAGACACGCCACGGCGAGTTCGGAAAAATCGCAGTCGTCCGTCGTTTCCAACGTCAGCCGCAGCGTCGAATCGTTGTCGAAACGCACGGCCACGACCTGGATGGGCCATAGCGTGGCGTCCCATGCGGTGCGAAACCGGCACACCTCGTGGCGTGCCGTTCGTGCATACAGACCCGTGTGACGGGGCAGGTGATAGCCCGCGGTCACCTTTCCCTGGCTGGCGTCCAGATCGCATCGCACGACGGACATCGACGGTATCGGCTGCGCCAGGGATGCGCAGACATTCTCCAGCAACGCCGTCGCGACATGGGGAAACTCCTGGTCGAGATCGCGATGTACCCGCGCGGCGAGGAAGGCGGTGGACTCGATCAGTCGCTCGGTGTGCGGATCGAGGGATTCCTGGCCATTCAAACTCAGGCTGGAAGCGATTTTCGGATACCGCATCGCGAACTCGGCACCCTGCGCGCGGAGGTAGGCCAGTTCCCGTTTGTAATAGTGCAGCAGATCGTTCGATGCGCCGTCGTTCATCGTGACCACCCTGGATGTACATTGGGCGCATCGAGCATGCGACGCGGGTCGAGCACGAAGGTCGCATGTCGCGTGGTCGATCCCAGCTGCAATCGGCCATCGATTTTGACGAGTGCGTCCGCACCGCGTTCCGTGCTGGGTTGCACGCTGACGGTGACGTCCGACAGTCGGGGTTCGAAGCGCGCTATCGCGAGAACCAGTGCCGCTTCAAGGCGACGACGGTCCTCGATGGCATCCATCGACATCCCACTGCTGTCGGGAATACCGTAATCGAGCACACCGTGATCGTTCTCGAAGAACGCATGGAACGGGCAGGACGATCGCGTGGCAAAGATCTGTATCAACTCATTGCGAATCGACGCCTGGACCTGATCTCCATCCATATACATCGGCGCCATTGCCTCTCCCGCCGAAACCGAAAGCCGGTCGAACAGGGGCGCAAGGGTTCTGGACGGAAGAGTGGGCATGGCGTCGGCGGAAAACAGGAAGAAAATCGGCGATGATCCCGGCTCAGGATTTCGCGACGTTGGTGGTCAGGTCCCAGCCGAACTGCGAAGTGCCCTTGGCGGTGGAATCCGGATTCTGCTGGGTGAATTCGCACGTGATCGCGGTGTAATTCAAGGAAAAATTGTCCATGGCGCCGCCGGAACCGCCGGAGGTCTGGATATTCGATACCATCGTGTTTTCCAGGACGTATTTGACGAGCAAAACGAACTTTCCGTTCACGTTGCGGCCCAGGCTGAGCGTGGCATCGCCGAGCTTGGTGCCGGCGGCGCACGCCGCGTACAACGCGGGGGTCGAGACGTCGGTCATCTTGGACAGCGTCATTTCGGAGAAAGAGGGCCTGCCCATGGTTCGCTCCGTATTGGATACGTCGTGATTCATCGGTAGCGAGACGCCGAGCGAATAGGAATCGACCGCGACCTTGCCGGCGAAATCGGACAGCGCCGAATTTCCCTTGATGCTGTCGATGGCGAGAATGAGTGTGTCCATGATTTTCCTGAATGAAATGAGGTATCAATGATGGGTCGGCGCGCATTCGTCGGGCGGCGCCAGCACTAGCTGAGCGCGCTCGGCAGCTCGGCCACCAGGCGAATGGACGCGGTGAGTTCTTCCATCTGGAAATGGGGCTTCAAGAAGCATGTCGCGTTGTACACACCCGGCTTGCCGGCGACTTCGGTCACATCGATCCGTGCCTCGCTCAACGGGAAACGGGCCTTGGCTGCCTGGGGCGCCGACGTGTTCAGCAGCACGTAACCGGAAATCCAGTTGTTCAGGTAACTTTCTATTTCTTCCCGCGTCTGGAAACTCCCGATCTTGTCGCGCATCATGACCTTCAGGTAATGCGCGAAGCGGGACGCGGCCATGACGTAGGGCAAGCGTGCCGACAACTGCGCATTCGCGTTGGCGGCGTCCTTGTTGAAGACCTTGGGCTTGTTGGTGGTCTGGCCGCCGAAAAACGTCGCCGAATTCGATCCTTTCGAATTGACGATGGCGATGAAACCCAGGTCGTTCAGTTCCTTTTCGCGGCGGTCGGTAATGGACACTTCGGTCGGACACTTCAGGGCGATATCGCCTTCATCGGTGTTGAACGTGTGTGCTGGCAATCCGCTGACCTTCCCACCGCCCTCGACGCCGCGAATCGCCGTCGCCCAGCTGTATTGGGCAAAGGCGTCGGTGATGCGAAGTCCCAACTGGTAGGCGGAGTTGGCCCAGAGATATTTGGAATGATCGGTGCCATTCACGTCTTCCTCGAACGAAAAACTCGCTACCGGCACCGTGGCCGCGCCGTACGGCAAGCGCGCGGCGTAACTGGGGAGTACCAGCGAAACGTAGCGCGAATCCTCGGATTCGCGGAAGCCGCGCCAGGCCGTCAATTCGGCGCTTTCGAATACCTTCGAAAGATCGCGCGGCACGCCAAGTTCCACGAACGACTTCATATCGAACAGGGCGGGCGATGCCGCGCCGATGAACGGCGCATGGGCCGCGGCCGCCACCTTGGAAATGCGTTCCAGCAAAGCGACGTCCTGCGGATGGCGTCCGAACGTGTAATCGCCTATCAGCATCGAATAGGGCATGCCGCCGAAGGTGCCGTATTCTTCCTCGTATAATTTTTTGAACAAAGCACTCATGTCGTAGTCGACTGCGGTTTCCAGGTCCTTTATCAGTTCGGCCTTGGTGACATTCAGCAGACGTATCTTCAAACGTTGGCTCGTTTCCGTTCCGAGCACCATGTCCGACAGGCCGCGCCACGCTGCTTCCAGCGTCTGGAAGGCAGGTTGGTGAATGATCGCGTTGAGCTGATCGGTCAGCATCGCGTCGATTTCCGCGACCCGTTCGTTGATCATCGCCACCATGCCCTTATTCGGGCTGGTACGCATGCCCTCATCGAGAATCTGCGAGGCGAGTTGGCCGATGAGTTTCTTCGCATAGGTATTTTGCGAAGGCTCGATGGCCATGTTCCCCTCGAGGACGATTTTGTCGAGCAACGTCGGTTCCGGAACAGCCGTGGCTGCGTCTCCCGACGAGGCCCTGTCAACTGCGATCTCTGCCATTTTGGTGATATCCCTCTGAAACAAGCGGTATATGAAGTGCCGGCGGACGAGAAATCTTCAGGTCGTCGGACGGTCCGCTTCCGCAGCGGCCGATGCCGCGCGATCGATGTCGGCCAATCCGTCCGCGCTCGCCTGTTCCTGGACGCGCTTGAGTTCCGGCGTATCCCTCACGATTTTTTCGAGGATGGCGTCGAGTTCATCGTTGCCGTCGAGCTTCGCCAACAAATCGCGGAGCTGTTGACGCGCTTCCAGCAATTTCGCCAGGCGCGGAATCTTCGTCACCAGCGCATCCGGATGAAAATCCGACATATGAGAAAAATGCAGGGTGACCGCAAGCGAACCGTTATCGGAAATCATGTCGGGAACGACAAGCTCCAGGCGCGGCTGGATTTTCGCCATGATGTCGTTGAAGTTGTCGCGGTCGATTTCCAGCGGGCGCCGATCCTTGAACTTGGGCAGGGGCGTCGCCGGGTTACCGGACAGATCCGCCAGGATGCCGACGACCATCGGCAGCTCACGCTTCTCGACCGCATCGCCCACTTCGACGTCGTAGGTGATCTGCACGCGAGGCGGCCGGTTGCGCCCCACCCATTTTTGCAAGCTGCCTGACATGGTCTTCTCCTATGGCGTTTCTACAACGATCTGTTCGATGAAGCGAAAATCGGGATGGCGTGATGTTCATGCGTTCCCGCTCGCGTGTGACGAGAGAGCGGTTGACGAAGGTGCGATCAAGGCGATTCCGTTGTCTGGCGTGGCTATTGCCGTATCATTGTTACGGCAAAGGACAGTGTATTTCGAAGCGGTTTCACCATTTCTCAATTAGTTGCGACGCCGGCATCCGATGTGGCGAGCATGGTCGACGAGGCCTGCGTCGGATGTCCCGTGGAATGTCCGGAGCGGGCGGCGAACGGTCGGCAACGCACGGCGTGCTCAGTCGTCTCCTGTCACGGCCCCTGGAAGCGAGGCCCGCAAGCGAAATGGTCGGCGCGAGGGGTTAGTGGACCGTGCTCGAATATGATTCCCGAAACCGGCACGATAAATACACGCGCCGATCGAACCTGATGCGGTCTTCCGACGGGATCGGGTATGACGGGAAATCTCACACCCGTTGAACGGGCGTGGAAGTAGAGCCTTTCAGCGCAGGGCGTTCTGTGGGATGAGAAAGTCGAAACGCACGTCTGAATGAAATGTAACGTTGCACGAGAGGACGATATGACAGCTGAAAACGCATTCCCCGGTCTTCACATTCCTGCCCGTACCATCCAGGCTCCTGCTTTCCTGAGTGAGATAGCGCGTGGCTACCTGATTCCCCGGCCGACCGCGCCTTACCCGGCGATGGATGATAAAGCGGCGTGGCGATCGTATGTGGACGCGCAAAATAACGCGGTCCTGCCACTGCTTCGCACGGTGAGCGGCGACGCCAAGGCGCAGGTCGATGAACGAACCGTCGGCGGCGCTCACGTATTCGATATCGTCCCGGACGGAGTCGCGTCACAGAGCCGCGGCGTCGTACTCGAGATCCACGGTGGCGGACTCATCCTCTGCGGCGGCGAGTCGTGCAAATTGATGGCCATGGGAGCGGCGGCGACACTGCAACGAAGAATGTGGGCCGTCGACTATCGGATGCCCCCGGAATTTCCCTTTCCCGCCGGCCTGGATGACTGCATGGACGCCTACCGCGGTTTGCTGCGCGAACGACCGGCTTCCGACATTATCGTCAGCGGCAGTTCGGCCGGCGGGAATCTTGCCGCTGCGCTGCTCCTGCGGGCACGCGACGAGGGGTTGCCGATGCCTGCGGGTCTTATCCTGGGGACACCCGAAGTGGACCTGACCGAATCGGGAGACAGTTTCCAGACCCACGAGGGGCTCGATCCGGTGCTGCATAGCCTCATGCCGGTCAATCTGCTCTATGCGAACGGACAGGATCTGCGCACGCCTTATCTGTCGCCTTTGTTCGGCAATCTGGAAGGGTTTCCGCCCACGCTGCTGACGACAGGAACACGCGACCTGTACCTGTCGAACACGGTCCGGATGCACGGAGCGCTGCGCGATGCGGGCGTTCCGGCGCAGTTGCACGTCACCGAAGCCGGACCGCATACCGGGTTCCCTGGCGCTCCGGAGGGCGAGCGGATCGACAGGGAAATCCGGGAATTCGTTCGACAGCTGTTTTCCTAGCCAGCACGCCGCATGCTGGAAACGGTCGTCAATACCGCCATGTCAGATTGACGCTGCCATTCAGCGGCGCCCCGTAAGTCCCGTAGCTGTATTCCATCGTCGCCCAGTACTTCTTGTTGAACGCGTTGTTCAGCGTGCCCGTGATGGTGAAGTGCCTGTTCACGTCGTAACGCGCCATGAAGTCGACCTCGGTATAGGCGCCCTGGCGCGCCGTGCCGACGCCATCGTCCACGTAGCGTGTCGCGCTCTGCCAGCGGATGCTGCTGCCCACCGTCAGCTTGTGGTCGAAATACGGGATGCGGTAGGTCGTCGACACATGCACGGATTTTCGCGGGACGTAGAGCTGCGTCGATTGGCCGCTGTCATCCGTGACGCGCAGAATCGTCCCGCCCGCGCTGACGTTCCAGTCGTGCGTGATTTGTCCGGCAATCTCGGCCTCGATACCCTGCGAGGTGGCATTGCCGCCGGAATAATAATCCTGCGCCGTGCTCGGATTGAACCCTGCGTCCGTTGCGATATTCGACTGGTGGATACGGTAGACGGTAAGCGACGTATTCAGGCGTTTATCGAAAAATTCCCCCTTGATGCCCGCTTCCGCGCTGCGCCCGCGCGCGGGGCCGAGCAATTGGTTGTCGATGTTCAACTGGTACTGCGGGTTGAAGATTTTCGTGAAGCTCGCATACGCGGTGATCTGTCGGGTCAGGTCGTACGTCACGCCCACATAAGGCGCGGACCCGGACGATTGCTGGTCGTATCCCGCACCGTTGGCGTTGCCGCTGCTGGCCGCCTGGGTGTAGTTGATGCCCAGGAGCAGATGCGCGCGGTCCGTCAGGCTCCAGCGTGACGAGGCATAGACCGAGCGCCGCACGTCCAGGTAATTGATGTGCGACGTGGCCGCGCCGAACGAGGGTTTCGGATAGGTGCCGGCCAGTAGCTCGGCATAACCCACGGGCACGCCATCGGTATCGCCTTCGGCGGACGGGTTCGTGAATTCGGAGCGCGAGAAATTCGCGCCGAAGACGAGGTCATGCGTGCGGCCGAACAAATCGATCTTGCCGGTCACGTTCGAGTCCAGCACCAGTTGCCGGTTCGACGACTCGTACGAGGACGTATAGGAATTGATGCCGGAGCCATCGGCATTGAACGCGCCGTAGGGGTAGAAGATGTTGGCGTAGCTGTAAATGTCGTTGTAGTTGACCGACGTTTTCCATTTCCACCGTTCGCCCAGTTGCTGCGTCACTTCCGCGAAAGCCCGCTGCTCCTCCGTGTTGAAGAACGCCCAGCTCGGCGCCAGGCTGGTGCCTACGCCATAACTGAGCTGTTTGCCGGACGCATCGAGAAAGGGCAGGCCGCCCCAGGTGGCGCCATTCAGCCGGTTGTGCTCGTAGCTGTAGCCGGCGGTGGCCAACGTGCCGGGCGTGATGTTGACGTCGACCACGCCGTAGACGATATCCTTGCTCGGCTTCAGGCGGTCGGTATAGGAGTCGCCATCCTGGTGAACGGCAACCAGGCGGCCCGCCACGGTTCCCGCCTTGTTCAAAGGCCCGGAAATATCGACGTCGACCCGCTTCGTGTCCCACGATCCGTAGGAGACGTTGCCGGATGCCTGAAACTGGTAGGTCGGGCGCTTGCGAATGAAATTGACGGTCGCCGACGGGTTGCCGGTTTCGGCGTTCAGCCCGTCGGCGCCCCGCAGCACTTCGACCCGGTCGTACAGCGCCATGTCGATATCGCCGTATTGCGAGGTGTATTCCAGCGGCAGGCCGACGCCGTCGAACTGCAGGTTCGTGATGTGGAATCCGCGCGACGTGAAATCCGTCGCGTAGGAGTCGTACGGTTCGACGGTCACGCCCGTCACGTGCCGGAGCGCGTCGTTGACGTCGGTGAGCTGAAAATCGTCCATTTCCTGGCGCGTCAGCACGGACACGGATTGCGGCGTTTCCTTGGGCGACAGGGCGATCCTGCTGCCCGCGGTCGTCGACTGGATCGTGTACGCGTGCGTGCGTTCCGTGGGGGGCTGTGTGTCGTCGCCCTGGGCCGTGACGCTGACGACGGGCAATCGCGCATCCCGTGTCGCGCCGCTCTCCGGGTTCGCGCCCGGTGCGCTCGCGCTGGCATCGTCGACGGCTTTCGTGTCGCCGGTCGTTGCGGCGCGGGCGCCAGCCGTGGCGCTGCCGCCGCCGTCGTTGCCGCTTGCGTTGGCCTGGGCCCACGACAGCATCGGCGACATGCCGGCGATCGCCAGCATCACGACCAGGGGACGCACGGGCCTGGGCACGTCGCACCGGGCGGACAGGCGGGTGGAAATGGACGGTTGGACCCGAGTGGAAGACGCCTGGCGACCCATGGTATGCATTCGGTGACAAAGGGAATGCATTGTAAATGATAACTGTTATCATTTACAAATGGTAACAGTGTGTCATGGAACTTTTCGGTGCACGGCCAGGGCGGCATGGCCGCGACGCCGGTTCACGCGGCCCGTGATATCGCTGTCCCGTTGCATCGCGGGCTAGGACGCGACATGGTCCGCTCGATAGGCGCGTGCGCTCGTGCCGAAGTGTTGGCGAAATGTCGCGCTGAAGTGCGAAAAGTTGTTGAATCCCCAGGAAAATGCCACGTCGTTGATGGTCCGATGGCGCATGCCGGGTGCCCGGAGATCCTCGGCGCACCGTTCTAGCCGGCGCGCGAGCAGGTAGCGCCCGAACGACGTTCCCTCGTCGCTGAACAGGTCGTTGATGTAGCGGCCCGAAACATGGAGCCGCGCGCTCAACCCGGCCAGCCCGAATTCGCCGTCGCGAAGGTGCGATTCGGTCAATTGCTTGATACGGAACAGGCGTGTCGCGCGTGGCGCGGTCGACATCGCGTCGGCCGGTTGCCTCGATTGCAGCGCCATCGCCAGCAGGTCGACCGCCTGCTGGGCGATCCGGTCGGTTTCGAAGGCCGTATCGTGATCCGCGAAGCGCCCCAGCGCCAATAGATAATCGCGCGTCAATTGCACGAGGGGGTCGCGCCCTTCCAGGAAGGTCGCGGTCACGTGCTCCGTCATCCCCAGCCGCTCCTTGAGCAGCAGACGCGGGATCTGAATCACCGCTTGCGAGAACGGCGCGTCGAAGTGCAGTTCATAGGGCCGCGCCGTGTCGTACACCGCGAAGCCGCCCACCTCCAGGCGCGCTTCGCGGCAATCCTGACGCAGGATGCCGTGCCCGGTGGTCCCGATGCTGACCAGGATGTATTCGTCATGACGCACATGGCGCGTCGCCGGACGGCTGACGGATTGGCCGCCCGCCTCGACATGCGTGTACGACAACGGTCCGACCCGGTTTTGCTTCAGACTGCCGCGAAACGGCGATGGGTCGGCGATCCGGCAGTCGAGTTCGACGAATGCGGCGCTGATCGCGTCGCGCCAGAAACGGGCACGCTGCGCCGGGTAGACGCCTTCGGTGGTAATCGTCGTCATGTTCCGCCATCCTGGGCCCGCGTCCCGCGACGGGACGCTTCCATGCGTCGCATTCTACGGCCAAAAAAATAATGCGATAACGGTCCGCCAGCAATTCGGCGAAGGACATTTTTTGTTCCCTCTCACCAAAGTCCGTCGAAATTTCGCTGGCTACAGTTCGCTTCGCCGTCAGTACGGCGCCACTGCGCCTACCGCGCCGCCGAACGCGGGGCGCGCCGAACGCTGCCGCCCACACGACCAGGAGAACGACTTTGGCTGTCCTACGCTGCATGCGCTCGCACACTGTATGTTTTATCGCGTTGGCCTGTTGCGCGGCGCAGGGCGCCCATGCGCTGGAGGTGGCGCCCGGCGATTACGAAGCCTATCCGCCCAACGCCAACATCGCGCTGCTGTACTACCAGCACGCCGAAACCAGCCGGTATTATCAAGACGGCCGGCGTACGTCGAACGATTTCGGCACCACGAGCGATATCGGCTTGTTCCGATACATTCATCCGCTGGCCCTTGCGCCGCATATCGTCCTCGATCCGCAATTCATTTTGCCGTTCGGTCATCTGTCCACGTCGGGCGATGCGTCCGCCCTCGGCGATCGAACCGGCGTCGGCGACCTGATCGTTGGCGCCCCCGTCAAATTCGTGCTGGACGAACGGGCCCGCAACACGGCGTCGATCGGTCCTTTTCTTTACGTGCCGACCGGATCCTACGACGCATCGCGCGCGCTGAACATCGGCGAACATCGCTGGAAGTTCCTGCTTCAGTTCGCCTATATCCACCATTTCAACGACACGTGGGCCGTCGACACCGTGGCGGATGTGCAATTCGCGGGACATAACCGCGATGCGACGGTCACGGGCGGCACGCTGGCCGAGAAACCGCGCTACGAAGCGCAGGCCTACGTCCGCTACACCCTGAGCGGCACGACGACGCTGTGGGGCGGCGGCGGTTATGTCGCCGGCGCGCGGCAGACGCTCGACGGCGTGGATGAGAACAACCGGCTGTCGACATCGTACGGGCGGCTGGGCGTCACCCAATTCATGACGCCGACCACGCAGGTTCAGGCGATCGTCGGTTCCGATCTGTCCGTGCACCAGGGCAGCCGCGAACGGCTGCGGATCGACCTGCGCCTCGCCAAGGTCTTTTGAGCGCGCGCTCGCCCGAGCGCCGCGCCGTCATTCAACCGGAGTTTACCGTGGTCAATGAGATGTCATCCTTCAAGGCCGCCGCCGTTCAGGCCGCGCCGGTCTTTCTCGATCTGGACGCGACGATCGAGAAATCGATCGCGCTGATCGAGCAGGCCGCGAACGCCGGCGCCCGCATCGTCGCGTTCCCGGAAACCTGGCTGCCCGGCTATCCGTGGTGGATCTGGCTCGGCTCGCCGGCATGGTCCATCGGACGGGGATTCGTCCAGCGCTACTTCGCGGCGTCGCCGACGCCCGATCATCCGCAGATCGAACGGCTGCGCCACGCGGCCAAACGCGCCGGCATTCACGTCGTCATCGGCGTGTCCGAACGCGACGGCGGCAGTCTCTATATCGCGCAATGGCTGATCGGCTCGCACGGCGAATGGATCGCGCGGCGGCGCAAGCTGAAGCCGACCCACGTCGAACGCACCGTTTTCGGTGAAGGCGACGGCAGCGATCTGTCGGTGCATCAACTCGATATCGCCCGCGTGGGCGCGCTGTGCTGCTGGGAGCATCTGCAACCCCTGTCCCGTTATGCGATGTATTCGCAAAACGAACAACTGCACGTGGCCGCCTGGCCGAGCTTCTCGCTGTACGAGGGTCTCGCCCATGCGCTCGGGCCGGAAGTGAACAACGCCGCGAGCCGGATGTACGCCGTCGAGGGGTCCTGCTATGTGCTGGCGCCTTGCGCGGTCGTGTCGCAGGAGATGATCGATCTGCTGTGCGATACGCCGGACAAGGCGGCCTTGCTGCGCGCCGGTGGCGGTCACGCGGCGATCTACGGTCCCGACGGACGCACGCTGTCCGAGCCGCTGCGCCCGGACGAAGAAGGGTTGATCCTGGCGGATATCGATCTGTCGATGATCGGCGTGGCGAAAGCCGTCGCGGACCCGGCCGGTCACTACAGCCGCCCCGACGTGACGCGCCTCTGGTTCGACGACCGGCCGTCGCGTGCGGTCGTGCGGCCGCGCGCGACCGATGACGGCCCGCGATTCCCGGAAGCCGGCGCCGGACATCCGGAGCGCGAGGACGCATCGGGATGCGTGGCGTCGGCGGCCAGCGCGGGCGAGTGATCTCCGCCGTCCCCCACTTCGAACCCTGTTACGGATCACACTTTCCATGGAATCGGCTATCCCTCGGCATCTGCAATGCCCGCGCACGCTGCAAAGGCGCGTCGACGACGGCTACACGCCGCCGTTCCCGGCGTGGACCGCGCGCCCGTCGCGCCCCGGTCAGACGATCGTGATGGCGCTGCTCGGCGTACAGGCATGCGGCGCTCACGCGGAGCGCGACGCCTGCGCGGGCCTGCGCCAGATCGTCGCCGGCCTGCATGCCCATGGCGCGCCGCTGCATTGCGACGTCGCCCACCAGGTGGATGAATGCGGCTACGTCACGATGATCGCCATCACCTATTGGCGCGACGTTGCCGCATACGACGCCTGGGCCGGCCGCCCGGACATCGACGCCTGGTGGCGCGCGCCGGCGCGCCTCACGGACGGCGTGGGCTGGTTCCGCGAGGTCCTCGCGCCTGCCGAGCAACGGTACGAGACCCTGTTCAGCGCGCCGGACCGGCTCGAAGCCGGCGGCGCCGCACTGGGCCGATTGAGTCAGGAGATCATGGAGCACGGTTACTGGGGATCGATGCGCGACCGGCTGCCGCTGTCCCAGACCGATCCCCTGAGCGCGAGCGGCGCGCTCACGATCATCGACGGCGCACCCGGGCCCGGTGCGCGCGTACGCGTGGCGGGACACGCCAATCTGGCGGTGATCCGTTCGGGTCAGGATTGGAGCGACACGGCGGGCGAGGAGCGTCGGCTGTACTGCGACAACATCGCGCCGGTGCTGCGCGCCGGAATGGATTTCCTGCGCGACGCGGGAACGAGCGTCGGTTGCTACGCGAACCGGTACATGCAGCAGCGGGACGTCGCGGGCCGGCCGGTGGAAAAGACCTTTGGCCTGAGCTACTGGCATTCGTTGACCGAACTCGAACGCTGGGCGGAATCCCACGCCACGCACGTCGCGATTTTCGGGACCTTCATGCAGGTGGTGCAGGAACTGAATTTTGCGTTGCGGCTGCGGCTTTATCACGAAGTGGCCGTTTTGACGTCGGGGCAACAGCGCTACGAGTACGTGAATTGCCATGCACGGTCCGGCATTCTGAACGGGCTGCCGCGGGAATCGTAGGCAATCCCGATGTGAGCGAAACATAGGCCGCTTCCGCCATGACGCAAAAATTCGGCAATTTCGGAAAAAGTCCTCAAGTATCGTGTGCATCCGGTCGCTATCTCGATATTTAATCGATCGGGCTGGTGGTGAAGAACATGAAAATAGGCATGCGTCTGGCGGCAACTTTTGGTGCAGTCCTGGGTTTGCTGCTCGTCATTTGCATCTCGGTCAGCCTGCAAATGGCCCGGATGAATGACAACACGCAGGCGATCGTTTCGGATCTGGTCGTCCGGCAACGCCTCGTGGCGGATTTGAAGCAGGGTACGTATTCGGTGGCGTTGCTGATGTATCGCGCGCTCGACGAGAAGACCCCCGAAGGTCAGAAAGCGCTGGTCGCCAGGCTGACCGCCCGGATCAATGTCAACACGCAGAATTACGGCAAGCTCGAAGCGCTGATGGCGACGCCGGCCGACAAGGCGGCGTTCGCGGACATGGTGCGCGTTCGCACGATCTACTCGCAAGCCTTGAAGCCGGCCTACGCGCAGATCGACGCGAACGACGTGGCGGGCGCGCGCGCGACCTTGTCGAACGTCGGAGAGTCCCAGCGGGCGACATTCGCCGCGCTGGACGACTTCGGCAGGCTCCAGCAACGGGCGATGGACCAATCGGTGGCGGACAGCGTCTCCGCTTACGGTACCGCTCGCGCCGTTCTGTGGGGCGTCGCGGCCCTGGCCTTCGTCATCGCGATTTTCCTGTGCATCGTTGTCACCCGTACGATCGTCGAGCCGCTGCGGCGCGTGATGGCCGGTGCCGAACGGCTGGCCGATGGCGATCTGTCGGTGCGCATCGACGTGGCCCGGCGCGACGAGACCGGCATGCTGGCGGGGTCGCTGAATCGGGCGATCGGCCAGCTCGCGCAGATCGTCGGCGGCGTCAAGCAGGCGAGCGACGCGATTTCCACCGCGACGCTGGAACTGTCCGCGGGCAATACCGATCTCGCCCAGCGCACGGAAGAGCAGGCGGCCTCGCTCGAACAGACCGCGGCGAGCGTGGAAGAGTTGACCGCCTCGGTGCGCCAGAATTCGGAAAACGCGAAGCAGGCCAATCAGGTGGCCCTCACGGCGAGCACGACGGCTCAGGCCAGCACCGCGACGATCGGCGAGGTCGTCGACGTCATGGGCGGGATCGCGCGCCAGTCGCAGCAGATCGCGGGCATCGTCGAAACCATCGAGGGCATCGCCTTCCAGACGAATATCCTGGCGCTGAACGCGGCGGTCGAGGCCGCGCGCGCCGGTGAACAGGGGCGGGGCTTCGCGGTGGTGGCGTCGGAAGTCCGGGCGCTGGCGCAGCGCAGCGCGGCGGCGGCCAAGGAGGTCAAGCGCGTGGTCGACGATTCCGTCTCGGGGATGGCGAACGGCGTGCAACTCGCCGAGCGCGCGGGCAATACGATGCGCGATCTGAGCAGCACCGTGGGCAAGGTGACGGATCTGATGGGCGAGATCGCGGCGGCGTCGGCAGAGCAGAGCCAGGGTATCGATCAGGTCAACCAGGCGGTGTCGCAGATGGACCAGATCACGCAGCAGAATGCCGCGCTGGTGGAGGAAGCGTCGGCCGCGGCGCAATCAATGAAAGACCAGGCCAACGGCCTGAACGCCGCGGTGGCGACCTTTACGCTCGACATCGTGCGTTGAGGGCGTATAGGCGGGCGGGTCCGACGCCGCCCGCTGCGCGGTCAGCGGTGAAAATCGCCTATCATGCGTCTGACCGCCACTTCGATTTCTACTCCATGCCGCGACACGCCATCTTCCGGGGAATGTCATGCGCGTAGGCCGCCCGGTGGCCGCGCCGCCCCAACCGGTCTGCGACTATTGCCAGGCGCATGCGGTGCTCGCGCGCTTCGGCGACGCGGCCTATCCGTATCGGGACGATCACGGCGCGTTGTGGCTGTGCGCGGCCTGCGAGGCGTGGATCGGCGTGCGCGCCCGCAGCACGCGCCACGTTCCGCTCGGGCGGCTCGCCAATCCCGCGTTGCGTGACGCGAAGGCGCGTCTGCACGCGGTGCTGGAACCGCTGGCGCAGGCGAAGGTCCGGCGCGACGGGGTCAATCCGTTCGAGGCGCGCGCCAAGGCGCTGCGCTGGGCGGCGGGCGAGGCGGGCCTGGACGGCGCGACACACAGCCTGCATGGCCTTGCGCTGGACGACTGCGAGCGGGTGATCGCGCAGGTCGAGGCGTTCCTCGCCGCACGATCGGCAGCGCAACCGGCAAAGCGATCGTAGCGTGGCAGGCGCGGCGGCACAGGCGGCGCCCCGAACGGCCCCGACGCGTCGCCGTGGTGGTGCGTCAAAGGTCCAGCACCAGCACCTTGCTGGTGGCGCGCGACACGCAGGTCGTCAGGAACTGCGTTTTTTCCTCGTCGCTCAGGATGCAGTCCTGGTGTTCCACCGTTCCCGACAGATAGCGGACCTTGCAGGTTCCGCACAGCCCCGCGCGACATGAGGTTTCGATGGCGACGCCGGCTTCCTCGAGCGCGTCGGCGATGCTCTGGTAGGGCCCCACGGCGATCGCCTGGCCCGTACTCGCGATCTCGACGCTGAAGCCGTCGATGGCGTGCAGGGCATCGGTTTCCTCGTTCGTCGGATTGAAGGAAACGGCCGGCTCGGGTGCCTTGAAGTGTTCCGAATGCACCGTGCCCGCCGGCCAGTGCGCCGCGGCGCCGGCGCAGGCTTTCATGAATCCGCCGGGCCCGCAGTAGTAGAGATGGGTGCCCGGCGCGGGGTCGCTCAGCAGGCGCGCGATATCGAGCCCGGCGGACGGCACGCCGCCGTCGAAATGAAAGTGCAGACGGCCGCGGCGTTCCTGCTCGGCGAATTCGCCGCCGAACGCGGCGTGGGCGCGATCCTTCGCGCAGTAGTGCAGTTCGTAGTCGCCCCCTTGTTCCTCGAGACGGTGGGCCATGGCTTTCAGCGGCGTGATGCCGATCCCGCCCGCCAGCAGAATGACTTTCTTCGCGTGCGCGTCCAGCGCGAAATGATTGCGCGGGGGGCTGACCGGGACGACGTCCTGTACGTGCAGGCCGCCGTGCAGCGCTTTCGAGCCGCCACGCCCCGCTTCGTCGCGCAGTACCGCGATGACGTAGCGATGCCGTTCGTGCGGCGCATTGCTCAGCGAGTACTGGCGGACCAGACCGCCTTCCATGTAGACGTCGATATGCGCGCCGGCATCGAATGCGGGAAGCGCCGCGCCCGCGGGATCGACCAGCTCATAGGAGTTGATGCCGGCGGCTTCGAAGCGGATCTGCCGGACCAGCAGATGCAGCAGGCCTTTGCCGCCGTCGGGCGGCGAGGGAAGGGTGTCACTTGCCATGGCTTTTTCCTGTCGTCACGCCTTGCTGGCCTGCTCCAGTTCGTCGAATTTCTCGCGAACGAAGTCGGCGCGCTCGGCGCCCTTGAACCGGTCGCTCTCGGTGAGAATCGCGACGATGCGCCGGGTGATGCCGCGCCGCTGCGCGACTTCCTTCTCGACCGTATCGGCTTCCGGAATGTCGAGCACGTTTCCCGAGCAATAGCTGTTCGGCGCGCTGTGCTGTTCGCGCAGCCAGTCGGCGAAATGCGCCGCCGACGCCGCCGGATTGGTGCCGCGCACCGCGTCGCGCAGCATCTTGCGGAACAGGAACAGGCCGGCGTCGAACTTCGTCGGGTTTTCGAGCGAATGCACGGCGATGGGACGCTGGCTGATGATCGCTTCGTAATCGCCCGGGGCGTATTGCGCGGCTTTGTAGCCTTCGCGCGCGCGGTGATCGGTGGGGATGGAGACGATGTCGTCGATGGTGTGCCCGTCGAAGCGCTCGGGGCGCCGCAGCGCCACCTGACCTTCGAGAAAGTCGATCGATTCATACCCGACCAGATCCTTCCTGCCGATGCCGCGGGTATCGATGCCGGGGCCCATCACGCGCCAGCCGATCATCTTGCTGTTCTCGTCGTCGACGGGAACGGTCCAGCGGACGATATGAAAACGGCTGAAGAGCTTCTTTCGCGCGCCGTCCTCGGACGTGTACGCGTGCAGGCTCAGGTTCGGCAGCACCTGGTGCTGCACGCGCACGAACAGGCGATCCTTGTCGACCCGGCGCGCGCCCGCGCAGGCCAGTCCCCGGCCCTGGTGGATGGGCACGAAATGCATGTCCGGCGCGACTTCCATCGACGCCGCGCCGACTTCATCGAACGTGGTGCCCTGGTAATGGCCGCCCACCACGTTCTTGCCCGCGTGCAGCGCGGTGGGGTGATAGTTGTCCGCGGCGTTGTCCTGCACCTGCAGCCAGTTGCAGTGCTGGAAGTTGCTGTAGGGCACGAGTTCGTCCGTGGGCGCCACGGTGAAGTCGCCTTCCCATTCGGGAAACGGCGGCTCGCTCTCGGGCGGTCCCATATAGGCGAAGATCAGCCCGTGCCGCTCGATCGCCTTGTATGCGCCCTGCTGGATCGAGCACGCGTATTTCTCCGCTTCCTTTTCCTCGCCCTTGGGAAAGGGCACGTGCAGACAGGAGCCGTCGACGCCGAACACCATGCCGTGATAGCAGCACTTGATGCCGTGTTCCTGAATCGCGCCGTATTCGAGCGACGCGCCGCGGTGCACGCAATGCGCATGCAGGACACCGATGGCGCCGCTGCCATCGCGAAACGCCACCAGTTCCTCGCAAAGGATCTTCAGATAACGCGGGGTATCGGTAAGTTCGATCGCCATGCATACCGGATGCCAGAACCCGCGCATGTATTCGCCCATCGGCGTGCCGGGCCCGGTTTCCGTGAGCTCGGGATCGTGCCCCGGTATCTTGCTGGTGTGGTAGCCACCGAACGGCACCAGTTTCCTGACGACCTGGGCGCCGCCGCTGCTGGTCGCGCCCTCCAGTTTGTCTGACTTGACGCTCATGAGGTGTCTCTCGAAAAAATGCTGCGGGGGATGTCCGATTTTTTGAGTCCTGAACTCTGAACTCTGTATACAGAGATTAGATTCCGAACGTCGATTTGTCTCTAAGTGGAAACGTGGACGTGGGCGGAAGCGGGCGGGAGCGGGCGGAAGCGGGCGCGGCACCGCGTACGCGTTCCGGAGCCGATGCCGGCCTCCCGTCGTCCACCCGGCATCGACCATCGGCATTGACCATCGATAGCCCACGCGGGTACCCTGCATGATTCCGTATCGAACGCGAACCCCATTCCCATGCAGGCGAAACTGATCAAGATACAAGCGCGGACCGACTACGTGGACGAGGTCTATAAAGTGCTGCTCGATGCGATCAGCGAGGGGTCGCTGGCACCCGGCACGCGCATCACCCAGGAGGAGATCGCCGAGCAGCTGGCGGTGTCCCGCTCGCCGGTGTTGCAGGCGCTGCGTCTGTTGAAGAAGGACGGACTCGTGCAGGATGCGCCCGGGCGCGGCTTGCTGGTGGCGCCTTTGGACGTGGAGTGGATCGGCCATCTGTATGAAATCAGGGGCGCGCTGGATTCGCTGGCGGCGCGTCTGGCCGCGGAGAAATCCGCCCGGATCGACAAGCGCCTGATCGCCGACGGCCGCAAGGCGGCGCGCGGCAGCGACGTCAAGGCCATGATCGAGGCGGACGGCAATTTCCATATGGCCATCTACATGGCGTCCGGCAATCCGCTGATCGCCGAGACGGCGCGCATGCACTGGGTGCATCTGCGCCGGGTGATGGGGGCCGTCCTGCAGGTTTCCGCCCAGCGCAGAGCGATCTGGGACGAGCATGCGGCAATCGCCGCTGCCATCGCGCAGGGCGCGGTGGCGCTCGCGGGGGAGCTGTCCGAACAGCATGCGAGCCGGGCGCGGACGAATCTCGTGCAGCGGCTCGGCGAAGTGCTGGGCGCGGCGTCCGACGGCGCGCATGGCGAGGACCGGGCGGACGACCTGCACGCGGGGTGAGATCGCCGGGGCCGGCATGCCGCGCGGGGCTCAGCCCAGCGAGCGCACCGATTGCGCCGGCTGCGGTGTCGCCGACGCGGGTTCGACCGTGGGCAGGGTGGCCACGCCACCGGCGAGGGCGCCGCGCTCCCGCTTGGCTGGGTTGTTGACCAGGTGGGCGGGCACGGCGAACAGCACCAGCGCGCTGCCGATGAGCAGACTGACCGACAACCCGAACACGCCGTTGCCGGTGGAGCCGGTGGCGGTCTGGATCAAGCCGATGACGTAGGGGCTGACGACGCCCGAGATACCGCCCACCGAATTCGCGAGCGCCAGGCCGGCCGCCGCCGCGGTGCCGCCCAGGATCGCCGGCGGCAGAACCCAGAATTGCGAGATGGTGGTGATGACGCCGCTGGTGGCGATGGTGAGGAAAATCATCGCGATCACGGTCGAGTGCGCATAGGTCACGCTGAAGTACAGCCCGATCGCGCCGACGACGCCGGGGATCGCCAGATGCCAGCGACGCTCGCCGGTGGCGTCGGAGCGCTGGCCGACGAACAGCATGCAGAGCGTCGCGGCCGCATACGGCACCGCGGTCAGCAGGCCGATGTTCAGCGGATCGGACACGCCGCTTGCCTTGATCAGGGTGGGCAGCCAGAAGGTCACGCCATAGAGACCCATCGCATAGAAGAAATAAATGGCGCTGAGCAGCAGGATCTTCGGATGCAGCAGGCCGTCGCGCAGGGAATGCATCTGCTGCGGGGGCGTTTCACGTTGCAGCCGGTCCGCCACCAGGGCTTTTTGCGCGGGGGACAGCCATTTCGCGTCGCTGACCTTGTCATCGAGATAGAAAAACGCGATGCAGCCGAGGAGGGCGGTGGGCAGGCCTTCGAGCAGGAACAGCCACTGCCAGCCGGCGAAGCCGGCCGCGCCGCCCAGCGCGTGCATGATCCAGCCCGACAGCGGGCCGCCCACCACGCCGGACATCGGAATGCCCGTCATGAACAAGGCGATGACCTTGCTGCGCCGCGACGGCGGAAACCAGTAGGTCAGATACAGCAGGATGGCCGGGAAGAAGCCGGCCTCGGCCAGGCCGAGCAGAAAACGGGCGATGTAGAAGGTCAACGGCGAGCGCACGAACATCATCGCCGCGGAGATCAGGCCCCAGGTCACCATGATGCGGGCGATCCAGCGGCGGGGACCGACGCGCAGCAACAGCAGATTGCTGGGGATTTCGAAGAGCAGATAGCCGACGAAGAACATGCTGGCGCCGGCGCCGTAGATGGCGTCGCTCAGGCCCAGATCCTTGAGCATCTGCAGCTTGGCGAAACTGACGTTGATACGATCCAGATAGGAACATAGATAGCAGATGAAGACGAAAGGAATCAGCCGCCACGCGATCTTCGCGTAGGTCGCCGATTCCTCGGTCTGCGCACCCGCCGCAGAACGAACGAAACTCATGGCTTGTCTCCTGGAGTTCTGATGATTGTCGAAATGCCCAGCGCTCTGCGGCGCTCTGTCGTTTGCGGTGCGCTACCCGTTTTCTGCCGTTGCTTCCCGCCGCCGGCGCCGCCGGTGTCGCGAACCGGCGCGCCGCCCCCTCAGTCGAACATGTCCGGCTGCGTGGCCAGGAGCTGATCCCAGATGGTCTGGAAGTGCAGCCAGCCGATGTAGTCGCTGCCCACATGCTCGCGGCTGTAGCGGGCGCGCTCGGGTGTCACCAGCGTGGGGGTGATGCCGGCGGCTGCCACCGCGAGTTGCTGCTGGCAGCAGCGCTCGAGCGCGATGAACCAGAACGCCGCGGACTCGATGCTGTGCCGGCTGGCGGTGAGCAGGCCGTGGTTCTGATGAATCGCCGCCTTCACGCCCTGGAATGCGTTGGCGACCTTATGCCCGGCCTTGACCTCGACGGCGACCTGTCCGGCTTCGTCGCCGATCACCACATGGTCCTCGAAGAAGGCCGCCGCGTCCTGCGAGATGGGGTCCAGCTTCCTGCCGAGCGTCGCGAACGCCGTTCCGTACAGGGTGTGCGCATGGCACATCGCCACGATGTCCTGGTGCGCTTCGTGAACCGCCGCGTGCAGCACGAAGCCGGCCCGGTTGATCGCGTGGCGTCCCTCGACGACCTTGCCGTCGTGGTCCGCGAGAATCAGGTTGGACACCTTCACCTGCGAAAAGTGGACCGCCATCGGGTTGGTCCAGTAGAGCGTCGGGTCTTCCGGATCGCGCACGGTGAGGTGTCCGGCGAAACCGTAGTCGAAGCCCTGCAGCGCAAACGCGCGGCAGGCGCCCACCAGCCGCTCCTTCAGATGCGTGCGGTGTTGCGCCGCGCTGGAGAAGTGGGGGACTTCGGGAAAGATCAGACCCTGCTGTTCGGGTTGATAGATGGATTCCCGGGGCCGGGTTGCGGCCGCTTGCGGTGCTGCCTCCAGAACTGCTGACATCGTCGTTCTCCTCGTGTGCCGGATGGAAAGGCCCCATGTTCCGCGCAGGGTGCCGGCTTGACAAACGAGGGTTGTTCATAGAAAGATGAATGACATTCATGTATGAGGGAAAAACATGAGACGCCTGCCGAGTTTCGTGTTGTTGCGTGCCTTCGAGGCGGCCGCGCGGCTGGAGAGTTTCACGCTGGCCGCCGAGGAGCTGCATCTGACGCAGTCGGCGATCAGTCATCAGGTGAAGGATCTGGAGGCCTATCTGGGTCGTTCGCTGTTTCACCGGCGCAATCGGCGGGTGGAGCCCACGGCGGAGGGGCGCCGGCTGTTCGACAGCCTGGCCCGGGTTTTCGACGTCATCGAAACGGCGTGCAGCGAAGTCGCGCTGGAACCCCGCGCCCAGGTGCTGGCGGTGCATTGCGCGCCGAGTTTCGCCGTGAAGTGGCTGGGGCCCAGGCTGCCTGCTTTCATGCAGGCGCATCCGGACATCACGATCCGCCTGTCGTCGGGCGCCGAACCGATCGACCTGACGCGCGTGCATGAAGTCGACGTTTCGATATCGTACGGGGTCGCGCTCGATCGGCCGGGCCTGCTGATTCATCCGCTGGGAGCGGAGCGCATCGTGCCGATGTGTTCGCCCGCGCTGCTGGATGCGGCGATTTCGCTACGCGAACAGATTACCCGGCTGACGCTGATCGATTCCCAGCTCAGCCGGGTGACCTGGTCGGACTGGTTCGCGCTGAACGACCTGACGCTGCCGATGCGCCCCCGGCCGTCGTTCGACCGCGCCGCGATGGTGCTGTCCGCCGCGCAGGACGGGATGGGCGTCGCGCTCGAAACCACCCGGCTCGCGGAACGCGAGCTGGCGCGCGGCGATCTGGTCGAACTGGGAAGCGGGGCCGGAAGCGGGGCCGGAAGCGGGGCCGGAAGCACGCCGCAAAATGCGTTGAAAGGCGCCGCGTTCGTGCCCCTCGCGCGCGAGACGCACTTTCTGAGCTACCGGGTCAACGAGCGCGGTCAGAACAAGATCCGGTTGTTCCATGCCTGGTTGTGGGCGGAGGCGGGGCTGGCGACGTAGTCCGTCCGAACGCGTGCTATTCCGGGATGAAATACGTCTCGATCGTCCGGATCGACGCGCCCGCCTGGATCGCCAGCGCCAGCAGCATCCGGGCCTTCTGCGGATTGTAGAATCCCGCGGCGATGCCTTCGCTGCGCGCGGAAACGAAACCCGCCCCGGTGCGCGAGGCGCGGACCACGGGGGTGCCCTCCGCCATGGCGCGATCGATCCGTCGCTCCATCGGCTTCGACACGGTGCTGTTGCCCGTGCCCGCCACGACGATACCGCGCGCGCCGCTGGCGATCGCATGATCGATATAGCCGGGGTCCTCGTCCTGGTGACTGTAGAGGATGTCCACGCGCGGCAATGCGGCAATGCCTCCGAGGTCGAAATACGGCAGTCCGCACACCGCCGCCGGCGCAAAGAAGAAGCGCGGCTGGATGCCGACGAAGACGCCCAGGTAGCCCGCGTCGTAGGAGCGGAACGCATCCACGGCCTGGCTATGGCCTTTCGAGGTGTAGAGTGCCGAGCCGATGCGGTCGTTCGACACGATCATCACGCCGCGGTGGCGCGCCGACGGGCTGATCGCGAGCGCGACCGCCTGCAGGAGATTGAGCGAACCATCCGCGCTGATCGCGCTGGCCGGGCGCATCGCGCCCACGACGATGACGGGCTTGGGGGTCTTGATGACCAGGTCGAGAAAGAGGGCGGTTTCCTCGGTGGTCGACGTGCCGTGCGTGATGACGATGCCGGCCACCGTCTCGTCCTCGGCATAGCCGCGCACCAGACGCGCGAGGTCGAGCAGATGGACGTTGGTGAGATCGGGACTCGCCACATTCAGGAATTGGCGCACCTCGACCCGGGCGACATCGGCGATTTCGGGAATCGCGTCGATCAGATCCTTGCCGCTGACCTGTCCCGGAATGTAATCGGTGGTGTCGGTCGAGGACGCGGACCTGCCCGCGATGGTGCCGCCGGTGGCGATGAGCATGACCTTGGGGCGTGCCGGAACCGGGTTTTCTTCTGTCTGTTGCATGGGATCCTGTTTTCGCGTGAACACGGAGGCGCTGTCCGCCGCGGCGCGATGGCGCAGCGGCGTACCGGCACAGCGCTCGGTGTCCCATCTTGCCATGGCCGATTTCCCCGCGCGACCGTGCGGCTGCCGACGGCGAAAACGCCGGTCGCGCAGGATCGTCACGGTGCGGCACCCCGCGCGCCCCGGTGGGCATCAGTGTCGCGCGGTGAGCGGATCCATTCCCGTCGCGGCGATCACCTTCGTTTCGCCCGGAGACGACATGAATTGCAGCAGGGCTTTCGCTTCGACGGGATGGGCGGCCGACACCGGAATGCCCGCCGCGTAGCGCGTCACCGATTGCAGGGACTCGGGGATCTTGCCCACCAGTTCGGTCCCCTTCACGGGCAGCAATTCGCTGACTTGCTGGAAGCCCAGTTGATACTCGCCATCGGCGACGACCGTGGCGACGGGGACGCGTGGAATCATTTTTGCCTTTCCCGCCACGCGGTCCTCGATGCCCATTTTCCGAAACAGTTCGTTGTGGATGTAGGTCCCGCTCGCGCTGTCTGAATACGCGATCGATTTCGCCGCCAGCAACGTCGCGCGCAACGCGTCGACCGAGCCGATGTCGGGTTTGGCCGCGCCGGTTTTCACCACCATGCCGATGCGCGAGTCGGCGAGTTCCACGCGCGAGCCGGCAATGACCTTGCCCTCCTTGATGAGCTGGTCGAGCGCGTACCCCACCATGATGACGACGTCCGCGGGTTCGCCTTGCGCCAGGCGTTGCGGAATGGCTTGTGGGGTGGCGCCCATCGACGGGCCCCAGGCGGTGACGACGTCATTGCCCGTCCGATGCTCGTAGACGGGCACCATGCGCTGGTAGGCCGGGGCGAAGCCGCCGGAAATCATGACGTGCAGGTCGACGGCTTGCGCTTTGGCGGCAAAGGCCAGGCAGCACGCAAGGAGCACGGGGCGCCGGGAAGGGCGAATCGAAATCATGGGCAGAAGCCTCTCGGATCGGTCGGGATGCGCTGACGCCGCAGGCGCGGCGGGGGACGAAAACCGTACCGCGCTTGTGGGGAAAAACACAGTGGGGAATTCACTACGCGGTTCCGCGAGCGTCATGCACGCTTGCCAATAGCGAGAGGCGCCGGGCGGTGAGGACGCCTGTCGCGCGTTATGCCGGTCATTTCACCGTCACGTCCTCGAAGCGGTGGCCGGCGACCGGGCTGATGGCGTAACCGTCGACGTTCTTCGCCATCGGCTGGTAGGTGTTCATATAGGCGATCGGCGTGTACGGCACCTCGCGCTTGAAGATCTGCTGCGCCTGCTGGTACAGCGCGATGCGGCGCTGGCGGTCGGTGGTCTGGCGCGCGGCGGCGGTCAGCTTGTCGAACTCGGGATTGCACCACTTCGCCACATTGCTGCCCTTGCGCGACGCGCAGCCCAGCACCGTGTCGAGCCAGTTGTCGGGGTCGGCATAATCCGCCATCCAGCCGTAGAGGATCGCGTCGTGCTCGCCGTCGACCTTCGCGCGCTTGTTGTATTCGCCCCATTCGTAGCTGACGATCTTCGCCTGTACACCGATCTTCGCCCAGTCGGCCTGGATCAGCTGTGCCATCAAGCGGGCATTCGGGTTGTAGCCGCGCTGTATCGGCATGGCCCACAGCGTGATCGAGAAGCCATTCGGAAAGCCCGCCTGGCGCAGCAGATCGCGCGCCTTGGCGAGGTCGAGCGGTGCATCCTTCAGATCCTTGTCATAGCCCCATTGCGTCGGCGGCATGGGCGCGGCGGCGATGGTGGCCTGCCCGCTGTAGACGGCCTTGAGGATGGCCTGCTTGTCGACCGCCATGTCCAGCGCGCGCCGCACCAGAAGACTGTCGAGCGGCTTGTGGGTGACGTTGTAGGCCACGTAGGCGATATTGAAGCCGGGCGCGCTCATGAGCTTCAACTGGGGGTTCTGGCGCACCGCATCGAGATCGATGGGACGCGGGAAGGCACTCATCTGGCACTCGCCGCTCGCCAGCTTGGCGATGCGCGTCGCGGGGTCCGGCGTGATCGAGAAGATCAGTTTCGGGATATGGATCCGGCCCTTGTTCCAGAAATCGGGATTCGCGTCGTAGCGGATCTGCGCGTCCTGGGTGAAGCGGCGCAGGATGAAGGGGCCGGTGCCCACCGGCTCGTCGTTCAGTTGTCCGGTCTTGCCCGCCTTCAGCAGCGCCTGCGCGTATTCGGCCGACTGGATCGACGCGAATTCCATCGCGATCTTGCTGAGGAAGGCGACATCCGGCTGGTTCAGGGTGATGCGCAGCGTCAGCGGATCGGGCGTGTCGACCCGGGCGATTTCCTTGTCGAAGCCGACATCCGCCGCGTACGAGAACAGGACCGGTGCCGCTTTCTGGAAGGCGTTGTCCGGGTTGATCATGCGATCGAGGGTGAAGGCCGCGTCGTCGGCGTTGAAGTCGCGCGTCGGCTTGAACCAGGCGGTTGTCTGAAACTTGACGCCCGGGCGCAGATGGAAGGTATAGGTCTTGCCGTCCGCGGAGATTTCCCAGGAGCGGGCGAGACCCGGCACGAGATCCGACGAACCGTGTTTGAATTCCACCAGGGTATCGAAGAGGACGTGCGCGCTGGCGTCGAAATCGGTACTGGTCGTCAGGCGCGCCGGGTCGAAGCCGCCGGGGTTGCCCTCGCTGCAATAGACCAGCGCTTTGGCCGGGGCCTGCGCGAAAGCGTCGGATGCCGTTCCCGGCAGAACGCCCGACAGCAGGCTGACGCCGGCGGCGGTCGCGAAGACGGACAGCCGGCGGACGGTGGGCTTCGAAATGCGTCGGATCATAGTGGGTGGCCTTTCACTCGCGGTCTTTGAAACGGTGATTATCGCCGACTCCGCGTCCCCGGCAGGGAAGACCGGCCATACGCGACGTCATGCGTTGAATCTCGCAAAGGCCGACCGAACAACGTAAAAAGGCGCCCGGGGGCGCCTTTCGCATGCGTGCTGCGGTCTTTCAGGACTTACTTCGCGTCCTTGAGGTTTTCCGCCGTGTCTCCAGCCGCTTTTTCGGTCTTGCCGGCAGCCTGCTGCAGATCGCCCTTGGCTTCCTGGGTCTTGTCCCCGGTTACCTTGCCGACGACTTCGTTGACCTTGCCCTTGACCTGGTCCTTGATGCCTTCCGTTTGTGCCTTGTTCATGTTCATCTCCTTTGTTTGAGGTACCTGCGTGCATCCATGTGTCCAGAATACCGGCGCCCGCCCGGCGCGAACAGGGTCGTTTGGCTGAATCGCGTGTAAGACGATGCTGACCCGCCTGCCGGTCAGGCGTCGTCGGGAACGGCCGTCGTCACGCCGGTGCGCGCCGCCTGCAACGTGGCGCGCACCGTTTCGGGCGTGAAGGGCGGGGCATAGAAGCGCACGCCCGTCGCATCGAACAGGGCGTTGGCGATCGCGGCCGGTGCGGGGACCGACGCCGATTCCCCGGCACCCATCGGCGGCTCGCCCTGGCGCGGCATCAGCAGCACGTCGATTTCCGGCAATTCGGGAAACGTCAGGATCGGGTAGCTGCCCCATTCGCGGGAGGCGACGATGCCGTCGGCGAAGCGCACGCTTTCCTTCAGGACGCGGCTCAGCGACTGGATGACGTTGCCGTGGATCTGATGACGCACGCCGTCCGGGTTGATCATCGTCCCCGTATCCTGACCAACGGTCACGCGCACCACGCGGATCGCGCCGGTTTCGCGGTCGACTTCGATGTCGACGATCCACGCGGCCCAGGCGGCGCCGAAGCCGGGGAAGCGGCTGTGGACATAGCGCGCATAGGACAGCCCGCGGCCGCGCACGATCCGCTCCCCGGTCTGTTCCGGATGGCGCGGCACCGCACCGGCCTGCCAGCCGGCGCGCCGCGCGGTGGCTTCCAGCAGTTCGCGCGCGCGCGGGTCTTCCAGGTGACGCAGGCGAAACGCAAGCGGATCGGCCCGCGCGAGCACGGCGAGTTCATCGAGGAAGGCGTCGTGGGCGAAGGAATTGGGCAGCGCGGAGACGCCGCGCAGCCAGGACGTGCGCACCAGCGGCGCGAGATCCTGGCAGACGAAGCGGGTGTGCGGGAAGGTGTAGGGCGTGACCGCGGTGCGGTCGCCCATCTCGAAAACACCCGCCCGCGCCGGTCGCGCGCCCGTGAGCAGCGTGGCCAGCAGCGGGGCGTCGTTCGACGGGTAGCGGGTTTCGAAGTCGTAGGCGACGGTGTCGCCCTGCGCCGAGACGCTGCCGGTCACGTCCATGACCTGACCGGCGCCCTTGGGCTCCCAGAGATGTTCGTCGGCGCGCGACAACTGCACGCGCACCGGGGCGCGCGCCGCGCGCGAGAGCAGCAGCGCGTCACCCGCGACGTCGTCGGCGCAGTTGCGCCCATAGCAGCCGGCGGCTTCCATCCGCACGATATCGATCTCGTCTTCGCCGCGCCCGCACAGCACGGACAGATCGTGGCGCAGCGATTGCGGGTTCTGCGTGCCGGACCAGACGGTGATGCGCTCGTCCCGATAATCCGCGAGCGCGCAGGACGGTCCGATGGATGCATGCATCTGGTATGGCCAGACGTAACGCCGCGTCAGGGTGGCGACCCCGGGCTGCCGCCCGGCGGCGGCGACATCCCCGCTCTGTTGCAGCAGCCGGGGCGTGGCGGGGGCGGTCTTGATCGCACGGGCCGGATCGCGCATGTCCGGCAGATGTGCCGCGGGATGCCAGCGCGCGCGCAGCATCTGCGCCGCGCGGACCGCCTGCTCCTCGCGTTCCGTCACGATGCCGATGAAGTCGCCGATGACGACCAGCGCGCGAAAACCCGGCAGACCCGCGACGCTGTCCCGGTCCACCGCGCGCAGCGAGCGCCCGACGCAGGGGCCGCTGTCGTGGCCGGCGTACGGCGGGCGCACGACGCGCCCGTGCAACATGCCCGGCACGCGCATGTCGTGGACGAACGTCAGCGCCCCGGTGGCTTTCGCGGGAAGATCCACGCGCGGCGTCGAACGTCCGACCGTGCGGTACAGCGCGGGATCCTTGACGGCGACGTCCTGATCGAGCGGCAGCGACACGCGGCGTCCGGCGAGCAGGGTGCCGAAGCCCAGACGCCGGCCGTCGTCGGCGAACGCGGCGCCCGCCTCGGTGCGGCAGCGGGCGGCGTCGACGCCGAAGCGCCGCGCCGCGAGCCCGAGCAGAATCTGCCGCGCCTGTGCCGCGGCCCGGCGCAGCGGCACCGCGCTGATCTGGATCGAGGCGCTGGCGATGGTCGGACCCTGGTTCGGCACTTCGCTCGCGTCGCCGAGGATCATCCGTACCTGCCCGGGCGGCACGTCGAGTTCCTCGGCGACGATCTGCGCGAGCGACGTGCGGATGCCGGTGCCCAGGTCGACGTGACCGTTGAACGCCAGGATGCGGCCATCGTCCAGCACCGCGATGAAGATTTCCGGCAGGTCCGGCACATAGGTCGAGTTGCTGCCGGGCTGGCCCGGCGTGGGAATGACCGGTGTCGGCGGCTGCCGGACGATGGTCAGGCAGCCGTCGCGGGCGAGCAGCGCGCGCCGCGTGAGCGGCTCGCTCACCGGTTGACGATCCGCTTCGGCATGGCAAGGGCCAGTGCGCAGCCGATCAGCATGCAGATGCCGAAGGTGATCAGGCCCGCGCTCATGCTGTGCGTCCGGTCCTTCATCCAGCCGAGCGCGTAGGTGCTGGCGAACCCGCCGAGATTGGCGATCGAGCAGGCGAAGGCGATGCCCGCCGCGGCCGCGGTGCCGCGCAGGAAGGTGGAGGGCAGGGCCCATACCACGGGCATGGCGGCCGCGACGCCGGCGTTGGCGATCGACAGCAGGATGACGGTGGCGGCGGTGCTGCCGCTGAAGAAGGTGCTGGCGATCAGGCCGAAAGCGGTGCAGGCGAACGGCACGACGATATGCCAGCGGCGCTCGCGGAAACGGTCGGAACTCGCGCCCGTGATCAGCATCATGACGATGGCGAGCGCGTTCGGGATCGCGGTCAGTATGCCGATTTCCAGCACGCTCTTGACGCCGGAGTCGCGGATGATGCTGGGCAGCCAGAAGCTGATCGCATAGGTGCCGAGCAGCACGCACAGATCGATCAGGCCGAGCGCCCAGACTTTCGGGTCGGTGAAGGCCGCACGCAGCGAATGGCGCTTGCCGTCCTGCGAATCGCGCGCGAGGTCGCGCTTCAGGCGCGTGCGTTCCGCGGCGTCGAGAAAGGGGGCGCTGTCGACCGTGTTCGGCAGATAGAAGAATACGGCGATGCCGAGCAGGATCGACGGCAGGGCTTCCAGCCCGAACAGCCATTGCCAGCCTTGCAGGCCATGCCGATCATTGAAGGCGGTCATGATCCAGCCCGACAGGGGGCCGCCAATCAGGCTCGACAGCGGCAGCCCCATCATGAACAGGGCGACCACCTTGCTGCGTCGCGCGTCGGGAAACCAGTGCGTGAGATAGAGCAGCACGCCGGGGAGAAACCCCGCTTCGGCGACGCCCAGCAGGAAGCGCAGCGCGTAGAACTGGCCGGGCGTCTTCACGAACATCGTGAGACCGGAGAGGATGCCCCAGGTGATCATGATCCGCGCGATCCAGATCTTCGCGCCGACCTTCTGCAGGACCAGATTGCTCGGGACCTCGAACAGGATGTAGCCGACGAAGAACAGGCCGCCGCCCAGGCCGTAGATGGTATCGCTGAAGCGCAGCGCACTCAGCATCTGCAGCTTCGCGATGCCGATATTGACCCGGTCCAGGTAGGCGGAAAAATAGCACAGGCAGAAGAAGGGGATGAGGCGCCATAGCAGCTTGCGGTAGAGCCGGTCGTTCGCCGTCAGTTCGATGCGGGACAATCCGGGGACGTCGCCATCGGTGGAGGTGGACATGTCGTTATCCTTCTGAATGGGGAGCGGGGAGGCACCGGACGGCGCGCCGGATCATCGGTAACGTACGCAACCAAAAACACGAGAGCAAACGGGACGGCACGGTATTTTACCCGCGCCCGCGGCGCCCGCCGACGCGGGATCACGCATGCGGCGTGGCGTCGTCCGGGGAGAGCACCACGCCACGCCGCACGACCGCTTCGCCATCGAGCAGCACATCGCAATGCCGCAGCGGGATGTCGATGTGGCAGGCCGTGGTGCGGGTGCCGCCGGCCTCGTTGTTCGGGCCGAGGGAGAACAGGAAGTTGCCGGCGAAGGCGCGGGCGTCCATGCCGATGGTGGACTCCCGATCGTACAGGCCGAGCGTCGACCAGCGCGCGCGGGGCTGGAGACCCCAGCCGATATGGGAGATCGCATATCCCTCGGGGTCGTCGAACGCGGCCATGTAATCGTTCAGCAGGTCCGCGTCGATGCCGCCCTCGATGCGGACCGCGTAGCCGTTCTCCACCGTCAGCACGATCGGCTCGGCGACATAGCGTTTCTGCGGCAGCAGGATATCGCCGCGATCGATGACGATGCGCCCGCTCGCCTGGCCGTCGTCGGGAAAGGTGAGCACGAAGCCGCTGGGCCAGTGGTCCCAGCGGCCCGGTTCGTCGACGAAACCGTATTCCGAGATCACCGGGAACTGCCCGAGCGGGCAGGTGAGATCGGTGCCGGCGGGCGAAGTCACGCGCATCTGGCGCGCCGCGCCGATGCGCGCGGCCGCGGCCGCGACGCGCGCCTTGTCGGCCAACGTGGGCACCAGACGGGCGAGAATCTCCGGCGGCTCCACCGCCAGCAGGATTTTCGTGCCGCCCTTGAGGATGTCGTGCTGTTCCGGCGAGAACAGCAGCGTCATCAGGTCGAGCACCAGATCGCTGGCCTTCAGCGCGGCGATCGCCGCATGGTTGCCGGTCAGCGGCGTGGTGCCCAGGTAGGCGAGCGCGTCCCGGCTCAGTGCCTTGTCGCCATTGACCGGGAGCAGATCCAGGCGGTTGACGATCGCCCCCATCGACTGGCTGGCGATCAGCGCGGTGGCGAGCGTCTGCGGATGCGAGGCGGCGCCGGTCAGGATGGTGACGGTCTGACCCGCCTGCAGGTTCGACAGCGTCAGGACCCGTTTCCAGGCGTCGATCATTTCGTAATCGCTGATGGACATGCGCTTTTCCGATGAGGGGATACCGATGCCGGAGTGTTTCGATCATAGTGTACACATTGGATTTTCAAAATAAATTCGCCCTGTTTCGATGCGTATTCTCGATATTTTTTAGGGTGACGATCGGTTGGAGAATTGCATGACCCCTGCGGCTGCGACAGTGGAAAGGCCATGCCAAATTTTTATTTTTCACAAAAATTGGAATGTGTACACTCGAATAAAGAGAGGGGTCGCCGGCGTTCTGCCGGGCCCGCTTCCGTTCTGGAGAGTGCATATGAAGAAGCCCCGCATCGCGGTCATCGGCGCCGGCCTGGGCGGCGTGGCCGCCACGGCCTTGCTGCTGCGCTCGGGCTATTCGGTCCGCCTGTACGAACAGGCGCCGTCGTTCTCGCGGATCGGGGCGGGGATTCACGTCGGCCCGAACGTGATGAAGATCCTGCGACGCATCGGCATCGAGGACGCGATGAACCGCATGGGATCGCACGCGGACGCCTGGTGCAGCCGCGATGGCCGCACCGGCGAGCTCATCGCCCGTGTGCCGCTGGGCGATTTCGCGGTCAAGGAATATGGCGCATCGTATCTGACGGTGCATCGCGGCGATTTCCACGCTCTGATGATCGACGCGTTGCCGCCGGGAACGGTGCAGTTCGACAAATGCCTGAGCCATATCGACGATACCAGCGGCGAGGACGGCGGCGGCGAGGTCCGGCTGACCTTCGCCGACGGCACCGTCGAGACGGCCGACATCGCCATCGGCGCGGACGGCGTGAACTCCCGGATGCGCGAGCATCTGCTGGGCGCGGAACCGCCGATCTATACCGGGCTGGTCGCGCACCGCGCGGTGTTGCCCGCGGCGTTGCTGGGCGACACACCCTTCGATCTGTGCGCGAAGTGGTGGTCCGAGGACCGTCACATGATGGTCTATTACGTGACGGGGAAAAAGGACGAGATCTACTACGTCACGGGCGTGCCCGCGCCGGACTGGCCGCAGGGACAATCGATGCTGCCGAGCAGCCGCGAAGAAATGCGCGAGGCGTTCGACGGGTATCACCCCGCGGTGCAGAAGCTGATCGACGCGACGCCCGAGGTGACGAAATGGCCGCTGCTGGAACGCAACCCCCTGCCGCTCTGGAGCCGGGGCCGGCTGGTTTTGCTGGGCGACGCCTGCCATCCGATGAAGCCGCACATGGCGCAGGGCGCGGCGATGGCGATCGAGGATGCGGCGATGCTGACGCGTTGTCTCGACGAAGCGGGTGCCGACGATCCGGCGACTGCCTTCGCGCTCTACGAAGCGAACCGGGCGGAGCGCGCCTCGCGCGTGCAGAAGGTCTCGCACGACAATACCTGGCTGCGCACGAACGAGGATCCGGCCTGGGTGTTCGCCTACGACGTGTTCGACGTGCCCCTGCGATGACGGCGCCCGCGCCGCCGCGTCCCCTGGAAAGCGAATCGCTGACGCTGACGGTGAATGGCGCGACGCGGACGATCGAGGCGGCGCGCGACACGCCCTTGCTGTACATATTGAGAAACGATTTCGCGCTGAACGGTCCCAAGTACGGTTGCGGACTCGGGCAGTGCGGTGCCTGCACGGTGCTGCTCGCCGGCGGCGCGGCGCGCTCCTGCGTCGTGCCGGTTGCCGCGGCGGTGGGTCGCGAGACGCTCACGCTGGAAGGGCTGGGCGACGCCGCCGCGCCGCATCCGATTCAGCGCGCCTTCATCGAGGAACAGGCCGCGCAGTGCGGCTATTGCCTCAATGGCATGATCATGAGCACCAAGGTCCTGCTGGACCGCCACCCCGCGCCGAGCGATGACCGGATCCGCGAAGCGTTGCGCTTCAATTATTGCCGCTGCGGCACGCACGTCGAGATCATGCGGGCGGTGCGTCGCGCGGCGGTGTATGTGAAACATGCGCGCGAAAGCTGAGGCGGGCAAGGGCGTGGGTACCGATGTGGGTGCCGACGTGGGTGCCGACGTGGGTACCGATGCGGCATCGCCCTTGGCAGCCGCGTCCGAACCGGTGCGAGTGCTGCCGCATCGGGCGTGCTACAGCTGGCCGCTGAACGCCGGCACCGTCGCGCCGCGGGCGCGGCTCGACGGTGCCGCGTCGCTCGACGCCGCCGGGCGACTCGCGCTCTGGCGCTACGCGGCGCGGGCATCGCCGCACGCCGTGCCCGGCGCCGCCAGCGCCGCAATCCGGCCGGAGATGCCGTACGGACCGCGGCGCATCGAGACGCTGATCGATGACGCCGCGGGCGCCATCCCTGCCGTCGCGCATGTTTTCGCGCGGGAATCCTTGGTCGACGAGATCGCGCGCGATGGTAGGCGTGACCCCCTGGCATTCCGGCGCGCGCATCTGGACGCGGCACGCGACGGTGGCGGCTCGGCATTGGTCGACGCGCTCGCGGAACGTGCCGTGTGGCGGCCGCGATCCCAGCCGCCCCGCCCGTTTGACGCACGGGTGACGCGGGGCCGCGGCTTTGCTTTCGACAAGCGCGCGCCGCGCCCGGGCGAAGCGGACTGCCCGGTGTATTCCGGGTGGATCGTCGACGTCGAAGTGGATGGCGCGAGCGGCGGCATCGCCGTGACGCGCGTGGTCGCGGGGCAGGCGCGCGGGCATATCGACGGGAGCGGCATCGAAGGGATCGGCGCGGCGCGCATCGCGCGGGCGGCGTCGCGATTGCTCGGGCGCACCGTGGCGTATGTGCCCGCGCATGACGAAACCGCCGGTCCCGCGGCGCTCGCGTATCGCGCGTCCGGCGCCGTCGTGCAAGCCGTGAAGAGCGCGATGCAGGCAAAGGTCGAGACAGGGGACGCGGTGGTGAACGCCGGTCCGGCGCCGGAAATCGACGCAGCAAGCGACGCAAGCGACGCCGCGCCCGCCGCCGCGGCGATCGCCAACGCGCTGTACGACGCGACCGGTGTCCGGTTTCGCGATCCGCCCTTCACCCCGGAGCGGGTGCGCGCGGTTCTGAACGACGCCGTTCCGGCGCGCGGTGGCCCTTTCGCGGGTCCGCGCGACCGCGGCGCCAGCATGCGCCTCGCTACGCGCCGCAGTCTGGCCTGGCTGGCGGCGGGTGCCAGCGCGCTGGCGGCCGTGCTCGGTACGGCCTGGCCGGTACGCGCGCCGCTGCCGCTCATCGAGCGGCCCGATCCGGCGACCTGGTCCGCGGCGACGCTCGCACGGGGACGCGCCGTCGCCGCCGCCGGGGACTGCGCGGTCTGTCACACCGCGCCGGGCGGGGTCGAGAACGCCGGCGGTCTGGGCATCGCGACGCCCTTCGGCACGGTCTATTCGACGAATCTGACGCCGGACGTCGTCCACGGCATCGGCGGCTGGTCGTTCGCCGCTTTCGAGCGCGCCATGCGGCAGGGGATTTCGCGGGACGGACGGCATCTGTACCCGGCGTTCCCCTACACGGCTTTCGCCAGGCTGAGCGAAGCCGACATGACCGCCTTGTACGCATACCTGATGGCGCGGCCCGCGGTACCGGTGCCGGCACCGGCGACCCGGCTGCGGTTTCCGTTCAATCGGCGTGCGCTGCTGGCCGGCTGGAACGCGCTCTACCTGAGGCCGGGTGCCTATCGGCCCGATCCCGCGCGCGCCGCCGAGTGGAATCGCGGCCGCTATCTGGTGGAGGGCGCCGGGCATTGCGCCGCCTGCCATTCCCCACGCAACGCGCTGGGTGCGGAACTGGGCGGCGCCCGTCATCTGTCCGGCGGCGTCGTCGATGGCTGGACGGCCCCGTCGCTCGTGGCGAATGCAACGTCGCGGCTGCCCTGGACCGAGACGGCATTGTTCGACTATCTGAGCACGGGCTTTTCCCGCGAACACGGCGTCGCGGCGGGGCCGATGGCGCCGGTGGTCGCGGGTCTCGCCACCTTGCCGGCGGCGGATGTCCGGGCGATGGCGCACTATCTGGCGTCTTTGCGCGCGCCGCCGCATGAGCAGGCACATGAGCAGGCACATGAGCAAGCGCATGAGCAAGCGCATGAGCAAGCGCATGAGCAAGCGCATGAGCGGGACGATCCGGCGATCCGTCTGCGTGGGCTGGAAACCGGCCAGCGGATTTTCGAGGGGGCGTGCGCGGTGTGTCACGCCGATGCCGGCGGCGTGGGAAATTTCGGCGTGCGGCCGCTGATGTCGCGCAATACCAGCGTCGCCGAACGTACCCCCGACAATCTGCTCCGCGTGATCCAGGCAGGGATCGCCGCGCCGGCAACGGACGCGTTGGGCTATATGCCCGGCTTCCGGGACGTGTTCGACGACCGGCAGGTCGCGGCGCTGGGCGCCTATCTGCGCGCCCGTTTCGCGCCGGCGGAACCCGCGTGGCCGGACCTCGCGGCCACGTCCGCGCGTATCCGCAGAATGCCGCATTGACCGACACCGCGCGCGACGCACATCGTATCGAGAGGTGCGCCTCGCTGTTTGGCGCACATCGTCGGTTCCCCGGTCCGCAAGCCCGAGGGTGCCAACCTTTCTAGGATTGCTCGGTGCGCATCATCGCGCGCAGCAGGAAATCGAGCGCGACGCGTTCGCCCGGGTTCAGCGAACCGAAGGTCTGCTCCGTCACGTCCCGCGCGAATGGAATGGTCCGGTCGGTGAGCGCCCGGCCCTTGCCGGTCGCGCGCACGATCAGTTTGCGCCTGTCCCCGGGATCGGCCGACACGGAAACCAGCGACCGTTTCTTGAGGCGTTCCACCACGCCGCGGATGGTCGCCTGATCGATGGCGGTCGCCTTGACGATATCGTTCAATGAACACGCATCCTGCTTGCGGATCGCGCACAGCGTGACGAATTGGGCGGCCGTCAGTTCGGAATCGGGAATCGCTGCCTGAAAAAGCGCGATATGCCGCTGATAAGCACGTCTGAGAAGGTGGCCAATCTGGTCCGAGAACACGTAATCGTCGCTGTTCCGAATCTTGGCGGGCGAGGGAGGGGGCGTCGGCACAAGAAAAAATTGTAGTGTATACGTTATTTCACGCGCCACGCCGTCGCGGGCAGGGCGACCCCGCCCGCGCGATGCGGATCAGGTTTTCTTCAGATTTTTGACCGGCACCTCGATCAAGGTCAGTTGCACGGTCTTGCCGCTTTGCCAGGCGTTCGCGCCGGGGTCGACCGTCGGCATCGGAATATCCGCCCGGTTCTTCTTCTGTGCCGCGGCGCTGACGTGAAAGCGCTCGTCGCGATTCTGCACCATGGCCGGATTCGCCTGTCCATCCTGCGTGAACCCCATCATCAGTTGCGGGATGCCGAACGGAAAAGTTTTGTCCCGGTCGATCTGCCAGGTGTGCCAGGTCTTGCCATAGGTGGTGACCAGATCCTTCATGAACGCATGCTCGGCGAGGTCGGGCACGCGCGGTGCCACCAGTTCGCCCGATTTCACCTCATAGTGATGGCTGTGCCACAGGCGCTTTTCCTCGGCGGGCAGGGTCTTGAACACCCGCTCGCTGACGATGTACTCGATGCCGATGAGCTTGGCGTGCGCGTGGTTCGCGTCATAGATCACGCACTGGTGGAAATCCTCGCTCAGGTGCGTGCAGAAGTGGTTCGCCTCCACCTGGCGACCCATGTCGTCGGCGTAGAAATGGAAGCCGTTCAGGTATTCGCTCATCGCGTCGATGGGTTTCTTGCTTTGCAGCGCGTCCGCTCCGGTGTCGAGCATCTTGCTGTGCAGGGACGTTGGCCCGGACGTCGACGCCGCCGGCAGCGGCGCGGCGGGCGTTTGCTGTGCCCCCGCCAGTCTGGAAAACAGACCCGCGAGGGGCAGGGCCAGCGCGCTCTTGACGAGCGTCGTGTTGAAACGGCGGCGGCAAACGCAGTCGTCGGTGTGATCGTCTGACATGGTCTCTCCTTATGCTGTGCGGACAAGGGAGGGCCGAGCGCTGTCGCGTCCGGCGCTTCCCTCACGCCGGACGCGCAAGTTCCGCACCCACGCGCGCCCGGCGTCGGCGACCGGGCCAGGCGGGCCGTGCTACTCGGCCGTCATCTTCGCGACCAGCGCGGCGCATGAACCGATCTGCTCCTGCACCTTGCGCACCGAACGGGCCAGACCGGCGGACGGCGCGACGGACGCGCCGTTGAACTGCGCACCCACGCGCGCCGCGTCCTCGGCGGTGCAGCCCCGCGCGCCGAAGAGCTGGGGCAGGCGCAGCGTCATCCACCCGTCGCTGCGTTTCGCGACCGCGTCGGCGTGCGCCGTGTACCAGCTCCAGATCGCGGCGTTGCTGGCCGGACCGGCATCCGTGTTGCGCAGCAGCTGGGCAAGTTCGCCGGTCTTCACGCGCGGATCGAGCATGAGGTCCATCACCCGGTTCGCGTGTTCCGAGGGCACCGCGGCACCGAGCGCATGCAGCAGGCTCAGACGCTGGGCGGCATCCGTCACCGTGCCGAGCGCGTCGGCAAGCGGCGTGATCGCCGCGTCGCCGCGTTCCTGCACGGCGACCGCGAGCACGACGTCGCGGGTATTGGCGTCGAGCGCGGCGAGATCCGGATGGCCGTCGACGGGGTGCGCGAAGGCCGGGTCGCTTTGTGCCAGCAACGCCTGCCGGACTTCCGGCACCTTGAGATCGAGCGCGAAAAAGCCCAGCAAGGTGGCGCGCAGCAATGCGTCGTCCTCGCTGTCCTGCGGGCGCGCGGCATAGCCGAGCCGGGTCATCGCCGGCATCCAGGCCTGGATCGCCACGTCACGGACATGGGCGCGCTGCGCGTCGCCGGCGGCATGCAGATACAGCCAGCTCGCGCTGCCCATCAGCGCGGTCGATACCTGCCGCGTGGGCGAGGCGGCCAGCGCGGCGGCGGTCTCCAGCACCACTGCCGAAGGCAGGTCGCCGCGCTGGAAACCGGCCGCGATCGCGCGGGCGTAGGCGAGTTTTTCCAGATCGCTCAAGGCCGCCAGGTGATCGTGCAGCCGGTGGCGGTCGTCGTCGGCCTGCTCGAACTGGTAGTAGCCGGCGGCATCGGCGTTCGGCATGTACCAGCTCGACGCGTTCGCGCCGTCGAGCACGATGCTGCCTTGCGCGTCGCTCACGAGTTCGCACTTCGTCTTCGACGTCGTTCCGGAAGCGTCGCCGACCCCGTAGCGCACGCATACGGGCAGGCCCCAGACGCGTCGCGCGTCCGCGTTCGAGCCCAGCGGCAGATAGCGTTGCTGCGTGACGTTCAGCATGACCTGGCCGTCGCGCGTGACGAGCCGGGTGGTCAGCAGCGGCACGCCGGGTTGGTCGATGAAGCTGCGGAACGCCGCGCCGTAGCGCTCGCCGTAGGGCGTCTGCGCCTGTATCGCCGAGATCAGGTCGGCGGCGCCCGCGGTGGAAAACGCATGGGCCTTCAGATACTGGCGCACGCCGTCGCGAAACGGCGTTTCGCCGGCCAGCTTCTCGAACATGCGCAGAACGGCGGCGCCTTTTTGATAGGTGATGCCGTCGAAGGCGCTGTCGATGTCGCTGTTGTCGGTGATCGGTTGGCGGATCTGGCGCGCGGCCGCCAGGCTGTCCTCGCTCATCGCCCGGGCGGTGCCGGCCATGTCGTCGAGCGCGATCCGGTATTCGGGATGAACCTGTTCGGTGATCTTGCTCTGCATCCAGGTCGCGAACGCTTCGTTGAGCCACAGGTCGTCCCACCAGGCCATGGTGACGGTATCGCCGTTCCACTGGTGCGACAGCTCGTGGGCGACGGTCACGAAGGAGTCGCGCAGCAGACCCTTCGGCGTGTTGGCGTCGGACAGCAGCAGGAAATCGCGGAAGGTGACGAGACCGGGGTTTTCCATCGCGCCGGCGCTGAAATCGGGCGCGGCGAGCAGCGCGATCTTGCCGAACGGATAGCCGAACGCGAAATAGTTTTCAAGACTGGCGATGATGGCCGGGGTCTCGCCGAGGATGTGGTCGATCCGCGCGCCTTCGCCCGCGGTCGTCACGCCCTGCAGCGGGATCGGCGCGGACCGCCACGGCGACGGCGCGATCGTCGGCCCGCGCACCAGGTCCCACGGTCCCACCGCGAAGGCGACGAGGTAGGTCGGTAGCGGCCGGGTGGGCGCGAAGGTGACCTCGCGCCAGCCCGTCTGCGGCGCGCGCTCGGCGATCTCCGGCGTGTTGGCGATGATGCGTTCCCGCGCGGGCGCCGCGATGGTGAGGGTGTACGGCGTCTTGAAACGCGGCTCGTCGAAGCTCGGGAACACGTTGCGGGCGCTGATCGATTCCATCTGCGTCATCGCGTACGAGTGGCCGGCGAAATCAACGCGGTACAGGCCGTCCAGGCCTTTCTCGAGCGGTGCGGAATAGGCGAAGCGCAGGGTGAAGCGGCCGGCCGGCATCAGCCGCGGGAAGTGCACTTCGGCGACGCCCTGGCTGGCGTTGGCGTTCGTCAGCGTAACGGCGGTGCGTTTGCCGGCGGCGTCGGTGAGCGTGGCCGAATGGACATCGAGCTTGCTGGCGTGCAGCCAGAGGTGATCGGCCGGGCGCCGTAGATCGAGCGCGATGGTGGTCGTGCCGTCGAAACGCGCGGCGTGCGGATCGATACGGAAGTCGAGCTTGTACGACAGCGGCGCCGCCCAGTCGGGGAGCTGGCCCAGCGGCGGGCTGTCGTCGGGCGTGGCCGCGCCGGCGGCCTGCGCGGCGAGCGTCAGCAACGCCGCACCGATGAAACGGGTGCGCGAAGAAAGAGGGAACGATGGTTTGCAGCGCGAAGTGTCGACAGCGGTCATGGAAAGGGCAGGGGCCGGGCTGAGGTGGGCCCGATTGTACAGGCCGAAATCTCCGGAAAGAAATGCCGTGCTTACGGGTTTTCCCTAGTCCGTCGCGCTGCCGTCCTGTTCTGTCTCCCACGTCCCGCTTCCCGCTTTCCTCGCTCGCGGCCCTATCTCACGGTGAAGGCGGAGACCGCGGCCACCATCCGGCCCGCCTGCTGCTCCAGCGAACTGGCCGCCGCCGACGCCTGCTCGACCAGCGCGGCGTTCTGCTGCGTGACCTGATCCATCTGCCGCACGGCCAGACCGACCTGATCGATGCCGGTGCTCTGCTCGACGGTGGCGGCCGTGATGTCGTTCATCAACGTGGCGACCTTGCCGATCGCGCCGACGATCTCGGTCATGGTGCCGCCCGCCTGGGCGACGAGGCCGTTGCCCTGGTGGACGTCGCGCACGGACGTATCGATCAGCGTCTTGATGTCCTTCGCGGCGCTGGCGCTGCGCTGCGCCAGGCCCCGTACCTCGCTGGCCACCACGGCGAAACCGCGGCCATGCTCGCCGGCACGCGCGGCCTCCACCGCGGCGTTGAGCGCCAGGATATTGGTCTGAAAGGCGATGCTGTCGATGAGACCGGTGATGTCGGCGATCTTGCTCGAGCTGGACTGGATCGCGTCCATCGTGGCGATCGCACGCCCGACGACGTCGCCGCCGCGGTGCGCGATGTCGGAGGCGGCCAGCGCCAGGGCGCTCGCTTCGCGGGCGTTGTCGGCGTTCGCTTTGACCGTGGACGTCAGTTCCTGCATGCTGGCGGACGTTTGCTCCAGCGCCGCGGACTGTTCCTCGGTGCGGCTCGCCAGGTCCGCGTTGCCCGCGGCGATCTCGCGCGCGCCGGTATCGATCGCCTGCGAATTCGTCCGCACGTTCATGACCGTCGCCGTCAACTCGTGCTGCATGTGCGTCATGGCCTGCAGCAATTGCCCGATCTCGTTGCGTCCGGCCGGCGGGACGACGCTCGTCAGGTCGCCCGATGCGATTTCGTCGAGGGTGCGCACGGCGCCTTCCAGGGGTCGGATGAGAAGACGGCGCAACGCGAGATGCGTCGTCAACGTCAGGGCCAGCGCCGCCAGCACGCCGACGATGACCAGGCCCAGGACCCAGGCATGCTCGCGCTGGCTGGCCGCGATGTCGTCGCGCATCAGGGCTTCGCCAGACTTCTGAAATGCTTCGACGCTCTCCCCGTACTGCATGCCGCCCCGGATCACTTCGGCGTCGTTGATGCGCACGTAGGCAGCCGTATCGCCCTTGTCGAGTGCCTGGATGGCATGCAGCAGCGCGTCGTGCATTTTGGCGCCGGCGTCGACGATCGCCTGCCGGATGGCCTCGTCGCGTCCCGGAAAGGCGGCGGCATCATGGAACGCCTGGCCCGTGGCGACGCCGCGCGCGAAGCTTTTCCGCGCGCTGTCGAGCGCCGAGTCGCGGCCCGACGTGTCGTTGCGTTCCTTCAGGGCCGCGTACGCGCGGGTCAGCGCCGAGCGCACCCGGGTGGTTTCCTTGTAGCCGTCGTTGACGAGCAATTCCTGCCGGGCAATGTCATACAGGCGGGTGGCGCCGTCGTTGGCGCGGCCCAGCGCCACGACGCCGATGCAGGCACCGAAGACGATCATGGCCGCGAACGCGGCGAGCACCATCAGGAGGCTGGATCGGATCGTGAGATTTTGCATGGTGGCGTTCGGGGTCATTGTTGACCCTGTAACGACCGCCTGGCCGGAAACTTGAAATTTTGTTATTTCGGGAGCCGGACGGGATGCGCGTCGGCCTTCCGCGTCCGCATCTTATAATGAGCGCCCGATCCGGCCCGCGGCTGGCGGTCCCGCCCGGGCCCGTCGGCGGCGGGGGCGGGCGCATACGGACAGACGCATGACCCTCCCACCGCACGGTCTTTCCCTCCCGGCGCCGCATCCCACGGGGCCGACGGCGGCATCGACATCGACATCGACGCCATCCGGCCTGCCCGCAGCAGCCGGCGTGTCCGGCATTGCGGCGGATTTCGGCACGCTCGACGCACCGCTCGCGCACTGGGCCGCCTGCCGTCCGGCGGCGATCGCGCTCGACGACGGCGACAGCCGGATGAGCTTCGCCGCGCTCGCGCAGGCAGTGGCGCAGGGCGCGGCAGAGCTGGACGCCGCACGCGCGCCGGCATCGGTGTGGCTCGATGCGGTGGCGGCGTGGCGTGGTGCGGCGCACGGCGCGCCGGCTCCGGCCGCAAGCCGGGATCCGCAGGCGGATGTCGGGCTGGTCGGGCGTCTGCGCGATTTTCTCGCGATCGTCGCGAGCGGGCGCGCGGCGGCGGTCGGCGACGCGGACTGGCCGCCGGGCGTGCGCGAACGGCTGGTCGACGTGCTCGACCCTGCGCGCGTGACCATGCCGCCGCCGGGGCCCGGCAGCCCGTTCTACATCGGCTTCACGTCGGGCAGCACGGGGGTGCCGAAAGGTTTTCGGCGCGATCACCGGTCCTGGGCCGAGAGCTTTCGGGTCGCGCTCGACGAATTCGGGGCGGGTGCGCGGGCGCGGGTCTTCTGCCCCGGGCGTCTGTCCCACTCGCTGTTCCTGTTCGGCGCGCTGCTGGGGGTATGGACCGGCGCCGGGGTGCGCCTGCAGGCGCGCTTCTCGGCCGGGCGCGCGCTGGCGCTGCTGCGCGACGGCGAGCATTGCATGGTGGCGGTGCCCAGCCAGTTGCTGCTGATGCTGGAATTGGCCGCGCGCCGCGCCGTCGCGCCGCTGCCGGGCGTGCGACTGATCATGATCAGCGGCGCGCGCTGGATGCGCGAACGCACGCCGGCGCTGCGCGCGCTGTTTCCGAACGCGCGTCTGGTCGAGTTCTACGGTGCGTCGGAAACGAGCTTCGTGGCGTGGACCGATGCCGATCCGGCGCTGCCGGGCGCCGTGGTCGGACGGCCGTTCGCGAATGTCGAGATCGCGATTCGCGACGCCCGCGGAGCGGACGTGCCGCCGGGCGCGCCGGGCCTGATCCATGTACGCAGTCCGATGCTGTTTCGCGACTATGTCGGCGCCGGCGCGGACGACACGGCGGCGTTGCGCGACGGGCCGTGGCTGTCGGTGCGGGACGTCGGTCGTATCGATGCGCAGGGCCGGTTGTGCCTGATCGGACGGGAGAAACGCATGATCGTCACGCAAGGCAGGAATCTGTTCCCCGAGGAGGTCGAGCAGGTGCTGCTGACGCATCCGGCGCTGGTCGACGCGTCGGTGCAGCCGCAACACGATCCGCTGCGCGGCACGCGGGTGGTCGCCGTCGTGCGTTTCGCGCCCGGCGCCCACGCCACCCGGCGCGCGCTGGCCGCCTGGTGCGGGGCGCGGCTCGAAACCTACAAGGTGCCGCGCCGCCTGTGGCGCTGCGATGCGTGGCCCCTGACCGCGAGCGGCAAGACCGACCATCCGGCACTGGCGCGGGCGCTGGCCGGCGCGCACGCGAGCGATGCAAATGATGCAAATGATGCGCGATGGCTGATACCGATCTGATCGTCCTCGGCTGGGCGCGCAGCGCGATCGCGCCCGTGGGCGGCGCGCTCGCGGGCTGCGTGCCGCACGAACTCGGCGCGCCGGTGGTGCGGGCGCTGCTGGCGCGGTGCGGCGTGCGGGCCGACCAGGTCGATGCGCTGGTCGCCGGCAACGCGCTGGGCGCGGGCGGAAATCCCGCGCGCATGGTGGCGCTGGCCGCGGGTCTGCCCGATGGCTGTGCCGCGTTGAGTGTGGATACGCAATGCTGTGCCGGCCTGGACGCGGTCGGCATGGCGGCCGGCCTGCTCGCCACGGGCGGGGCGTCGGTGGTGGTGGCGGGCGGCGTGGAGGCCTGGAGCCGGGCGCCGCTCAGACTGCACCGGCCGCTGCGGCCGGACGATGCGCCGCTGCCCTATGCGCGTCCGGCCTTTGCGCCCGATCCCGCGCGGGATCCGGACCTGCTCGCTGCCGCGGCGGACTATGCCTGCGCGCACCGGCTCGCGCGCCGCCGTCAGGACGCGTTCGCAATGCTGAGCCACGCCCGCACGCTCGACGCACGCGCGGCGCTGGCCGGGGAGATCGTGCCGGTGGCGGGATTGTGCGCCGACAGTTATGCGCGTCGGCTCGATGAAACGCGGGTCGCGCGTCTGCCGCTTGCGACCGCGCAGGCACGCGCCGCCGGGCGCGGCCAGGGCGGCGCCCCCGCTGCGTCCGACTACGGCCAGAGCCGGCTCGCGGTCGCCCCCCAGGCGGATGGCGCGGCCTTCGTGGTGCTGACCACGCGTGCCGCCGCTCGCCAGGCCGGTTGGTGCGCGCGGGCGATGTGGCGCGGCGGCGTCGCGCTTGGCGTGGCGCCGGAGCAGCCGATGCTGGCGGCCGAGGCCGCCGCCCGGCGCCTCTTGCAGCGGCACGGCCGACGCATCGGGGACCTGGCGGTGCTCGAACTGCACGATGCGTTCGCCGCGCAAGCGCTGGCCTTCGCCGATGCCTTCGGCATCGCGCCGGAACGGCTCAACCGGCGCGGCGGCGGACTCGGGCGCGGGCATCCGATCGGCGCATCGGGCGCGGTCAGCCTGGTGCGGTTGCTGGCCGATCTCGACCGCGATGAAGCGCCCGGCGCGCTCGGCCTCGTGGCGGTGGCGGGTGCCGGCGGCATCGGCAGCGCGGCCCTGCTCGAACGCGTCTGATCATTCCTCGCCGCCGAGGGTCGTGAAGAATTCGCCGACCGGCACGCGCGTGGTCCGGCAGGCATTGTCCGGCGCGTCCGGATCGGCGTAGCCCAGCGCCAGCCCACAGACCAGATGGCGGCTTTCGGGCAGACCGAGCTGCGCGCGGATCAGGCGCGGATAGTGCGCCAGCGCGCCGATCGCGCAACTGCCCAGCCCCGCGGCGCTGGCGGCAAGCATCAACGCATGCAGTAGCATTCCCAGATCCATATAGCCGCCCGCGCCCAGGCGCGCATCGATGGTCACCAGCAACGCCACCGGCGCGTCAAAGAAATCGAAGTTGCGTTCGAAATGCCGAGCGCGCGCCGCGCGGTCTTCCCGCGCGATGCCCAGCGCGCCGTACAGGGCCTGCGCCGCGGCGACCTGACGGCGGCGCAGCGCGTGCGGCATCGGTTCGGGAAAATACCGGTAGTCCTCGCTTTCCTGGCGCCCGTCACGGTGCGCGTCGCGCAGCGCGGCGCCGAGCCGCGCGCGCGTGGCACCCACCACGCGGATGAATTCCCCGGGTTGCAGATTGGCGCCGCTGGGGGCGCGCCGCGCCACGTCGAGCAGATGTTCGAGCAGGCCGTCCGGCAGCGGCCGGTCCAGGAAGCGGCGGATCGAGCGGCGCGCGAGCAGGGGATGGCCGGCGTCGATGCGCGCATGCGGCGGGATGTCAGGTGTCGGGGCGTTCAAGGGCGGCGGCACGATGGCGATGATCCACGAAAGAAGTACCCCATTTTCTGCAAGCGAAAAACAAGATTTCCCCAAATTATGTGTAACGTGTTGATAAATGGCCTCTTTTTTTGACGCTTTCGAAGCGCCTCGTTATCATGAAAAGAATGAAGCGTCGAGTCAACAGGTCGCCGGAGATGCGGTCGACGGGCGGGGAAATCACAGTGGCAGTGCTGCATGAGAGTTTGCTGGACCGTTTGAAAAAGCACCGTTATCCGGGCCGCTTCGGCGCCATGCGTACGGGCAGGGCGCTGAAGACGGGTGTGGCCTGTTTGACGGTCGCGTCGTCGGCCGCTTTCGCCGCGGCGACCGCGCCCAGTCCCGGCGCCGCGCCGACGGACCCGTCGGAAGCGGATTCGCCGATCGACGTACGGCCCGTCGACCGCGGGAGCGCTGTCTGGACGCGCGCGACCCTGCTCGGCGACATGGGCGGCGTGCGGCCCTGGCTCGGCAGGTACGGCGTGACGCTGCTGGCCACCGAGACCTCCGAGTACCTGGGGAACGTGCGCGGCGGCCTGAAGCGCGGTGGTGCCTATGACGGACTGACGACCGTGACGCTGGGCGTCGATACGCAGCGGGCGTTCGGCTGGGACGGCGGCACCATCAACGTCAGCGCGTTGCAGATCCACGGCCGCGACCTGAGCGCCCAGGATCTCGGCACGCTGAATACCGCGAGCGGCATCGAGGCGCAGGACAGCACCCGGCTGTGGGAGATGTGGTACCAGCAGTCCTTCCTGCAAAAGCGCGTCGACGTACGCGTCGGCCAGCAGAGCATCGACCAGGAGTTCATGGTCAGTTCCTACGCCGCCACCTTCATCGGCACGATGTTCGGCTGGCCCGGCCTGCCGTCGTACGACATGCCCGCGGGCGGTCCCGCCTACCCGCTCGCGGCGCTCGGCGCGCGGATCCGGGCGCAGGTGACGCCGTCGCTGAGCGCGCTGGCCGGCGTGTACGACGGCAATCCGCTGGGCAACGATGTCAACAATCTGCACGGCACCAATTTCAATCTTCACAACGGTGCCCTGTTCATCGGCGAATTGCAGTACGCGGTCAATCCGCCCGGCGACGGGCAGACGGCGGGCGAGAGCGGAGGTGGCAGCGGTCTGCCCGGCGTGTACAAGGCCGGTTTCTGGTACAACACCGGCAGTTTCAACGATCAGCGCACCGACGCCACCGGCCTGTCGCTGGCCGACCCGGCGTCGAGCGGCATCGCGGCCGTGCATCGCGGCGATTACAGCGTCTACGCGCTGGTCGACCAGATGGTCTGGCGACCCGACGCCGCGAGGCCGCGCAGCATCGGCGTGTTCGCACGCGTGATGGCGGCCCCCGGCGACCGCAACCTGGTGGGTGTCAGCGCCAACGCGGGCATCGTCCTGAAGGCGCCGTTCCCCACCCGCGACAACGACAGCATCGGCCTGGGCCTGGCGTATATCAAGGTCGGCAACCATGCGCACGATCTCGATCTCGATATGCGCTCGGTGCTGGGCAGCCCGTACGGGGTGCGTACCAGCGAGACCGCGATGGAAATCACGTATCAGTATCAGGCCACCCCGTGGTGGGTGATCCAGGGCGATCTGCAATACACGTTCAACGCGGGCGCCGGTCAGGATCCGAACGACGCGGCCCGGGCATTGAAAAATACCTTCGTTCTCGGTGTGCGCACGGCCCTCACGTTCTGAGGGAGCGGGCACGGCAGCTCAGGTGCCGCGCCGCCGGTCTTCCACGCCCGACAGGCATTTGTAGAGAAATTTCGCGGTGCCGGTGAAGCCCGCGACCGCCACGCGCGGGAGGTCGAACAGATCGTCGCTCGCGCGTGCGCGGCCCCGGTGCGTCATCGTGCCATTCGAATATCCCGCCGCCCGTACCATGCCCTGCACCCCGGCCGTCGCATCGCCGTAAGGATAGCAAAACGACTCGACGGCCGTGCCGCAAACGTCTTCGAGGCGCTGTTTCGATTCTGCGATCTGGCGCTGCGCTTCCCCGGGAGGGAGTCGCGACAGATGGCAGTGATCGAGCGTGTGCGAGCCGACCTCGCCGCCCAGGGCTGCCCATGCCGACAGCTCGCGCGGCTGCATCAGCGGCGTGGGTGCCACGCCGTAGTGGGCGTCCCAGTCGTTGTGGCCGCCCAGCCGTTGCGCCACGAAGTAACACGTTGCCGTGAAACCCAGGTCGCAGAGCACCGGCATGGCGTTGTTCAGTACATTGGCGAAGCCATCGTCGAAAGTGATGCCGAACACCTTGCCGGTTTTCTCGCCGCGCAGATAGGGCAGCAGCTCGCGCACCGAGCAGCCGCGGTAGCCCAGACGCTGCATCCAGCGCATCTGCAGGCGAAACCGCGCGGGATCGACGTTCAGCGTCCATAGCGGCTGCGAGCGCGGCGGCACGGGGGCGATCTGGTGGTACATGAGGATCGGGATCGACATAGCGCTATGCGGAATGGGTTAACTGTCCGGGTGTTCGGGACGCACGGTCACCACCTCGGAGTCGTGTTGTATCGATGAAAACGTCTGGCCCAGGCGCGAAACAACGCGCCGCAGAGGCATGCCGATCGCGTGCACGGCGTCGTGCGCACGGTCGCGCCAATGCGCCACGGTGCGCGCCGGGCGACGCGCGGCCGCCAGTGCGTACACCGCCTGCGTGGCATCGAGGAATTCCGCCATGCCGAACGCCGCCATGCTTTTGCGCCGCGCCGCGGCGCCCATCGCGCCGACCCGGGCGGGATTCTCGAGAATGGCCCGGAGCACCGCGGCGATGGCCTGCGCATCCGCGACCGGCACCACCCAGCCATCGACGCCGTCGTCGACGTTCTCCGTCAGTCCGCCGGTGCCCGTCACGATGACCGGCAGTCCCGCCGCCATTGCTTCGCGACACGCATACGACAGGGTCTCGCGATACGACAGGACGAAGGCGACATCGCTGCAGCCCAGCACCTCGGTCGGGTTCTCGATGAGGCCGGTGAAGTGCACCTGATCCCGGAGACGGCACCGCTGCACATGCGCGAGCTGCTCGGCGGTGGGCAGCGCGCCGGCGAGGATGACCGAAAAACGCGACCGCTCGCCCGGCGGCAGATGCGTCAGGGCGTCGATCAGATGCAGCCAGCCCTTGTGGGCCCCGGTTCCGGCGGTGCTGCCCAGGACGATGTGGCCGGCATCGTCGTGTCCGAGCAAGCGGCGACGCGTGGCATGCCAGGCCGTGCGCAAATCGGGATGACAGGCGCCCTGCGTATCGACACCATGCCGCACGATGGTCACCGCACGATAGGCGGACGTCGACAATAACTGCGCGACGTAGGCGCTGACGGCGATCGTGTGACGCGTGGCGAACCGCGCGCGCCAGCGGTTGCCGGGACTGCCGGTCGGGTAGTCGTTGTGCTTGGTGAAAACGATCGCGGGTCTGCGCCAGAGAAGCCATGTCGCCAGCATGACCTGCCGGTGATCCGCCGAGCCGTTGACATGAACGATATCGAAACGGCCGTGGCGGATGACGCGGCGCAGATGGCGCAGATCCCTGAAATACGTCTTGATGCAAGGCCTGAAATTGATCGGGATCGCATCGACGTTGATCAGTCCCTGCACCTGCCTGAGCAGTGCGCTGCCTGCCGGTGTCGCGACCGTGATGTCGTTCTGCAGGGAAAGTCCCTTTGCCAGAGCAACAATGTAGGTGAGGTGTCCTCCCCCGTGTCCTGTGTGGAAATTCGTAAGGAGGATCTTCATGACTCGTAATATTACAAGGTATTTATTGCCTTATTCCAGATATATTTCGGAAATAGTTGCCGCGTACGAATATCTTAAAAAGCTATTGGGAGTTCCACCTAATGAAGGAAGGGGAGAACCCGCCAGCACCGCCGCCGGCTTCCCGTTCACAGGGAAAACACGGAGGTTGGCGAAGCAAAACGACTTGCTTGAGGCACTCGGGTATCGGGTAAAGTAAGCAGCCGCAGAAAATTCCGAATCGGGCAGCCCGTCCGTGAGGAAGCTTCGCGAGCGAGCGAAGCGGTCCGACAATCGATGCCGATGGAAATTCCATGGCACTCCTGTCGAGATGCCTCGCTCCTGGAGACCTGGCCATGCGTCCCACCCATTCCCCATCCGCTTCTCCCGCCATCGCGCGGCCCCGCAAAACGCCACTGAACCGGGCACAGATCATCGGTTTCTGGGGCGCATGGGCCGGCTGGACGCTCGACGGCATGGACTCGTTCATCTATGCGCTGGTGCTGGCGCCCGCGCTGACCGAACTGCTGCCCCGCTCGGGTTATGCGGCAACGCCCGGCAATATCGGACTGGCGGGCTCGATCCTGTTCGCCACGTTTCTCGTCGGTTGGGGCTGCTCGTTCATTTGGGGGCCGATCGCCGACCGCTACGGGCGTACCCGCGTGCTGGCGGCCACCATCTTCATGTTCGCGATTTTCACCGGTCTGGCCGCGACGGCGCACAGCGTCTGGTCGCTCGGCGTCTATCGCTTTCTCGCGGGCGTGGGTATCGGCGGCGAATGGGCGCTGGCGGGAACCTATGTCGCCGAATCCTGGCCCGAGGACCGGCGCAAAATGGGCGCCGGCTATTTGCAGACCGGCTATTACGCGGGGTTTTTCCTCGCCGGCGTGCTCAACTACACGATCGGCGCGGCGTTCGGCTGGCGCATGATGTTTCTGTGCGGGGCCGTGCCGGTGGTGTGTTCGATCATGGTCCTGCTGCGCGTGAAGGAAACGGCGAAATGGCAGTCCTCGGTCCACCGCACCGATGCCGGCGCTGTCGCCGCGCCCCCCGTCGTCCCGCCCTTGCGCGCGATCCTGTCGGGCGCCTACCGGCGCCGCACCGTCGTCGCGGCGGTCCTGCTGACGGTCGCGGTGGTGGGTCTCTGGGCGGGGGCCGTGTACGAGCCCTCCGCGGTCATCCAGCTTGCCCTGAAGGCCGGGTACACCAAGGTAGGCGCGTCGCGGGCGGCATCGCTGGCGACCGGCGTGCTGTCGATCGGCACGATTCTGGGATGTCTCGCGCTGCCGCCGATGGCCGAGGCGCTGGGCCGGCGCAAGACCCTGGCCGTGTACTTCATCGGCATGGCGGCCACGATCTGGGTCACGTTCGGGTGGGTGTTCTATGCGCCGAACGCCTTGGTGCCTTTCGTCGCCTGCCTTTTCGTGCTGGGGTTCTTCGGCGGGAACTTCGCGCTGTTCAGCCTGTGGCTGCCCGAACAATACGAGACGCGGGTGCGTGCGACGGCGTTCGCCTTCTGCACCTCGATCGGCCGTTTCATCGGCGCGGGAATCAATTTCCTGATCGGCGGGCTCGTCCTGCACTTCGGCACCCTGGGGTTGCCGGTCGCGCTGACGTCGATCGTCTTTCTCGTGGGTCTGGCGGTCATTCCGCTGGCCCCTGAAACCAAAGGCATGCCGCTTCCCGACTGATCGCGCACCTACACCATCGGCAAGTGGAAAGTAAATGATGCAAATCATTGCGCGGGCAGGGAAAACCCTCTACCTTGAAACCAGTGCCGTCGGTTCGCCGGCGGCCCGCGCGTTCTCTTTACAGGAAAGCATTCCATGACTGCTGTCACCGCGGAACCGGACCGGGCGATTCGAGGCTGGGACACGATGCGCCGCGCCAAGGCCGAACGTCTGCAGGCCGCCGCCCCGTTCGCCGCCGGAAAGGTGCTGGACGCCGGGCAACTCATCGACGCGTTGCAGGCCATCATCCGTCCGGGCGACCGGGTCGCGCTCGAGGGCAACAACCAGAAACAGGCGGACTTCCTTTCGCGCTCGCTGGCCCAGGTCGATCCGGCCCGGCTGCATGACCTGCATCTGCTGATCTCGACGATCAGCCGGCCGGAGCATCTCGACATCTTCGAGAGCGGCATCGCGCGCAAGCTCGATTTCTCGTTCGCGGGGCCGCAGAGCCTGCGGGTCGCGCAACTGCTCGAGGACGGCAAGCTGGAGATCGGTGCGATCTACACCTATGTCGAGCTGTACGCACGCATGTTCATCGACCTCACGCCGCACGTCGCGCTGGTCTGCGCGGTGCAGGCGGACCGCGAGGGCAATCTGTACACCGGCGCGAACACCGAGGACACGCCGACCATCGTCGAGGCGACAGCCTTCCGGCATGGCGTGGTGATCGCGCAGGTCAACGAGATCGTCGACACGCTGCCGCGCGTGGACATTCCCGCGTCGTGGGTCGATTTCGTCGTCCAGGCCGACCGGCCGTTCGCGCTCGAGCCGCTGTTCACGCGGGATCCGCGCCACATCGGTGAGTTGCAGATCCTGATGGCGATGATGGTGATCCGCGGCATCTACGAGAAGCACGGCGTGACGACGCTGAACCACGGCATCGGCTTCGACACCGCGGCCGTCGAACTGCTGCTGCCCACCTACGGCGAATCGCTCGGGCTCAAGGGCCGGATCTGCCGGAACTGGGCGTTGAATCCGCATCCCACGCTGATTCCGGCGATCGAGAGCGGCTGGGTCGAAAGCATCCATTCGTTCGGCGGCGAGGTAGGCATGGAGGAATACATCCGCGCGCGTCCGGATGTGTATTTCGTCGGCCGCGACGGCAGCATGCGGTCGAACCGCGTGCTGTGCCAGCTGGCGGGGCAGTATGGGGTGGATCTCTTCATCGGCTCGACGCTGCAGATGGACGCCGACGCGAACTCGTCGACCGTGACGCTGGGCCGGCTGGCCGGCTTCGGCGGCGCGCCCAATATGGGACACGACCCGAAGGGGCGGCGGCACAGCAGCGCCGCCTGGCTCGACATGATCACCTCGCAGGCGCCGGTGGTGCGTGGGCACAAGCTGGTGGTGCAGACGGTGGAGACCTTCAAGGCCGGCGGCACGCCGTCCTTCGTCGACCGGCTCGATGCGATCGAGGTCGGCAAGAAGAGCGGCATGCCGATCGCGCCCGTCATGATCTATGGCGACGACGTCACCCATGTCGTGACCGAGGAAGGCATCGCCTACCTCTATCAGGTGCAGGGCGAGGAACGGCGCGCGGCGCTCGCGGCCGTGGCGGGCGCGACCGAACTCGGGCGCCGCGCCGATCCGGCCCGCAGCGCCGAGCTGCGCCGGCGCGGCATCGTCGCCTATCCGGAGGACCTGGGGGTGCGGCGCACGGACGCGAAACGCTCGCTGCTCGCGGCGCGCAGCATCGAGGATCTGGTCGCGTGGTCCGGCGGGTTGTATGTGCCGCCAGCGCGATTTCGCAGCTGGTGAGCCGGATGCATCCGCTCCCGGTGGCATCGCGCGGCGTGGCGGGCGTGCACGGCGTGGCCCGGGCCGACACGGCGCAGGCCGAATGGCTGGCCGCGCAGGCCGTCGCGGCGCTGATCGACGAGGCCGAACTGACGCCGAAGCCGGCGCTGGTCGACCAACGTGGCAGCGGGGCGCACGTCGATCTCGATTTGCCGCTGATGCGCCGCTCGGCGCAGGCGCTGCGGCCCGGTTTCATGGCGATGGCGCGTGCGGCGCAGGGCCGGCTGCCCGATCAGCCCTTGCGCGAGCAGCTCGCGGCGATCGGCCGCGACGCCGAGCGGGCGATGCTGGCCGTCACGTCCGGCAGCAACGCGCATCGTGGCGCGATCTGGATTCTGGGATTGCTGGTCGCCGCGGCGGCGCTGGGCGACGCGTCTTCTGTCTCTCACGCGGCAACCGCCCTGGCGGAACGCGCCGCGGGCATCGCGCGGTACCCGGACCGTCATGCGCCGGTGTCGGCGCTGGCCGATTCGCACGGCGCGCGCGTCAGGGCCCGCTACGGGGCGGCGGGTGCGCGCGGCGAGGCGCTGGCGGGTTTTCCCCACGTGGTGAACATCGGCCTTCCCGCCCTGCGCGCCGCGCGCGCCCGGCGCGAGCCGGAAACCGCTGCGCGCCTCAACGCGCTGGTGGCGATCGTCGCCGTGCTCGAGGACACGTGTCTGCTGCATCGCGGCGGCGCGGAGGCATTGGCCACGGCGCGCCGCGGCGCCGCGCGCATCCTGGCGGCGGGCGGCGTGGCGCAACCGGCGGGACACGCGGCGCTGCTGCGCCTCGACCACGAACTGCTCGCGCGCAACGCTTCCCCCGGGGGCGCCGCCGATCTGCTCGCGGCCACGCTCTTCATCGATCGAATTCAACCCGATGGGTGGCGCATCGCGCCGTCCGTCCAGGAGTAGACAGCCGATGGAAACACTCAACTACGACTACCCGGCCCACACCCGCTTCGCCCGTCGCGTGCATGTCGGCGTGGTCGGCTCGGGCGATCTGGAGGTGTTGATGGAGCCGACCGACGCCGCGCGCGCCTCCGTGGTGATCAATACCAGCGTCGACGGTTTCGGCACGGTGTGGAAATCGGTGATCGATCGCTTCTTTTCCCGCTTCGACGGGCAGGTCGCCATCGAGATCAACGACTTCGGCGCGACGCCGGGCGTCGTGCTGTTGCGCCTCGAACAGGCAGTGGAGGAGAGCAGATCATGAACGCCGTCGTCGATTGGAAAAAGTTCATCGACCGCAAGAGCTTCGTCGAACTGGAAGCGCGCGAGCGCGCCCAGCGGATACTCGACGCGGGCACGTTTCGCGAATTGGTCGGCCCGTTCGACCGGCTGAAATCGCCCTGGCTGCCGCTGCAGGGCATCGTCGCGCAGGCCGACGACGGCGTGGTGGTGGCGCGTGGCACGATCGACGGCCAGTCGGCCGTGATCATGGCCATCGAGGGGGCGTTCCAGGGCGGCAGCATGGGCGAGGTGGCCGGCGCGAAGATCGCCGGCGCGCTCGAACTCGCGCTGCGCGATTGCGAGAACGGCACGCCGACGCGCGCCGTTCTGCTGCTGGAAACCGGTGGCGTGCGTTTGCAGGAAGCGAACCTGGGCCTCGCGGCGATCGCCGAGATTCATGCGGGCATCGTCGCGTTGCGTTCGCACGTGCCGGTGGTCGGCGTGATCGCGGGGCCGGTCGGCTGCTTCGGCGGCATGTCGCTCGCGGCGGCGCTGTGCAGCTATCTGATCGTTACCCGCGCGGCGCGGCTGGGCATGAACGGCCCGGAGGTCATCGAGCAGGAAGCCGGCATCGCCGAGATGAACGCCTCGGACCGGGCGATGATCTGGGACCTGATCGGCGGCGCGCAGCGCGCCCGGGTCGGCATGGTCGATCAGCTCGTCGTCGACGATGTGGCCGAGATCGGCGCGGCGGTGCGCGCGTGTTTTCAGCACGGCGTGCCGGCGGTGCACCGCACCGAACAGGTCGATACCTATTCGTCCCGCCTCGCGGCGGTCGACACCACGCGCCAGTACGACGGCGCCGCATTGCAGGCGCTGTGGGGCGATGCCGGCCTGCAGGCAGACAACGGAGAATCCGCATGAACGATACGTCCACGCCGCACAGCCGCGGCCGGATCTGGCTGCAGGCGCTGAGCGGACAGCAGGGGCGGACGGTCGGGACGTTGCGCTCGGTGCTGCACGCCGATGCGCCGTTGGGCGACGCGCAGTCAGGCGACGCGCAGTCAGGCGACGCGCAGTCAGGCGACGCGGGCCCGGACGCCGCGCCGGTGCGCTTCATCGCCGTCGTGCCCGATCCGCAGAATCACTTTCCGCGCGCCCGCGCCGGCGAGGTGGGTCTCGAGGAGGGCTGGGCGCTCGCGCGCGTGGTCCGCGACACGATCGCGGCAGGTGCGGCTCCGGCACCGGACGGCGCGCGCCAGCCGATCGTCGCGATCGTCGACGTCAGCAGCCAGGCCTACGGCCGCCGCGAGGAATTGATGGGCGTGCACATGGCATGCGCCGCCGCGGCGAACGCGTACGCGGATGCGCGTCTGGCCGGGCACCCGGTCCTCGCGCTGATCGTCGGCAAGGCGATGTCGGGCGCCTTCCTCGCGCATGGTTACCAGGCGAACCGGATCATCGCGCTGGACGATCCCGGCGTGCTGATCCATGCGATGGGACAGGCGGCCGCCGCGCGCGTGACGCGCCGCACCGTCGAACAGTTGAACGAACTGGGCAACCGTTTTCCGCCGATGTCCTACGACGTGAAGAATTACGCCAAGCTCGGCATGCTCGACGCACTGCTCGAAGGCGTGAACCCCGACGCGCCGGATCCGGCGGCGCTCGCGCGCGTGCGGACGGCGCTGGCACAGGCGCTCGCCGCGGTGCGCGCGAGCGGCAGCCGCGACCTTACGGGCCGCTATGCCTCGCCGCAGGCGCAGACGTTGCGCGCTGCATCGATCGAAGTGCGCAAGCGTCTGGCGCAGCAATGGTAGCGCACCGTTTCACGCGCATCCTCCACGGGAAGATGCCATGCCGCTATTGATCGCCACGGCCCTGTTGCCGGTGTTCCTGACGCTTGCCCTGGGCTATTTCGCCGGTTACAGAAAGCTCATCGACAACCGCAACGTCGCCAGCCTGAACGTCCTGTTGATGCAGTTCGCGTTGCCATTGACGCTGTTCGTGTCGATCGCGCGGACCCCGCAGGCGGTGATCTTGGCGAACGGCATGCTGGCGCTGGTGCTGGGCCTGGGCATGCTCGTCACCTACGCGGTGGTGTTCACCCTGCAACGCCATCTCTTCAAATTGTCGCTGGGGGACGCGGCGATCGAAACTCTGACGATCGCCTTCCCGAATTTCGCCTCCATCGGTCTGCCGCTGCTGCTGCCGGTGTTCGGGCCGCAGGCAGCGCTGCCGGTGGCCATCGCGATCGCGACCGGCTCGGTGACCATTTCGCCGCTGACGCTGGCGCTGCTCGAATTGCACAAGGCGCGCGAGGCGCAGGCCGCCGCGGCCGGGAGCGCTGGCGGCATGGCGCCGCCGGTGGCGGTCTCGCCGGTACGGCAGTTTTTGCGCGCGCTCGGGCATTCGGTATCGAAACCGATTTTCTTCGGCCCGGTGCTGGGGCTCGCGGTCGCCTTGTCGGGTCTGCATCTGCCCGCGCTGGGCGTGACCGCGCTCGGGCCGCTCACCAACATCACCGCCGGCATCGGCCTGTTCCTGACCGGGCTCATGCTGTCCGCGCAGCCGATCCGGCTCGATGGCGACGTGCTGTCCGGCACCGCGATCAAGAACCTGCTGCAACCGCTGCTGGTCTATGGCCTGGTGCGGGCGTTCGACATCCCCGTGGCGATCGGCGCGCAGGCGGTGCTGCTGACCGCGATTCCGTCCGGCTTCTTCGGTCTGGTCTTCGGCGTCGGCACGGGGCTGCGGCCGCCGGTGGCCGGCTCGACGCTGGTGGTGTCGTCGCTCGCGGGAATCGTTACGCTGTCGCTGGCGATCCTGTTGCTGGCGCCGCGGTGAGGGGCCGCACAGCATGAACATCGCCTGGTTGTTTCCCGGACAGGGCGCGCAGACGCCGGGCTTCCTGTCGCGCCTGCCCGCGCACCCGGAGGTGACGCGCACGCTGCGCGAGGCGGGCGAGGTGCTGGATGCCGACATCGGCGCGCTCGACGGCGCGGCCTCCCTGGCCGGCACGGTCGGCGTGCAGCTGAGCGGTCTGATCGCCGGCGTCGCGGTCGCGCGCGCGCTGAGCGCGCTGGGCGTGCACGCCGATGCGGTGGCCGGTCTCTCCAGCGGCGCGTTCAGCGCGGCGGTGGCCTGCGGCGCCTTGTCCTTCGAGCAGGCATTGCCCCTGGTCCGCCTGCGTGCGGAGGCGATGCAGCGTGCCTATCCCCGCGGCTATGGACTCGCGGCCCTGGTCGGTCTCGACGAGTCGCAGGTCGGCCGGCTGGTGCGCGACATCCATTCGCCCGCGATGCCGCTCTACATCGCCAACCTGAACGCGCGCACGCAGATCGTGCTGGCCGGCAGCGACGCCGCGCTCGAACGCGCGTTGCCCGTGGCCCGGCAAATGGGCGCCCGGCATGCGCAGCGCATGGCGGTCAGCGTGCCCTCGCATTGCGAACTGATGGCGCCGGTGGCCGACACGCTGCATCGCGCGCTGGCGGACCTGCCGCTGCAACGGCCCCGCATGCCGTACATCGGCAACGTCCGCGCGCGGGCGTTGCGCGATGTCGAGAGCATCCGCGAAGACCTGGCGAGCAACGTCGCGCATACGGTGCGCTGGCACGACGGCATGACGGTATTGTACGAGCGCGGCATCCGCACCTTCTTCGAGGCACCGCCCGGGTCGACGCTGACCGGCATCGTCCGGGAGAGCTTCGACGATGCGAACGCGCGCGCGCTCGCCGACACGCCGCTGGAGACCGTCGTCTATCTCGCGCAACGGGCGGGCGAGGCGTCGTGACCGGGGGAGAGAGGGATGACCGGGACGCTGAAGCCGACGAGGCCGCCGGCGGTGCCCACGCCGAGGAAAGCGACGGCGAGGCGGCCAGCAGGCTGTACGATCCGCCGCTCCTGGCGCACGACCTGCTGCGCATCGATGCGCCGACGCGCTTTCATGGCGCGCCGGCCTGGGTCGCGGCGGCGCTGGCGCGCGCGCCGTGGGTCGTCGTCCGACGCGCGCGCGACGCGGCCGGAAGCGTGCCCGTGGGGGTGCGCGGGACTTCCCGCGGCGAGCGCTACGGGACGCGTCTCGCGCCCGGGCGGATCGTCGCGCGGGTTCGGCCCGAAGCGCTGGCGGGCCTGGACGGCGCCGCCAGCCGGCACGGCGGCCAGCGCGAGGCGGACGGATCATGTGCAGCGGATGCCGTTCCGGCGCTTGCCATGCTGCCGGCGCTGCGCGACGTTTTCGCCGCCGCGGATCTGGCGTGGGGACCGACCGGGAGCGTCGGCTTCGAGCTGGCGAGCGGTGTGCCGACCGCCACCGCGACCAGCGACCTCGACCTGCTGGTGCGCTGCCCGCGGCGTCTGCCGCGCGATGTGGCGCGGCACCTGCACGACGCACTCGCACGCGTGAGCCGGCAGCACGCGGACTGCCGTATCGATGCGCTCCTCGAAACACCGCATGGCGCGGTCGCTTTGACCGAGTACGCGACAATGCCCGGCCCGGTGCTGCTACGCACCACGGGCGCGCCATGCCTGCGCGACGACCCCTGGGCGCCGTCGTAACGCGTTCGCCCCGGCAAGGGCAGGGTCTTTTATCGCGTGGTATCGTTTATCCCGTTGTATCGATCGTTCTCGGGGCGGGATGAAATTTCCCACCGGCGGTAATCGCGCGGATGCGCGTAGCCCGCGAGCGCCCGTCATGCAATCGGCGTGAGGGGGTCAGCAGAGCCGGTGTGATTCCGGGGCCGACAGTGACAGTCTGGATGAAAGAGAACGGGGTGGGACGGGTGCGCCGGCGCGGTGCCGGGGAAGGTGTCGTTTGCGCGATGCCACTTCCCGGCTGCCTGCGTGCCGGCGCTGCGTCCTGCCCTTGTACGCCCTGTTTTCTCATAAACAGGACCTGTATCCATGGCTTCGGATTCCCACTTCCCTCAGGACGGCGTTCCCGCGTCCCGTTCGCGTGCCACACGCATCGCCTTCATCCAGTCCGCCTGGCACAAGGACATCGTCGACCAGACCCGCCAGGCTTTCGCTGCCCGGATGCAGAAAGAGGGCCATCGCGCCGACGCGATCGATTACTTCGAGGTCCCGGGCGCCTTCGAAATCCCGCTGCACGCCAAGCTGCTCGCGCAACGTGGCGACTACGCCGCGATCGTCGCGGCGGGCCTGGTCGTGGACGGCGGCATCTACCGGCATGACTTCGTCGCCAGCGCGGTGATCGACGGCCTGATGCGCGTGCAACTCGACAGCGGCGTGCCGGTCTTCTCGGCCGTGCTCACGCCGCATCACTTCCATGGCGGCGACGAGCATGTCGGTTTTTTTCGCGAACACTTCCTGACCAAGGGCGACGAGGTCGCGCAAGCCTGCGTTCGGACCCTGCGTGGGATCGCGGCGATTGTGGAGCGGGGGGCTGCGGCGCGTGCGCTTGCGACGGCCGAGATCGAACGCACGCAGTGATGCTTCGCGCACGGCCAGCTGAACAGGAGCGCTGTATCAGGCCTCGGTCTGCGCGCCTGCCTGCACTTGCGCCTACTCTTGCACATACCGCGAAGGCGGACATCCCACGAAGCGGGTGAACGCGACGCTGAACGTGCTGGCGGAGCCGTAGCCGACACGTCCGGCGATCTCGGCGATGCCCAGTTCCCGGCGGCGCAGGAGATCCTTGGCCAGCGCCATGCGCCAGGCGAGCAGATACGCCATCGGTGCCAGACCCACGGCGCTGCTGAAGCACTCGGCACGATCGCGATGGTCCAGGCGGTGGTGCCGCAATTCCGGCAACGCCAGGCAGGCATCATCGTGAATGTCACGTCGAGCGTGACATTGATGCCGCTGCCGCTGCTGGCCGTCTACACCGCGAGCAAGGCGGCCGTCAACGCGTTCACGGAGTCCGTCGCGCTGGAACTCGAGCCGTTCAACATACGTGTCAAGCTGGTGCTCCCCGGACGCGCGCCGGAAACGCGTTTCGGGGAAAACGCCCAGTCCCGCATGCAGGGCGCCATTCCCGAAGCCTATGCGAGCCTCGCGCGGAATGTGTTTGCGCAATGGGAGAAGTCGACCGAGATCACGCAGTCCCGGGATGTGGCGGAAGCGGTGTGGCGCGCGGTGAACGATCCGTCGTGTCCGATGCGGATTGCGGCGGGTGCCGACGCCGTGGCGTTGACGGCGGCTCGCTGACACCTTCCGGCGTGTCACCGACGCAAGGCCGAGGCATTGCTCCGGCTAGCCCGTCGCGCCGTCTCCATCGCTTCTCCACCGTGTCTGGCGGGCTCGAACGGCATCGGTTTATCGGCGAGGCGGAGCCTGCGTGGTCGCTCACCGGTCTGGAAAATCCCTACGCCCGGTGACCAGAGTGGCATCATAGCGATTTCGCCGTTCATTTCACCGCCTGCCCACACATGTCGAACCTGATCGTACACGGTGGCCTCCCGCTACGCGGCGAGATCGTGCCATCCGGCAACAAGAACGCCGTCCTGCCCGTTCTCTGCGCGACGCTGCTGACCAATCAGCCGCTGCGGCTCGTCGGCGTGCCGGACATCACCGACGTCAGAAAGATCCTCGAGATCTTCCGCACGCTCGGTAGCGAAGTGTCGATGGACTTCGCCACCGGCATGCTCGATCTGCACCATCACGCGACCGCGTTCGACCCCGCCGCGCACCGCCTGCCCGTGGAGATGCGTTCGTCGATCATGCTGGTGCCGCCGTTGCTGGCGCGTTTCGGCGTCGCGCGCCTGGAGAACGATGTCAAGGGCTGCACGCTGGGCGTGCGCGAGATCGATCCGCATGTCGAGGTGTTCGAGCGCTTCGGCGCCCGCATCGAGACCACCGCGGATTCCCTGATCGTGCATGCGGCGCAGCGGATGACGGCGAACGATCACTGGCTCGATTACGCCTCGGTCACCACCACCGAGAATTTCGTGCTCTGCGCGGCGTCGGCCGGCGGCACGTCGACGCTGGTCAACGCGGCGTCGGAGCCGCATGTGCAGGAGTTCTGCCGATTCCTCGCGATGCTGGGCGTCGCGATCGACGGCATCGGCACCTCGCGGCTGAGCATCGCCGGCGGGCAGCGGCTGGGAGGCGGAGAGTTCCGGTTCAGCGAGGATTTCCACGAGATCGCGACCTTTCTCGCGCTCGGCGCGATCACGGGCGGCGATATCGCCGTCAGGAATTCGGCCCCGGAACAGTTCCCGCTCATCGACCGGACCTTCGCGAAGTTCGGCGTCCAGGTGGTGCATCGCGACGGCTGGTCCCGCACCGTTCGGGACGGCCCCCTGCGCGTGCGCCGGCCCTTCACGCAGAACATCCTGACCAAGGTGGAGGCGGCGCCCTGGCCCTATCTGCCCGTAGACCTGCTGCCCATCTTCATCGCCCTGGGCGTGCAGGCGGAAGGCAGCGCGATGTTCTGGAACAAGGTCTACGACGGCGCGATGGGGTGGTCCGGGGAGCTGTCCAAGTTCGGCGCGCACGTGTTCCTGTCGGACCCGCACCGCCTGATCACGTTCGGCGGCCTGAAGCTGAGCCCCGCGAAAGTGGAAAGCCCCTACATCATTCGCGTGGCCATCGCGCTGCTGATGGTGGCCGCGAGCATCGAGGGGCGTTCGGAAATCACGAACGCGCTGCCGATCCGTCGCGCCCATCCCAATTTCGTGGAGAATCTGCGCTCGGTGGGCGCCAACGTGGAATGGACCGACAGCGAATGACCGGCACCATGCGTGTGGCGGAAGCACGCGGCACAGTGCGGTCCCTGCCCGGGAATCCGCTGTCCCGGTTCGCGAGCACCGTAAAGGTGCCCGGCAGTCTCTAGGGAAAACGCGAGCATCCATCTCCCGAAAAGCGGACTACCATGCCTCCGTATGTTACCGGTTACACACACCGCTAACATAGGATGCCGACGACGCGGCTCGGCGGCTGGTCAACCGGATTTTGGGGAGCAGCATGTCGGAATCCATGGGGGAGGGCACGTTCGACGTGGCCCGGGAAAGCGGCGGCATGGGCGGTCAGGCCCGCCTTCTGAGAAAGCACTGGCACATCATCTTCGCCGCCACCGCGGGATGGGCGCTCGACGCCTTCGACTTCACGATCCTGCTGTTCCTGATTCCGCACCTCGGCAAGATTTTCCAGGTGGGCCTGCCGGCGATGGCGCTGGTCGTCACCGCGACCGGGTTCGCGAAGATCGCCGGCACGATCGGCTGGGGCTTCCTGGCGGACCGCTACGGACGCCGCATCGCCTTCATGGCGGCGGTGCTGTGGTTCTCGTGTGCGTCCGGACTGAGCGGGCTCGCCTGGAGTTATGCCTCCTTCATGGCGATGCGCATCCTGTTCGGCATGGGCTTCGGCGGCGAGTGGACCGCGTCGGTCTCCCTGCTGATGGAAACCGTTCCGGAAAAAATCCGCCCGCTCGCCTCGGGCATCATGGTGGCCGGTTACGAATTCGGCTACATGCTGGCGGCACTCGCGTTCCATTTTCTGTTTCCGGTGCTGGGCTGGCGCTGGATGTTTTTCCTCGGTATCGCGCCGGCGCTGCTGACGCTGTTCCTGCGGCGCAACGTCAGGGAATCCGCGGACTGGCAGGCGCAACAAGCGCGCAAGCGCGCGGGGCACGTCTCGCGCAGCTTCGTCTTCAACCCGGCGGTGGCGCAGGCCTGGGCATTTTCCGCCGGGGTGAATTTCATGTTGTGGGCGGTGCAGGTGCTGTATCCCACTTTCCTGCTGACCGTCCATCATCTGAGTTCCGGCGCGATCTTTCCCTTCATCATCGCGTACTCGGTGGGTTCGGTGATCGGCAAGCCGCTCTCGGGCTACGTGGCGAGCCGCATCGGCGAGCGCGGCACGATCGTGATCTTCCTGTCGATCGTGGTGCCGACCACGGCCTTGTACACGCTGGTGGCGGATCATTTCCTGATGGGCGTCGGCGCCTTCTGCATGGGCATGTTCGCGAACGGGCTGTTCGGCATCCTGCCGCTGTACCAGGCGCGCCGTTTCCCGGTGGAGGCGCGGGCCACCGGCATCGGCATCAGCTATGCGATGACCTCGATCAGCGTCATCGCGCCGTACGTGATCGCGCTGGTGACGCCGGCGCTCGGTCTCAAATTGGGTATGGCGTCCTTCATCGCCGGCGGCGCGCTCATCGTGATCGCGATCAGCCTGTTCGACGCCTCGCGCTGGATGCCGGTCGAGCCGGATGCGGAACGCGACGATGCGCCGGGCTCCATGACGGAACGCACCGGCAACGAATTCACGGCAACGGGAGTACGCGCATGAGCAGCGACACGGAAACGCGCACGCGCCGCTGGACACAGCGCCCGGCCGACGCGAACTGGGGCGATTTCGGCCCGGACGATCAGTTGGGCCGCCTGAACCTGCTGACGCCGCAGAAGGTGCTCGACGGCGTGCGCGAAGTGCGCACCGGGCGCAATTTCTGCCTGAGCCTGCCGCTGGATTGCCCGGGCGGCACGGCGCTGAACCCACGGCGGCAGCCGCCGCATCTCGCGCCGACGATGCGCGGCGACCTGCCCAACATGGCCTACCCGCTGTCGCGCGACAACCCGCCGTTGCTCGACGTGGTCTGCGACGACACCGTGCATCTCGCGCTGCAGTATTCGACGCAATGGGACAGCCTCGCGCACATGGGGCAGTGGTTCGACCTGTCCGGCACGGGCAAGCCGGAAATGGCTTTCTACAACGGCTATCGTGCCGGCGAGGACGTGATCGGTCCGGTCGACTACCGGCACGAGCCAGGCAGCGCGCCTGCGACGCCGCGTCCCCCGGGCGCCTATCGGCTCGGCATCGAAAACATGGCGGCGTCGAACGTGCAGGGGCGGGCCGTGATGATCGATCTGAAGCGGCATTTCGGGATAGAGAAGCGCGCCATCGGCTTCGCCGAACTGCGGGAAGTGATGGCCGCGCAGCAGGTGGTGGTGGAACCGGGCGACATGGTCTGCCTGCGCACCGGCACCGACGAGGCGCTGCTCGGCATGCGGGGCGAGCCGGACATCGCCTGGCTCGGCGCGCATTTCGCCGCGCTCGACGGGCGCGACGAGGGTTTGCGCAAATGGATCGTCGACTCCGGCGTGGTGGCGCTGATCGCCGACAACGCCGCGGTCGAGATGCTGCCGGCGCGCCCCGCGACCACTGCCTCCTATGCGTCGCACCCGCTGCATGACCTGTGTCTGTTCCGTCTCGGCGTCTATCTCGGCGAGCTGTGGCTGCTGAGTCCGCTGGCGGACTGGCTGGCGGAGAACGGGCGCAACCGCTTTCTGCTGACCGCACCCCCGCTCAGACTGCCGCGCGCGGTCGGCTCGCCGGTGAGCCCGGTGGCCACGGTGTAGGGTCCAGAAAGCCGACCATGCGGCAACGCCGTCCCTCAGGACGCCAATCCCGCATACCCCTGGAACGCGACATACAGCCCGACCACGATCATCAGCGTGCTGGAAAGATAGGGCGCACGACGCGCCGCGTTTCCGAGCCAGGGCCAACGGCTCGTTGCCTTTCTGGCGCCGATCGCCGCCGCCGCGCCGACCGTGACCAGCGTGACCGCCAGTCCGACGCTGAAACACAGCACGAGCACCGCCCCCAGTGCGATCTGCTGCAACTGCAGACAGAGCAGCAGCACGGTGATCGCGGCGGGGCAGGGCACGAGTCCTCCGGTGAGACCGAATACGATGATCTGCCGGGTGGTGACGTCGCGCTGCGAAAAGCGGCGCCTGATGTCGTTCGCGTGCGCCCGTTCGTGCGCGTCCTGATAGCCGTCATCCGTCGTGAGTCCCGGGCCGGTCGCGTCGTTGCCGGCATGAACGCCATGACGCGCGTGAAACGCCAGATCGTAGTCGTGCGAATGGCCGCCGTGGCCCATGCTCAGCCTGACGTCGAACGCATGCGGCTCGGGAACCGGCTCCATCGATTCGAGATAATCCGGCCTGCGGTTGAACGCGAACCGCTGCTTCTTGCCGTCCGGCCGGAGGGTCGTGAGGACCACGTCTCGCGCCGCCCATGCGTTGCCGGCCAGGGTCTTCAACCGCCAGCGTGCCGGTTCGCCTTCCGCGACGATCGACAGTTCCACGCGGCCGTGTCCGGTATCGATCTGGCGGGCTGCATCATGGGCGTGGTCCGGCGTGGACTGTTGCTGCTGCCGGCGCCATGCCTGTTCGCCCGACCAGGTCCGCCATAACATCCAGGCGGCGATGACGATGACCAATCCCGCCGACGCCAGTTGAAAATAGGGCTCCGTCGCGTGCGCGTCGAGATGCCGGCCGAGATACATGCCGCCGATCGCGACGATCCAGACGACGGCCGTATGCGACACGGTAGCGGCGATGCCCAGCATCACCGCTTGTTTGACCGTTCCGCGCACGGCGACGATGAACGCGGCCATCAGGGTTTTGGAATGGCCGGGTTCGAGCCCATGCAAGGCGCCGAGCAGGATGGCGCTGGGAAAGTAGAGCCAGGCGTGGGCCGTGCCGTGCGCCAGGATATCTGAAAAATTCGTCATGGATTCCGCTGGAGGTGTTGGTCAACGATGCAGCATTCCGGCCGAGGCGAGCAGGGCGATCGTTTCCTCGATCCGCTGCGGCGCCGTCGGCAACAGCGCTTCCGCGCTTTCGCCGAGAAGCGCGCGCATCTGATAAGGCAGGAAAACGAGATCGACGAAGCGATCCGCGCACAGCCGTGCATTGTCCATCGGCAGCAAATCGTCGGGCTGGCCTGCGACGAGGCTCAGCACCACCCGTTCCGCCGCGGCCTGACTGCCGAACCGGCTGGCGAGCAATGCGAGTTCTGGCGCGCCCGCTGTCTTGGCGATGACGATTCGCAACATCTCGACCACCGCCGGCGTCACGGCGTATTCGACGATATCGCGGCCCGCCGACCGTAGCCGCTCGACGAGCGGTGCTTCACGATCCGTGCTGTCGGGAATCCGGGTTCGATCCGCATGGCGCCGCACGACCGCCGCGAATACCTCCCCCTTGCTGGCGAAGCGCACGTAAAGACTCGCTTTTCCCGCCTCCGCCAGACGCGCGATGTCATCGCAGTGCGTCGCCTCGAAACCGCGTGTGACGAACAGATGCGTGGCCGCGTCGAGAAGCCGGGTGTCCACGTCCCCTTGCTGCGCGGCGGGCGGTCGACCGCGCCGTTTGGCTTCCGGTTTGGGGACCGGGTTGGATACTTTCGTCATGCCTGATTTCGCCGCTGGGGCACTTTTTCGATTGCCATGAAAGAACTGAACTGCTATGTTCATTTAAATGAACGTCAGTGTTCATTTTATCAATGGTTACCTTGAGCGAGGAGACGGATATGCAGGAAATGACGCTTCAGGAACTGGCGCGGCGGATGAGCGAAATCGATTTCGCGATGCTGTCGACGCGTACCGAGGGCGGTGCGATGGCGAGCCGCCCGATGAGCAACAACGGTGACGTGGATTATGAGGGCAATTCGTTTTTCTTTTCCTTCGAATCGGCCCGTACGGTTTCGGATATCCGGAACGATGCCAACGTGGGTCTGACGTTGACGGGCGCAAAGGGCCTGCTTGGCCGTCCTCCCATTTTCATCGCCATCGAGGGCACGGCGGAACTCATCATGGACAAGAGCGCTTTCGCCGCGCACTGGAACAAGGATCTCGACTATTGGTTCTCGGAAGGAATCGACACGCCCGGCATCGTTCTGATAAAGGTCCGTGCCGATCGCATTCACTACTGGGACGGTAACGATGGTGGCGAAATCGCTGTCTGAAGTTGCGCTCGTGCGTCATGTGAGATTGGCGAGATTGCGATGATCGAACCCTTTACCCTGGAAATCGCCGAACCGGTGCTCCTGGATCTGCGACGGCGGCTGGCTGCGACGCGCTGGCCCTGGAGCGCGCTCGAAGTCTCGATATTTCGCCTGTCGCCACGGGAAAGCAGCCGGGTACGCGACCGCGTTGCCGAACTTCGCGCCTGCTGGCTCGTCCCCGACGCAAAGATAGCGGGCTATGCCAACCCTTACCCCAGCGCGCCGATGCCGGTCCAGATCGCGTAAGCCGTTCCCAGCGGAATCGTTCGGGCCGCCATTTCCAGGAAGGTCATGCTCAGGAAGGTGGAAACCAGAAATCCTGCGGTCCACGGTATGTTCTTTCTCGACTGAAAATCAGAATTGTCCCGGACCCCTGGTAGCACGGTGCACGCTACGTAAAACCCGTCGGGCTGTCCGCAGGGGCGCATCCCTTCCTGTTCGGAGCACAGTTTAGATAAAAAATTGATAAGTTATGCTATATAAAAACATGTAAAAAAATGTGAAGGCACAGTCAAATGTCTGAAATCGATTCCCGAACGGTCGTTCGAGACGCCATGGACCCGTCGAGAGAAAGGTGAACGACACCCGCCTGCGGTCTGGCCGGTCGTACAGCGGCCTGCAAACTTCGCCGCCGCTCGAAGGGTGCGACACTTGGGCCGCCATAGCCGGATTACAGCCGTGGGAAAAGATTGACCAACTTTACCAATCCACTTTATAAGTATAGAATATTGTGTGTTAAATGAATATTTTTCTTTTAATACACAAAATAATGGATTTAGAATTTACCAAGCCCGGTGAAGTTGTCAAGGTGCTCTGTGAGCGTTTGCGCAAGGAGCGCTTGTCGCAACGGATGACGCAAGCCGATCTGGCCGCGCGCGCCGGCATCGGCGTCAATACCGTATCCAATCTTGAAGCGGGACGGAACGTGACCTTCGAAAGCCTGGTCCGTCTGGCAATGGTGCTCGGGCGTCTCCAGGAACTGGAAGGGTTGTTCAAGCCGAAGCTGGATAGCCTGGACGATATCCTGCGCTACGAAAACAGCGTAAACCGCTACCGTATCAAGAAACCCTCCAACAATGCCTGATCGAATCGACGTCTACTACGATGGGTGGGGCGAGCATTGGCGTTGGGGCACGCTCTTGTCCTCGAATGCGATCACGGGGCGTCCGCTGATAGCGTTTGAATACAGCGCTGAGGCAAAAAGCAAGGGGCTGGAGCTATCGGCCCACCGTCTCCCTTTGAACGGACCCACGCTGCGCAGGGACTTTCCCACCCATCAGATGGGACTGCCTGGACCGGTCTACGACGCACTACCTGACGGCTGGGGCATGCTTCTCATGGACCGTTTGTTCAGGAGTCGTGGCCTCAATCCCGCACGTATCGGTCCTCTGGAACGGCTCGCCTGTATCGGGACCCATGCTATGGGAGCAATGTCGTTCGAGCCGATGGCGACGGAGGTCATCGCGGCGGACCAGGAGATTCTCCTTGCCCAGTTGGCCGTCGAGGTTCAGGAGGTACTCAATGGCGAAGGTGGGGCATTCTTGCAGAAGTTGCTGCTGATGGGCGGCTCTCCACAAGGTGCGAGGCCGAAGGCATTGCTTTATCGAGACCCCGGCAGCCAGTCCTTCACCACGGCCGCAGCGCCCGGCTTGGACGCATGGCTGGTGAAGTTTCCCGCCCGACAGGAACACCCTGAAGTCTGCGCGATCGAAGCCGTCTACGCTGCATGTTTGCGCGAGTGTGGCATCGAGACGCCGGAGACGCAGCACTTCGATCTCCCAAACGGACAGGCTGCCTTCGCCAGCAAACGGTTTGACCGACAAGGCGTCAGTCGGGTGCCGATGCAGAGCCTGGCCGCTTTTACCGGAGCGGACTTCCGGATGCCGGGGACGCTGGATTACACCGTTTTCCTGCGCGCAACTCAGATGTGTACCAATGACATGCGCGAGAAAGCCGTTGCGTTCGAGCGGGCGGTCTTCAATGTCGTGTTCAACAATCGGGATGATCATGCCAAGAATTTCGCGTACATCATGTCGGCGGCGGGACAATGGAGGCTGGCGCCAGCCTACGATGTCACATTCTGCGAGGGGCCAGGCGGTTACCATCAAATGAACGTCATGGGCGAGGGCCTGGACATAGGCCGCGAGCGGATGCGCCTTCTTGGCGAGCAGGAGGCGGATCTTTCCACTCGGGATACCGGCGATGTCATCGATAGGATCCGCGACGTGGCCAGCCGGTTTTCAGCGATGGCCAGGCGCATGTTCCCCGGTCAAATCACGCAGGAAACCCTGCACACGATTCAAGGCCGCATCGACGACAACCTCCATCGGCTTCGATAAGGCAGGGTAGCCGGCCCGCGAATGGCATCCTTCTACGTGGCGCGTTCCCGGTATTGCACCACGGTGCAGCCATGTTTCTACATGGCGTGGCGGCCAGATCAGACCGCGCCCACCGTCCGTCGCAGGAAATCGAACACCGTCGCCCGTTGCCGCGCGATGGTTTCCGGTTCGATGCCCGCGCCGTGGCCGCCCTCGCGGTTCTCCAGATACCACACCTGCGCATGCCCCTGCGCCTGCATGCGCGCCGCCATCTTGCGGGCGTGTCCCGGGTGCACGCGGTCGTCGGCGCTCGACGTGGTGAACAGCACCGGCGGATACGCGGCGTCTTCGCGCACGTTCTGGTACGGCGAATAGGTCAGCAGCACGCGCAGGTCCTCGGGAACGTCCGGGTCGCCGTACTCGTCGATCCACGATGCGCCCTGCAACAGCAGATGAAAACGCGCCATGTCGAGCAGCGGCACCTCCGACACGACCGCGCCGAACAGGTCCGGGCGCTGCACCAGGCAGACGCCCGTGAGCAGGCCGCCGTTGCTGCCGCCGCTGATCGCGAGTTGCGCGGCGGTGGTGGCGCCGGAGTCGATCAGCGACTGCGCGACGGCGATGAAGTCGTCGAAGGCGACCTGACGCTTGCCGCGTTGCGCGGCACGGTGCCAGTCGGGACCGAATTCGCCGCCGCCGCGGATGTTCGCGACCGCGTAGAGGTTGCCGGCTTCGAGCCAGCCGATGCCCGTGGTGGCGTCGTAGCGCGGGTCGAGCGCGATTTCGAAGCCGCCGTACCCGTAGAGCAGGCAGGGCGCCGCCGCGCCCCTGACGGCGGCTTCCCGTCCCACCAGCCAGTACGGAATCTGCACGCCGTCGGGCGCGCTCGCATGCCGGCGTTCGGCGACCAGTCCCGTGCTGTCGAAGCGGGCCGGCAACTGTGCGAGCAGGTGCCAGGGTGCGTCGCTGCCCAGGGTGACGTGGAACAGCGATGGGGGCGTGAGGTAGTGCTCGACATAGACCAGCGCGGTGTCGTCGCGGCGAAAGTCGATCGGGCTGACGTCGCACTGCCCGGCGGGCAGCGCGAGCGCCTGTCCGTGCCATTCGCGTCCGGACCGCGGCGGCGTCCACAGCGTCACGGCCGGCACGCCGTCGTTCGTCGTCGAGACGACCAGAAAGCGCCGGGACACATCGACGCCGCTCAGCACCTGCCGTTCGCCCGGCGTGAACAGCGCGGCGAAGCGCCGCTCGCCGGCGAGGAAGGCGTCGCGCCGGATCGCGAGCAGCGAACCGCTCGGGTGCCGTTCGCCGCCCACGCTCCAGGCTTCGCGCGGCGTGATGAAAAGCCAGCCGTCCCAGTGCTGGAGTTCGGCATGCAGCGGTATGTCGTATTGCCGCCATTCCTGGCTGGCATCGTCGCGCCAGAAATGCATCGCTTCGAAAAAGGTCACCGCGCGCGAGGCGAGATGCAGGCGGTCTTCCCGGTCATAGTGCGCGTCGGCCACCACGTCGCTTTCCTCGCCCCGGAAAACGACCGGCGCGTCGGCGACGGCCGTGCCGCGGGTCCAGCGGCGCGCCTCGCGCGGCAAACCCGAGGACGTCAGCGCCGGCGTGGGGGTGTGGGCGCTGTCGTCCCAGCCGACATACACCGTGTCCCGGTCGATCCACGAAATGTGATGCTTGCCGACGTCGGGCAGCGTGAAGCCGTCGGCGACGAAGGTCCGCGACGCAATGTCGAATTCGCGCACGATGCACGCGTCCGCGCCGCCCGGCGAGAGGCGCACGAGCACGCGGTCGTGGTCCGGGCGCAGCATGCTGAAACCCTTGAGCGCCCAGCGGTGCTCGCTGGCGCCCGCCTGGTTCAGGTCGAGGGCGTCGATGTCGAGGACGACGTCCCAGTTCGGCGTGCCGTCGAGCCAGCTTTGCCAGGGCGTGCGGCGCACGATGCCGAGGCGGTGTTCGGCGTCCTGCCAGGTGTTGTACGCCCAGTCGCCCACGCGCCAGCAACTGACGATGCGGTCTTCGGCGGTATAGGCGCGCAGCAGCCGCTGGGTCAGCGCGTCGCTGTCCGGCGTGTGGCCGAAGACCGAATGGGTGCGGTCGTTCTGCGCGTCGAGCCAGCGGCCGACCTCGGGATCGTCGAGGGCTTCAAGGGCGAGATAGGGGTCGGAAGCGGGCGCGACGGCAGGGTCGGCCGCGGAATCCGTTTCCGAAACAGCGCGTGGGGCCATGTCGAAAGCGGCGGCGGGAACGACGTCGAAGGTGCCGGAGGCAACGGGCCAGAGGGGGGCGGACGGAGGCGTGGGGACGGGCATGGGGCGGCAGGTTCCGAAACGTGCGGGAGTGCGCCGGGGACCTGCCCCGGAGCCAGAATGATGCTATGCCAGGACGGCGCGCCAGTCCACCTCGTGCGCATGGAAGCCTGCCGAGCCGCCACCGCCGGGGAGCCAGGCGCCATGATGCGTGCGGAAGCCTTCCGCGAGCGAGACCGCGAGCGCATTGTGGGCGCCCGCCATGGTGACCATCGGTCCGGACCGGCGCAGTGCGTCCCCGGCGATCGGGCCGGGGCGAACGAGGGCGACATGGCCGGCGCGGCGCGGGTCTGGGTTTTCGACCGCCGCCACGACGAGTGCGCCGCGGTTCGCCTGCGTCTGCGCGGCGAACGCGTCGGGGAGGGCGCGCCAGCCGCTCGCCGCGGCCTCGGGCGTGTCCAGCCAGCGCACCTGCGCATTGGCGAGCAGGGTCTGGCCGTGCTCCGGCGGGCGCAGTAGGTAGACGCCCAGACGCATCGCGGCGCTGCCGGCGAAGGCCGAGCAATGGGTATGGGGGCCGCTGCCGGGGCGGGACATTTCGAGCGCGGCGCCGGTGCGCCAGTCCACCCGATAATCGGGCAGCCAGAGATGATCGACACCGCTGTCGTCGAGGAAGCGCCGCAGGTGCTCGCCATCCTCCGTGACCGGCCCGCAGCAGGCTGCGCCGTCGGTCCGCGTGTCATTGGCTGGCGCGGGCGCGACGCGCGCGCCGGGAACGGCATCCTCGGCATACGCGCCGACCGGCAGCATGCAGGAGGCCAGCAGGAGAAACAGACGACGGTTCATGGGGGCTCCACGGCGGCGGGATGGTCGGCGCGCGGGCAGTCCCTACTCGGTGCCGCCCAACTGCTGCAGGGCATCCGCCGCGCTCTGGTTGCCCTGTTGCAGAGCGATATCGTACGCCGTGTTGCCGCGGGCGTCGCGATGGTTCACGTCCGCGCCATGCGCGACCAGCGCCGGCATCATCGCGGTGCGGCCGAACAGCGCGGCGAAGGCAAGCGCGGTTTCGCCCGCGTTGTTCGTCTGGTTCAGGTCGCAGTCGGCTTGCAACAGGTCGCGGGCGATCTCGTCGCGACCGCGAAAAAGCGCGCCCATCAACGCGGTGTTGCCGCGCTTGTCCGCGAGACAGGCGTTCGCATGCGCCTTCAGCAGGGACGCGAGCGCGTCCCGATGGCCGCGATAGGACGTGAGGATGAGCGCCGTGTAACCGGCGTCGTCCTGGATGTCGAGGGGTTGATGCGCGTCGATCAGCGCCTGGAGGATGTCGGTGCGGCCCATGCGGGCGGCGGCGAACCACTGTTCGTCGTAATGGACCGCGCCCCCGGCCACCGGCGGCACCGGGGCCGTGGCGGCCGCAGCGGACGCCGGCGTCGCCGGGGCCATGGCGGCCGTCGGCGGCGCGACGCTCTGGCAACCGGCCAGAACGCTCGCGCCCAGTACTGCCAGGACCGCCCCGACGCGCGTGAACCGGGTCACGGGGGACCGGGTCCGTGTCGTCGTCGGGCGCATGCTCACCCTTCGAGCTTGGCGGCCATCGCCTGCACGCGGGAGACGTCGGCTTTCAGGCCCTTGGCCACGCGCGTGCCGAACTCCGGATCCGCCTTGTAGAAATACGAGAGTTCGGTGTACTCGTTTTCCTCGTTGGTGATCTGGCTCATGTCGGTCACCAGGTTCGCGACGAGATCGTGCTTGTCGCTGGCCGACAGCGAGCGATAGCGCTCCCCGGCCTGCACGAATTCCATCTTCTTGGCGATCGCGCGTTGCTGCGTGGTGCCCGTCAGCGGCAGTTGCGTCATCCGGTATTCCGGATTCTGCTTCAGGTCCTGGAGCCCGGTCGGATCATAATTGATGCTGCCTTCCTTCTTGCTGTCCGCGAGTTCACCGGCCTGGTGGTTGTTCGTCACCGGCACGCGCGGCCGGTTGATCGGCAACTGCATGTAGTTCGTGCCCACGCGGTAGATCTGCGTGTCCGCATACGAGAACAGGCGGCCCTGCAGCATCCGGTCTTCCGACGGCTCGATGCCCGGCACCATCCGCGACGGTGCGAACGCCGATTCCTCGGTCGACTCGAAGAAGTTCGCCGGTACCTTGGTCAGCGTCATCGTGCCCACCTTGCGCTCCGGCACGCCCTTCCATTCCTTGGTGTCGTCGAGCGCGTCGTACGGGAAGTCAGCCAGTTGCGCCGGCTTCAGCACCTGGATCATCAGGTCCCACTTCGGGTCGTCGCCCTTCGCCAGCGCGCCGTACAGATCGCGCGTCAGGTTGTTGAAGTCCTTGCCCTGCACGACGGGAATCTGGGCCGGCGTCAGGTTCTCGATGCCCTGGCGACTGACCCAGTGGAACTTCACGTAGTGGATCTCGCCCTTGGCGTTGACCAGCTTGAAGGCGTGCACGCCGAAGCCGTCCATCTTGCGATAGGATGCCGGCGTGCCGCGGTTCGAATACAGCCAGGTCAGCATCGCCGTGCTTTCCGGACTGTGCGAGAAGAAGTCGAACATGCGGTTCGGATCCTGCAGGTTCGTCACCGGGTCCGGCTTCAGCGAATGGACGAAGTCCGGGAACTTGATCGCGTCGCGGATGAAGAAGATCGGCATGTTGTTGCCGACCAGATCCCAGTTGCCCTGTTCCGTGTAGAACTTGACGGAGAAGCCGCGCGGGTCGCGCGCTTCCTCGGGCGAGCCCCCACTGTTGATCACGGTGGAGAAGCGTACGAAGACCGGCGTGGTCTTGCCCGCCTCGAAGACGTTCGCGCGGGTGAGGTCCGACAAGTCCGCTTCCTCGACGAAATTGCCGAAGGCGCCGGTGCCGCGCGCGTGCACGACCCGCTCGGGGATGCGCTCGCGGTCGAAGCGCTGCAGCTTCTCGATGAGGTTGCTGTCCTGCAGCAGCACGGGGCCGCCCGGGCCGGCGGTCTGCGAATTCTGGTTGTCTCCCACCGGGGCGCCGTTGTCGCGCGTCAGGTCCGCGGCATGGGCCGCCGAGGCCGACAGGAACGCGAGGCAGACCAGCGCGGTGATTTTCTTGGTTTTGAACATGCTTTATTCCATTGTGGGTGCCGGGCCATTGTTGCCGCCGCAGACAACAATTGTCCAATTGCGGTTCTTCATCGCCGGCATTGACTGTCTATATGACCGCGATAGGGAGCGCATCGCATCGCGAGCGGAATCGGCCGGTCGTGCCACCACCACGGAGGGGCGCTTTCATGGGACGATAGTGCCTTGCTTCGCTTCGCCGCCGCCCCGCGCGCCGGCGCGGCACGGTTTTCCACCGCCTCCAATCCGACACCCTCCTTCACGATGACTGCCTCCTCCGCTCCCCGCCGCCTGAAGATTCTCATCGCCGGTCCCCTGACGCCCCGGGTCATGCACGCGCTCGATGCCGCGCACGAGACCGCGCGACTCTGGACCCAGCCCGATCGCGCCGCGTTTCTGGCCGAACAGGGCGCGCAGTTCGAGGTGCTCGCGACCGGCGGCGCGTATGCCACCGACGCCGCGCTGATCGCCGCGCTGCCGGCCCTGCGTCTGGTCGCCAGTTTCGGCGTGGGGGTCGATGCGATCGATCTCGACGCCGCGAAGGCCCATGACGTGGCGGTGACCAACACGCCCGGCGTGTTGAACGATTGCGTCGCCGACTACGCGCTCGGCCTGCTGCTCGCGTTGTCGCGGCGCATCGTCGAGGGCGACCGTTTCGTGCGCGAGGGCCGCTGGCGGCAAACAAAGCTGCCGCTGGGCGCCAAGCTCGGCGGCAAGGTGTGCGGCGTCGTCGGCATGGGCGGCATCGGCCGCGCCATTGCCAGGCGTGCCGAGGCGTTCGGCATGCAGGTCGTCTACTTCGGCCCGAACCGCAAGCACGATCTACCCTATCCGTATTTCGACTCGCTGCCCGCGATGGCCGAGGCGGCCGATGTGCTGATGCTGTCGTTGCCGGGCGGCGCGGCCACGCATCACATCGTCGACGCCGGCGTGCTGGCCGCGCTGGGGCCGCGCGGGCTGCTGGTGAACGTCGCACGCGGTGGGGTGGTGGATCAGGACGCGCTGATCGCCGCGCTGGCGAAACGCACGATCGCCGGCGCGGCGCTCGACGTTTTCGCCGACGAGCCGAGCGTGCCCGACGCGATGCTGGCGCTCGACAACGTCGTGCTGTCGCCGCACACGGCGAGCGGCACGCACGAGACGCGCGCGGCGATGGGCGATCTGTTGCTCGCCAATATCGCCGCCTTCGCGCGGGGCGACGCGCTGGAGACGCCGGTGGTGTGATCTCAAAGGTCGTCCAGATCCGCCAATGCCTGCGCATCGAGTTCGAGTGCGCCCGCCGCAATGTTCTCGCGCAGATGCGCAAGCGACGCGGTGCCCGGAATGACCAGGATGTTCGGCGCGCGCCGCAGCAGCCAGGCCAGCGCCACCTGCATCGGGGGAACCCGCAGCGCGGCGGCCACGCGCGTGAGCGTGTCGGACTGTAGCGGCGAGAAGCCGCCGAGCGGGAAAAAGGGCACATAGGCGATGCCCTGCGCCGCGAGCGCATCGATCAACGCGTCGTCGCCGCGATGGGCGAGGTTGTAGTGATTCTGCACGCAGACGATATCGGCGATGCGCTGTGCCTCGGCGACCTGCTGCGCGGTGACCTGGCTCAGGCCGATATGGCGGATCAGGCCGTCGCGCTGGAGCCGTGCGAGCGTCTCCAGTGCCTCGCCGAGCGGTTTGCCCTCCGGCGCCTCCAGACCCGGCGCGCGCAGGTTGACGACGTCCAGTGCGTCCAGCCCGAGCCGGCGCAGATTGTCGTGCACCGCGTCGACCAGTTCGCGATCGGCGTGCGCCGGCAGCCAGGACCGGTCCGTGCCGCGTCGGAACCCGACCTTGGTGACGATCGTCAGGTCCGCCGGGTAGGGATGCAAAGCCTCCCGGATGATCTCGTTGGTGACATGCGGCCCGTAGAAATCGGCGGTATCGATGTGATTGACGCCCAGCGCGACGGCCTCGCGCAGTATCGCGATCGCGCTGGCGCGGTCGGCGGGCGGCCCCCATACGTGGGGCCCCGCCAACTGCATCGCGCCATAGCCGATGCGGTTGAATGTCTTTGCGGTGTGTGCCGGGGTGAAGCGGTGACGGCTGGGGGAATAGGCGGACATGGGCATTTTCTGGGGAGATGGCACGCTCGCGCGTGGCGGTGAGTCGGGGGTATCGGGGCGCGTGTCGTGGGTGCGTGCCCCGGTGACAGCACTGTAGCCTTCCCGGTGCTGTGTGATAATCGGCTCAACGCGGCACGGCCTGTGCGCCGTTACGCACAATGGTGCACAACCACAGACATCCTGCATGACGACGGCGTCCTATTCGATCGCCGACCTGTCGACCTTCGCGCTGGTCGCCCGGCACAAAGGCTTTCGCCAGGCGGCACGCGCCACCGATCAGTCGGCCTCCGCGCTCAGCGAGGCGGTGCGCCGCCTGGAAGGGCAACTCGGCCTTCGCCTGCTGGACCGGACCACGCGCAGCGTCTCGCCCACCGAGGCCGGCGCACGGCTGCTGCTGCGCCTGACGCCCGCGCTGAGCGAGGTCCGCAGCGCCGTCGACGTACTCAACGACCTGCGCGACACGCCGCGTGGCACACTCAAGCTGAACGTACCGGTGATCGCCGCGCGGTATTTCCTGTCGCCGATCGTCGAAGCCTTCATGACGACCTATCCCGATATCACCGTGGAGATCGTCGTCGACAACAATTTCGTCGATATTGTCGCCAGTGGCTGCGATGCGGGCATTCGCTACGGCGAGCGGCTCGAGCAGGACATGATCGCGGTTCCCATCGGCCCGCGCACGCAGCGTTTCGCGGTCGCGGCGGCGCCCGCCTATCTGGCGCGCCGCGGCATGCCGGCGCATCCCGGCACGCTGCTGGAGCACGCCTGCCTGCGCGGCAAGTTTCTCAGCGGGGCCGTCTACGCGTGGGAATTCACGCGCGCCGGACAGACGGTGAGCATCGCGCCCGAGGGTCCCCTGACCGTGACGCCGACCGGCGCGGACATGGCCGTGAGCGCGGCGGTGGCGGGGCTGGGCATCGTGTATCTGTTCGAGGAATGGCTCGCGCCGTATCTGCAGGCGGGACAGCTCGTGCCGGTGCTGGAGGACTGGTGGCCGACGTTTCCGGGGCCATTCCTGTACTTTTCCGGGCGGCGCCATTTGCCGGCGCCGCTGCGCGCGTTTGTGGATTTCATCCGGGCGTGGGAGGCGAAGGGGGTGGCTTCTTGAGATTGCCTGGTCTGGTGTACGTGAGGCAAGCCCCGGCGGGGCGGGCGTGGCGCATGGGAAAAGAAAATAAGCATGCCGTTATCGATGATCTTCCTTCCTGCAATGCCTTGCGATGGCAGGATGTACGCCGCCCAGGTCGATGGCTTGCGGGACCTGGTCTCGCCCGCCGTGCAGGTGCTGGACCGCGAGACGTTCACCGAAAGCGCGAACGTACTGTTGGCGTCCGCGCCTGAACGCTTCATCCTGGCGGGCACAGCCTATGGCGGATGTCTGGCGATGGAGGTATTGGCGCGGGCGCCGCAGCGCGTCGCGGGCCTGTGGCTCATGAACTGCCAGCCAGGGGCGCATCCATACCCCGATCGCGTTCGCGCGACAAGTCGCCGGATTCGCCAGGGCGAACACGACGCCGTCATCGCGGAGTTCACGCGTGATGCCATTCCTGAGGAAGACGGGGTGTCGCGCGCAATGTTCGTCACGATGGCGCGCGACGCGGGCGCCGAATCGTTTGCCCGGCAGTCCGACGCGACGCTGACGCGCGCCGACCGCTGGCCGACGCTGGCGGCCAGCACGGTTCCGACGCTGTTGATCTGGGGCGAAGTCGACCGTTTCGTGCCGCTCGAAGTCGGAAGGCGTATCGCTCGAAGAATGCCGCATGCGCGCTTCGCATCGCTGCCTGGTTGCGGGCACTTCCCGACGCTGGAGCGCGCGGCAATATGTACGGAAATCGCGCGGGATTGGCTTCGCGACGCCGGGCTGTCCTGAGACGAATCGTTTCGTGGGTGCCGGGAAGCGGGACGGACGATCATGTCCGTCAGAATCAGCGGCACGCTTGCGCGTAGGGAGCGCGTGTCGTGGGTCGGCGTACCGATAACAATATTATCGTCGCTCCTGCACTGTGTAATATCGGATCAACGCGGCACGGCCCGTGTGCCGTTACGCCGAAGAGTGGCTGCCGCCGTATCCGCAGGCGGGACCGCTCGTGCCGGTGCTGGAGGCAACGATACCCAGTGCATGGGCGATGAAAGAACTGTCGCCCGTTTCAAAAGCGTCAGCCATGAATGCGGCGATGGCTTCATCGCTGTCCAGCAATTCGGCTGCATCGAACGGGATGAGCTTTGCGTCTTCCTTGATCATTTTGCTGTCTCCATGCATTTGCAAGGGCCTTGGCGTTCGCGATATCGTCCAGGTTGCATACTTCCGTCACCGCCGGGACACGGCATGCGGCCATCACGGTCACGCGCGCCGATCGACCTTTCGCATGCAGTGTCGCCGGCCGTTCAATCGATCGGCACGATGACGCTCGACAACCCGATTGTACCGCCCTCGATCACGCGCGCGGTGATCCCGCCGAAACCGCGCACCGCGTTGTAGCCGCCCGTGCCCAGGATCTCCTCCATTCGCGAGCAGGGGTGACATTCGCCGCTGGCCTCCAGGATCGCGTCGCCAATGCGAAAACGCCGCGCTTTCAGGGCCAGGAGGTTGATGCCGGACGTGACGATGTTGCGGCGCAGGTCGAGCGGCGACACGGCGTCTTTTCCGAGATGACTGGCGATGGCAGCCAGGCTTTCGGCCTGGATCAGGGTGACCTGCCGGTTGCCGCCGACCCGGCCGTAGCGGTCGCCTTCGAGCCCGTTGCCCGCCCGCGCCGCGACGGTATCGACCACCCGCAACGGTTCGCGGCGTACCGCGCGCAGCCCCAGCCAGACGACCTTGCCCGGGTGCACGGGCGCCAGCATCAATTTCGCGATGGGGGATTCGGGATTCAGGGGCATGGTCTGGGCGGGCAGGGGATGGGTCGGATCCGATTCATGGATGATTCTAATACGTCGTTCGTGGACGGCGTGCGGTGCGTTGCCTGCTCGCCGCGCGGACGGCCGGCCCGACGCTGCCTTCAGCGCCGTGACGCCGGGAATGTTACGCAGCCCTGTCGTCTCCGGTGAAGTCCACGGCCAGATAACGCTCCACCAGGCACGACCAGAATGCCGCACCCACCACCAGGTTGGCGTCGTTGAAGTCGTAGTGCGGGTTGTGCAGCATGCTGCCCGCGTCGGCCAGGCCGTTGCCGATCCGCACCAGACAGCCCGGGCGGGCCTCCAGCATGTAGGCGAAGTCCTCGCTGCCGGTCAGACGGTCCATCTGTTCGACGACGTTCTCGGCGCCCACCAGTTCCTTGGCCACGGCGATGGCGAACGCGGTCTCGTCCGGCGCGTTGCGCACCACCGGGTAACCGGCGACGTAGTCGATCTCGGCCGTCACGCCGAAGCTCTCGGCCTGCGCCTCGGCGAGCGCGACGATGCGTTCCTTCAGCAGCGCGCGCACCGCCGGGTCGAAGGAGCGCACGCTCAGACCCAGCTGCACCTCGTTCGGAATGACGTTCAGCGCCTGGCCGCCCTGCAGTTTGCCGATGGTGACGACGGCGGTCTGGGCCGGGTCGATGTTGCGCGAGACCACCGTCTGCAATGCCATGATCAGGCTCGCCGCGGCCACCACCGGGTCGCGCGCCAGGTGCGGCCGGGCGGCATGGCCGCCGACGCCGCGCAGGGTGATGAAGACGCGATCGCCCGCCGCCATGAATTCGCCGCTGCGAAACAGCATCTGACCGCTCGGCTTGCCGGGGTGGTTGTGCATCGCGAACACGGCGTCGCAGGGAAAGCGTTCGAACAGGCCCTCGGCGAGCATGCGTTTCGCGCCGCTGTCGAAGCCGCGCTCCTCGGCGGGCTGGAAGATCAGATGGACGGTACCGTCGAAGCGGCGCGTGGCGGCGAGATGACGCGCCGCGCCCAGCAGCATCGTCGTGTGCCCGTCGTGTCCGCACGCATGCATGCGCCCCGGGGTCCGGCTGGCGTGCGCGAAGGTGTTGGCCTCGTGGATCGGCAGCGCGTCGAGGTCGGCGCGGATGCCGATCGCGCGGCGCCCGGTGCCCGCCGAGAGCGAGGCGACCAGACCCGTGCCGGCGATGCCGGTGCTGACCGCATAGCCATATTCGGCGAGACGCGCGGCGACGCTCGACGCGGTCGCGTGCTCCTCGAACGCGAGCTCGGGCGTCTGGTGGAAGTGATGCCGCAGCGCGACCAGATCGGCGTGGAGCGGCGCGACCTCGTCGAGCGTCGTGAAGCGGGGGGATGCGTGGGTGGCGGCTGTCATGCGAGAAGGCTCGAAAGTGGCGCCGGACCGGAGGCCGGCGCATGGGCGCGAGGGGAAGCGGCCGTGCCTGCCGCGGCGCGTGCCTCGGCGCGTGCCTCGGTTGCCTCGACGGCGACGGCGGGGCCTGGCGCCAGGATAAGCGAAGATCGGGCACGTTCAATGGCCGTTTATCGATTGCCCGACTCAGATTGCCTGACTCAGTCCGGGCGCATCCCGGCGTGGCGACTCACGAGCACCGTGGCGAGCGACAGCAGCGTCAGCCCCGCCGCCAGCGCCGCGACGCCCGAGGGGCCGTAACGCTGGAGCAGCACCGTCGCCACCAGCGGCGCGAGTCCGCCGACGATCGCGGTCGACAATTCCCGGCCGAGCGCCACGCCGCTGGTGCGCATCGCCGCCGGAAAGGGCGCCGAATACAATGCCCCCTGCACGGCCAGCAGCGCGTTGACGCCGATACCGATGGCGAACACCATCGACAGGGCGATGAGCCAGGGGTTGCGGGTGTTCAGCATCGGGAAGTAGGCGAGGCCGCCCAGCAGGCAAAAAACGAGCGCGCCGATGAAGAAGCGCCGCGTGCCGATGCGGTCCGCCCAGGCGCCGAACAACGGGGCGGTGACCATCGCGACCGCCGCGGCGAGCCACGTTCCCTGCAGCGCGACGGCGCGGCCCATGCCGAGCACGTCGGTGATGTAATAGATCGCGAAGGTCAGGTACAGGTAGCCGAGGCCGGCCTGCGCGCACTGCGCGCCGGCGACGAAGGCCACGCCGCGCCATTCCCGGCGCAGGAGTTCGCGGGTGGGATGACGCAGCAGCGTGTGCGTGGCCCGCGCCTGCTCGAAGGTGGCGGACTCGGCGAGATGGCGGCGAATCCAGAAGCCGGCGACCAGCAACAGCCCGCTGAGCAGGAACGGAATGCGCCAGCCCCAGTGGACGAAATCCGGTCCGGCCCATTTCGAGAAAACGGCCAGCGCGCCGGAGGCCAGCAGCAGCCCCAGGTACAGGCCGGCGGCCGGATACGCGCCGCGCAGGCCGCGGCGCGCGTCGGGTCCGCTCTCCACCGCGTACACCGCGGCGACGGCGTATTCCGCGCCGGCGCCCACGCCCTGCAGGATGCGCAGCACCATCAGCGCGAGCGGCGCGGCGATGCCCACGTGCGCATAGGTGGGCAACAGCCCCATCAGGAAACTGCTGCCGCCGGTCAGGAACAGGATGCCCACCAGCACCTGCTTGCGCCCGAAGCGGTCCGACAGATTGGCGAGCAGCATGCCTCCCAGCGGTCGTGCCAGGAAGCCGATCGCGAAGGTGGCGAAGGCGGCGATCGTCGCCACCGAGCGGTCGACGTTCGGAAAGAAGTTGACCGTCATCACGCTGCCGACCAGCAGCCCGTAGAGGAAGAAGTCGTACCATTCGAGCGCGCTGCCGACGATCACGGCCGCCGCCGCGCGTAGCGTGCCACCTGGCGCGCCATCCGGCGTGCCATTCGGCGCTGGTGCCTTGCCTGCCGCGGCCATGCCATCCTCCCGTTTTGATCTGCCAGCAAGATAGCAGAGTCCTCGCGATTCGGGGGAGGGGAGCATTATCGGAGCGCCATTCGATGCGGGACCGATCCGCCGCGCGTGGCATGCTTGATGACGACGGTAATGAAGCGCATGCGTTGGCGACCCGGGCCGACGCGCGCCCGGGCGGGCACGTCACCCGTCAGGCGTTGCCCATGTCGATCGTCAGGTGATGACTGTCGCTCACGCGTACCGCGTTGTTGTCGTCGGGCAGCACGTAGGCGGTGGAATTGCCGATCGACTGGTCCAGGTAATTGACGGCGTTCTGGTTGGTGCCGCCGGTAAACCACTGCGGCGCGTCGATCACTTTCTGGCCGGCGCTATCGGTCGTGACCACGTCGGACGGTGCGTCGCCCAGCACGCTCTTGTCGGTGCCGGCCGTCGTGCCGTCGTCGGCGGTCATCTTGATCGACGCGTTGCGGCCCGGGATGTCGCTTTCGTCGAACCAGACCTTGCCGGTGCTTTGCTCGAAATTGATTTCGCCCCAGTTCGCCTTGTCCTGGGTGCTGCCATCGAATTTCTGCACGCGGCCCTGCCAGTCCGCCGGCATCGACACCTGCGCGGTGCCGCCCGCCGGAATCGTCAGTTGCGCGTCGGCGCCGTCGAAACTGGGATTGGTGCCGGAAGACAGATTCCTGAAGAACGCCACGGTCATCGGTTCGTCCGTGGTGTTGTTGATCGTGAGGCTATTCGGACCGCCGCCGTCGACCGAGGCGGTCTGCGTGGCGGAAGTGGCGGCGGCGGTGGAAGTGGCGGCGCTCGTGGCGCTGGCGGTGTTGCTGGTGGCGGTACTCGTGGTGCTGGAAGCGGCGCTCTTCACGGCGGTACTCGGGATGGTGTCCGGCGCGCTGTCCAGGTCGCTGTCCGAGCCATAGCCCGAATCGTCATCCGAATCGCTCGCCAGGCCGTCGGGATCACTGTCCAGGCTGTCGCCGGCATCACCGTCCGAATCGCTTGCCAGGCTGTCGAGGTCGCTGTCCAGGCTATCGCCGTAATCGCTATCCGAATCGCTCGCCGAGCTATCGAGGTCGCTGTCCAGGCCGTCGTCCACATCGCTATCCGAGTCGCCGGATAGGCTGTCGAGGTCGCTATCCAGGCTATCCCCCGCATCACTGTCCGAGTCGCCGGCCAGGCTGTCCAGATCGCTGTCCGAGTCATAGCCTGAATCGCTGTCCAGATCGTTGTCCGAGCTGTTGCTCGAATCGCCGTCCAGATAGCTCTGCAGTTTTTCCAGATCGCGTTCGAGTTTTTTCAGAACGCTTTTCAGGCTGCCGCCCGATGCGTCATCCGTACCGTCGTCCAGCCCACCGTCGGTGCTGTCGGTGGCGGTGGTCGCGGGGGTCGTGCTTCCGGACGTCGACCAACTCGGGTCGTCGAGCGCGGACGAGCGCCACTGCGCATTGTCCGAGGACGACACGCCCGCGGCCGACGGCGTTTTCGCCGATGCGGTGACCGACGCGGAAATCCGGGCCATCAGCGCCTTGAGCGCCTGGTCGACCTGCGAGAACGTGTCTTGCAGCGACGTGGTGGACGACGTCTGGTCGAAGTCGGTTTGCGACGTCGTGCCGGTATTGATCTGTAGGGCCATGGCATTGTTCCCGGGGTGAACGGCGGGGTGAATGGTATCGGCCGTGCCAGTCGGGTCGACCCGGGCATGGAACAGCGATCCTCGAGCATCGAGTGTCGAGTGTCGTGCGACACGCGCATGGATTCGCGCGTTCATACGAAGCAGCTACAGCGAAAACGAAGCAAATTGCCTCGTGCTCGGGCAAACCACCGGCCTTCCCGGTGCGCCCCGGCAGCACCGACCGCGCGTTGCGGGAAGTCCGGCGGCACGGCATCAGCGCCATGTCGCCGCTTCGCTGTCCGAGCCCTGCGGCGCCTCGTTGAGCAGCCGCTGCAAGCGACGCGTCGCGACGATCTCGGTGGCCAACGTGGCGCTCGTGAGACCGCGCGCGCCCAGCACCCGGTGCAGCACCAGCCAGCCCTTCGCATTGCAGCCGAGCGCCGCGCCGAACGTGGCCAGCAGATCGCCGGCTTGCTTGAGCAGGGCGCCCGCGTCGGACAAGGTCATGGCGTTCAGGTCGTAGCCCGCCTCGGCGCTGATCAGCACGCCGGCTTCCCGCCCCGCGCCGAAATAGGGGCCGACCCACGTCGGCGTCACCGCCACGATCGCGCCCTCGACCACCAGCATGCCGTCGAGGCTTGCGTAGTGCGCGTCCCGCGTCAGGATTTCGAAGGCATCCCGCGTAACCTGCCGCATGCGTGCCTGCGCCTCCTCCAGGGATTCCCTCGGCGTCGCGTGTTTCGTGGACGAACAAGTGCAGATCAAGCGCGAATCCACGTATAGGCGCCGCTCGCGATGTTATCGAACATCTCGTCGGAGGATTCGAGGATGTTGTTTTTCCAGTAGCGGCCGTGTTCCGCGTAATGGTCGAGCAATTCGCCGAGGTAGATCCCGTCGACGTCGTCGCTCAGCGGCACGCGCAACAACAGAATGATGCCGCCGGTGTCGGGGTCCAGGCCCAGTTGCGCCTGGTCCTGCGCGTAAATGAGAAGATTGGATTCCAGCAGCAGCCGGAAGATGCGCAGGGTGCGCCCGCTGCCGACGATGCCGTATTCGAAATTAAGATAGATGGCGTCCGGGTCTTCCTCGAAAAAATCGATGGCGACGTCGAAGCCGTTGGCCTGGAGTTTGCCTGCCTCGACGATCGCGTCCACGCCCGGAATGTCAAGCACTCCACATAGTTCGGCGATCAGATCGTTGCGGCGCTCGAGACTCATTGCGTTATGAGTATAAAAAAGAAGAAAAAATCGTAAAAAAACGAGTGGCGCACGGCTTGGGCCGATGTGCCACTCGTTACCGGTTTGGCCGGACGGATCCGGCCGACACCATTAGCCTTGCGTGAGCGACTTCGCGTTCTTCGGGCCGGATTCCTGCAGCTGCATTTCCGTCATCGCGGTGTTGATCGCGTTCTGCGCGACCATGGCGGATTGCATCGCCGCGATGGCCGAGGTTGCGGTGCTGGCGTCGGAAGCGGTCGCGCCGGCGGTGGTCAAAGCGGAAGTGGTGGTGGTGGACGTGGTCATAATCAATCTCCAAAACGATAAAGGACCCGCGAGGGCAGATGCCGAAAACTCGGCTTTGGAAAAAACGCCGTTACGGGACGCACGGCGGTAAGGCGGCCTCCCCGGTGCGGCGGGCGGCGTGGTGCGAACTACGAAGAAACTTTCTCGGCCTGCAGGCGCTGGCAGATCGCCGCGGCCGCCAGCAATCCATCGGCGACGACCTTGCCGGCGCTGCGGACGTGCGCTTCGGGAGTGGCCGCGCTGGCTTGCGCGATACCCGCCGCCACCCGGTTCAGCTCGTCGATGCCTTCCCGCACGCGCGGGTCGTGGGGATTGCTCGCCGCCAGCGTGATGATCTGATCGAGCGTGGCCTGCATCTGCGGCGTGATGTCGGCGATGGCATTGAACATGGTCATTTTCTAATCGTCCTGCTGCGAGAGATCGGCGGATGTGACAGGGGGCGGTCCGGGCGGGCTGGACGGCTCGGCCGCGAAACTCTTCGTGCCATCCTGCAACTGCACGTAGCGCACGTCGTCGGAGTCGAGCATCGCGTTGACGTTTTGCGGCGGCAGGGCGTTTTGCGTCAGCGTGTCGTCGATGCGGCGGATGGCCGTTCCGTAATCGGTGCGGGCACGGGCCAGCGTCGCCCGGGTGCGCGTCAGATCGCGCGTCACACCCGAGACCGCGAAAGCGCCGCCACCCAGGTAACGGACCGTGATGCCGTCCTCGCCCAGCGACGAGCGCAGATCGTCCGCGACGCTGTCCGCCACGGCGAAGTGCGTCTCCACCTCGACCGCATCGTCATCCGACGAGAGCTGGCGCAGCGCGCGCGTGGTCGCCAATGCGTCGGCCGCCGTGGGTACGATGCCGCTGACGACGACGTGCCCATCGCTGCGCTCGGCGTGCAGATCGGGTTGGTGCAGACGGCGCAGGGCAACCTCGACCTTGTTGCGCTGGCGTTCGGCCGGCGTCATGCCTGCCGGGCGAATCGCCGCGTCGGCCTTGCCTGATTGTCCGGTGGTCAGCAGCAGCGTGAATCCGATCATCCCCGCAACCGTCGCCGCGCAGGCGCCGGTGCGGACCATCCGCTTGCTGAAACGCTTGGGCGCACGTGCCGGCAACGCGGTCGCGTCGATATCGTCCTTCGGTGCAGCGGGCGCGCGCGGCGCCTCGGCCAACATCGCCTGCAGCAACTCCATGTCCGATGGCCAGTGCGCATCTGCCGGACCCACGCACAAGGCGATGTCGCCACAGCGGCGGGGCAACAGATCGTGCAGGCGTTCGGCCAGCCGCGTCGCGCCCCCAGCCGCCTGGGCAGCGCCGAACATGACGGTGCCGTCCTCTCGATAGTCCAATATCATCTGTTCGGCCTCCCAATCGCTGATCTGTATGTCGGCATCCGGGTGATCGCCGAGCGACCACGTCCCATGACGCAAATTTAAGCGAGCGCCCGCATGGCACCCGGTCAGAATCCGAATTTGTTTGGTCATTACCGAAACTCCTCAGTCACCGTGCGCCGAGCGAACATAGCCGCGCGATCGCCGAGCCATGATGCGCGGATTGCCGCGGGGCACGCAGTTGCAACAGCCACAGTGGCAGCAGCAGATTGAATCGTTGTTGTTCCAGGGCGAGCTGCGCGCATGGCACGGGTTCGATCCCTTGCGCGGCGGCCGCAGCGATCAAACGGTCGCGCACGCGATCGAGCGTCGCGGACGGAGGATTCGTCGTCGACGCGCCCGTGTTCGTGGAATGCTTGCCGCTTTCCCGACAAGCCGTCAGATGGAGGCGCATGATGCGCATCGCCGCGTGTTCCGGCAAACCGGACGCGCCTGGTCGGAAAGGCATCGTCGGTCGTGCCGCCATGCCGCCCGCCGCGGCGGATGGGGCCCCGCGCGAACCCGACGGATGGCGGTTCGCCCCCATCAGGCCGAGCAGCGACGCTTCCGCCAGGGATGTTGCGTCCGCAATGGTCGCGGGCGGGGCGGCGCGCTGAAAGCCCGCTCTCTTGCCAGGGCCGGTCGCGGAATCATGCGCGGTCGTCGCTCCCGCTGGCGCGTGCCGGGGCGTCGCACCTTTCTGATGCATCGGCTCACCGCGCCCGCCATCCAATGCGGTAAGCCGGTCCAATGGCGCGCCGCGCCCGCGCTCGTCGCCTTGCGAATCGGCGCTCTCGCCCTCTTGCTCCGCCACGGACAAGATCAACCGCTCCAGCGATTGCCGGTTCTCTTCGTCGAGCAGCAGCGCGATGCTTTCCGAATCGTCGTCCTGATCGTCATCGACGTCGGGGCCGCTCGACTGCGCGCGGCGGCGGCGGCGAGAGTGCTGCGCCTTGTGCCCCATCTTGGGATGATGCTCCACCAACTCTTGAAGTTCATCGAGTTCGGTCGGCGCGGGTTCGCTTTCCGCGGCGTCTCCTTGCGAAACGTCGCCGTTGCGCTGATGACGCGCGCGTGCCGCGCGGGCAGCGGACCGTTTCGCGCCGGCCGAATGCGCGGCGCTATGGCCGTGCTTCGCCACGTGTACGGCGTCGTTCTGCACGGCGTCGTTCGCGACCATGTTCGCGACGCTCGTCATGCCGAAAGCCGCGCCGCCCGCCTTCATGGAAAGACCGCCTGCATCACCGAATGCGCGAATTCGAGCACCGCCGATGCGCCCCATGGCGCGCAGGCGAGAATCACCGCGGTCACGATGATCAGCTTCGCAACCTGCGAAATACTTGCATCCTGCAAGGACGTGATGGCCTGGAGAAAGGAAATCAGCAATCCCGACAGCGCCGCGGTGGCGACGGCGGGTAGCGAGACGAGCAGGCAGATCGTGAGCGCGCTCGTGGTCAGGCGGACGATGTTTTCGTAATCCATGGGGTCATTTATAGGTGGAAATCAGTCCGTGGATGAGCGTCGACCAGCCGTCCATTGCAACGAACAGCAGCAGCTTGAAGGGAATGGCGATATTCGTCGGCGTCACTTGCGACAGACCAAGCGCCATCAGAAGGTTCGCGACGATGAGGTCGATGACGATGAAAACCAGATACAGCAAAAAGCCGATCTTGAATGCCGAGGTCAGCTCGCTGACGGTGAACGAAGGCGCGAGCACGATGAGGTCGTCGGGCTTGAGGCTCGCGGCCATTTCCGCGGGCCAGATCTGTTTCGCGGAATGGATAAAGAAGGCCTTGTCCCGCTCCGTCGTGTGCTTGGACAGGAACTGCCGGAACGGCTCGCGCGCCGCGTCGAAGAGGGAGACCACGTTGACGCTGCCGTCCCCCTGGCCCTGCATCTTCTGCGCCGCGTCATACGCCTGCATGCCGATCGGCGCCATCACGAAGCACGACACGATAAGCGCGATGCCATTCATCACCGTCGACGGGGGAACCTGCTGCGTGCCCAGCGCGCTACGCAGCAGGCCGAGCACGATGACGATTTTCGTGTACGAGGTAACCACCATCGCGACGAAGGGCAACAGGCCCAGCGCCAGCAGCGTGATCAGCAGCGTGGCGGGGTTGAGGTTAGCGCCCATCGTCGGCGGCGAGATGCGTGATCCGAACGCCGAGATTGTCACCCACGGCCACCAGTTCCCCGGTGCCGAGGGTACGGCCGCATGAAACCAGCCTGACCGGGGCGTCGGCAATGGGGGTCGGCAGTTCGAGCAGATGCCCCGGACCCATCGCCGCCAGCGCCGCGAGCGGCAGCGTCAGCGCGCCGATCTCGACATGCACCAGGACTTCCAGCGCATCCAGCGCATGCCGCGTCGCCGGCGCGGCTGCCGTGTCCGGTGCCGTCGGGTCCGGGTCGGCATCGTCCGCGAAGGTCCGCGCAGCGTAATCCAGTGTGTCGTTCGTCATGGTGAAAGGGCCTTTCAATGTGATACGCGAACCGCCGACATCGACGGGTATCCGGTATTGCATGCCGCCGGGTGCACCCCACCGAAGCTCGCATTCCGCGAGCGGTGCGCCCGGGCGGTAGGGTTGGCGCAGCGGCCAACCGAGGAGTACGTCTCCCTCGCGCAACGAGGCCAGCACCGCGGGCCGGTAGCCGCGGCTGGCGATGCGCAGACGGCCCGGCAGGGGCAACGCGGCGAGGTGACCGGCATTCGCGGTTTCCGGCATCGCCTCGCGTGAGGCGCCGAGCGCGGCCACGAGCGCCGGCGCGATGTCCTCGACGACGCACGACAACGGCGCGAACGCGGACACCGCGATCATCAGTGCCAGGCCGTACTCGGCGGGGCGGCCGAGCGGCGCATCCGGGGCGTTGCCAGCCGATGCCGCGCGCGCGAATGGCGACGCGCGCTCCACGTCAGGCGTCAGGTTGGCGATGGCGAGTCCCACGAGCGGACCGATGCCGATATCGTTGTCGCCGGTTCGCAGCGGCGCGAGCCAGGGCTCCAGGAAGAGATTGGCGAGGGCGACGCGGCGGCCCGGATTGTCGTCGCGGGCAATGCTTTCCAGCGCCGGAAAACGCGCGAGATCGATTCGGACGCGAGCGTCGCCATAAGCCGTCGTGAAGACCAGGCAGCCGGGCCGCAGCATCGCCGGCAGGTGCGAGGAGGCAAGCGGCCGCAGGCACGGCGTGACGAGGCGTGACAGGTCCGCCAGCGGTCGCGAATAGGTGCGAAGCCGGTCGCCTAGACGGATGCGATGGCGATCGGGATGGGAGGAATGATCCATTCGATTCGGAGGCGATGACCGCGCCCTCCCCTTGACGCAGGTCAGGGCGCGGTCGCAAACATTCAGGTCGGGCCGTCGTGGTTCAGGTCGTGATGTCGATGCTGACCTGGCGGCCGGTGCGTTTCGTCAGCCTGGACGCAAGTTCGTCCGTTTGTGCAGAGAGTAGGGCGCGCGACGCGGCGAGGGGGCTTGCAAAGCGAAGCGAGAGGTCGGCGCGCGAAACCGCGAGGGTCAGCACGGTCTCCGGCAGCAGCGCCGGATCGAGCCGGATCGACAATTCGCGATGACTGTCGTCGGCTTGGTGCCCCGTATCGGTGGATGCCACGGCTCCCGCGGACGCCAGGCCGCCATATCGCGTGGTCACCAGGCTCGTGAGGCGGGACAGCAGCGGATGGTCGGGCGTCGCATCGTCGGGGTCGAGCGTGGCGTGGTCGAGCGTGGCGTGGTCGGGCGTGGCGTGGTCGGGCGTGCCGAGGAATGTGCTGGTGGGCGCGCCACGGCGCCCTTCGCCGGCAGCGTTGGCGCGACGCCGCACGCCCGGTTCGCCGCCGGCGCGCCACGCGACGGCGCGCGCGGACAGGACGCGGGCCGCGAGGGGGGATGCGTCGGGCGATGCCGTCGGGCCGGGTGTGTCGCCGAGTGACGGGCGCGCGTCGTGGACCCCGGGTGGCGTGGCCGGGTCCGTTGCGCGGTCGCCGTCCTCCCGCGCGCCGTTGCTGAGGCCGGGGAATGCGCCCGTCGCGCCCCAGGAGCGTGCGTCCCGCGCGAGTCCGGCGTCGCCGACGGTCGCGGCGTGCGCGGGCGAAGCCGGCACCGGCGGGCGGTCGGCCGCCCCTTCGGCGGGGAACGGCGGCAAATTGGCTGGCGATGCGTTCGGCGCGTCGCGACGTTCTCGTGAAAGCAGGCGACGCGCGTCGGTTTGTGCGCCGGTTTGCGTGTCGGCGTGGCGCCGCCTGTCCTCGGTCGAGCCGGCGCCGGCGTCCGGACCACCCGCGCCGGCACGGGTCCGACCGGACGTGTTCGCGGCTGCCTCGTCGCCAGGCGTGGCGGCGCGCGCCTGCGCGGCGGTCTTCGTGCCGTCGAGCAGACGCGCGAAGCGCGTGCCGGCGTCGGCCGCGTGCCGGTCGCCGGCACGCGTGGCGTCATCGACATGCAGCGGCGTCGGCGCGGTGCGGAAAAAGTCATGGGCCATGGCAGGGTCCGACGTGCGGGTCGTGGGGAAATCGTCTGCCGTACCGCCCGTGGGCGGCATCTGGCCGGACGCGAGACGGGCGCATTACAGCTTCAGGCTGCCGACCAATTGCAGGTCGATCTCGCCGTTGAGCTCCTGGAACGAATAGACGTTGAGCCAGTCGAGCCGTTTTTCGATCATGCGGCGGAAATAGCGCCGGATGTCCGCCGCCGTGACCACCGCGAGATTAGCGGGCGGCGCGGACGTCGCCAGGCGTTCCAGATGCATCAGGATCACCTCGACCTGTTGCGGCTCCAGCGTCAGGAAGTTGCCCGCCGGCGTCGGTTTGATCGCCTGGCGAATCGTTTGTTCGAGTTCCTGGTCGAGCACGATCGCCGGCAGTCTGCGCAACCCCTGGGTGGCGCGATGCGCGATCATGCGGCCCAGGTCGCTGCGTACGTATTCGGTCAGCATGATCAGGTCCTTCTCCTTCGGGCCCCACGCCACCATGCTTTCCAGGATCGAACGGATGTCGCGGATTGGAATCTGTTCCTCCAGCAGACGGCGCAGCACCTCGGCGATGCGCTGCACCGGCAGGGCCTTCTGTACTTCCGCGACCAGGCCGGGATAATCGGGCGTGACGCGTTCGAGTATCCACTGCGTTTCCTGCACCCCGATGAAGAGCCGCGCCTCGTGCCGCAGCATGCGGATCGCATGTTCGGCGATCGCCGCCTCGCGGTCCACGCTCGCTGCCGGCGCCACTGTCGCCACCGCTGTCGCGGTGGCCTTGGTCGCCCCGGGCGCCCCGATCGCCACTGTGGTCCCGTTGGTCAAGCCCCCCCCTGCGCCGACATCGACCGACGCCACGGGGACATCGTGGATCAGGACCTCGTACGAGGTGCCCGGCAACTGGTCGGAGGCCCAGAAGACGATGCCCGGGAAGGGCAGACCGAGTTCCTCTGTGACGACACGGCGGCCGGCCTCGAACGCATGGTCGAGACGACGCGGGTCGATCTTCTCGGCGAGCTTGGCCGATAGCTTGACCGCGAGCGGCGCGGCGAAGGGGGGCGCGCTGCGCAACATGCTGTTCGCCTCGATCTTCGCGCCCTCGCGCTGCAGCGACGACAACGTGGCGTCACCGATCGGGTTGCGTTTGGCCGTCCCGCGCCGTACCGCCTGCCCGCCCAGGAAGATGATCGCGGCCAACACCACGAACATCGTGGACGGAAAGCCCGGCACGAGCGCGAAACCGCACAGCAGGACCGCCGCGGTGGTCAGCGCGCGCGAGCTGGTGCTGAGCTGCGCGGCCACCTCCATGCCCAACGAGCGCGGCTTCTCATGTTCCTTCGAGACCCGCGTGATCATCACGCCGGCCGCCACGGAAATGAGCAGCGACGGAATCTGCGACACCATCGCATCGCCGATCGACAACACCGAGAAGCGTCCGGCGGCTTCGCCCGCGGTCATGCCGTGGTAGGTCGTGCCGATGACGATGCCCGCGGTGATGTTCACCAGCGTGATCACGAGCCCGGCGATCGCGTCACCCTTGACGAACTTCATCGCGCCGTCCATGCCGCCGTGGAGCTGGCTCTCGACGGCGAGCATCGCGCGACGCTCGCGCGCGTCCTCGGGCGTCAGGCTGCCGGCGCGCACGTCGGCATCGATGCTCATCTGCTTGCCCGGCATCGCGTCGAGCGTGAAGCGTGCGCCCACCTCGGCGACGCGCTCGGAACCCTTCGCGATGACGATGAACTGCACGGTGGTGATGATCAGGAACACCACCAGCCCGACCACCAGATTGCCGCCCACCACCAGCTCGCCGAAACTCTCGATGATGTGCCCCGCGTCCGCTTTGAGTAGGATCGATTTGGTCGACGCGATGTTGAGCGACAGCCGGAACAGCGTGGTGAACAGCAGCATCGACGGGAACGCGGACAGCGTGGTGGCGTTCGGCACGTACATCGTCGCGGTCAGCAGCACGACGCTCAGCGTGATGTTGATGGCCAGCAGCATGTCGATCAGGTAGGTCGGCAGGGGCAGGATCATCAGCGCGACGATCGCCACCACCAGCGTGGCGATGCTGAATTCGCCCGAGTATTCCTGTATCCGGAGTTTCATGGACGTTTCCTGTCAGGAGGCGGAGGGACCGGGGTCCGCTCCGTGAGGCTGGTTGATTTGCTGCATCTGACCTACCCAGGCAAGGACTTCCGCCACCGCTTCGAACAGCGGGTCGGGCACCGCCTGGTGAAGGGGAACGAGATAAAGCGCCCGGGCAAGCGGCGCGTTCGGCACGATCGGCACGCCGAATTCCTCGGCGTGGCGGCGAATTTCGAGCGCGTCCTCGTCCACGCCCTTCGCGATCACGCGCGGCAACCCGTGTTCGCCGGGCATGTAGCGGATCGCGACCGCGTAATGCGTCGGATTGACCACCACCACCTGCGCGTCCGCGATCTTGTGCTGGGGTGGCGCGTTCGCATCCTCGCGGGCGATCTGCTTGCGCTTGCCCTTGATCTGCGGGTCGCCCTCGGATTCCTTGTGCTCGCGTTTGATCTCATCCTTCGTCATCCGGTGTTCGCGGATGAACAGCCAGTATTGGATGCCGAAGTCCGCCCCGCCCAGGATCAACACGACGAGTCCCGCCGCGGCGACGAAGCGGCACAGCACCATCCAGCTTATCGAGATGACGTCCAGGATCGGCTGGTACGACAGGCTCGCGGTGAGCGGCAGCAGAAGCAGCGTGATCTTGTAGAGCACCGCGATCAGGACGGCCGCCTTGATGATCATCTTCACCAGGTCGAGCAGGGAACGCACGGAGAAAATGCGCTTCAACCCCGACGCGGGATTGATCGCGTCGATCTTCAGTTCCAGCGGCTTGAAGGTAATGTTGATGCCGATCTGCGCCACCAACGCGAGCATCGGCAGCAGCAGGGCGGCACCCAGCAACGGCACCAGTATCCACGCGGCCTCCACCATCGCCGCCGTCATCGCCTGTTGCAGGTCGAATTGCGGCGAGGTCGCCCGGCCGACATCGAGCGCGATGCGCATCAGCACCCGAAGATGATCCCCGAGCGGTTCGGCGCCGAACGATAGGGCCATCGCGCCTAGCAGGAAAAGGGCGGCGGCGGGAATGTCGGTGCTCTTCGGCGCTTTGCCGTCGCGCTTCGCGTCTTTGAGCTTCTTATCTGTCGGCTCTTCGGTTTTCTCTTCAGCCATTGTCGCTCTGCGAGTCGCTCTGCGGTTTGCGCTGCGGTTTGCGACGCGAATGTCGCCGCTGTAGGGAAGCGGGTGGGGACGGACCGCTGCCAGTCCGTCAGACGGCCTGATGATGCGGTAGCGACGGTGATGGGCAAGGTCGGCAGGCGAAGGCATTGGTCCGCGCGCGAAACTCGACGCGCGGTTTCGGCCTGGGCCTAGCGCCTTCGCATTTGATGCGGGATGCCCGGGCCCGCGACGGCTAAGGTCCGCCTGTACATGTCGGATTCACGGCGTAAATTCGCGGCGCAGCTCGCCGGCGCATCGCATCAATGGAGGCACAACGTGCTCGACCTCACATCCTGCCCGGACAATTTCGTTTCCGCACTGATCGACCTGCTCGTGACGAGCGTGAACAAGAAGTATCTTGCGGAGGCGGAGCAACTGCTCGCGGCACTGCACGTGATGCGACCACGATTTCGCGAACTGCATGTGTACGACGTCTGGCTGTTGATGGGACGCAAGCGCCACGTCGAGGCGGTGCAGATCCTGCGGATGATGGACGGGCAGGATCTGCAGGCGCCCTATGGCGCGTACGTGAGCGCGCTGATGGCGATCTGCCTGTACTCGCTGCGCGACCCGAGCTGGCAGATTTTCGCCAACGAGGTGCTGTCGCGCGACGAGGACGCCGAATCCGTCACGCTGGTGAATCTCCTGATGGGCAAGAAAAAAGAGGCGGCGATCGTCGATGCCTCGCCAGCGCCCGCCGCCGCGGAGGTGTCGCCCTTTTCGACGGCCTATTTCATGCGCGCCTGAGGAGCTCACCATGATCACTTTCGATTCCGCCGTTTCGCGGATCAGCGGTATCGACCCGGTCGGCGCCGCGTCGTCGCTTTCGTCCGCTTCGTCCGCTTCGTCCGCCGCCGTGTCCGGCGCGAATGCGATGCAGGGCGCGCTCCCGGCGGCCAACGGCGTCGGGGCCGCCGGCGAGACCGGCGGCGTGGGTGGGGCGAGCGTCGCCGGGGGGACCAACGCGCCGACGCCGGCCTCCGCCGAGTCGACCGAACGCTTCCGCCAGATGCTGGATCATGCGACGCTGACGGTGCAATCGGGCGCGAGCGTCTCCCAGCACCCTTCCGCCATCTCGACGATCGTCGACGGCCAGGACGCGGCCTTCAGCAAGGCGCTGGCCTCGGCCGAAGCGTTTCAGCAGAACGCCGGGACGATGGACATGCGCGAATTCACCGCGCAGACGATACGCATGCAATTCGAGATGGCCGATGCGATGACCAAGATCCAATTGGGCGTGGGATTCGCACAGGGCGGCAAGGGCGCGGTGCAGACCCTGATGAAGAACCAATGATGCGTGCCGCCCCTTCCCTGTCCGATGCCGCGAGCGGAGCGCGAGGAAGATCTTCCAGCCGCTGGCTGCGCGCCGCGCTGGTGGTGACCCTGGTCTGCGCGCTCGCCGGCTGCAACAAGCAGCTGTATTCGCAGTTGAACGAAGGCGACGCCGACGACATGCTGAGCGTGCTGTTCGACGCCGGCCTCAGCCCCGACAAGGCCACGCCCGACGGCGGCAAGACCTGGACCGTGTCGGTGCCCGGCGACGATTTTCCGGAATCGATGCGCGTGTTGCACGCGCACGGCCTGCCGCACGACAAATACACGAATCTGGGCGACATGTTCAAGAAGGACGGCCTGATCTCGACGCCCACCGAGGAGCGCGTGCGTTTCATCTACGGCGTGTCTCAGCAGTTGTCGTCGATGCTGTCCCGCATCGACGGCGTGGCGTTCGCGAACGTCCAGATCGTCTTGCCGAACAACGATCCGCTGTCGAGCGTCGTCAAGCCGTCCTCGGCCGCGGTATTCATCAAGTACCGGCCGAATACCGACGTCGCCACGCTGCTGCCGAGCATCAAGAATCTCGTCGTGCATAGCGTCGAGGGCCTGAGCTATGCCGACGTGAGCGTCACCTTCGTGCCGGCGGCGATGCCCGACCTCAGTCCGCGCAGCCGCGCGCATGGTTTTCCGTGGCTCGTTACGGGAGCGGGTCTGGCGCTGTTGCTGCTGGTGACACTCGCGATCCTCTTCCGGGAATCGGTCGCCGGGCTCATGGCGACGCTGCGCGCTACGATGCAGCGCCGTCTTGACCGGGGCGCGAAGACGAACGCGCCGAACGCGCGAGCCGACGACCACACCAAGGTGACGCCGTGACCGTGGCCATTCCGTTCGAGATCGACGACGGCGGATTGTCGGCGACGCGCGACGCGGTGGAAAGCTCCTTGCCTGCGTCACGTGCCGCCGTCGACGATGCCGCTGCGGTATCGTCCGGGCGTTTGCCCTCGTCGACCTATCTCGACGGCGTCGTCGCCGCGCTACGGGAGTATGAGTCGCGGCTGCGCCACTTTTCGGAAGGCGTGAGCGCGCTACCCGCCGACATGCTGTCGCGGGTGTCGACGCGCGACGACAGCTGGATCTGGTTGCGCGAGGCACTCCTCCCCCCCCGGCTCGGGCCGGTGCCGCCGCTCGCCTTCGTCAACGCCGGCGAACGGCTGGGCGTGGCCGAGCCCGTGCTGTTGCGTCGTGCGCTGGCGGTGCGGGCGCTGTATGCGCGGCGCTCGGCGGTGCGGCGCTGCATCGATCGCGCGCTGCTCGATCAGATGCGCGCGGCGGTCGGCGCCCAGACGCTCGACGCGCTGCGTCGCGTCGCCGCGACCGACGGCGAGACCACCTTGCCGCTGCCCGAGATGCTCGATGCGGCGTCGCTCGCGCAGGAAGGTCTTTGGCGGCTGCGCCGCGAAAGCGCGATCGCGATACCGGCCATCGTCAGTCTGGTGGCGATGCAGCTCGACGGCGCCGCAGCCCCGGACGGCTATCCGTGCGAGCCGGGCGGGTCCGGCGAGCGCGCGCGTTTCTTCGCGCGCCTGCCGTTGTTGATTCCGGAGTTGCCATGATCCTTTGGCTCAACCGATCCCAACATGACGTGCCGCGCGTCGGGGTGGACGCGGACGTGCTGCGCGCGGACGAGTTCGCCGCGGTACTCGACATCGACGCTGCGCTGGTACGCGCGCAGGACGAGGCCGCGCGCATCGTCGCCGAGGCGCGAGAGCGTGCCGACGCCATTCACGAGGAGGCGCTCGCGGCGGCCCAGGCCAGCGCGGCGAGCGCCCAGGAACGTTATATCGCCAGCGGTAAATTGGGATATGCCGCGGGCCTGCGACGCGCGCTGGAATCAGCGCATGAAACGATGCAGTACCGGGTGCGCGAAGAACGCGAGGCTGCGCGGCGTACCCGCGCCCGACTGGCGGGCATCGTCATGAAGGCGGTTGAACAGGTGGTGCTCGAGACCGACCGCGACGCGTTGTTCGAACGGATCGGCGTGACGCTGCAGCGCCTGATCGACAGCGAGTCCTACCTGAGCCTGACCGTTCATCCGGGCGACGCCGCGCGTGCGCGACGCATGCTTGCCGAAGCGAGCACGAAGGCGGGCTGGATCGGCGGTTTCGATGTGATCGCCGACGCCGCCGCGCGCGATGGCAGTTGCGTGTGCGAATGGGATTACGGCATCCTGGTGACCGGCCTCGACGCGCAGCTCGCCGCGATCCGGCGGGCCTTGTTCCAGAACGTGGACACGGCACCCGAGGCGGGGGAGGACGCGAATGTCGACGATGCCGCGCCCGAAGATGGATCGATAGCCGCGCCGCGACCGGGCGGCGGTGGTGTTCCCGCCCGGCCGGGCGCGGCGCGCGACGTGGACTACGGGAACACGGCATGAGCATGGTCCTCGATTTCGCCGATCGCCTCGATCTCGCGCTCGACCACGCGCCGAGCGGACAGCGCTATGGCAAGCTGGTCGAGGTGTCCGGCACCCTGCTGCGGGTGGGCGGGATGGATGCCGCGCTTGGCGAGATCTGCGAATTGCAGGACAAGGACGGACGCTTGCTGCAGCGCGCCGAAGTGGTCGGGTTCAGCCGTCAGTTCCTGCTGCTCGCGCCGTTCGGCAACGCGATCGGCCTGTCGCGTTCGACCCGGGTGCTGGGCAGCGGTCAGCCTCTGGCCATCGGTGTCGGTCCCGCCCTGCTGGGGCGCGTGATCGACGGTCTGGGCAATCCGATCGACGGTTATGGGCCGGTCGAGGCGGCCACGTTCGCCTCGGTCTACGCGCAGGCGCCCGATCCGATGCGGCGCAAGCTTATCGACACGCCGCTCGGTACCGGCGTGCGCGCGATCGACGGCATGATGACGCTGGCCGAGGGGCAGCGGCTGGGGATCTTCGCGCCGGCCGGGGCCGGCAAGAGCACGCTGCTGGGAATGCTCGCCCGCGGCACGGACTGCGACGTCAACGTGATCGTGTTGATCGGCGAGCGCGGCCGCGAGGTGCGCGAGTTCATCGAACTGATTCTCGGCGAGGAAGGCATGCGCAAGACCGTGGTGGTCTGCGCGACCTCGGACCGTTCTTCGATCGAACGGGCGAAAGCGGCCTACGTGGGTACCGCGGTCGCCGAATATTTCCGCGACCAGGGTCTGCGGGTCCTGCTGATGATGGATTCGCTGACGCGCTTCGCGCGGGCGCAGCGCGAGATCGGTCTCGCGGCGGGCGAGCCGCCGACACGCCGCGGTTTTCCGCCGTCGATCTTCGCCGAGCTGCCGCGGCTGCTCGAGCGGGCGGGTACCAGCGACGTGGGTTCCATCACCGCGCTCTATACGGTCCTGGCCGAGGACGACAGCGGCAGCGACCCCGTCACCGAGGAGGTGCGCGGCATTCTCGACGGTCACCTGATCCTGTCGCGCGACATCGCCGCACGCAACCGCTACCCCGCCATCGACATCCTGAACAGCCTGAGCCGGGTGATGCCGCAGGTCGTGACCGACGCGCATCTGGCGGGCGCCGCGCGGATGCGCCAGCTGATGGCCCGGTATGCCGAGGTCGAGACGCTGCTGCAGGTGGGCGAGTACCAGCGCGGCAACGACCCGCTGGCCGACGAGGCGATCGAACGCCACGACTGGCTGGAGGCGTTTCTATCCCAAAAAACTGGGGAGCAGGCCGACGCCTTCGATACCGCCGGGCTCGTCGGTCAGTTCGCACCCCGATGAATCAGGCCCTGCGTTCCTGGAAAACCATACTGCTCGTCAAGGAACGCGCGCGCACGCGTGCCGAGGAAACGCTGTCGCGTGCGCGGGCCGAACTCGCCGAGCGCACGCGTGCCGTGGACGCGGCCGAGGCGCAACGGCAGGAGCAGGCGGCGCGCCGCGCCGCGGCGGGCCATGCGTTGAGCGATGTCCTGGCGGGCGCCGGGCACGTGGCCCCCGATGCCTATCTGCTCCACAAGGCATACATGACGCGGCTCGATGGCGATCTCGCGGTCGCGACGAAGGCATGCGAGGCCGCGCTGCGCCATCAGGTCCACGCGCAAGGACAGGTGGATGCCGCGCAGCGTGTGTTCGCGCGTGCCGACGCGTCGCTGGAGGCGTGCCGCGACAAGCAGCGGGACTTGCAGACAACGCTGGCGCGCCGGGTCGAGGAGGCCGCCGACGAAGAGGCGTGCGAGACAGCGGCGGGCCGCCTCTTTCGCGTTACGCATGCCTAATCTCGGTGCTCTCTTCGAGGCGTTGACCGGGGCGCACGCGAACCTGCAGGGCTTGCTGTACATGCTCGCGCTGTCCAGCATCCGCTCGCTCGTCATCTTCACCGTGTTGCCCGCCACCGGGTCGCAGGCGATTCCGGGTGCGGCGCGCACCGGCGCGGTCTATCTGATGACCTGGTTCGTGGCCGCCGGGCAAACGCCCGCCGCCTTCGATCGGGCGAGCATCCCGGAATTGCTGCTGTTGACGGGCAAGGAAGCGTTCATCGGTCTGATCATCGGCTATACCGCGTCGACGATCTTCTGGATCGCGGAAGCGGCCGGCACGCTGATCGATGATCTGGCCGGGTTCAACAACGTACAGATGACCAATCCCCTGCAGGGCGAGCAGAGCACGCCGGTGGCCTCGTTGCTGCTGCAGCTCTCCATCACGTTGTTCTATGTCTCGGGCGGCATGGCCGTGCTGCTGGGCGCGCTGTTCGAGTCGTACCGCTGGTGGCCCTTGGCCGCCGGCGTGCCGGACTTTCACGCGGCGGCATCGGACCTGGCGATCCACCAGGGCGAAAACGTCCTGCTGATGGCGGTGAAGATCTGCACGCCGATCATGCTGGCGCTGGTGCTGATCGATATCGGCCTGGGCGTGATCGGCCGGGCGGCGGGCAAGCTCGAACCGGCTTCTCTCAGCCAGCCGATACGCGGCGCCGTCGCGGTCATGCTGTTGATCGCGCTGACGTCGGCGGTCGCCGTGCAGGTCCGCGACGCATTGCACTTCACCGGCTTCGCAGCGATCTTCTCCGGAATCGGCGCACCCGGCGCGAAATGAATCACCGGTACGGAACGATCGGTACGCAATGACCATCGCGCGTATCGGATGAGCATGGCCGGCGTGCGCGAACAGGATGCCGAACCGGGACTGCGCGACGGATCGAAACCGAGCCCCGCACCATGGATCTTTCGACCGGGCGACGCATCGGCGCCCGGCGCATGGCAGGCCGCTCAGCTATCGTCGCTGTCGTCGTCCTTCAGGTTGGCGGAAAGCGTCTTGCCGCTCTGCATGATTTGCTGACCGACCTGCAGGAGCATGGTGTCCAGGCTATCGGAAAGATCGCTGCTGTCCGACGATGTGCTGGTGGTGCTATCCCCGCCATTATTCGTTGAAGAGGGCTTGCTCGACGAACTCGTCGAGGAGGGCTCATCGGAAGAATGCGTGGAGGATGTCGAGGGCGTAGAGGACGAAATGTGAGTACTCATGGCAAGGGAAAAAAAGAGTGAGGGAGATTGCAGCCTATTCCCTCCCTCCCGCCCGCCCCCGTATTTTCCGAAGCGCGGAAGCCAGCGGCGAAATTTGGCCGGGAATCACGGTTCAACGGGATGTCGCTCGTCACCGATGCGGATGTCGTCGGCGCCGTTCACCAACGCCAGCGCATCGGCGCGACATCGCGGCGCACCAGCGCGCGGCCGGCCGATCGTTGCTGGACGACATCTGTCGGACATGCGCGGGTCGTGCCCGACGCCTATCAAATGGTGTAGAAACTTGAGAATTTAGAACCGGTTTCTTGATCTTTCGAAGTAGGACTTTTCGCTATTGTGTACGCAGGTTTCGCATTCAACACAAGCGCTTTCCCTGGGTATACCCCCATGCCCCGACAATCGCGACGTATTTACGCGAATAGGTGAAATCATGGTCAGCAGGATCTACTTTGCATTGGTCTCGGGCATCTCGGCCCGCACGTTGCTCCCCCGCTATTCCAAGGCATTGCTCGAGGGCGACTGGCAAAACGCGTACGCCGCCGTCGCGGCGGTGGCCGACAGTAACGAACGCCAGCTCAACGACGGCGATGACCGGCGGCTGCTGGCCCTGGCCGATTCCCTCGCGCTGCGCGACCTCGACGAAGAGGCGGAGCAATACTATGCACGCGCGCAGCGCGCCTGCAGCGGCGTGGACGACGAGATCCGCATGTTGTCCTGCCGCAATGCCGGCTGGCAGGCGTTGAAGCGCGACCGCTTCGGTCTCGCGCGCAATTGCTTCACGCGCATCGTGCGCGACGAAGCCGCGAGCCCCGAACAGGCGACGGAAGCCTGCATCGGCCTGGCGATCGTCGATCACCAACTGGGTCAGCAATCGGCGGCGGAACAAGCGCTCGAGTATGCAAGACGGTTCGTTGCCAACGTCGCCGACCCGCTGTGGGGGAAGGTGGTCGACCTGCTCGCCGCCGATCTTCGCGTGCAGATCGGCGTGCGCTGCGCGGGCGCGCTGGCCGATCATGTCTTCTGGCAATCGGCCCGCCTCAATGGCGCCCAGCGGCCGGCCACGGAGGAGGTGCATCCCGCGCCGTTGCCCAGCGCCGCCGCCGCCGCGGTCTTGCCGCTGCTGATGCGCCGGCATGTCGCCTATCTGCATTGCCTGGTCGATACCTCGGTCGGCAGCGACGACGCCGCCACCCAGCTCTCGCGCGTGCTCGAAGACGTGCGCCTGTGCGGCAGCGCCACGCTGTTGCCGCAGATGCGGGTGGGGGCGCTGCTCGCGGCGCTCGGCGGTGGATTCTCGACGCTGGCCGAGCGTCTGCTCGACGCCATCGGCAAGCGCGATATCGGCAACGGCGCGATGCATTCGAACCTGGACTGGCTGTATGCCAGCGCGAAGGTGGCCGCCCTGCGCGGACAGATGCTGAACGCGCTGACGCTCTATACCCGCTATTCACGCGAGGCGCTGCACTGCCTGCGCTCCGAGGTGCTGATGATGCGTACCCTCGATCCGCGCAGCGAGGCGGGCGCGCAGGGGCGCTCGGACGACGTCGTCGGCCGCCTGCCGGCCAAGTACCGGCGCGCCTACCGCTACATCATCGACAACATCGCGCAAAGCGCGTTGACCACGCGCGAAGTCGCCGCCTACATCAACGTCACCGAAAGAGCGCTGCAGATGGTCTTCAAGCGCTCCCTCGGCATGTCGCCCGGCGCCCTGATCCGGCAGCTGCGGCTGGATGGCATTCGCGGCGAACTGCTCGACGAATCCCGTCCCAGCACATCGGTGCTCGACACCGCGAACCGGTGGGGCGTGACGAGCCGCTCGGCGCTCATCAAAAGCTATCGCAAGCAGTTCAACGAATCGCCTTCCGAGACCATGAATGGCTGAGATGACCGGACCCACGTCCCTCCGCGCACGCGCTCGGGCGCCCCTCGCGCCCGGCCGCCGCAGGACGGCGCTCACCGCACGCTGGTGCCTGCTGGCTAGCCTGTGGGCAGCGGTGCCGCTGCTGGGCGTCACGACCGCTCACGCGGCGCCGATCCCCTGGCGGTCGATGCAGATCGACTACGTCGCTGATCACAAGGCACTGCGCGACGTGTTGCGCGACGTCAGCGCCAGCGCCGGCGTGCCGATCTGGATCTCGCCGAAGGTCGACGGCAACGTCACCGGTCATTTCCAGTCGAGCCCGCAGCAGTTGCTCAACCGTATGTCGTCGTCGTTCGGTTTCGTGTGGTACTACGATGGCTCGGTATTACGCATTTATGGTTCCGACGAGATCACCAACGCGACGATCGGCCTGCGTACGGCCTCCACCGCGGACCTGCGCCGTTCGTTGTCGCGTTTGGCGGTGAACGATCGCCGCTTTCCGGTGCGTTACGACGACGAGGCGCGCACCGCCGTCGTCTCGGGCCCGCCGCGCTACGTGGAACTGATCGGCGACATCGCCAAGCTGGTCGATCAGAACCATCAACTGACCCAACGCGGACAGGCGGTGCGGGTCTTCCCGCTACGCTATGCATGGGCGAGCGACCATACCGTCACCGTCGATGGCCAGTCGATCAAGATCACCGGCGTGGCCACCATCCTGCGCAGCCTCTATGAACAGGGCGGGGGACCGATCGGTTCGCAGACCGCGCCGCAGGCGGATGCGCGTCGGCTGCGCAACGTCGCCGATTCCGCGGGCGGCGGCGGGGGGGCGGACGTGGGCACGGGCGGCGGCAGCCGGCCGCGCGCAGCCGCGTCGAACGGCGGGTGGACCGTCGGCCTGCCCGGCCTGCTGGGTGGCGGAGGGGGCGGCGGTGCCAGCCCCGGCGCGCCGTTCCCGCAGGGCGACGTGGCGAGCGGGAGCGACGGGGACGACGACGATGGCGACGTCGCGCCGCGCCGCTCGCGCTCGCGTCGCTCCCGCACCACCGATGTCTATGCCGAAGATCGGCCGGTGATCACGCCCGATCCGCGGACCAACTCGATCCTGGTGCGCGGACAGCCCGACCACATGGCGTCGTTCGAGTCCCTGATCGCCTCGCTCGACGTGCGTCCGGCGGTGGTGGAAATCGACGCGAGCATCATCGAGATCACCGACAACGCGCTGGAACAGCTGGGAGTGGACTGGCGCGCGCATTCGGGTCACACCGACATCGAGACCGGCAACGGCACGAACACGTTGGCTACCTCCACCAGCGCGATCAACCCGAGCGGCTTCAATACCTCGACGACGGCGGGTACCAGCTCGGTCACCAGCACCACGCCCGTGGGCGGCGTGTTCACCGCCGTGCTCGGCGGCGCGGGCCGTTACCTGCTGGCGCGCATCAGCGCCCTGCAGCAGACCGATCAGGCCACCCTCAATGCCAGCCCGAAGGTGGCGACGCTCGACAACGTCGAGGCGGTGATGGACAACAAGCAGACGTTCTACGTGCCGGTGTCCGGCTATCAATCCGCCGACCTGTACAGCATCTCCGCAGGGGTGTCGCTACGGGTGCTGCCGATGATCGTGCGCGGCAGCGGCGATGCCGGCGAGACGCCCCATATCCGCTTGAACGTGCATATCGAGGACGGCCAGTTGACGACGCAGACCGTCAGCAGCCTGCCGGTCGTCTCGAACAGCACGATCGACACCCAGGCACTGATCAACCAGGGCGAGAGCCTGCTGATCGCGGGTTACGCGGTCGACCAGGATGAGCGCCAGGGAACCGGCGTGCCGGGGCTGTCGAAGATTCCGCTGATCGGCGGGCTGTTCCGCTACAAGAGCCATACCGGGCAGAAGTTCCAGCGGCTGTTCCTCGTGACGCCGCGCATCCTCACGCCGGCGGGCGCGTACCAGCAGGATTCGGAACTGGGCATGCGTGACGAGTTGAACCTCGGCCCCACCGCGCGTTCGCGGCCGGACCGCGGCGCGCAGATGGGCAGTTTGCAAGGAGACGGGCGGGGGTGAGGTGAGCGGCGCCGCGGGTAGGGCGCGCACAGATGACACATGCACGGCGTGGGCGAGAAGGGGCGAGCCCGACGGCGTGGGCGGCCCCTTTCGTTCTCATGGAAATTTCTCCGCCGAGAGAGGGCGGATTCGCTCGCGCGTTTCCGCCTTCGTTTTTGTAATGCCCCGTAATGTTCCCTGCTTCGCATAATCGGACGCACCGCCTAACCAGCGGCCGCGTCGGACTGTCGGCATCTCGAATAGAGGAGGGAACGATGGATCTCAGAATCTCCGTCGCTGCATCGGGCGAAGCCACGCCGAACGAACCGGACGATGCGACGCCGGTCGACACCGCCGCCGAAGCGATCACGTTGGGCCTGGCCGGTATGTTCGGTTCGGCGGGCAGCATACGCGCGCTGCGCATGCAGTCGGCATGCGGCGCGACGCGCGAATCGTGCGACAGCGGTGCCGCAGCGTCCCCGGACGCCTTGCCGGTGACCTCGGGGTCGGCGAATACCCTGCGCATCGAGACTGTCGTGCCGGCGACCACCGACACCGGCGCCAGCGCCAGCACCGACACCGGCGCCAGCGCCAGCACCGACGCCACCGCCGATGAACCCAGCGCAGCCGACCGTGCCCGCCTCGCCGCGAGCGGCGGCAATCCCACACTGACCGACGACGAGATGGCGACACTCGCGGTTCTGGATCGGCATGCGGCGGCACTCAAGGGGAAGGTCTCCGATCTGCAATCGAAGATCGACGACCCGAAGACGCCGTCCGATCTGAAAGCCGCGCTCCAAAAGCTCAAGGACGATCCCGCGTTGCGCGACATGCTCGATGCCGGCAAGAAAGGCAAGGTGGACGGCAGGATCGGCGTCGACGACGTGATCCGGCTGGTCGCGAAACATCCGGAAATGGTGGCGTACCAGCGGAAACAGGCGGCGGCCTTCGTCGCCAACTACATTCCGTCCGATGCGGCAGACGGCGATACGCAGCCACGCGCGATGACGAGCAATGACGCGATGCGCGAGCTGTACCGGTATTCGGATTATCTGCCGAAGCACATCTCCAAGGCATCGCTGCAGGCCCGCGTCGATGGCACCGGCAGCGAGGGCAAGACGCCGCCGCAGCTCGTCGCGGCGGCGAAACACATGCTCGATCATCCCGACGCGTTCCAGAGCGTGGCGGGCGACGGCACGTCGATCTCCCGCGGGCACCTGGAAGATGCGATCTCGAAAAAAATCACGCTGACCGAGAGCGAGACCGATACGTTGCAGACCATCGGCGCGAATCGCGATGCGTTCTTCGGCGGCGGCAATCTGACGCGCGACAAGCTTCGCACGATGTCGACCGACCCGAATGCGAGCGACGCGGTCAAAACCGCCGCGCAGCAATTATTGAACGATCCATTGCTGTTCGGCATGCTCGATAACGGCAAGAAGGGCCATTCCGGCAATCCGCTCTACGCGGCCGACGACGGCAAGATCGGCGGAGGGGATTTCGACAGCTTTACCCGGAACCTGGAAAGCTTCGGCCAGTATGTCGCCACGCCGCCACCCACATCGGCGGCCACGTCGCTGGGAGTGCCGGCGACCTCGGCGATGAGCGCGGCGGCGACGCGTTCTCCGGCGGACGGCGCGGCAATTCAAGCCATGCAGGCCGGCACCCAGAATCAGCCCAAACAGAAAAAGTCGAAGGGCGGGGGATTCATGAAATTCCTCAAGGGCCTCCTGCACGTTTTCTCGAAAATCCTCGACGTGGTGTCGACGGTGCTGGACGCGCTGGCCAGGATCCCGGGCATCGGCGTGCTGTTCGCCGGCGCGTCGATGGCCGCGAAAACGGTTTCCGGACAACTCGAAGTGGCATCGGTCGCGGCGGGCGGGGGGGGGTAGGTCGGCCATTCGGGCGGCGGAGAAGCAAGCCGGCATCGGCATGGCGGAGGCGGCGGTGGGCATCGCGGCGCTGCCGGGCGCGGGTGGCGCGATCGCCAGGGGGGCGGTCGATGGCATCGAGGCGGATGTCACCGTCGGCGCGAAACAAGGCGTGGGCGAGGCGGAACGTGCGAGCGTCGAGTCGGGACTGCGGGAAGGCGTGACCGATGTCGCCCGGGATCAAACCAGCGACCAGGCCCAGCAGGCATATCAAAACCATCACGCCACCGCCTGAGCGCAACCGCACGGAGCACGCGGCAGGCATGCTCCGATCTCCGCGGCCCGCGACCCCGCAGGCGCGGCTTTCCTTCAATCGTGGCTTCCCCCCCTTGCACCCCGCAACAACGGGCAGCAAGGGGGGAAGCCACGCGCGCCCGCCGCGCGACGCCATGCTCCCGATCGATATCGCTTTTCCCCAACCCTTGCGGCGCCTGTTACTTTTGTAACTGAATGTAAAAAGTGCAATGAGCCGGTTACCGGACATTGGCATTTTGACTGTGCGGTACCGCACATAGCAAAGAAAGCTTTGTAAGGATAGGTAAGACCGGGACGTTGAGTCTTTCGATTATTACGGTTTGATGAATAGATTAAAAATGGTTCGAACTCAATCCGGAACTTAATACCTGTCCGGTAGTTGGGTTGATTGAATCGAGATTTACAATTTAGAAAAATTAATCTTTGCTGGAATTCTCCACTCTATTATTCAAGCAATGTATGACCGCGACTCGGCCCCCTTGGCGCTCCCCCGTCGTCAAGGCTGCCCCAAACGTCAAACAAAGGAAAATTTCGTGATACTTGCCATGTTGACGAAAAGCGAAACCGTAAAGGACATGATTTCCGCGTTTGCGACTCTTGAAGACGATTGCCAACCCCTGCATTTTGAACTGCGTACCGACCTGATCCGCCACCTGTCATCCCGCGCGGCCATCGACGTGGTGATCGTCGATGCCGACGAGGATCTCGACGCGGTTGGCCGTCTCGCATCGTGGCGCGCCTGCCATGCCCGCACGGATTTTGCCATTCTTGTCATCGGCCAGTTCCTGCTGCCGACCGCCATGGCCCGCGCATTCGAAATGGGCGGCGACGACATCGTCGTCGGCCCGTTCAACGTGGGTGAGCTGTATGCGCGCGCGGCGCGGTGCGCGTCCCGGTTGAAGAGTCAAGGCCAGGACACGACCCAGATCGAACTGGGCGACTACGTGCTGGACCAATGGTCGCAGCGCGTGACGTTCCGCGGGAAAGACGTCAAGCTGACGGCCCGCGAATTTTCGATCGCCTGGCTGTTTTTCTCCAGCCCGGGCGCTTTGTTGAGTCGGCCCCGCATCGCGTTGGAAATATGGGGGCAGGGCGCCGATCAAGTCGGCCGCGCGCTGGAACAGCATATCTACAAGCTGCGTCGCAAGCTGTGCCTGACGGAAGGCGAAAGCATCGAATTGAAAGCGGTATATTCGGCGGGCTACCGGCTAGAGCCTGCCGCCGGGAGCGGTAGATCGTCCGCTTCCTTTCTGCCAGTGGAGATGCGACGCTGCTGATCGAGAGATGTCGCGTGTGACGAAGTGCGCTCGCACATGCGTATGCCCTTTGGCCGGGGGCCGACCCTCGCGTCGGTCCTGGCCTGCGAGAACCTAACTCGGCCGCGTCAGCTCCGCCGCCTTTGCGGGTCCCAGCTTCTGCATTTCGAACGACTGGCTCGCTATCTGTATCGCCGCTTGATATTTAATGGCCTGTTCCTGAAGGCGAGCGCCTTGCAACATGTCCGGGTTCTCCAATCGTGCCTCGGGCGCCGGTTGTTCCGGGACATGGGGCGGGCGAGCATCGTCGGCCGGCGCGGGAGGCCTGCGGGATTCCATCGGATGGACATTCGCATCACGCAGTCGCGCTGTTTCCGCGATGACTGCGGGCCGCGCGGGCTCCGGTAGGGATTGCGACCGCGGGCGCCGCAACGGGGCTGGTCGGCCAACGCCATCGGCACGCGCGCTCAGTCCCCCGAGCGACCCTTGCGAGTGGGAACGCCGCAACGCGTTCGGCGCGCCCGTGGGCCGGGCGCCGGGTGACGGTTCCGTGTGGGCGTTATGTTCGCTCGGGTTGATCCGGCCGACATGGCCTCCAGTAGGGGGAAGGACAGGAAGCGGCATCGTCGAAATCCTAAAGAAGAGGGGAAAAGCGCTGAGTGAACGGGATACGCCTCATTCGAGCATGGCCGCAGCCTCCGCGGTGCTCAAGCCGACTCGCCGCATCGCCGAGACCGGTTCCTGCGCGGGGGACGGTCTATTCCGTTTCGCGTGGAGGCGCGAGGCAGCCCGATCGTCGTTTGCGTCCGTTTCGGCCATGTCCTGCGCGTCGGGTGCATTCAGCAGATGCCAGCCGCGCAAAATCCGGGAAACTTGCGCGGCATAGCCGTCACGTAGCGTCGGCGTCGCGGAATGGTACGCCCCCACCGCGGCCCATGTATTGCCATAGCGTACGATCTGATTGCGCAGATGCCACGCGGCAATGTAGACGTTCTTGCAGGGCTGCATCAACACGGACGCGTCCACGCCGTAGCGCGACAGCTGCCGCAGGTGAATCGAATTGATCTGCATGACGCCGTAGTCGACCGAGCCGTTCTCGTTGACGTGTTTCGCCGCGGGTTGATTGTGCGATTCGATCCAGGCGATGGCGCGCAGGACATTCGCATTGACGTGGTGAAAAGCCGCGGCGTCATCGAAGCAGTTCGCCTGCGCCAGCCGCCAGGGAGCCAGCAAGAGCAGTAAACAAAATAGAACGCCGGCCACCCTCATTGTCTTTCTCCATGATCGCTCGCAGGATAAAAGCAGGCAGGGAGGGGCGGGCGGAATCGTTTCGTCATTGGCACCATCATTTCGGTCGAATGGCGCTTTTTTCGAAAGGACGCAACGTTTTCCATAACGAAACGTCGCGTGGATGCGCGTTCCAGGATCCGCTACCCGCGGTTCACGCGGCCAGGCGGCATCGAATGCGACTGGTGCCATGATGAAAGCGCTGGAATTTCCTTCGGTATGGGGAGCGAAGGCGTTCATCCCGGAGCGAAGCGAAACGAAACGAATCCGGCGCCGGCGCCACGCCGGGCGGTCACAATGCTTCGATCAGCGCCTTGCCGTGCGTCACGCAGAAACCGCGGCAAACGTCGTGTGCGGCCTGTTCGGCCGCGAGCGTGGCGACCCCCGCATCGGCGCGCCGACACATGGCCACGACGATCGGTGGCGGCGCGTGCAGACCCGTCAACGCCACCAGTTCGCCGCTGTCGAGATAGGCGGTGACCAGCAAGCTCGGCACGGCGGCGACGCCGTAACCGTCCCTGAGCAAATGGATCATCGCCGCCACCGACGGCATGCACGTCACGCGCGTCTCGGACAGCGGCACGTTGTTATGGACCGCGAGGCGGGTGACCATCGCGTCCACGGCGATGTGCGGCGCGGTTCCTCGCCCGAAGGTCAGGATGGGCCAGCGCAACATCGCGCGCGCGAGGGACGCGGGATCGGAAGGCAGCAGGCCGCGCTGGGCGATCCAGTGCACGGGATAACTGGCTTGACGTCGGCGGTGGGCGGTTGGGCGGCCGGCATCCTGTCCGACCGGGTGGGCCGCGTCAGGACGCTGCAGATCACGATGTCTGGTTCGCGGTATTCACCCTGCTGTGTGCGCTGGCGCAGGACTTCGGTCAGTTGTTGTGGGCGCGCGGTTTGACGGGCCTGGGTTTCGGGGGCGAATGGACCGCGGGCGCGGTGCTGATCGGCGAGGTGATCCGACCGCGTGATCGTGGCAAGGCCGTGGGCATGGTGCAGGCGGGGTGGGCGTTGGGGTGGGGGCTCTCGACGCTGCTGTTCACCGTGGTCTATTCATGGGTACCGGCCGCCTATGCCTGGCGCGTGCTGTTCGCCATCGGCATCCTGCCCGCTCCCTTCGTGATCTACATCCGTCGCTTCGTCGACGAGCCGGAGGTGCACCGCAAGCAGCAGCGCATGAATGCCACGGAAGCGAAATCGTCCTCGATGCTCGACATCTTCGCGCCCGGCATCCTGTGGACCACCATCCGGGCGTCGGTGCTGGCCACCGGCGTGCAGGGCGGCTACTACGCGGTAACCACCTGGCTGCCCACCTATCTGAAAACCGAGAAAGGCCTGAGCATCATCGGCACCGGCGGCTACCTGGGCGTCATCATCGCGGGTTCATACTGCGGGTATCTGACGGGCGCGTGGTTGAGCGACAGGATCGGCAGAAAACGGGCAGATGCGTGGATCGGGTCAGGGTTTTTGCTACACCATGGGACGCGCGGCGGGCGCGACGTTCCCCTTCCTCATCGGCCATGTCTCGCAATCCATGTCCCTTGGTCATGCGATCGGCTTGTTCGCCGCGGCGGCCTATGGCATCGTGATTTTCGCGGCCCTCACGTTGCCTGAAACCCGGGGACGGGAACTGGCGCCCTGAGCGACGTGGGTCGCGCGGGAGGTCGATGTCATCGATGTCCACACGCGGCGCGGGTCATTCCGCCAGCGTCGCCATGATTTCCGCCAGCGACGACTTCGCCATGGCCGTGCCCCGGCGGTCCGGCCGGAAAGTTTCCGCGACCTGCTCGATCAGCCATTCCTTGACCTCGCGGTGATCCTTGTTCTTGCTGTAGCCGCAATACGATAGTCGCGGCAATTCCGGCAGGCCGAGCCGGGGGCCGACATCGACCAGCCCGGAATGCTGCAGGGCGAGGGCGGTGCGTACCGTGACGGCATGCCGCCAGCTGCAAAAGGCGAAGACGCCCTGCAGGCTCGGGCTGGTATAAAGCACGTCGCCGAAAAGCCCGGTGGTGGACAGCGCCTCGAGCGAAGTGGAACGGAACATGCACGGCTCGTTGAGCATCGCGATGGGCACGCGCCCCGTCTTGGGCAGCGAGAATGCGGCATCGCCCAACCACAGCATCGGAGTGGAACCGATGACGCCGAGGTTGGCGCCATCCTCGCGGCGCTCGGCAATGGCCAGGTCCAGCTGCTGGTTGCGGATCTGGCCGACCAGCATCTCGGCGCGGTCGACCCGTACCTCCAGCGAAAGATCGGGGTAGCGCTGGCGAAAGGCGTGGATCAGGGACGGCATCGTCAGCTCGGCGATATCCTGCGTGATCCCCAGGCGCAGGATCCTGCCCGGCGCGTCGAAGAAAGCCAGCATCGCCTCGTCGTGCAGCAACAGCAGCCGCTGTGCGTGCGCGATCAGGCGTTCGCCGTCGGGCGTCAGGGTGACGGCGCGGGCGGTGCGGACGAACACCCGCGCGCCGATATCGTCCTCGAGCCGCTTGATCTGCTGGGTGATGGCGGACGCCGAACGCCCCACCACGGACGCCGCTTCCGCGAAGCTCTTGCCTTCCGCGATCAGAAGGAAGCTGCGCAGCACGGGAATGTCAAAATATCGCATCGCTTGGTGAACCTCTGAGAAGGTTTCCCATGTTGTTGCTCGACTGCTTGCGCTGGGTGGGACACGATTCCATTCTTACGCGGGGGGAACGGCAGATCGAACAAGAAATAAAATTGCCGAGTATAAGAAAAGTTTATGGCACGGCCAGGCGCGCCAGGTCCTCGCCCACGCGCGCCGAGTAGGCGCGTACCGTTTCAAAGGCGACGTCGATCAAACGCTCGGGCCATTCCGAGCCGGTTCGCCATGCCATGACGAAGGGCATCGGGGGCGGCGCGATGATGCCGCCCAACAGGTGCAGGGAACCCTCCGCGAGCTCCTTGGCGACGAGCGCGGACGGCATCACGGCGGCACCGAAGCCTTTTTGCGCCAGCTTGATCATGGCCGCCACCGAATTGACGCAGCTGATGCGCGACGCCCCGATGCCATGTGCCTGCAGGAGCCGCACGAGGTCCTGGTGCGGCCGGGAATGGTGGGAAAAAGTGATGAGCTTGCCGCGCGCCAGTGCCCTGAGCGCGGCGGTCGCCGCCTCATGGCCGATGTTCTGGGCGCGCGCGAAGCCCGGCTCGACGATCCACGAAAACGGCAATTGCAACAACTCGGCGCTCTGGATCGTTTCCTCGCGCAGCGCGTCGGTCTGGAATACCACGTCCAGCATGCCCTTGCGCAACTGATCGTTCAGGTTGAGCGCCGTGTCCACCGTGACCTCCACGTCGAGGTTCGGAAACTGGTGCGTGACGTTGGTGACGAAGTCGACGAACCACGAGTGCACGGCGCTGTCCATCGCGCCGATGCGGATCGAGCCGAACTCCAGCGTTTCGTCGCGCAGCGAGGCGCGCAGGCGCAGCATGCCCTGCGTGACGTATTCGGCATGCTGCAGGACGCGCTCGCCCTCGCGAGTGAGCGTCACTCCCTTGGGGTCACGGGTGAAGAGGCGCGCGCCCAGTTCCTGCTCCAGGACCGAGATCCGGCTGGAGATGGCGGCCTGCGTCGAATGCATCTTGTCGGCTGCCAGGCTGAAGCTGCGCAGCCGCGCTACCCATATGAACGTGTCCAGAAACTTGAGATTCATTTGGCCTTTTCGATATACGCGCACCGCCATGCGAACCTGATGGCCTGGACGTGTTCCGAAGCGGATCGCGCTCCGGAACACGTCCGTGTCCACTCCGGGTCGGGCCCGCGTGCGTCGTGGTCAGCAGGCCCTTTTACAGAAACATCAGAGTATTCAACAGGACAATATTGATGACCAGCATCGTCAGCGCGGTGGGCACCTGCACCTTGATCACGCCGTACTTGTCCGGCAATTCGAGCAGTGCCGCGGGCACGATATTGTAGTTCGCGGCCATCGGCGTGAGCAGCGTGCCACAATATCCCGAAAACATGCCGATGGCGACCATCGGCGCGGGGTTGCCGTGGAACACACCGATCAGGATCGGTACGCCGACGCCCCCGGTCATCACCGGAAAGGCCGCGAAGCCGTTGCCCATGACGATGGTGAACAGCGCCATGCCCACGCAATAGACTACCACCGCGACGAATCGGTAATCCATGTTGACGTAGGAGGTGGTCACGTGCGCCACGGCCTTGCCCACGCCCGCGTCCGCGAACACCAGGCCGAGAATCCCCAGCATTTGCGGCAGCACCACGGCCCAGGAGAGCGCGTCGAGCAGGCGACGGGCTTCCTTCGCGGACTGCCATACCGTGTCCCGCGTGACCACGCAGGCCGCGGCAAGCGCGACGATGCAGCCCACGCCGAACGATACCAGCGTGACGTTTTTGGGATCAATGAGCGGCACGCCGCCGAAGACGAGATGCGGCGCGAGCAGGGTGCCGAGCACCGTCACGAAGGGGATCGTCAGCGCTGGCAGGAAGAGCTTGTTGCGCAGCCGCAGCGCGGTATCGCGGCGAACCGACTCCGCGGGCATCGACGGTTTCGCGCCGGTCACGCCGCCAAAGCCCGCGATCAACGCCATCACGATGACCGCCGCGCCGACGAGCCAGCCCGGCAGGCGGTCGGAGGCGAGAAACAGCGCGCCGTACAGGATCCAGAAGCCGCCCGCGGAGAAACGGCGGGGGTGCGCCCGGTCACCGATGATGAGCCCGCCGATGATGAACAGCAGAACGCCGAGCAGCCAGAAGAAGGTGGTGATCGAGAGTGTCATTGACGGTCTCCGGGACGCGTGGCGGGAGTCGAGGCCGAAATGGGACGGGTAACGGAACGCATGTCGGTGGCGGCATGGGGGAGGCCCGTCGCGGCGGGCGCGGGCACCGTGCCGCCCGAAGGGCGCAGGGCCGCGTCGAGCGTGCGGTCGAGCCGATACAGGCGGAAGCCGTGCACGAGGAAGGCGGCGAGCGCCGTCGGCATACCCCACAGCGCCACCTCCATCGGCGCGACGATGATGCCCGATGCCTTGAGGAACGTGACCATCAGGACGATCGCGCCGAAAGCCACGAAAACGTCCTCGCCGAAGAACAGGCCGACATTGTCCGTGGCCGCGGCCATCGCGCGCAGGCGGTACCGCACCGCGTCCGTCAGCTTGCCGTACCGGGTCTCGGCGGCGCCCTCGGTCATCGGCGAGATGAGCGGACGCACCATCTGCGGGTGCCCGCCCAGGCCGGTCAGCCCGAGCGCCGCGGTGATTTCGCGAATGAAGAGATAGACCAGGAGGAGGCGTCCCGGCGTTGCCGCGCGGATGCCGCTGATCCAGATCTGCGCGCGTTCACGCAATCCATGACGTTCCAGCAGGCCGATCACCGCGAGCGGCAGCAGGATGATGAGGGGAATCACCCGGGTCTTGACGAAGCCCGCGCCGAGCGCCTCGAGGATATGCACGACGGAAAAGTGCGCCGCCAGCCCGGTGACGATGGCGGAGACCACCACGATCAGCATGGGGTTGAAACGCAAAAGGAAACCGATGACGATGACGAGAACGCCGATCAATGGAAACAAGTTCACTGCGGTATTCATGCAAACCTCCAGGTCACGGAACGGAAGCCTCGGCGAGCGAGGTGCTTTCTGACTGGCGCCGCGCCCGGGCGGGCGCGGCGTGACGGGCCCGCTCAGGCGGCGCCGAAACCTCCTCCGCCGGGCGTTTCGATGACGAACACGTCGCCGGCATGCACCGGCGTGCTGTGGGTCGCGCCGAAATCGCTGCGCGAACCGTCCGCGCGTTCGACCCAATTGCGGCCCGGCTGTGCCGGTTCGCCGCCGGCCAGGCCGAACGGCGGGACGCGGCGGCGGTTGGCGAGAATATTGGCCGTCATCGTCCGGTTGAAGCGGATGCGCCGGATTGCGCCGTCGCCACCGCGCTGTTTCCCCGCGCCACCGCTGCCGCGGCGGATCGCGTGTTGCTCGACGAGCACCGGGAAGCGCCACTCGAGCACTTCCGGGTCGGTCATGCGCGAGTTCGTCATGTGCGTCTGCACCGCCGAGGTGCCGGGGTGCGTCGCCGTGGCGCCCGAGCCGCCGGCGATCGTCTCGTAATACTGGCTGACCTCGTCGCCGAACGTGAAATTGTTCATCGTGCCCTGTGCGGCCGCCATGACGTTGAGCGCGCCGTAGAGCGCGTCGGTGACCGCCTGCGAAACCTCCACATTGCCCGCGACCACCGCCGCCGGGTATACCGGGCTGAGCATCGAACCCTCGGGGATGACGATTTCCACCGGGCGCAGCACGCCCTCGTTCATCGGAATCTCGTCATCGATCAGCGTGCGGAAGACATACAGCACGGCCGCCTTGCAGATCGAACGCGGGGCGTTGAAGTTCGTCGGGCGCTGCACGCTGGTGCCGGTGAAATCCACCTTGGCCTGCCGGGTCTCCCGGTCGATGGAAACGTTCACGACGATGCTCGCGCCGTCGTCCATTTCGTAGCGGTAGCTGCCGTCGCTCAGTACGGCGATCGCGTTGCGCACGGCTTCCTCGGCGTTGTCCTGGACATGCTGCATATAGGCCAGCACCACCGGCGCGGTGTAGCGGTCGACGGTGTTGAGCAGCTCGGTGGCACCCGCCTCGCAGGCCGCGACCTGTGCGATCAGGTCGGCGATGTTCTGGTCCACATTGCGGCTCGGGAAGGGGCCGGCCAGGAAGCGCTGCCGCGTTTCCTCCTCCAGGAACACGCCTCTGTCCACCAGCTTGACGTTGTCGATGAGCACGCCTTCCTGTTCGATGACGGTGCTGTCGGGCGGCATCGAGCCGGGCGTGATGCCGCCGACATCGCCGTGGTGGCCGCGCGCGGCGACATAGAACAGCAGTTCGCTGCCGTCGCGGTCGTACACCGGCATGACGACGGTGATGTCCGGCAAATGGGTCCCGCCGTTGTACGGTACGTTCAATACGTAGACATCGCCGTGCTTCATCGACGCGCCATGCTCGCGGATCACGCTGGTCACGCTGTCGCCCATCGAGCCGAGGTGCACGGGAATGTGCGGCGCATTCGCGATCAGCGCGCCCGCCCGGTCGAAAATGGCGCACGAAAAATCGAGCCGCTCCTTCATGTTGACCGAATAGGAGGTCTTCTCGAGGGTCGTGCCCATCTGCTGCGCGATCGCCATGAAGAGATTGTTGAAAATCTCCAGATGCACCGGGTGCCGCTCGGTCGTGACCGTGAGGGCGTTGCGCTCCTGCGAGCCCGGGACGGACTCGCTGCGTTGCAGCACCAGCGTGCCGTCGCCGCGCGCGGTCGCGATCCAGTCGTGCTGCAGCACGATGGTCGAGATGTCCTCGGTGATCAGCGCGGGCCCGTACACCGCCTCCCCGGCGGCGAGTTGCCGGCGCGCATACATCGGCACCAGGCGGGCATTGCCTGCGAGATGGATGCGGACCTTGTCCGTGGGCGTGTTCGGCGAGCCGGCCGCGGGCGCGTTCGCATCCGGCGCGAGCAGCGGCGTGTCGCCGGTGGCGCCCACGGCTTCCACGGCGATCGATTCGATCACCAGGGGCTTGTCCTCCATGACGAAGCCGAAGCGCTTGCGGTGCAGCTGTTCGAAGGCATAGGTCATGCCCGTCGGATCGGACCAGGGCACTTCCAGCGTGGAATCCGTATCCTTGTATTTGAGACGCGCGCTGCGCGTCGTGCTGATGCGATCCGACGGGACCTTCTGCGCCAGGATCTCCCCGGTCGCGGCCTGCGTCAGCGCGTCGTACGAGGCCAGCACCGAGGCGACCACCTTCTCCACATCGGCGCCATTGAGAAGCGACTCGACGGCTTTCTCGCGCAGCACGCGCAGATCCGCCAGGCCCATGCCGAAGGCCGACAGCACGCCGGCGAACGGATGCAGGATGATGCGCCGCATGCCCAGCGCTTCGGCCACGTCGCACGCGTGCTGACCGCCGGCGCCGCCGAACGCGCACATCGAGTGGTCGGAGACATCGTGGCCGCGTTCGACCGAAATGGTCTTGATGGCCTGGGCCATGTTGTCGACGGCCACCGCGAGGAAGCCTTCGGCGATGGCCTCGGGGCTCATCTCGCGCCCGGTCTCCTCGCGCAATTGCTGGCTGAGGGCGGTGAACTTCCTGCGCACCACGTCGAGGTCGAGCGGCTGGTCGGCGTTCGGGCCGAAGACGTGCGGGAAATAGGCCGCCTGCACCCGGCCGAGCATCACGTTGCAGTCGGTGACGGTCAGGGGACCGCCGTTGCGATAGCACGCCGGGCCCGGGTAGGCGCCCGCGGATTCGGGGCCGACCTTCAAGCGGCCCCGGTCGAACGAACACACCGACCCGCCGCCCGCCGCCACCGTGTGGATGTCCATCATCGGCGCGCGTACGCGCACCCCTGCCACCTGCGTCTCGAACACGCGTTCGTAGTGGCCGGCGTAATGCGCGACATCGGTGGAGGTGCCGCCCATGTCGAAGGTCACCACCTTGCGTTCGCCGATGGCCTCGCAGGTCTTGACCGCGCCCACGATGCCGCCGGCCGGGCCGGAGAGGATCGCGTCCTTGCCCTGGAAACGGTCGGCGTCGGCGAGGCCGCCGCTCGACTGCATGAACATCAGCCGCACATCGCCCGACTGGCTCGACACCCGCGCCACGTAGTCGCGCAGGACCGGAGACAGATACGCGTCGACGACGGTGGTGTCGCCACGGCCCACGAGTTTCATCAGGGGGCTGACGACATGGCTGACGGAAATCTGCGTGAAGCCGATTTCGCGCGCGATCTCGGCGACCCGTAATTCATGTGCCGGAAAGCGGTAGCCATGCATCAGCACGATTGCGATCGAGGCGATGCCCGCCTCGCGGGCGGCGCGCAGGGCGTTGCGTGTCGCGGACTCGTCGAGCGGACGCAGCACGGCGCCGTGCGCGTCGAGGCGCTCGTCGATCTCGACCGCGCGCTCGTACATCAGCGACGGCAGTTCGATGTGACGGGCGAAGATGTTCGGCCGGTCCTGATAGCCGATGCGCAACTGATCCGCAAAGCCGCGGGTGATGGCCAGCAGGGTGCGGGCGCCCTTGCGTTCCAGCAGCGCGTTGGTGGCCACGGTCGTGCCCATCTTGACGACGTCGATCTGGTCCTGCGGCAGGGGCTCGTCCGCACGCAGCGCCAGCAGGTGACGGATGCCATGCACCACGGCATCCTTGTACTGATCGGGATTCTCCGACAGCAGCTTGTGGGTGACCAGCGTGCCGTCGGGTCGCTTCGCGACAATATCCGTGAACGTGCCGCCACGGTCCACCCAGAACTGCCAGCGTGCGTCATCGCGCACGGTGCGCGCATCGGCGGCGCGATCGGACAGGGAACGATTTGAGATTGCCATGCGAAACTCCGTTTTTTTGGGCTCGACTCGGTGTCGACGCAGCCGGGGACGCTGCGCATGGAAGGCATTCTCTGGACAAGCCTTGGAACGGTCGAACAAAAAAAATAACATCCGGCCATAAACGAAATTTGTAGCCGGACCGGATCACCCGAAAACCCAGGCGCTGCGGTGCTCTCGCGATGTGGCGCGGCGTTCGTGCCGCGCATATCGGTGTCCGGTCTTGGGGTAAACGACAGCGCGTGAAGCGCGGCGGGAGGGGAAGGAAGGGGAGGTGTGCCGCGATCGGCGCGGGACCGGCGAGCGGGCGCGGAGCGGACTTGCGCGACGCCCGGGAGGCGGCAGGGAAAAACCGGGCCCGTCCGGAAGGGGTGCGAAACATCGGGCCCTGCGCGGACCCGGGGCAGGCCCGCGGTGGAGGAGCGGCACTGGCACCGGAGCCGGTGCCGCGTGCCGTCCCGTCGCCTTAGAAGCGGTGGCGAACGCCGACCGACCCGACCACCTGGCGGTTGGTGCTGGACATGCCGCCCGCGTCGAGAATGTCCGCGCCACCCAGGAGGTTGCGGCCATTGACCAACTGGTACACGCCCTGCGCGTAGACGTCGGTGCGCTTCGAGAGCGAATACGACGTCATGAGCGACGCGGTGTGGAACTTGGGCGAGCTGTCGCCCCCCCCCACGAAGCCCGACTCGCGCGCCTGCGTGTAGGTGTACTCGGCCGACACGTTCCAGGCGGGCGTGACGCTGTAGCGCACGTTCGCTTCGTAGTTGTTGAAGCGCAGGTACGCGCCGGCGGGCAGGCCGAACGACACCGAGCCGGCGGTCGCGCCCTGTCCGGCGTTTTCGAACCGCGACTGGGTGAACACCACGCCGACGACGGCCGGACCGAACGCATAGTTGATGGCGCCGCCATAGACGCGTTGCCGCGCCGCCGAGATGACCGCGTCGCTGACCGCGCCGGTCGTGGACGTGGGCGTCGAGCCGCTCAGGGAATTGTTGATCTGCATGTAGCCCGCCGCCATGTTGAAACCGGCGAACGTGTACGACACACCCGCGCTGTAGGCGCGATTCTGGTTGAAGCCCGTGGAGTTCGAGAAACCGTACATGCCGCCGAATTTCAGGCCGTTGTAGTTGACGCTCGCGAACTTGACGGAATTGCTGACGCGGAAGGAGTCGTCGAGGTTGTCGTTGTCGTACGGGTGGGTCGCGAGGAAGCCGCCGTAGCCGGTGCCCGTGAGCGACATCGGGCCCATGTAGTCGACGATCGAGTCATACTGACGTCCGAGCGTCACCGTGCCGAACTGATCGCTCGACAGCCCGACGAAGGCCTGGCGGCCGAATTCCCGGCCCTGCTGGGCAAAGGCGCCGTTGCTCAGCGTGAAACCGTTTTCCAGCAGGAAAACCGCCTTGAGGCCACCACCCAGATCCTCGCTGCCACGCAGTCCCCAACGGCTGCCGTTCACGTTGCCGCTCGACAGCGCATAGCGCGCATGGCCGCCACCCGTGGTCTTCACATTGTTCGTGTAGACGAAGCCTTCGTCGATCAGGCCATACAGCGTCACGCTGCTTTGCGCGTAGACGGACGTGGCGCCGCAGCCGGTCAGCACAGCCATGGAAAGAAGCGTCTTTTTCATCTTGGTTCCGTTCGGGAAGGTGGGTCGTGGTGTGAATGTGACTCTTCGCCGGATCGTTGGGTCAGCGAAGCAATGCGATTTCAAGCAATGCGATTTCTTCCAGCACGCCGATCCTGAAACGTCGATCCACTGCCGCGCCAGGGAACATTGTGTGGAGGCCGTTTAAAACGGTCGAACAAAAAAAATAACATCGGCGCATAAAAAAATTTTATGACGCCGCGCATCCGGCTCGAACCCAGGCGCGGCGGGGCTTTCCGCGTCTGGACACTGTTGCGCGTATCTGACGGCTCCGGGTAAACGAAGGGGCGGTGCCGAGTACGCGTCAGGTGAAGCCGATCGCCGTTTCGACCGCGCGATCGCGCACGGCATGGGTCACCCCGCCGACACCGTTCAGGCCGGTGTCGTTGATGTGCGAGCGCACTTTCTGATTGATCAGGAACCGGCCTTCCCGGTACGCGCTGCCCGTGTGGATATCGTCGATTTCGTTGCGCGCCTGGGTCTGCACCCGGGTCTCGCCGCGTCGTCCCGAGAGATCGGCCTCGGCGTCGAGCAGGTTCGCGGTGTCGACATGCCGGCCGAACTCCCAATACATCATGGGCATCGCCGTCATGTCGCGCTCGGCGAGGTACTGGCCGACCATCTCTCCCATGTGGCGCTTCTCGCGCGCGATCGCCTCGTCCCGGCTCGCCGGGTCGCTGTACGTGGCGGGAGCGAATTTCTTCGCCTTGTCTTCCGCGAACTGGTCGATCTCCGGCGCCAGTCCGGCGACGAAGGAGCGGGGGTCCAGGAAAGAGCGGGTCGCGAAGCTGGTGGGCAGTTCCTTGCCGTCCTCCAGGATGCGGGTGCGCGCGTCCACCTGCCCGCATCGGAAGAAATCCACGCCCCCGGCCGCGCCATTGCCCGCGAGGACCTGCGCGTAACCCGTCACGTCGCCGCGCGCGACGGCGTCCAGACCGTACAGGGCCGTGAGGATGCCGTCCGCGCTGGCCTTGAAAGTCTGCGCCTGCGTGTCCCGCTCGGTCCGCAGCCAGCCGGACGTCTCGCGGTACGTGGTCTTGCCGTTTTGCAACTGGCCCGCCACGCGCATGTTGGGCAGGCCCAGCCGGAAATCGCCGAAGCGGATGCCCGCGCCGCCCGTGCTGGAGCCCGTGGTGACGTGTTCGCGGTCCGTGAATTCGAAACGTCCGATCGACAGGTCGTCGCCGAATGCCTGGTAGGCGCGCTTGACGAGCGAGCCGCGGTCTTCCCCGTTGCCGGGCTGCGCCATTCCGCGGGGCGTTTCCGGGTCGAGCAGCATCTTCACCAGCGCCGCCTTTTTCGCGTTCACGGCGCGATCCCCGCCCACGCCGCCCGACAGGTGCCGCGGGAAGCCGAACACCGCGCCCTCCTGGTGAACCGTGCCCCAGGCATGGTTGATGTCGCCGCCCGCGCTCAGGGTCACGGGGAATTCGTGCCCCAGGGCGTGGCCCCCCGATGCGCCCGCGCCGATTTGCTTCGGTATCAGCGTCGAGACGCTGACGCGCAGCGCGCTGCGATCCGTCGTGGTCGAGGATTCGAAGGACACGGTACGCATCATGCCGCCCCCGAGGTCGACCCGCACGCTCGCGATCGTGCCCGAGAGGATGCTGGAGACGAGGCCGGTGGCGTTGTGCGTGGTGACCTGCACGTTGCCGGCGCTGTTCAGTGAGATGCCCGAACCGAGTTCCTCGTGCGACACCACGTTGCCGAGCGATTCGGCCGCCTCGGATCGCGTCATGCCTTTGAGCGAGCGCGTATCCACTGGCGTGATCTGCAGGTTCTCCACCCGCTCGAAGCTCTTCGCGAACGCGCGCCAGTCGGGTGCGCCGGCGGGGACCGATCCCCCTGCGCCGGCCTGCGCGAGGGTTCGTGCGCCTTCGGCGTCGCGCGGGCCGCCCGCCATGCCCGCCCAGTCGAGCAGGCGCGTGGGCGTGAGCGGCCTGTTTTCCTGGTGCACGCTAGCGGCGATCTTCCGCCGCAACGTCGCCGTCGCATCCGGCGAATCGGACGCGGGCAGCTTCGCGAGCACCAGTCCGACCGCTATCTCCTCGGCGCGGGGCGACAATGCCACCGGCTGCGCCAGGCGGGGCAGCAGCACGACTTCCTTGCGCGTCGTCGCGATGATCGCCTCGCGCGCCAGCTGCTGGATCAGCGCCGTGCCTTCCTCGCCGGCGAGACGTTGGGGATCGGGTTGGTCACCGACGCCCGCTTCGCGAAGCTGCGCCGCGATGGCGGTGTTCAGCACGTCGAACATGTCGGAAAACGTACGGCCTTCGTGGATGCCGCCGCGATGCGCGACCTGGACGCCGCCGTGCTTGCCGGCGATGAGCGCGTCGTATGTCCGCAGGGGCGACTTGTTCTTGTTGACGGTGAAGTTGCTTGTGGGATTGAAGAAATTGACCAGGGCATTCAGGGCGCGCGTGCCCCGCGACGACGGCCGCAGCGCGCGCTCCAGGTGGGGGCCGCACGATTTTTGGGTACGGCTTTCGACGAAATCGAATTCGCTGCGCGTGTTGTCGATATTGCGTTTCTGGTCCGTCGTCATGCCGCCGCGGATCATCCCGATCGCGAAGTCGCAGCCGTGATCGCGAACGGGAAGCGGCTTGCCGCGCGAGCCGGCGTCGGCGACGTGGCGGTCGATGCCGCCGAGCGCATCCTTGATGGCCAGCAAGGCCTTCTCGGCCACCGTCAAGGGAATGCCAGCCGGCGTGGGGCGACCCTTCGCGCCCGGCCAGACATCCGGTTCGGCATCGATCGCGCGGCGCAGATTGCCGCTCGGATCGTCGAACTGCGCGCCCGGCGCGCCCGAGGCCGCGCCGGTCCCGGGTTTTTTCTCCATTGCCAGTTGCGTCGTCGCTTTCAGGTAGGTCCGCAACAGGATGCGCTCCTTGCCGGGAACCGAGACATGGGTGCCTTCCGGATAGGGCGTGTGCGGCGTGAGCTTGTCCAGCAGGTCCATGCCCACGCCGCCCTTCACGCTTTCGAGCTTCTGGGCGAGCAGCCAGGCATCGCGCGTGGCCGCCGATGCGTCGGCGCCGCCGGGTCGCGCGTCCGGCTGGCCCGCGGCGCGAATCGCGCCCAGCAGGTCGGTTTCGCGCAGGCGGTCCAGCGCCGCGAGCGCGCGCGCGGCGGGATCCCACGCATGGCCGAAGGTCGCGTCGAGCGTCTTGGCCAGCAGCACGACCGTCGGCTCGCTGAGGGACAACGCGTGTTGGATATCCTGCAACGCTGTTTGCAGCTTCGCGCGCGGGGGCTTGCCTTCCACATCGTTGAAAGCCTTGTCCACTTCCCGTGCGAATTGCGCGCTGTCGGGCGGGTTTGTCGTGGCGGAAGCCGCGACCGCGGGGGTGTCGCTCCGTGACTGGAAGAGAAGGGGAGGCAGGGAATAGGGGTCCGATGTACTTTCCTTGACCTGTTTTGCGCTGAAATAACCGCGGTCCGCGAACAGGCGGTCGAGCGCACCGTTCGAGCCCAGGCGCTTCAAGCCCTCGCTTGGCGGCGGCGCCGTGCGCGGTACGCCATGGCTGGCCTCGCCGAGTTCGGGAGGCGGCGCCGGCATGATCGTGTCTTCCCGACGCACGCTGCCGCCCAGTTTCGGGGTGGGCGACTTCGTGCTGGAACGAAAGGGCGTGAGCGCCGTGCGTTTGGAGGAAATGCCGAAGCCTGCCTCGTAGCGTGTGTCCTTGGACAGCATGGCCTTCACTTCGGATATCCCGGGCAGGCGCCGCTTCGACGGCGGGCTGTCCGGCGCGCCTTCGCGCGAGTTGCGCGCCGGCTTGGCGACGGCCGCGAGATCCGCGAGGCTCGCGTGCCCGGCAAGCCGCGAACCGGCGGATGCCGTGGCGGGACGCGCAGGCGAGGGCGGCGCATCCGTTTGCCGGGCGGGGGGCGCGTCGGTGTTCGCCGCTCCCGACCGGAAGCGTGAAAAGATCGAGGGCATGACATTTTTCCCAGAACGGAGCGACCGCGCGCCGCCAGCGTCATCGCGGCATCGGAACCGGATGCGTGGGCAGCAGGAGAGCACAGCGCGACGAGGGCATTGTAGCAACCTCGAAAACCCGGGAAAACGCGGCGGGGCGGGCCGCTTCCCGTATTCTTCGGGCCTGCGGCACTCGCTTCGCTTTGGATCGATCCGTACCGGACGCGGCGCACGCGACGAGCGGTTTTGCCGGAACTGGTGAACAATGGACATGCGCATGCATGCATCACAGCGGCGACGCCGGCGCCGTGCCGATCGCCGTACTTCAACCAACAGGAAAACATCATGATCGTCGAAATGCGCATCTACCATTGCGCACCGGGCCGGTTACCCGCCCTGCAGGAGCGCTTCACCCAGACCACGCTGGCATTTTTCGAGAAATACGGCATCGAGCAGGTCGGATTCTGGACGACGTTGGTCGGTCCCAGCAACCATGCACTGACCTACCTGCTGAAATGGGACAGCATGGCGGATCGCGAGGCGAAGTGGGGTGCCTTTCAGGCCGATCCGGAATGGCTGGCCAAGCGGGCGGCAAGCGAAGCGGAGAAGATCATCGTCGAACGCATCGAGAATTACTTTCTCGCGCCCACTGCGTTTTCCGCACTCAAGTAAGAGGCGCTGCGCGCCGCGCCTATACGACCATGCCGTCGATCAGGCCGATCAGTTGCTGCAACGGGCTGCCCTTCTGGCAATAGCCATCGAACCCGCAGAGATGGGCGCGCGTTTCGATCTCGACGTCGGACAGTGCGGTGAAGGCGATGATGCCCAGGTGACGGGTTGCCGTGAGCCGTCGCATGACGCTCGCGGTCTCGAAGCCATCGTGCTCGGGCATGTTGATGTCCAGGACGATTACGTGCGGTACCCAGATGCCGATGGTGCCCAACGCGTCGACGCCGCTGAGCGCGAAACGGGTATCGAAGCCCTCGTAGCCCAGTGCCGTCGCCAGCGCTTCGGCCGCCGGCGCGTAGTCATCGACGACCAGCACACGGGTTGTCGCCTCCAGGTTGGGCACTTGCCGGTCGCTCCAGCTACGGCAAACGGGCACGGCCGTCCGTTTCAATCGGCTGCTAAGGTTGTGTGCAGTATTCAAAGCGACTTCGCCCTTACGACCGGCGACCTTCTTGAGTTTCTTCCGGAAATGGCAATCCGCGTCCATGCCTATGCCGGCAGATTGCGCCTCGCCATCCTGCAACCGCGTCGCCGCGACGGGCGCAAGGACGGGATGGATCCGCATCTGGCTGTCACGCGGCTTAACCTGAATAACGGCCGTGAGACACGAAGGCTTGAGGTCTTTTTGCGATGAATTGGAAATCATGTTTCCCCTCCCGGCACGGCTCTGCCTACCGATAATACCGCGCCGGGGAAGACCAACTCTCATCAAACGTTTGTTCATGGCACGCCGCGGACGTTCCCGTGCGGGGGCGGTGAACGATGCCGACGGGCACGATACCCGCTATGCTGTGGTGGAGACCACTGACCAGGAGAAACCTCCCATGACACACACACGCCACGAGGCATTGCCAGAAAGCGAGCGCGATGCGTTCGCCGCGGCCTGTCGGGAATACCAGCGGCCGGTCGACGGCTTCGCGGTGAGTTGGGAAGAGCAGTACCCCGATCATGGCCGGGTCGACCACATCGAGCGCGTGGTCACCGTCCAGGCGCTTGGCGTGCCCAGCGAGCCCGTGACCTATGATGCCGGTCCCGGAACGCACTGGATCGACGGCTTCACCGCCGATCTGGCGGCCGGCGTCTTCGATCCACCCGGGCTCGAATAGCGTCCTTTCCGAGCGGCTTGCCAACGCGCCGGCGTGGGCCGGTGCCGAAAACAGGATGCCAGGGAGATCGCCGGACCAATCTTCGTATTTGGGAAAACGGTTTCGCTTTTATTTTTCTTCTGGAGCTGATCGGCCACATTCTTCGGAACATTGCCTTGAAAGATGTACGACCATGAAGCCAGCGAGCGTTTTCAGCAGTCTGATCAGAGGTGCGCGCGCGGCATCTCCCGCGGTGGATCAAAATATTTCGCCGCCCAACGAACGCACTCCGCTTTTGGGAGAGCAGGGTAGGACCTCCTCCGCTAACAGTGTCCCGCGCCGGTCAACCAACGAGGCGGCGACTGCGTTGCGTGCGTTGGGTCGGAACATGGTGGTACGCGGGGAAAAGGAGTTCAAGGACGGTTCCAAACGTCCCGATTCCCTGGTTGCCCGCCCCCTCAGACAGGCCAGCATTTTTTCAAAAAGCAGCGAGGGGACTAGAACGCCGCTGCCAAGCAACAGCTTCGCCGTGCCGCATTGGATAATGTCCACCACGAGCAGCGAAGCTCACACCGACTCCCACATGCACCCTACCAACTATGTCCAGCGGGGCATGCATTTGCATAAAGCGCTGGAATGGATGGACGAGCTCGGAGTGCGCAATTCGACGGTCATGCCGATACCGACGTCATTGCTGGCGGTAAACATCGACAAAAAGACCGATCGCTCGATTCTGAGCATCGCACCGGAAATACTGGCCGCTCCGGAAATCGCGCCGGAGACCTTGAACCAACACCAGCAGGAGCATATGTGTGGCTCGCTGAACCATTATTACGTTCCGGACGAGCACAAGAACATTACCGCGGCTGATCTCATCAAACACCCTGACATCCTCAAGGAGATCGTCGCCGCGGGCGAATTGTATGTCGATACCAGCGTGGATCACATGACGGCCAGCGACATCCAGGATGCCGGGCTGAGCGAGGCTGAACGTAGCCGCTTCGATCCGATGATGACGGGCATTCATTTGGGGGATCCCCGGGCGACCGACGGTTTGCTGCGGACCCTGTACGCGCACCCTGGCGTCTTTACTGGTGTGGGGGAAGTCACCATTACGAAGGAACTGGTCCAGCTTCTTTTTGCCGGAAAATCGCAGCCCCACATCCACAAGAATATCGAAGCATTCAAGGATCTGCTGGCCAATCTCGGCGAGATAGGCATGCCGGCCGTCGTGCACTGCGATGCCTACGAACTTCTCGTTCAGTTGCAGCGGAAGGCGGGCCCCGACGTGGATTTCGGCCTTGCGTCGGCCAGCGGCAAAGGCAAGGGACCTGCCGCCCCAACGCAACTGGATGGCCTGAGCAATCTGTTCGGGGACCCCAGAGTTCAAAACACGACGATTATTTGGGCGCATGCCGGCGGTTTGGGACGGTTCGTCATGGAAGAACCCGGGCATATCGACGCATTGCAGGCCATGCTCGATAAAAACAAAAATCTCAACCTGGATATTTCGTGGAGTCGGGTTGCCGAGCAGTTGATCAAGAGTCCGGAGGCCATCGCAAGATGGTCGGATTTCATCGTCAAGAACAGCGACAGAATCCTCTTTGGATCGGATACGCTTGCTCCCGCCACTAGGGATACGTGGGACGCAACGAAGGTTACCTACCAGAGTCTTTTCGAAAACATCAGGCAGCGGCCGGGCGGCAATGTCGTCATGACCAAAATCCTGAACGACAATTACGACCGGTTGATCGTGGGCTCGCGCGAGAAGGTGCGCTTCTTCGAGAACCATGTGCTTACCAAGGATTTCAAGAAAAATGCGCTCAGCGGCACGGACGTACGCGATACCAAGGGCAACCTGTTCATGGGCGTAGACAACCGACCCATCCAGCGCATCACGCCCGAGTTCCTGCGCCATGAAAGAGCTTTGGCGGGCGCGCGATTGGGACTGGTAGCGGCAGCGGTATAAAGTGTCGCCTGCCCGAGGCGAAAGGGCGCGAAACGGGGCGCGAAACGGAGCGCGAAACGGAGCGCGAAACGGATCGCGAAACGGAGCGCGAAACGGAGCGCGAAACGGAGCGCGAAACGGATCGCGAAACGGCGCCGTGAACGACGTGGCGGGGCGAGCGATCGCCATCATGTTGCCCCGGGCGTTTGTCCAAGGGCATCGCCTGGCACGGCTCTTAGCGCAGCGGCGTCTTGCGCTGCTCCAGCCCCCGAATCCGGCTCATCGCCGCATGGTCGGCGGTGGCGGCCTGATACATCGTCGCGAGGTCGGCCTTCAGCGCGGTGCGCGAATCCCCGTCGAGATAGACCATATGTCCCGACGGATAGAACCGGATCGTCAGATTGTCGCGAATCGTCGGCGAGAGCAGGGGCATGTCGGCGAGATCGGTGACGGTCTGATGGAACGGCGTCACCGCGTCGTAATAACCGTTTGCCGACAGCACCTTGAGGTCCACGTTCAGACTCATCGTCGCGGCGAGGTCGCCGGCCGTGTAGAGCACGACGTTGCCTTTCGCGTCGATGCCCTTTTCAGCGCCGGTGGGGTCGATATGGTGGAAGTCCCAATACTGGAAGGCCTGGTCGTTCAGATCGGTGAATGCCGAATTCGACGTGAATTTGAGATCGTCGTTCAGGTAAGTGTTCCACATCGCGGTATAGACGCCGTTGACCGCGGTCATCGTCGGGTCGTTGCCGCCTGAATTCGGATCGATGTCGGCGGCGATGCCGGTGTCGATCGCCGTGACGCGGCCGTCGTAGGAACCGAGCGCCAGCCCCTGATCGTGCAGCAGGGAAATCAGGAACAGGGTATTGCCCCGGCTGTTCGCGGCGGCAACGTCGAGTCCCCAGCTTTTCAGCGTGGCGGCGTCGATGCCGGTGTCGTCGCTGAGCGTGGCGAGCGTCTTCGCATCGACTTGGGGGAACTGCGCGAGTGCCTTCGCGTAATCGCCGTCGGCGAATGCGGCGACCGTGTCGGCGAACGCCGCCAGCGATGCCGGACGGGGCGTGATCTTGAGCTTGTCGTGATACCAGGCGTCGGCGGCGCAGGTGGGGAGCAGGCCGACGGGATTGCCCGCCTTGGAATAGTCGAGAATCGACGATTGCAGGGTCACGCCGTTCAGGTCGACGCCATCCTCGTGCAGCACATAGGACAACGCGGCGCTGCGCGCGGTGCCGTAGGATTCGCCGAACAGGAATTTCGGCGAGTTCCAGCGGTCGTGCGCCGTCAGGTAACGCTTGATGAACTGGGCGAGCGAGTGCGCGTCCTGGTCGACGCCCCAGAAATCCCGGTTGCGATGCGGGGCGACCGCCGCGGAATAGCCGGTGCCCACCGGGTTGATGAAGACCAGATCGCTTTCGTCGAGCAGGCTGTCCGGATTGTCTTCCAGCGTATAGGGCGCGGGTGGCGTGAACCCCGGCATCGCGGTTTTGATCCGCTTCGGCGCGAACGATCCCAGCAGCACATAGACCGAGGACGAACCCGGGCCGCCATTGTAGAAAAACGTGACGGGCCGCGTTTCGGCGGCGGCGCCATCCAGCGTGAACGCCACGTGGAACAGTTTGGCTTCGGGCTGCGAACTGCTGGGGTCGACGACGACCAGGTGCCCCGCCGTGGCGGTGTAGGCCAAGGTCCTGCCCCCCAGCGTCATCGTGTGATGGGTGATGGCAGCGGTTTCGGTGGTGTCGGTGACCGAATCGTCGGGACCGTTGCCATAGGCGACGGGATCGAATACCGCCTGGTCGGCAGGATGCGCGGCGCCGGGCGCATGGCGCCCCGGCGTGGCCGACTTGGTGGGTTTGGGTGATGTGGCCGCCGCGGCTGGCTTGGCGGACCTGGGGGCTGTGAGGGGGGCTGTTTTCTTGTCGGGCATGGCACGCTCCAATCATGACGGCGCGTCGCGCCGGGGGCGGAACATCGGGAAGAAGCGCGCGGCGTCGCCTCGGCGGGTCGGTGCGTTCCGTCCGCCGGTATGCGCGAGATATCGCGCGCTTCTCCGTCCGAGGACGCATGGAACGTGCCATTGCCGGCATCGCGGCCCACGTGAGACAGAAACGCGGACGCAGGCCGGCGGGCCGCCCGGTTCAGGCCGCCGTTGCAAGCTGGAAGACGTTGACCGAACGCGCCAGCACATCCGCCTGCTCGTGCAGCGATGCCGCGGCCGCGGTGGATTCTTCCACCAGCGCGGCATTTTGCTGCGTGACCGTGTCGATATGTCCCATCGCTTTCTCGATCTGCTCGATGCCGGCGCGCTGTTCGCTCGACGCCGCGGCGACGTCCTTCATCAGCGCGGTGGCGCGCTGGATGTTCGACATCGTGTCGTCCATGGCCTCGCGCGCGGCATCCACGCGACTTTCGCCTGCGCGGATCTGCTCGGTGGAGCGGGCGATGAGCGCGCGGATCTCTCTCGATGCCGTGCTGGATCGCTGCGCGAGTGCCCGGACCTCGGACGCGACCACCGCGAAGCCCTTGCCATGCTCGCCCGCGCGCGCGGCCTCGACGGCGGCGTTCAGCGCCAGGATGTTGGTCTGGAACGCGATGCCGTCGATGACGCCGACGATGGCGCCCACTTCGTTCGAATGCTCGCCGATCGCGCGCATCGTCGCAATGACGTCGGACACCACGGTAGTACTGTTCAACGCCGAAGCGGACGCGGTTTCGGCTAGGGCACAGGCCGCCAGCGAATGCTCCGCGTTATGCTTGACGGCGGCCGCGAGCTGTTCGACGCTCGCCACGGTCTGCTCGAGCGAGGACGCTTGCGCTTCCGTGCGGGCCGCGAGTTCGGCGCTGCCGGCGGCGACTTCGTTGGACGCCGTGCTGATCGATGTGCTCGCGATGCGGATCGATCGGACCGTTCCGGCGAGTTGCACGCGCATGTTGCCGAGCGCGGTCAGCAGCACGCCGATTTCTCCGCGCGGAGAGGGCGTGTCGGGGAGATGAAGATTGCCCTCGGCCATGGCCTCGCAGGCGCGCACCGCCTCGCCGAGCGGCGCGAGGAGCAGGCGTTGCGTGCCGACGCGGATCAACAGCGCCAGGGCCGCCAGCACCGCGACGATCACGGCGGCCTGGCTCAGCAATGCATGCCGGAAAGCCTCGTCGATGTCCGACATGTAGATCCCGCTCCCCACCACCCAGTGCCATGTCGGATCATAGTAGACGTAGGTGAGCTTGGGTTGGGCACGCTGGGCGCCAGGTCGCGGAAAGGCGTAGCGGTAGAATCCCTGACCGTGTTCCTCGCCAAGCTTCAGCATGTCTCGGAAAAGAAATTTTCCGTCCTCGGAGCGCGCATCGCGCAAGTCCGTGCCACGCAGTTTCGCATTGGGATGGGCGAGCATGACGAGGTCATGCGAAAAAGTGAAGATATAGCCATCGTCGCCGTAGTGCATGCCCGCGATGCGCTGGGTCACCCACGATTGCGCCTGTTCAAGCGTCATCTTGCCGGATGCCGCCTGTTGCTGGCCCTCGACGAGGACGGTGCGGGCAAGGTCGACGACGTGCACGAGATCGACCTCGCGCCCGGCGACCATCTCCGCACGTTCCCGGCTGGCGCTCCATACGCCGAAGGCCATGAAAGCCAGGCCGACGATCGCGGCCAACAGATGCAACTTTCTTTTTAGACTGCCGTTTTTCGTTTCCATCGTCATCCGTATTGTTGGTTCTACGCTGCCCGATCGGTCAGGTCATCGTGTAATACGGAGTGTTCGAGGATTTCTTTAACAAAGCATGAACAAGGAAGTAGGACCTAGGACCCAGGACCTGGTTCCGCGTCCGACTTTCCGGATGCACGTCCGGGGCGGCGTCGCGTTGGGGCACGCACTACAGGGCGGCAAGCTTCGAGCCGTCCGGACTGCCCAGCCCCGTACAGGCATCCCACCCCGGCGACGCATGAAACGTCCCGTTGTTGCCCTGCACGACATCGCGGCACACGCCGGGCTGCGCATACAGGCGCGGGTTGAGATATCCCAGCGGCGCGCTCCGGCCCGCGTTGATTCGCGCGATCAGTCCGGCCCACAGCGGCGCAACGGCGCTGGTCCCGCCCACCACCTGCGGCTGGCCATGCACCAGGATCTGGTAGCCGCTTTCCGGATCGGCGTCACCGGCGACGTCGGGCACGCCGCGCATGGCCAGCGGGCTGGACTTCCCGCCGCTGCGCGTCACGCTCAGACCCTTCTGCCAGTCCGGCAGCGGAAAGTGCGCGCTCACGCCGCCGCCGCCCGCGCCGCCCCGCGCGCCGTCGTTCCAGACCGTCTCCGCCTGGATGGTCGTACCGCTGCCGCTCAGGCGCGTGCCGCCGCAACCCAGCGCGAACCGGCTCGATGCGGGAAAATCGACGTGATCGGCATGATCGGCGACCCCATCCGAGGAGCCGCTGTCGCCCGAGGCGACGCAGACGGTGACGCCCAGCGTCGCGGCGCTTTGCAGCACGTCGTCGAGTGCGCTGATCGACTGCGCGGTCCAGCTGGATTCCGGGCTGCCCCAACTCAGCGAGATGACCGAAGGGCGATTCACCGTGTCGTGGATCGCGGCGTTCAACGCATCGACGAAGCCCGCATCGCTGTTCGGCGCGAAGTAGACCGCGAGCGTGGCTTTCGGCGCGAGGGCGCCGGCGATTTCGATGTCGAGCGCGACTTCGCCGTCGGGGCCGTTCGGGTCGTCCGACGGTGCGTTGCCGGTGCCGTCGACGGAGACCGCCACGACCTTCGGCAGCGCAAGGCCCAGCCCGGTGAAGTAGGTGTTCAGATCGCTGGTGGCATAGCCACCGCCCAGTTCGATGATGCCGATGCACTGACCGCTACCGTCGCCGTCGGGGAAGCCGTACAGCGCGGCCAGTTCGAGCGGGGTGTACGAACGTTCCTGTGGTTTGCTGAGCGCCGGTTTGACGGGGGGGCGAGCCGGCACCGATTTCTCCGTCGCCTCCCCCGCGGTATCGCGGGCGCCGCCCTGGGTCGCATGGCCCGTGGTCGCATCGCCCGGCGCGCCGCCGGCCGGGCGCAGCAGACGGTGGGCGCGCGCCTGCGGACGGTCGTCGAGGCCCAGCACCGCCGTGACCACATCCTTCAATTCCGCGGGCAAGTGGATCACGCCGGTGCGGCCCCGGAAGTCGCCGGCGTCGTGTCGGTAACGCTGCAGGTCGACGTCGAACGCGGCATTGCACTGCGCGACGCTACCCGCCAGCACGACGGTGCGGCTGCAGGCGTCCTCGCGGACCACATCGAGATGTTCCCGGGCGGCGAAGGCACGCACCGTTTCCAGGTCCGCGGGGGCCGCGCCGTACTGATCGCGATAGGCTTCGCGCGACAGCGCGCGCGGCGCCGCGCCGGAGCCCGCGTTCACCGGCGCGCAGACGCTCGCCAGGTGCGCGTGAAACCCGCTGGCGTCGGCGCGCCGCAGGATCAGGCTGACCTGCACCTTCTCGTTTTCGTCCGCGGGACCGATAAGCCGTGCGCCCGGTAGCGCGGCCCGCTCACTGCCTGCCAATACGTGTTTTGCCATCGTCGCTGCTCCAGCCCCAACATAGGGAGACCCGGGCGGACGGCGGGGCGCTGCCATCCGACTTCCTCATCTTACGCCGGGCACGGCGGCCATGCAGCGCCGCCGCGGCAGCGCTGCGGGCGTTGGCAGCGCACGCGGCGCCCGCTCACGTCGTTGGACTCACGTCGGTTGCTCACGCCGCGGCGCCACGCGCCTGCGATGCGATGGCCTGCACGCGGATGTTTTCCAGCGCCTGCTGACGGCTTTGGAACGCCAGCGCGAACTCGACCGACTGTTGCGCGAGGGTGGCCAGCTGGGCGTCGACTTTCGGATCCGACGCGGTGTCGCCGTCGAAGCGGTTTTCCAGCGAATTGATGGTCGCGCCGAAGGGGGTCGGCCAACCCCGCAACGCATGCACGATGGCGCGCAGCGAGGTCAGCACGACGCCGGCGCCCTGCCAGCCGTAGGCGGTGACGATGCAGCCCACCGCCCGCGTGTCGAGGTAGGGACGCGCGTCGCCGCGCAGTTCCTCCAGCGTATCCAGCGCGTTCTTCACCAGCCCCGACACGCCACCGTGATAGCCGGGCGTGGCGATGATCAGGGCGTCGGCGTCGCGTACCGCGTCGACGAAGACGCGCTGCGCATCGGTGCGTTGCGGGTCTTCCGGCGCGTAGTGGGGCAGGCTGTGCAGAAAGGCGCCGCCGAAGAGACGGGTGCGGGCACCGCTGGCCTCGGCATGGCGCAACGCGACGCGCAGGGCGCTTTCCGTCGACGAGGCGGCGCGTGTCGTGCCGCCGATGCCGACGACGAGGGGGCGGCGAGGTTCGGGATGGGTCAAGAGAGGACTCCGGCAGGGGATCGATCGAAGAAGCGGGCCGGACAGCCCGGCACTCCGGTGATCATAGGGGGGACGGCGCGCGGGCCGGAACCAAGATTTGCTCGCATCGATATGCGCTGCGCGGGATAGCGCGCGCCGGGGCGCATCGTCCCTGCGTCCGGAAGACGTCCGGAAAATACCGGGAAGACGCTCAGAAGGCCGGCACGATCGCACCGTTGAACTGTTTCAGGATGTAGGCGCGGACTTCCGGCGCATGATAGGCCGCGACCAGCTTGCGGGCCCACGGCTGGTCCTTGTCCTTGACGCGCACCGCGATCAGATTCGCGTACGGACCATGTACGTCTTCGCGCGCGATCGCATCGCGCATCGGCGACAGGCCGGCCTTGACCGCGTAGTCGGTATTGATCGACGCGGCGCTCAGATCGTCCAGCGAACGCGGCAGTTGCGCCGCGTCGAGTTCGACCAGTTTGAGGTGCTTGGGATTGTCCACCACGTCCAGCGGCGTCGCGTTCGTACCGGCCACCCCGGCGCCCTTGCGCAATGTGACGACATGATTGGCCTGCAGCAGCAGCAAGGCGCGGTTGCCGTTCGACGGGTCGTTCTGGATACCGACCTGCGCATGCTCGGGCAGGTCTTTCAGGGACTTGATCTTCTTCGAATAGAAGCCGAGCGGCATGGTGTAGGTCAGGCCCACCCCGACGATCTTGTAGCCACGCTGCTGGATCTGGCTGTCGAGAAAGGGCTGATGCTGAAAGCTGTTCGCGTCGAGGTCGCCGGCATCGAGCGCGGCGTTCGGCTGGACGTAGTCGTTGAATTCGATGACCTTGACGTCCAGTCCCTGTTTCTTCGCGGCCTGCTTCACCACTTGCCAGATATCCGCATCGGGGCCGCTCATGGTACCCACGCGAATCACCTGCGGCGTGCCGCCATCGGCGGCGTGCGCGACGCTTCCCAAGAAAAGGCCGGCCGCCAGCGCAAGGCTGCCGGCGAGGAGGTGGCGACGCTTCATGATGACTTCCTGTTTGTGCACGGTAAGGCGCTCGATCCTCGCACGAGCCGGAGCAAACTGAAAATAGCCATTTCTTATTTGCATATGACGCGGGCGGCCGGCCGGCGCGCCCGCGGCGCCCGTGCCGCGCCGGCGGGCGGTTCGCCCTCCGGTGCCCACGCCCCGTCGACGAGATGGCCGCCGCGGCACGGCGTCGAATGGATTCGTCACACCCGGAGGAAATGCCTGTCCAGGCCGATTTCGATCAAGTTCCAGGGTTCGTGGCCGTTAATCCCCTCATGGCGAACGCATGGGTTCGTCAGATGCCGACCGCCAGGGGCGCGGCGTTGAACGGATGCGAGGTGACGTTGTGAAACAAATGAAAGTATCCACGCGATTGACGGCAGGGTTTGGCTTGGTGCTAGTTTTCCTGATCGGCATCGGTATTGCCGGATTCTCCGGTATTTTGACGCTGCAGAACCGCATCTTCGAAGTGACGGCGGTCAACAATCAGGAACAGCGGGCCGCGGTCGACCTGAACGCGGCCGTGACCGACATCACGATCGCCGTGCGCAATGTCGTGCTCTTTCCGGTCATCGACGACAAGCGTCAGGAAGGTCAGCGCATTGCGCAACAGAAAGACCGCTACAACCAGCGGCTGGACGATCTCCAGCAACTCTTCGCGAAATATGGCGCGACGCCCGGCGAACAGGCGCTCGTCGTCCGCCTGAAAGGCGACCGGGACGCCGCGATGCCGATTTTCCAGCGCGTGATCGAACTGGGCGTGCAGAATCAGACGCAGGCGGCCACCGACGAAATGCTCAACACCTTGCGTGAAAAGCAGCGTGCCTGGACGAAGACACTGAACGAACTGGTCGCGCTGGAAGGCCAGGAAAACGAAGAGGCGGCCGCGGAAGCATCGCGCGAGGCCGCGGCGCTGAAACTGACGATCGCGATATTGTCGGTGCTCTCGGTGTTGGCCGGCTGCGTCGCCGCCGTGCTGATCACCCGTAGTGTGCTGCGGCAACTGGGCGCCGAGCCCGCCGAGGCCGCGGCGCTCGCCACCGACATCGCGAACGGCAATCTCATGGCGCGTCGCGGTACGGTCGTGCATGCCGGCGACAGCCTGATGGGCACGCTCGAGGCGATGCGCGCGAAATTAAGCGCCGTTGTCGTCGGCATCAAGGCGTCGGCGGATTCGATCGCGGTGGCGTCGGGGGAAATCGCGCAGGGCAATGTGGATCTCTCGCAGCGCACCGAGGAACAGGCCGCATCGCTGCAGCAGACCGCCGCGAGCATGGGCCAGCTGACCTCCACGGTCAAACTGAATACCGACAATGCGAAGCAGGCCAGCGTGCTCGCGCACGCGGCCTCGTCCACCGCGACGACCGGCGGCGACGTGGTCTCGCAGGTCGTCGATACGATGCGCAACATCTCGGACAGCTCGGCGAAGGTCGCCGAGATCATCAGCGTCATCGAAGGCATCGCGTTCCAGACGAATATCCTGGCGCTCAACGCGGCGGTGGAGGCCGCGCGTGCCGGCGAGCAGGGCCGCGGCTTCGCCGTGGTCGCCGGGGAGGTGCGCAATCTCGCGCAGCGCAGCGGCAGCGCGGCCAAGGAGATCAAGTCCCTGATCGCCGATTCGGTGGATCATGTCGCCGCGGGGTCGCGGCTGGTCGGCTCGGCCGGCGAGACGATGAACGACGTGGTGCGCTCGGTTACGCGGGTCACGGACATCATGGGCGAAATCGCCTCGGCCTCCACCGAGCAGTCCACCGGGATCGAGCAGGTGAATCTGGCGGTAGGGCAGATGGACGAAGTCACCCAGCAGAACGCGGCGCTGGTCGAGCAGACCTCGGCCGCCGCGCAGGCGATGGCCGATCAGGCCACGAAGCTGCGCGCCGCGATCGCGATCTTCAAGGTCGACGAACGCGCGGGCGCGTTTGCCTAGACCGCGACGCCGGCACGTATCAGCAACTGCCGGTTGCGCGCCGACAGGTGCGCGACGCGCACCTGCTTGCCGGCCCTGCGGTAGCGTGCATCGAGCGCCTCCAGCGCCGCGATCGCCGAGTGATCCGCCAAGTGCAGGTGGCGGCAATCGACGGTGATGTTCCCCGGGTCGCGCGCCGGGTCGAACAACGCCTGGAAATGGGCCGTCGACGCGAAGAACAGCGTGCCGTGCACGACATAGGTCTTCCCGTCGGGCACGCCCGCTTCGGTTCCGGTTTCGATGTCGGCACGGATGTCGCGCGCGTGCTGCCAGGCGAAATTCAACGCGGCGATGACGATGCCGCACAGCACGGCGATGGCCAGGTCGGTGAAGACCGTGATGACGGTGACGGCGACGACCACCAGCGCGTCGCTGCGCGGTATCCTGCCGAGCACCCGCAGGGATCCCCACGCGAAGGTCTGCTGCGCGACCACGAACATCACGCCGACGAGCGCGGCAAGCGGGATGCGTTCGATCAACGGCGACAGAAACAGGATGAATAGCAGGATCATCACGCCGCTGGTCGCGCCGGACAGACGCGAGCGCCCGCCCGAACCCAGATTGATCATCGTCTGACCGATCATCGCGCAGCCTCCCATGCCACCGAACAGCCCGGACACGATGTTCGCCGCCCCCAGCGCCACGCATTCGCGGTTCGGCCGGCCGCGGGTGGCGGTGATCTCGTCGGTCAGATTGAAGGTCAGCAGCGTTTCGAGCAGGCCCACGAGCGACATCAGTACCGCGTAGGGCAGCACGATGTACAGCGTCTCCAGCGTGAACGGCACGCCGGGCAGATGCAGGCGCGGCAGCGCGCCGGCGATGTGCGCCATGTCGCCGAGCGTGCGCGTGGGCAGATGCAGGATCTGCGTCGCCACGCCGATGCCGATGATCGCGACCAGCGCCGACGGCACGGCGCGGGTCAGGCGCGGCAACAGGTAGACGACCAGCATGGTCGCCGCCACCAGCCCGATCATGAGCCACAGTGCGCCGCCGTGCAGCCAGTGCACGCCCTGCGGCGTGTTTTCCTTGAAGTGTTCGAGTTGCGCCATCGCGATGATGATCGCCAGGCCGTTGACGAAGCCCAGCATCACCGGGTGCGGCACCATCCGGATCAGCTTGCCCAGACGCAGCGCGCCGAAGAGCACCATCAGCAGGCCGCCCAGCACCACGGTCGCGAGCAGGTACTGCACGCCATGCTGCACGACCAGCGCGACGATCACCACGGCCATCGAACCGGCCGCGCCCGAGATCATGCCCGGGCGTCCGCCGAACAGCGCGGTGAGCGTACAGATGAAGAAGGCCCCGTACAGCCCCATCAGCGGGTTCAGGCGCGCGACCAGCGCGAAGGCGATGCACTCGGGAACCAGCGCGAACGAGGTGGTCAGGCCGGCGAGGACGTTGCCGCGCAGATCGGCGAAGGAAAAAGAGCGGCGGGGAGGTTCCGGGAGGAGGGCGGACGTGCCGTCATGCGCGCTGGCATGCGCGCTGGCATGCGTGTTGTCACGCGTTTTTGGCGCGTTGTCCGAAGTGTCGTAGGATGTCATCGGTTAGCAAGCGGTTGGAAGCGTTGTCGTCGGATGACAGGACGGCAATTTTACGATAACGCACGCTTCGCCGCCGATCAACGCACCACATACGGCTTGACGATGCCCGTCTCGCCCGGTCGCAAACGCAGCAGTGCGCCCGCATGCGGCTCCTCGCGGAGTTGCTCCGGCGTCAGGTTTTCCGCCGAACTGGTGACGTACAGCGTATCGAGGGACGCACCGCCGAACGCACACATCGTCGGCTGGCTGACCGGCAGCGCGATGTCCCGGTCCACTTCGCCACTCGCATGGTAGCGGCGCAGCCGCCCCGCGCCATGCAGCGCGCACCAGTATCCGCCGGCGGCGTCCATTGCCGCACCGTCGGGAACGCCGCCCACCGCCTCGGGAATCTGCGCGAACAGGCGCCGCGCGCCCAGCAGACCCCGGCTCGCGTCGAACGGGTAGGCGAGAATTTCCCGCGTCTGCGTATGCGAGACGTAGAACAGGCGCTCGTCGGGGCTCCATGCCATGCCGTTGTGCAGGGCCGACGTGTCCGCCACCGGGCGCAGGCCCGTGTCGAAGGTGAAGGTCTGCAGCGCGCATTTCTGCGGCGTGGCCTGGCTGTTCTCGTCCAGCGGCTCGAACATCGCGCCGATCCAGAAGCGGCCGGTGCTGTCGCATGCGCCTTCGTTGAAACGAAACAGCGCCGGGTCGAACGGCGGGGGCGCGAGCGGTTCGAGCGACCCCGAGGCGAAATCGAGCCGGTGCACGCCTTCGCGCAGCGCCACGACGGCGCCGGAGAGATCGGCGACGAGCGCGAACGCGCCGATATGACTCGTCACCGGCCAGCAGCGCTCGGCGCCGCTGGCGGGATCGTAGCGGTAGACGGCGGGCTTTCTGACATCCATCCAGTAAAGCGCGTTCTCGGCGGCCACCCAGGTGGGCGATTCGCCGATGCCGGCATGCGCGTCCAGCACGATCTCGACGGACATCGAACTCTCCTGAAAAAAGGCGCGTCAGGGGAAAAAGGCGCGTCAGGGCGCGGTCACGACCCGCACCGCCTGCCAGCGGCCGTCGACGGCCTGGTACAGGGTCATCTTCGGATCCTGCAGATCGCCGTTCGCATCGAACGCGATCTTGCCAAGCACCCCCTGGAAAGCGAGTTTGCCGATGGCGGGGCCGAACACCGCGGGCTGCGTCGAGTTGGCCAGCCGCATGCCGTTGATGGCAACCCAAGCGGCATTGTAGGCGAACGCAGCGAAGCCTACCGGATCGGCGTGATACATCGCGCAAAAACGCTCGAGGAAGGCCTGGCCGCCCGGCGTGCGGGCGATCTCCGCGCCCTGCTCGAAGGCAAGCATGCCGTTGGCCGCGCTCCCCGCAAGTTTCAGGAAAGCGGGGTTGGCGAAGGTCGCGCCCGCCATCAACCGGCCGTCGAAACCCACCTGCCGCGCCTGCTTCGCGAACAGCGAGCCCTGCACGCCCAGCCCGGCGAAGAAGACGAGGTCGGCACGCCGGGCCTTCAGCGTCGTCACGATCGCACGGAAATCCACTGCCTGATCGCTCGTGAATTCGTGGTCGACCAGCGTGCCGCCCTGCGCCTTGACGGCTTTCTCGAATTCATCCGCCAGACCCTGTCCGTAGGCGGTGCGATCGTCGACGACGGCGATGCGTTTTGCCCGGAGCGTGCGCACGCCATACGCCGCCGCGTTGTCGGCCACCGTGTTGTCGGTGCCGTAGGGCCGGTACAGAAACGCAAAACCCTGGTGCGTGAGCGAGGGGTTGGACGCCGCCGGAACGATGTGCGGGATGCCCGCGCGGTGGTAGACGGCCGAGGCGGGTATCGTGGTGCCCGAATTGAAGTGGCCCACCACCGCCACCACGTTCGAATCGACCAGGCGTTGCGCGGCCTGCACGGCCACGCGCGGATCCCCCTGATCGTCCTGTACCAGCAAGGCGAAGGTCACGGGCTTGCCACCGATCACCAGCTTCTGCGCGTTCGCCTCGGCGATCGCCAGACCGATGCCGAGTTGCAGGTCCTTGCCGTAGTTCGCGGAAGGACCGGTCAGCGGCCCGGCGAAGCCGATGGCGACCGACGTGGCGTCCTGCGCCGCTGCCGGGGAAACCATGATTCCCGTGACGCCCCCCAGGGCGACGCATACGGATGCCACGAGGCAGAGCCTGCGGCGGCGTTGTCGCATCGATTCTGTCATCCGGCGTTCCAGGTGGGTTCACGCACGCGGCGCGGACGAGCCGTTATTTGGCGAACATCGCGCCGATGTCGGCGAAGGCCTTGAACTCGACGGCGTTGCCCGACGGATCGAGGAAGAACATCGTCGCCTGCTCGCCGACTTCACCCTTGAAGCGGATATGCGGCTCGATGATGAAGCGCGTGTCCGCTTGCCGCAGTTTGTCCGCGAGACTCTGCCATTGCGCCATCGGCAGCACCGCGCCGAAATGGCGGACCGGCACGGCGTCGCCATCGACCGCGCTGGTCTGGCGATGGCCTGCCTCCTCGGGCGCGAGGTGCGCGACGATCTGATGGCCGTAGAAATCGAAATCGACCCAGTCCGCCGAACTGCGGCCTTCCGGGCAGCCGAGCAGCTCGCCATAGAAGCTGCGGGCCGCCGCCAGGCTGTGGACGGGGAAAGCGAGATGAAACGGAATGGCCTGCTGGGTGGTGGGCATCGTGGCAACTCGTGTGGTGAAGGAAGCGCCGGCCGGCGCACGCCGGGCGTCGGGACGCCATGCATTCAACGCAGTTTATGCATGACAAAAAATGGTGAATAGCGATATATTTTTGTTCTTCAAAACACTATTTTTGATGAATTCCATGCTTCGTGAACTCCGCACCTTCATCGCCGTCGCGCAGCATGGCACCTTCTCCCGCGCCGCGGCGCGCATAGGTCTCACGCAATCCGCCGTCAGCGCGCAGATGCAGCGCCTCGAGTCCGAGCTCGGCATCGCCTTGTTCGATCGCACCGGACGCTCCGCGGTGCTCAGTCAGGCCGGGCGCGAGACGCTCGCGCTCGCCGGGGAGATGATGACGTTGTACGCGCGTCTGGGGCGTCACGGCACCACACCCGAGGACCATGGCATGCTGCGCATCGGCGCGATCGCCTCGGCGCAGTGGTCGTTCCTGGTCGATACGATCACGGATTTCCGGCAGGCGCATCCGGGTTGGCGAATCCGGGTCGTCCCCGGCTTGTCGCTGCACTTGCTCGCGCAGGTGGATGCCGGCGAACTCGACGCGGCGGTGATCATCCGTCCCCCGTTCGCGCTGCCCGCCGAACTCGAATGGACGTCGCTGGTCGACGAACCGTTCATGCTGCTGGTGCCCGATGCGCTTGCCGCCGCGCCCTGGCGGGACACCCTCGTCAGCGCGCCATTCGTGCGGTACGACCGCGGTTCTTTCGGGGGACGTCTGGTCGACCGTTTCCTGCGCCGCGCGCGCCTGGCGGTGCACGACGTGGTGGAACTCGACGAACTGCCGGCCATCGCGCGGCTGGTGGCGCGGGGCGTCGGCGTCGCGCTGGTGCCGCGCGCCGCCACGCTCGACGCCTGGCCGGCGGGCGTCCGGGCGCTCGATCTGGGCGAGGACGGGTTTCATCGGGAAATCGGCCTGGTTCAGCCCCGCCAGGACAGGCAGCCGGTGACGCGGCGATTCGCGGCCCTCGCGGCCCTCGCGGCGCAGGCCGCGCGCCCGCCCGGCGGCGCCTGCGCGATGGGCTAGCCCGTGGCGGGTGCCGCCGGCGTCGTCGCGGCCGGCAACGCGTGCAGCGTCATGCGCACGGCCGCGCGCAGGGCCGCCAGCGCATCCTCCTGTTCCAGATGGACGCGCTCGGCCTCGGCGTGGCTCACCTCGTCAAACCCCACGCGGGTTCCGGGCACCGCTTGCGCGAGCGCCGGCAGGTCGGAACTGATGACATGGGCAATCTTGGGATAGCCGCCGGCACCCTGCCGGTCGGCCATCAGCACGATGGGCTGGCCATCGGGGGGAATCTGCACGGTACCGAAATCCACCGGTTCCGAGATCATCTCCAGCGCGGCGCGCAGATGCAGTTCCGGCCCTTCGAACCGATAGCCCATTCGGTCCGAGCGGGCATGGATGCGGTACGAGTCTCGCGTGAAGTGGGCCTGCGCGGCGGGGGTGAAGTGCGACCACTGCGGGCCGCGTGTGAAACGCAGCGCGCTCAACAGCGCCGGGTGCGGGGCGACGTACAGTGCCGGACCGGCGACGAACGGTGCCGCACCGCGCAGCAGCGCGGCGTGCAGTATCGGGTAGCCGCTGTCCGCCGCGCCGAGCGCGACGCGGTCGCCGGCCTGTAGCGCACGGCCCGCGACGCCGCCGAAACCGCCGCGCAGGAACGTGCTGCGGCTGTCGAGCACCCGATCGCCCGCAAAGCCGCCACGCACCGCGAGATACGCCCGCGCGCCCTTGAGGCAGGCGCCCATACGCAGCGTTGCCCCGCGGCGCACGAGCAGCGCGCGTTGCCGGGGGACCGGGACGTCATCGATGCAGGCCTGCATGTCGGCGCCCGTCAACGCGAGCAGCACGTCGCGATCGAACCGGACCTTGGGCCCGATCAGCGTGCTTTCCAGCGTCGCCGCGTCCGGGTCGTTGCCCACGAGCAGGTTGGCGATCCGATGCGACCACTCGTCCATCGCGCCGTTGACCGGCACCCCCAGGCGCTGGTGACCGTAGCGTCCCCTGTCCTGCAGCGTCGACAGCATGCCCGGTTTCTCGACGTGCATGGCGCCCGACGGCGCGTCGCCGCCGGCCGTCATGGGGCGCAAATCGTGATGCCGTCGGCTTCCAGGCCGGCGCGCACGCGTTGCGCGAACGACGCGGCGCCGGGTTGATCGCCATGGATGCAGACCGAATCGGCACGCACCGGCACGCGCGTGCCATCCAGCGCGATCACGCTGCCTTCGTGCACCATGTGCCGTACCTGGTCGATCGAGCGCTCCACGTCGACGATCATCGCGTTGGGCTGCGAGCGGGGCGTCAGCGTGCCGTCGGGCTGGTAGGTGCGGTCCGCGTACACTTCGTGCACCACCCGCAGGCCTGCGTCCGCGGCGGCCTGCGCGAGGTTCGGCGTCGACACGATCAGCAGCAGCGAGGGATCGACGTCGCGCACCGCCGCGGCGATCGCCTGCGCCAGCGCCGCCTCCCGCACGATCATTTGGTACAGCGCGCCGTGCGTCTTGACATGGCGCAGACGGCTGCCGCTCGCCTGGGCGAAACCCGACAGCGCGCCGATCTGGTACACCATCAGCGCGTAGACCTCGTCCGGCGTCATCGTCATCGCCCGCCTGCCGAACCCCTGCAGATCGGGCAGGCCGGGATGCGCGCCGATCGCCACGCCCAGGGCCAGCGCGTCGCGCACCGTGGCGCGCATCGTCATCGGGTCGCCCGCGTGAAAACCGCAGGCGAGATTGGCGGAACTGACGAAGCGCAGGAGCGTCTGGTCGTCGCCCATGACCCAGGGGCCAAAGCTTTCGCCCATGTCGCAGTTCAGGTCGATCGATTTCATCGCATCTTGCCTCGGATAGGAAAGGAAACGGCGTGGTTGTCCGGTGGCGAGCTCATCGCGCGCGGCGCTCGTCGAGTTCGGCGAAGACTTCGGGCGAGATCGGCGAGAAATGCAGGCGATCGCCCAGACGCAGGCGCGTGGGAGGCGTCCATGCCAGATCGAACAGACTCCACGGCGTGCGGCCGATGATGTTCCAGCCGCCCGGCGAGGCGACCTGGTAGATCGACGTCAGCCCGTTGGCGATCGCGACGGATCCCGCCTCGACGCGCGTGCGGGGCGTCGTTCGGCGCGGCACCGACAAACGCGGGTCCAGCGGTCCGGCAAAGGGATTGCCGGGAGAGAAGTAGAAGGTATGCACGGAGACTTCCATCGCGCCATGCAGACGCACGACCTCCTCGGGCGAGAGCGCGCAGCGGCGCGCGACATCGTCGAGATCGGGGCCGTACTCGCCGCCGTAGCACACGGGAATCTCGATCAGCCGGGCGGGTGCCGCATCGGCCGATGGCGCGGCGTGCAACAACGGCGCGATGGCCTGGCGCAACTGCGCATAGGGGGAACCCTGCGCGCGGGGCAGGCATGCGGGGCGGTAATGCAGCGCCACCGTCGTGAAGGCGGGCACGATGTCGATCACGCCCAGCAGCCGCGCCGCGAACAGGCGCGCGGTGAGGGCGTGCACGCGCTGCGTCACGTCGGAATCGATTCGCGTGCCCAGGCGCACCAGCAGGCAGCGGTCTCCCATCGGCTCGACCGAGGGGAAGGCCGCAGGGATGGCCGCGGGGATGGCCCCAGCGTCGGGAGCCGCGGTGTTGGAGGGGCGCGGCATGCGATCCTTTTCGTCGGGTACTTCGTGCGGCAGTCTAAGCGCTCAAAAATACGGACGAAAACGATAAATTTTTTAGCTCGGCATCAATTTAATCGATCCTCGCGCCGGCACGCCGACGTCTACTTGACCGTCTGGATCACCTCGAAGCCTTCGAATTCCGGGTGACCGAGGTACAGCGGACGGGCCGCTCCGCCGTTGCCGGCATTGCGGTGCGACGCGCGAAACGCATCCGACTTCGTCCAGCCCTCGAACGCGGCGTGGTCCTCCCAGACCGTATGGCTCGAGTACAGCGCGTGGTCGTCGCGACGCGGGCCGCGCAGCAGATGGAATTCCACGAAGCCGGGTACCTCTTTCAGATGGCTGTCGCGGCTGGCCCAGAGTTCCTCGAAAGCCGTCTCGGAGCCGGGCGCGACCTTGAAGCGGTTCATGGCGATATACATGGCGGACAGTTCCTTTAGGGTGACAGGCGATGCGGTGACCGATGCCTTCGATTATAGCCCCGGCGCCGTCCAGTCCCGAACCGTCAGGACGGCGTCGGCGAATGCCCGGGGCGCCTGCTGCGGCAGGTTGTGGCCCACGCCGTCGATCACGCGGTGTTCATGCCTGCCGGTGAAATGAGGGGCATCCCGGGCGCTGCTTTCCGGCCCCTGCACGCCGTCGGCGCCACCGTCGAGCGTCACGCACGGGACCGTGATCGGCGGTTGCGCGGCGAGCTGGCGCTCGATGTCCTCCAACGCGGGGTCGCCCGCCACGAGTCCGAAACGGTGTCGGTAGGAATGGATGACGACGTCGACGAAATCGGGATTCTCGAACGCCTGCGCGGTGCGCGCATAGGTCGCATCGTCGAATCGCCAGGTGGGCGACCAGAGTTGCCACAGCAGGCGGCAGAACGCCGCGCGATGCGCCGTCAGTCCCTGGCGCCCGCGTTCGCCGTGGAAATAATATTGGTACCAGAGACGGTATTCCTCGCTCGGCTCCTGCGGGGCATTGGCATGCGCGATGTCCTGGATGTTGTAGCCGTTGACCGACACCAGACCCTGTACGCGCGCGGGATGGAGGGCGGCCACGATGCAGGCGGCGCGGCCGCCCCAGTCGTAGCCGCCGAGCAGCGCTTTCTCGATGCGCAGGGCGTCGAGCAGGGCGAGCAGGTCGGCCCCCAGCGCCGCCTGCTGGCCGGAGCGCGGCGTGCCCGCCGAGCGAAAGCGCGTCGGCCCGTACCCGCGCAGGTACGGAACGATCACGCGCGCGCCTCGCGCGACGAGGCGCGGGGCGACATCGTCATACGCATGGATGTCGTAGGGAAAGCCATGCAGCAGGACGACCGGCCAGCCATCATCGGCGCCGCTCTCTTCGTAGGCGATGTCGAGCGTGAGGGTGCTCAGGTGTTTCAGCATGATCGGCGTCCCGTGCGTTGAGAAGTGTCCGGCACTCACGCATGCCCCATGCCCGCTGCGCCGCGCGCGATTCAGCGCAGCGTAAGCGCCCAGTGCCCGGTATCGGTCCAGCGGCGTCCGGCGGGCGGGGCGGACGCGCCATCGGGCGGGGCGTGCGCCGTGACGGGACGCCGCAGCGCGACCAGCGAGGCGATCGCGGCCGCCGCGGCGGTATGTCTGGCATCCGTCGCGGCGCGGTCCGGTGCATCCTGCGGCGGTGGCTGATCCGGCGACGGGTGATGCGGCGGGACGGCGTCGGCCGGGTCCGCCGATAGGTCCGGCGCCGACACCTCCCAGTTTTTTTCGATTTCGATCTTGTACAACGCCAGCGCGGCGGACAACATCACTGACATGTCCCGCCCGTCCAGCCGCGGCGCGTGTAGCGCGATCCAGTTGACGAGGTCGGCCAGTGCATCGCCCGTGGCCGTGGCGTTTTTCTCATAGGCGCGCGCCTTGAGCTGTTCGAGAATGGTCTGGGTCAGCATGATGATCCGGGGGTCGGCGCGGCGATGCGCGATGCTACGTGGGCGATACGATCGGAAAAATTTAATCACGAAAGCCTTTCCGAGACAATACGCGCATCGGAGCGCTTCAGGGAGCGGCGCCGCCGGACTCTCCCTGACCGGCGGGGGCGTCGGGCGCGGCGCCACGCAGCAGCCGTCTCGCGCGTCGCCGGTCTTCCACCCGCATCATGGCGTCGCCCAATTGATGGACGTCCCGGGAGAGGTGGTGCAGCCGGGCCGCTACCTTTTGCTGCTGGTGGACGAGCGCGTCGAGCGCACGCTCCCGTTGCGCCTGACGCTGCGCGTAGTCGTCGAGGTCCTGGCGCATCGCGAGGCTGCGGATGCAGACGAACGCGCGGGTAGTGGAATCGATCATCGCTCGTTCTCCGGCGCCATGCCGTGTTCGGAAATCGGGCGCGGGCCGTCCGGTCGGGCCAAGGGGGCGCCGCGCAGGCGGCGCAGGGGCAGCAGCGCCGCGTGCACCCCATTCAGGGCGTGACACTTCGCCGGTCCGTCCGCGTCGTTCTGCCAATCCACGATGACGTCGCGGATTTGCCGCACCGATTGCTCCAGACTGTCGATCAACGCCATATTCTGAAGTTCGGCTATCGCGATCTCTCCGATCCGGAGCTCGTGCCGGCTTTCGCGCCGCTCGAGCGCCTGGAAACGACGGGACAATTCATACCGGTGCGTCTCCGCGATCTCGGCGCTGCGAGCCTGGACGATGCGTTCCATCGTGACGACCTCGTCGGCGAAGGCCCTGACCGCCGCATCGAGCGAATTCCACGCGGAGCTGTTGCGCTCGCGCCAGTACTCCCAGAACGACAGGAGCAAGCCGAGCAGCGGGACGAGCGCCGTGAACGGCGCGAGGACGCCGGCCAGGGCCGTGCCCGCGACGAAGAGCGACACGCGCAAAATGAGGCGCATGCACGAACGCCGCTGTTTTTTCGGGATTTCCCCGCGGCATGCGTTGAGCCGTTCGGTGCAGGTGATGCAGTGGCTGATGATCGCGTGGTAATGGACCAGCAGCCGTTTCGGGTCGTCCGTCTCCATGGCCTGTTTCGCGAGGGCGAGTTGCGTGCAGAGGTCGGCCGTTGCGTCGCGGTAATTCCGCAGGAGGGTATGCAGGCGGCGGCAGTTGCCGTGTAACGCGGTCGTGTCGCGGCGCTGGCGCCAGAAGCGACTGGTCCGGGTACGGCCATACAATTTGCGGGTCGCATGCTCGAGCTTGTCGATGTGGCGCTGGGCGTCGAAGCGCAAGGTGACAGGTGGGCCCCCGTCGCAGGAAGGCAGGTCGAGGGTTTCGGGAAGCGCGCGGATCAGATTGTCGATCGCCTGCTTGAGCGAGGCGATGCTGTGCGCGGGGCGTGGCGGCGCGGTCGATGGCGCTGGCGATGGCGGTGGTGCCGGTGGCGGCGAAGGGGGCGGTGGTAGTGGCGATGGCGAGCGCGGCGGTGGCGAAGGCGGCGAGGGCGATCGCGGCGAGGGGGGGCGCGGCCGCACGTCGGGCGGCACGATCCGGGGCGGCGGGGCGACATAGAATTGTGTGGGCAAGACGTCACCTCCTTGATCGACGGGCGGACAGCGTCCGCTGGCACGGCGCGCATCCGGGTGCGGCCGGGGAGTGAGCCGATGATCGCATCGCGCGCTGGCCTGCGCGGGCAGCGATGCCTTATCCGGGGACGTGGCGAAGGCTGATCCGGCTGGCGGCCGCGATGTTGCTGCCCGGGCAGGGCGCCATGCACCCCGCGTGTTGCACCCCGCGTGTTGCACCCCGCGTGGTTTACCATGTCCGGCAAGCGGAACAAGGGGAACGAGAAGGAATCCATGAGCAACGACGCGCGGCGCGATCCCAACCCATCGACGAACGACCTGAGCCCCGGCTTCATGGTGGTGCACGGCAATCAGCCCGACGCGCTGCGGGCGCTGCTCGTGAGCTGGATGCACCGCTATCCGCTTGCGCCGCTCGAGAACGAGGTGGTGCTGGTGCAGAGCAATGGCATCGCGCAATGGCTGAAGCTGGCGCTCGCGCGCGATGCCGATGCCGGCGGCTGCGGCATCGCGGCCGCGCTCGACGCCCAGTTGCCGCAGCGCTTCATCTGGCAGGCGTATCGCGCGGTGCTTGGCGAGGCCGCGGTGCCCCTCACCTCGGCGTTCGACAAATCGCTGCTGATCTGGCGATTGATGCGGCTGCTGCCGTCGCTGTCCGGGGAGCCGGTGTTCGCGCCGTTGCGGCGCTTCCTGCAGCGCGACACCGATTGCCGACGCCGCTACCAGCTGGCCGAACGCCTCGCCGATCTGTTCGACCAGTACCAGGTATATCGCGCCGACTGGCTCGCCGGCTGGGCGCGCGGCGAAGACGATATCGTCACCAGCCGCCAGGGGCGGCAGCCGATACCCGACACCCTGCTCTGGCAGCCGCGGCTATGGCGCGCGTTGCGCGAGGACGTGGGTGCCGAACAGGCGGGCACCAGCCGCGCCGAGGTGCACCAGCGCTTTCTCGACGTGGCGGGCGGGCGCGCACACGCGGCGCGCCCGCCCGGGCTGCCGCGCCGCCTGCTGGTCTTCGGCATTTCGTCGCTGCCGCAGCAGGCGCTCGAGGTGCTGTCCGGGCTCGCGAACTGGATGCAGGTGCTGATGTGCGTGCACAACCCCTGCGAGCACTACTGGGCGAACATCATCGCCGACAAGGACCTGCTGCGCGGCGCGCGCCTGCGCCAGTCGCGCAAGCAGGGCATGCCCGAGCAGATCGACGAGACGCAGCTGCATCTGTACGCCCACCCGCTGCTGGCGGCCTGGGGCAAGCAGGGGCGCGACTATATCGGCCTGCTCGATGCGCACGACGAGCGCGAGCGTTATGAACAGCGCTTCATCGAGATCAGCCAGCGCATCGATTTGTTCGAATCGAATGGCGACGCCACGCTGTTGCAGCAGTTGCAGGACGACATCCTCGCGTTGCGGCCGCTGGGCGAGACGCGAGCATTGTGGCCGGCGGTGGACCCGGCGGTCGACCACTCGATCCGTTTCCACGTTGCGCACAGCCCGCAGCGCGAGGTCGAGGTACTGCACGACCAGCTGCTGGCCGCGTTCGGCGCGGATCCGACCCTGCGGCCGCGCGACGTCATCGTGATGGTGCCCGACATCAATGCGTACGCGCCGCATATCCAGGCGGTGTTCGGTCTGTTCGACACGCGGGACCGCCGCACGCTGCCGTTTCGCATCGCCGACCAGGGGCAACGGCATCACGATCCGCTGGTGGGCGCGCTGGAAAAGCTGCTCGGCCTGCCGCAGTCGCGCCTGGCGGTCAGCGACGTGCTCGATCTGCTCGAGGTGCCCGCGCTGCGCCGGCGCTTCGGCATCGAGGAGGCGGACTTGCCGTTGCTGCACCGCTGGATCTCCGCCGCGAACATCCGTTGGGGCCTGCACGCCGAACAGCGGCACAGTCTCGACCTGCCCGATGCGCTCGAACAGAACAGCTGGTTCTTCGGCGTGCGGCGGATGCTGCTCGGTTATGCGGTGGGCGCGGGCGACGCGTGGCGCGCGATCGAACCGCTCGACGAGATCGGCGGCCTGGACGCCGTGTTGCTCGGGCCGCTGGTCCACTTGCTCGATACGCTCGATGCGCAGTGGCGGCAACTGCGCACGCCGGCGACGCCCGCCGAGTGGTATGCGCGCCTGCACGGGCTGCTCGACGCGTTTTTTCTTGCCGACGACGGCGACGACGGGTTCACGCTGCTGCGGCTGGATGGCGCGCTGCAGGACTGGCTGGACGCCTGCGTCGCCGGGGGGCTGGCGGAGACGTTGCCGTTGTCGGTGGTGCGTGAGCACTGGCTGCAACAGATCGACGAAACCGGCTTGAGCCAGCCGTTTTTCGCGGGGGCGGTGACGTTCGCGACCTTGATGCCGATGCGCGCGATCCCGTTCCGGCATCTGTGCCTGCTCGGCATGAACGACGGCGACTATCCGCGCTCGCGCGTCGCGATGGACTTCGACCTGATGAGCCGCGACTATCGCCCCGGCGACCGGTCGCGGCGCGAGGACGACCGCTATCTGTTCCTCGAGGCGCTGCTCTCGGCACGCGATCACCTGCATATCAGCTGGGTGGGCAACAGCATCCATGACAACACCGAGCGGCCGCCCTCGGTGCTGGTCGCGCAATTGCGCGATCACCTCGCCGCGGGCTGGCGGCTGGCGCGCGGCAGTGGGGATGACGGCGGGGAGGATGGCGGCGGGGAGGATGACGGCAGTGAGGGTGGCGGCGAAGCATCGTCCGGCGGGGAAGCGCCGCGTGCGCCCGAAGCGGCCACGGGGCTGCTCGACGCGCTGACGCTGACGCACCGGCTGCAACCATTCAATCGCGACTATTTCAGCGATGCCGCGGACCCGCGCCTGTTCAGCTTCGCACGCGAATGGCGCGACGGGCTCGCCGCGCAGGAAGCCGACGGCGGCGCAGCGAACGAGCAGGATGCGCGGGACGGGGCCGCCCGGGAACGCCATGTCGGACCCCTGCCGGCATTCGACTGGAACGGGACGGTCACGCTGCGGCAGCTCGCCGATTTCGTCAAGGATCCGGTGCGCGCATTCTTTCGCCTGCGTCTGAACGTCGCGTTCGAGACGGTCGATCCGGTCAGCGAGGATCAGGAACCGTTCGCGCTCGACGCGCTGGAGAACTGGCAACTCCAGGACGAATTGATCCAGGCGCAATTGTCTGCGGTGGAGGACGACGCGTCCCGCGGGGCGGCGCTGGCCGCGCAACTCGAACGCATCGGCCGGCGCGGCGAATTGCCGGCCGCGCATTTCGCGGGGGCCGTGGGGGCCAGGCTCGTGGAGCCGATGGACAAGCTGTTCAACGAATACCGCGACGCGCTCGCGAACTGGCCGGACCTCGCGCCCGACGAGCCGGTCGAATATGTCGAACCGGGCGTGACGCCGGAGGCCGCGCCGGGTACCGGCGACGGCGCCGGAACAGGGGGCATCACGCCGCTGCATTTGTCGGACTGGCTCGGCGGCTGGCGCCGGAACGCGGCGGGCGAACGCGGGCGCGTCCTGCTCGAAAGCAGCGGGCTCGTGCGCAAGGGTGCGTACCGCCGCGACAGGCTGATTCCGTTCTGGATCACGCATGTCGCGGGGCACCTGTGCGGCGAGGCCCTGACCACCGTCATCGTCAGCAAGGCCGGCACCGTCACGCTGCCGCGCTTGACGCAGCAGCAGGTCCGGTCATACTGGGACGCGCTGCTCGCGGCATGGCGCGCGGGCATGACCCGACCCCTGCCGCTGGCGCTCAGGACCGGCTTCGCCTGGCTCGAAAAAGGCGGCACGGCCCATGTGGCGGGTGCCGCGGCCGATATCGACGGCACCGCCGTCCATGGCGCCGCGCGCGAGGCGGCCCGCGACTGTTACGAAATGAACGATCCCGACTACGGCCGCTTCGGCGAACGCGACAGCAATCCTTACCTGTTGCGGGCCTATCCGAGTTTCGACGCGCTCTGGTCCGACGGCGAGTTCGCCACGCTGGCCGAGGCGTTGCTGCGGCCGGTGTTCGACCATGTCGGGGCCCGCGCCGCCGCCCGCCAGCACGCGTCGACGGCGCCGCGCACGGACACCGACGCATGAACCCTCCCCGGACCGCCGCACCCACCCGTTCCGCGCTCGCGGAAAACGACGCCCCGCCCTTGGCGCTCGATCCCTTGCGCTTCCCGCTGCACGGCAGCCGTCTGATCGAAGCCAGCGCCGGCACCGGCAAGACCTTCACGATCGCGGCGCTGTATCTGCGGCTGGTCCTGGGCCATGGCGGCGACGCGGCGTTTGCGCGCGCGTTGACGCCGCCGGAGATTCTCGTCGTCACGTTCACGGACGCCGCCACCAAGGAGCTGCGCGACCGCATCCGCGCTCGCCTCGCGCAGGCCGCGGCATATTTTCTGGCGGGCGCCGCACCGAAGAACGACGGAAATGGCGACGGCAGCCAGGGCGAGGCGTTCGATCTGGATGCGTGGCTGGACTCGGATTCGGAGCTCGACGCCGATTTCGATTTCGATTCCCTGCCCGACGCCGGCCCGGCGCACGGCATCGACCGTGACCGCGGCGACGCGCCCGCGGTCGCCGGCGACGCGTTGCTGGAAGCCCTGCGCGACGACCATCCGCCCGAGACCTGGCAGGGCTGCGCGCGCAAGCTTCAACTCGCCGCGGAATGGATGGACGAGGCGGCGGTATCGACGATTCACGGCTGGTGCCACCGGATGCTGCGCGAACACGCGTTCGACAGCGACAGCCTGTTCACGCAGACGCTGGAAACCGACCAGAGCGAGATGCTCGACGAAGTCGTGCGCGACTACTGGCGCACCTTCCTGTATCCGCTCGATGCGCAGGACGTCGCCGCCGTGCTGCAATGGTGGGAGACGCCCGATCTGCTGCGCCGGCAACTGCGCAATCTGCTGGGGCATGGCGCGCTGCTGGGCGTGGGCATGGCGCCCGCGCAAGCCTTGCGGCAGGCCCGCGACGCGACCGCCAACGCGCTGGCTGCGCTCAAGGCGCCATGGACGGTCTGGGTCGACGAACTGCGCGCGCTGCTCGACGCGGCCGTCGCCGCGAAACAGGTCGACGCCAAGAAAATGCAGCGCCGATACTACGAAGGCTGGCTTGCGTCGCTGCAAACGTGGCGCGACACGATGGCGCAAACCACGCCGGATCTGACCGACATCGCCTGGGCGCGTCTGACGCCCGACGGACTGGCGGCGATCGTCAAGGCGGGCATGACCGCCCCCGCGCATCCTGCACTGGATGCGATCGCCGCCTTGCCCGCGCAACTGGCGGCCCTGCCCGACGCGCGGCGCGACGTGCTGTGTCATGCGGCGTCGTGGGTCGCGGAACGCTTCGCCGCGGAACAGGAGCGCCGTGCGCAGATGGGCTTCGACGATCTGCTCACGCGCCTCGATGGCGCGCTGCAGGGGCCGAACGGCGCACGCCTCGCGGAACTGGTGCGACAGCAATTCCCGGTCGCGCTGATCGACGAATTCCAGGACACGGACCCGCTGCAATACCGGATCTTCGACGCCATCTATCGCGTCGCGCACACGCCCGCCGATCTCGCGCTGATCCTGATCGGCGACCCGAAACAGGCGATCTACGCGTTTCGCGGCGCCGATATCCACACCTATCTGAGCGCGCGCCGCGACACCGCCGGGCGGCACTACACGCTGGGGCGCAACTTCCGCTCGACGCGGGCGCTGGTCGCGGCCACCAACCATTGCTTCATGCAGGCGGAACGGCGCGAGACCGGCAGCGGCGCGTTCCTGTTCCGGCGCCCGCACGAGAACCCGTTGCCCTTCCTGCCGGTCGCCGCCGAGGGCCGCGCGGTGCGCTGGCGCGTCGACGCCGCCGACGGCGCGGCGTTGACGGTGTGGTTCCACGATGCGGGCGAGGGGGGCGACGGGGGCGGCAAGTCCACGGGGCGAGGCCATTACGTCCAGCATTTCGCGCACGTCTGCGCCGGCGAGATCGTCCGCTTGCTGCAACTCGGACAGCAGGGGCGGGCCGGGTTCGTCGCCGACGCCGATGGGGATGACGATGCGCTGGTACCCGTGCGGCCCGGCGACATCGCCGTGCTGGTGAACACCGGCAAGGAAGCGCAGGCGGTGCGCCAGGCGCTGGCCCGCGCCGGCGTGCGCAGCGTCTACCTGTCCGACAAGGAGTCCGTGTTCGACAGCGCCAGCGCGGGCGAACTGCAGCGCTGGCTGGCCGCCTGCGCCGAGCCCGACGATGACCGGCTGCTGCGCGCGGCGCTCGGCACCGCGACGCTGGGCATGAGCTGGGCCGAACTGGATCACCTGAACAACGATGAGATCGCCTGGGAAAACCGGGTCGTGCAGTTTCGCGACTACCGCACGTGCTGGCGCCGCCAGGGCGTGCTGCCGATGCTGCGCCGGCTGCTCAACGATTTCGCGGTGCCGCGCCGCCTGCTGGCGGCGGGCAACGAACGCGACCTGACGGACCTGCTGCATCTTGCCGAATTGTTGCAGCAGGCGAGCGCCGTGCTCGACGGCGAGCACGCGCTGATCCGCTATCTGGCCGAGCAGCGCGACGCCGCCGGCGACGAGGACGACGCGCGCAAGCTGCGGCTCGAAAGCGACGCGGCGCTGGTCAAGGTGGTGACCGTCCACAAATCGAAGGGGCTGGAATATCCGCTGGTGTTCCTGCCGTTCGCGTGCGGTTTTCGCGCGGTCAAGGCCGAGGACCTGCCGCTCAAATGGCACGACGACGCGCATCGGCTGCATGTCGCGTTGAGCGCGGACGCCGCGTCGCTTGCCGCAGCGGATCGCGAGCGTCTGGGCGAGGATCTGCGCAAGCTCTACGTGGCGCTGACGCGTGCGCGTTTCGCGACCTGGATCGGCGTCGCGCCGCTCGCGGAACTGGAGCGCGGCGCACTCGGTTACCTGTTGGGCGGCGGCGAACCGATCGCGCCCGGCACGCTGGCGGCCGTGTTGCAGGCCTTCAGGGACGGCGGTGGCAACGGCGGCGAGGGCAACGGCGGCGAGGGCAACGGCGGCGAGGGCAACGGCGGCGAGGGCAACGGCGGCGAGGGCAACGGCGGTGAGGGCCGCGTCGCGATCGACATCGTGCCCGCGCCCCGGCCCGAGGCGCGCCGCTATCGGCCGCTGCACACCGCCACGCCGCTCGCCCGCGAACGGCCCCTGCACCTGCCGCCACGCGAGCCATGGTGGATCGCCAGCTATTCGTCGTTGCAGATCGGCGCGATCGAGACGCGCGATGCATCATTCGCGGGGCGGGACGCGGGCGTTCCGGTCGCCGTCGCGGACGCCGGGCCGGCCCGAGCCGGCGCCGCCACCGCCGCGCAGGAGATTTTCGCCGAAGGCGCGGACCCGGACATCCCGCAAATGGACATACCGCCGCCCGCCGCCCGCGCCGAGGGCCTGCATGCGTTTCCGCGCGGGCCGAATCCCGGCAGCTTCCTGCACGGCCTGCTCGAATGGGCGGCACAGACCGGATTCGCGGCAGTGCACGCGGACCCGCGGAACCTCGACGATCTGATCGCCCGGCGTTGCAGTCTGCGCGGCTGGACCCGCTGGATCGAACCGCTGCAGGCCTGGCTGGCCTCCCTGCTCGGCGCGCCCCTGCGTCTGGGTCCGGACAGCGCCGTGCGGCTGGCGGATCTGGGAGCAGGACAGGAAGCAGGACAGGGAGCGGGGCAGGGAGCAGGACAGGGAGCAGGACAGGGAGCGGGGCAGGGCGGCAGCACCGGTTCCGGCGCCTACCAGGTCGAGATGGAATTCTGGTTCGGCGTGCACGCGGTCGATACCCTGCGGCTCGACCGGCTGGTGAGCAGCGCCACGCTGGACGGCGCTCCCCGGCCCGCCTTGTTGCCGAACCAGTTGAACGGCATGCTCAAGGGCTTCATCGACCTCGTGTTCGAACACGAGGGCCGCTACTACGTCGCCGACTACAAATCGAACTGGCTCGGGCCGACCGACGCGCACTACACCCTCGGCGCGATGCGCGGCGCGATCCTGGAAAAGCGCTACGACCTGCAATACGTGCTGTATCTGTTCGCGCTGCACCGTCTGCTGCGCTCGCGGCTGGCCGACTATGACTACGACCGGCACGTCGGCGGCGCGGTCTATCTGTTCCTGCGGGGCAGCGGGGCGGACACGCAGGGTCTGTTTTGCGACCGGCCGCCGCGGGCGCTGATCGATGCGCTCGACCGGTTGTTTTCGGCGTCTGCGCACGACGCGGGCACGGAGGACGACGCATGAGCGAACAGCTTTCCTTTGGTCTGTGGGACGACGACGCGCCGGCGGTCTCCGCTCCCGCGCCGGTCGCCGGCGCCCTGCATTACGCGACGGCCGGCTTGCCGGCGCTGCTGGCGCTGCTCGACGACTGGGCACGGCGCGGCTGGTTGCGCGAACTGGATCGCGTGTTCGCCGATTTCCTCGCGCGGGAAGCGCCCGACGCCGCGCCGCTGCTGATCCTGGCCGCGGCGCTGGCGAGCCACCAACTGGGCCGCGGGCATGTGTGTCTCGACCTGCAGGCGACGCTGGCCGACGCCAGCTTCGCGTTGTCGCTGCCGCCCGAGGGCGACGCGCCCGACGACCGGCCTGTGCTGCCCGGCGCCTTTCTCGCCGGTCTCGACCTCGCGCGGTGGCGTGCCGCGCTGGTGCATCCGTTGCTGGTTGGCGACGCGGATGCCGTAGCACCGGGGGCCGTAGCACCGGGGGCCGCAGCACCGGGGGCCGCAGCACCGGGGGCCGGGGCGCTGCAAGGCGTAGCCTGCGCCACACCGCTCGTGCGCGTAGGTGCCCGGCTTTATCTGCGCCGTTACTGGCAATACGAACGGCAGGTCCGCGCGGCGATCGGGTATCGGCTCACGCTGGGTGTCGAGGAGCGGGCCGCCTTGCCGCTGCCCCGACTGCGGGCGGCGCTCGACGCGCTGTTCCTGTCGGGCGCCGTCGTGCCGGGTGCCCCGTGTCCCACCGCCGCATCGCATCGTCCGGCGGACTGGCAGAAACTGGCCTGTGCGATGGCCGCGGGCCAGCGCTTCAGCATCATCACCGGCGGCCCCGGCACCGGCAAGACCACCACGGTCGTCACGCTGCTCGCACTGCTGCAAAGCATGGCGCTGCATGGCGGCGGTGCCGCACGGGCGTTGCGCATCCGGCTGGCCGCGCCCACCGGCAAGGCGGCGGCCCGCCTGAACGAATCGATCGCGCAGGCCGTGCAGCGCCTGCCGCTCGACCACTTCGCCGACGCCGAGGCGCTGCGCGCGGCCATTCCGACCGAGGTCACCACGCTGCATCGGCTCCTGGGCAGCCGCCCCGACACGCGCCATTTCCGCCACGATGCGCGCCATCCGCTGTCGCTCGACGTGCTGGTGATCGACGAAGCGTCGATGATCGATCTGGAGATGATGTCCGCGGTACTCGCCGCGCTGCCGCGGCACGCGCGGCTGGTCCTGCTCGGCGACAAGGACCAGTTGGCGTCGGTCGAGGCGGGTGCGGTGCTGGGCGAGCTGTGCCGCCACGCGCGCGAGGGGCGCTATCTTCCCGCGCAGCGCGACTGGCTCGAAGCGGCGAGCGGCGAAACCGTCGATCCCGCTTTGTTGTCGCCGGCCGGCACGCCGCTCGATCAGGCCGTCGCCATGCTGCGCGAGAGTTACCGCTTCACCGCGCACAGCGGCATCGGCCGGCTCGCGGAAGCGGTGAACGCGGGGGCGGTCCGGGAGACGCGGGCGGTCTGGTCGCATGGCTATCCGGACCTCGCGCGGATCAGCCTGCCGGTGCGCGACACCGCCGCGCCGGACAAAACCGCCGCATCGTCCCATACCGCCGCGCTGAGGGCGCTCGTCGTCGATGGCGCACCCACGCAGTTTCCGAACGCCGGACGCGACCGTCGGATGGGCGGCACGGATGGCACGGATGGCACGGGCAATGGCGCCGACATGCGACTACCGCCGCCCGTCGGCTACCGGCACTATCTTGACATTCTGCGCAAGACCCGGCCTCCATTGACCGATGGCGAGGGCGGCGTTCCACGCACCGCCGCCGAACGCCAGCAGGCATTCGACGACTGGGCGCGCAACGTTCTGGCCGCGCATGGTCGGTTCCAGGTGCTGTGCGCGCTGCGGCGCGGCGAACATGGCGTCGACGGGCTGAACCGGCGCATCGCCGCTCTCCTGTTCGCCGACCAGCTGATTTCGTCGCACGAGGGCTGGTATCTGGGGCGGCCGGTCCTCGTGACCCGCAACGATTACGGGCTCGGGTTGATGAACGGCGATATCGGCATCACGCTCGCGCTGCCGCACCAGGCGCCGGGCGAGGCGTCGCCGCGCTGGATCCTGCGCGTCGCCTTCCTGACGAGCGATGGTCGGCAGGGGATCAAATGGGTATTGCCCAGCCGCCTGCAGGCGGTCGAGACGGTCTATGCGATGACGGTCCACAAGTCGCAGGGCTCCGAATTTGCGCACGCGGCGCTGGTCCTGCCCGAGCGGCTCAATCCGATCCTGACGCGCGAGCTCGTGTACACGGGCATTACCCGCGCGCGACACTGGTTCACGCTGGCCAGCGCCGGCACGGATCATCAGGTATTCGAAGCAGCGATCGAGCGGCAGGTGCAGCGCGCCAGCGGGCTGATCGAAACGTGAAGGCGCGGGTTCGCGCGTGCGCGGGTTTCCGGCGCGGAGAAGCTAACGCACCGCCGCCCAGAGCAGCGAAAGGCCGGAGGACAGCATCAGCCCGTCCACGATCAATTTGAATGTGCTTGGGTGCATGCGCATGACGATGTACCGCGCCGCGAACGAACCGGCCATCAGGGACGCGCCGATCAGCAGGCCGCTCAACACCACATGCGCGGGCAGGGCGCCGAAATGGGCGAAGACCGTGACTTTGGCGCCATACACCGCGAGCGATCCGGTCGCTTCGGTGGCCAGGAATGCGCCCTTGACCAGCCCGTACGCCATGAAGACCGGAACGGTGATCGGGCCCGTCGACACCACGATGCCGGTCAGGAAACCGACGATGCCGCCGATCAGCGCCAGATGGCGCAACGACAGCCGGTAATCGCGCCGCGCCAGCCAGCGCCGTGCCGGCACCATCGTCACGAAAAACAGTCCCAGCGCGCATTCCACCGCGTGCGGGGGCAGCGCGAGCAGGGTGCGCACGCCCAGTGCCGCGCCGGGCACCGCCGTCGCGCAATACGCGGCGCAGGCCCGCCAATCGATCACTCGCCACCACGCGAGCACCTTGCCCAGATTGCCGAAGATCGCCGCGATCGCCATGATCGGGACGGCCTGCTGCGGGCCGAAAAACACCACCAGTATCGGCATCAGCAGCATCGAAGAACCTGTCCCGATGATGCCGCTCAACACGCCGGCCACGAGTCCGACGAACAGCACGAGGGTATAGGCCATGGGTCGACCGCTGGTTGGAAACGCTGAATCGGAACTGAAATTATAACCGTGGGCATCGGACCACTTGCGTGGCGACGGCGTCTCCCCTGCCCGCTACCGCAACGAACGCAACTGCGCCGTCATCAACTGCAGCATCCGCGCGGCCGCGCTCGACAGGCGCCGGCCCGCGCGGGTGATCGGATGCGCCTCGGCGGTTTCCAGCACCGGATGCCGCAGCGGCATCGTGATGATGGGCGCTCACCCATGCCGGCCGCGGCCGCGTCATGTTCGATGTCGCGCGCGAACTGCGCCTGCATGTCGAGCCGCTCGCCCGGCTGGAAGCGATCGGCTCCGGCAAGCCGATCCGCGATTGCCGCGGCGAAGTGGCGAAGGTCGCCGAGATGTTCGAGTACGACGGCGGCTGGGCCGACAAGTTCTACGGCGACGTGATTCCCGTGCCTTCGTCGCACCTCAATTACACGCGGCGCGAGCCGGCCGGCACCGTGCTGCAGATCGCGCCGTGGAACGCGCCGGTGTTCACCTGCGGCTGGCAGGTCGCGCCGGCGATCGCGATGGGCAACGCGGTGCTGCTCAAGCCGTCCGAGATGACGCCGTGCACGTCGCTGGTGCTGGCACGGCTCGCCGAAAAGGCCGGCGTGCCGCGCGGCCTGATCAACGTCTTCGCGGGTTATGGCCATACCATCGGTCAGGCCGCGATCGCGCACCGGGCCTGGCCGGCGCCGTCTGGACCGAGCAGGTCGCGCGCGCGCACCGTGTGGCCGCGCAGGTGCGGGCCGGCACGTTCTGGATCAACGGCGACAAGACGATCAACGCCGGCTCGCCGTTCGGTGGCTACGGGCTGAGCGGTTATGGACGTTCGAGCGGCGTCGAGGCACTCTACGAATGTACGCAGACCAAGAGCGTGTGGGTGGAAACCGCTGCGCATCCGGCCACCACGTTCGGCTATCTATGAAAAGACCACCACAGGGACCACCATGGCACACGTGACCGACGCAGCACGCACCCTCCCCGCGAGCGAGGCCGACGGCCCGAGCATCGCCAAGCTGTGTTTCTATGCCGCCCTCATCCTGGTCATCGCACAATCCATCGGCGCGCTGGCCTTCAAGGTGGGCCCGGGGAAGGTCGTCCTGTTGCCGATGGTCTGGGCCTTGCTGCTGGGTGGCGTGCTCGGGCTGGCGAGCGGCCGCTGGCACAACCGCGCGCGGCTCGACGAGAAGACCCAGTTCCTGGCCGCCGCGGTCCTGCAGCCGGCATTGCTGCTGTTCGTCGCCAAGCTCGGCCTGATGGTCGGCGGCGCGCTGCCGCAGCTGGCGAAGGCGGGCTGGGCGCTGGCCTTCCAGGAACTCGGGCATTTCGTCGGCACGATCCTGCTGGCGCTGCCGCTCGCGCTGCTGCTCGGCATCAAGCGCGAGGCGATCGGCGCGACCTTTTCGGTCGGACGGGAGCCGAGCCTCGCGATCATCGGCGAGAAATACGGGATGGACTCCGCCGAAGGCCGCGGCGTGCTGGCCGAATACCTGACCGGCACCGTGTTCGGCGCGGTTTTCATCGCGCTCTTCGCGGGCTTCGTCGCCAGTCTGCACGTGTTCGATCCGCTGGCGCTGGCGATGGGCGCGGGCGTGGGCTCGGGCAGCATGATGGCGGCCGCCTCCGGCGCGATCGCCGCGCAGCAGACGCCCGAACTGGCGAAATCGGTGCTGACCTTCGCCGCGGCCAGCAATCTGATCACCACCACCATCGGCACCTATTTCACGCTGTTCATCTCGCTGCCGCTCGCAGTGCGGGGCTACCGGGTGCTGGAGCCCGTGATCGGCCGCACCAGCCGCGCGTCCGCGACGCCGCGCCCGGCCCCGGCGCTGGGCGAGGTGGTCACGGCGGCGCCGGTCCTGGGCTTCGCGGGCAAGCTCGGCGCCTGGTTGCTCACCGCCGCGTTCGCGCTGGTCTGCGACCGGATCACGCACGGCACCCATCCGGGCGAGGGTCTGCCGGGGATGCTCGTCATGCTCGGCGCGGTCATCGTCGGCGACGCGATCTGTCAGCTCACGGGGCGCCGGATTCCGGCCGTGTGCTGGGTGTCGATCGTCGCGATGCTGCTGACCTCGCCCTGGTCGCCCTGGGCCGCGCAGATCGGCGCATGGGGCGCGAGGAACGATTTCCTGTCGATCGTCACGCCGATGCTGACCTTCGCGGGCCTGTCGATCGCCAAGGACGTCCCGGCGTTTCGCCGTCTGGGCTGGCGTATCGTGCTGGTGTCCTTCGTCGCCAACGCCGGTACCTTTCTCGGTGCGGCGTTGATCGCGCAATGGTTTCATGTCTGAAAAGCGGGCACAGGCAAGGGCATAGGCGAGGACAGGCGCAGGGGCGGCCAGGCATTGGGCATGGCGATTGCTGACCGTTTCCAGGCTGGTTTGCACCGTTTCACGATTGCCTGTCCGATGTCATTCGTCCCTTGCCGCGCCAGGAGCCTGCCATGTCCGAACCGATCCGTCACCCGAGCGGCAACCCGCACAACGCGAGCGCCGACCCGTACCGCCTGCGGCGTTTCCTCGATGCGCAGCGGCCCGTACGCGATGCGGTGCACGGTGAATTGCGCGACGGGCAGAAACGCAGCCACTGGATGTGGTTCTTCTTTCCGCAGATACGGGGGCTGGGGCATAGCGCGATCGCCCGGGAGTTCGCGCTCGAATCCCTCGACGAAGCGCGCGCCTATGTCGCACACCCCGTTTTGGGCGCCGAACTGCGCGAGGCGACGCGTCTGGTCAATGCGGTCGAAGGCCGCTCGATCCACCAGATCTTCGGCAGCCCGGACGACATGAAATTCCGTTCGTCGATGACGCTGTTCGCACTCGCCACGGCGGATAATCACCTTTTTCTCGATGCGTTGAGCAAGTACTTCCAGGGCGAATCCGACAAGGCCACGCTGGACCTGCTCACGTGAAATTCATTGGAACCCCTTTCATGACCGATGCACAAGCCGTTCATTACTATGACCCCGCCCAAGGCCACGGCCTGCCCCATGACCCGTTCAAGGCCATTCTCGCGCCGCGCGTCATCGGCTGGATCTCGAGCCAGGATGCCGACGCACGGGTGAATCTCGCGCCCTACAGTTTCTTCGGCGCTTTCGCGACCTTCCCCTACGTCATCGGCTTTTCAAGCGAAGGCCGCAAGGACAGCATCGAGAACGTCGAGGCGACCGGCGAATTCGTCTGGAACATGACGAGCCGCCCGCTTGCGGAAAAGATGAACCGCACCTCGGCGCCGGTCGGGCATGGCGTCGACGAGTTCGAACTCGCTGGCCTGACCAAGGCGCCCGGGCGCGCGGTGCGGGTGCCGCATGTCGCCGAGTCGCCGGCCGCGCTCGAATGCAAGCTGCTGCAGATCATCCGCCTCAAGACGCTCGACGGCACGCCGATGGACAACTGGCTGGCGCTGGGGCAGGTCGTCGGCGTGCACATCCGCAGCGAGTTTCTCAAGGACGGTCTGTTCGACACCGTCGCCGCGCAACCGGTGATGCGCGCGGGCTATCGCGGCGACTACCTGGGCGTCGGCGAGGCGTTCGAGCTGATCCGGCCGACCGCCTGAGGCCGACGGCCGGCTGCGGTTCCGGGCCGGGGAGCGGTGCTCCTCACACCGTGAACACGGCCACCGCCCGGCTCAAGCGCCCTGCCTGATCGCGCAAGGCGAGCGTCGCCTGTTCGTTGTCGCCCACCAGCGCGGCGTTTTGCTGGGTGGCCTCGCCGATCTGCGTGACCGCCTGGTTCACCTGCTCGATGCCGCCCGACTGTTCGCGCGACGCCACGCCGATCTCGCCGATGAGCGCCGTGACCCGCGCCACCTGCTCGACGATGCCGGTCATGGTCCGGTTCGCGTCCTCGGCGCTCCGGTAGCCGCTGGCCACCTTGCCGGCCGAGGCCGCCACCAGCACGTCGATCTCCCTGACCGCGCTCGCGCTGCGTTGCGCGAGCGCGCGTACTTCGGCCGCCACCACCGCGAAGCCGCGGCCGTGCTCGCCCGCGCGCGCCGCCTCCACCGCCGCGTTCAGCGCCAGGATGTTCGTCTGGAACGCGATGCCCTCGATCACCGAGGTGATCTCGGCGATGCCGCGCGAGGATGTCTCGATATCCCCCATCGTCGCCATCATGCGTCGCACCGTTTCGCCGCCGCTGCGGGCCGCATCGGCCGCGGCGCCCGCCAGCGCGTCCGCCTGGAGCGTGTTCGCGGCGTTCTGCTGCACCATCGACGTCATTTCCTCCATGCTTGCGGCGGTTTGCTCCAGGCTCGCCGCCTGGCTCGACACGCGCGAGGCGATATCGCTGCCGCCCGCGGCGATGCGCTCGGTGTTGCCGAGGATCTCCGCCGACGCGTCGCGCACCTGCCGCACGATCTGCGCGAGGCCGCCGCCGACGCCGTCGATCGCCTGCATCAGGCGGCCGACGTCGTCCTGCCGGTGAGTCGCCAGGCGCACGCTCAGGTCGCCTGCCGCGAGCTGCGTGGCGGCTTGCGTCGCGGCATCGAGCGGCCGGTTGATCATCGCCCGCACGGCGAGCAGCAGCACCGTCACCAGCATCACGATCACCAGCAGGCCGATCAGCAGATAACGGTTGCGCAGCGCATGAAGCTCGGCGAGCAGATCGTCGCGGTAGGCGATGCCGCCGACGAGCCAGTGCCATTCCGGCACGCTGCGGAACACGATCTCCTTGGCGCCGTCATGCACCTTCGGGTCGGGACTGGCGACATGGGCGCTGTCGTCGGCGGTGAAGGAGAGCCGGCCCTGGTGCATTTCCAACATTTTTGCGAACGGCGCGACGCGTTCGTCGGCGACCTGCCCGACGCCGCCCGGGTGCACCAGCAGCGTGCCCCGGTTCGGGCCGGCGGACGCGTCGAGCACGAAGTAGTAGCCGCTGCCGCCCACCTCCATCCCGCGAATATCCTGCAGCAGCGCGACGCTCTCGGCGCTGATGTCCACACCGACGAACAGCGCGCCGATGATATGACCCGCGGCGTCGGCGAGCGGCTTGTATTGGGTGATGTATTGCTTGCCGAACAGTTCGGCGATGCCGGTGTACGGACGGTTCGCCATGATTTGCGCGTAGGCGGCGCCCTGACGGTCGAGCACGGTGCCGAGCGCGCGCGTGCCGTCCTGCTTCTTCAGCGATGTCGTCACGCGGACCAGATCGTCGCCGCGGCGCGCGAAAACGGTCGAGATCGCACCGCTGCGCGCGAGGAAGGTGTCGGGGATCGCGAAATCGAGATTCAGCGCCGTGGCGCCTGCGCGCAGCGTGGGCGTGGCGGCGCCGGCGACGTCGACCGGCTGGCTCGCGTCCAGCGCGAACGGGGCGGGCAGAAAGCTCTCGAACAGCGTCATCGAGCGGGTCACCTCGGCGCGCACCGCCTTGTCGTACTGGCCCACCATCGACGCGATCGCCCGGTCGTCGTGTTCGATCCGCGACATTGCGTGCGCGTCGACCTGTTCGCCCGCGGCGTGCGTCACGGCGATCGTGAAGGTGGCAACGATTGCCGCGGCGGCCAGGCAGGCGAGCAGCGCGAAGCGGGTGCCGACGCGCATGTGACGGAAATTCGGAGTGAGCATGGATGAGCGGAATGGACGAAGTGGTTTGCCGGAAATCGGGCGCCGCACCGTGGAGAAAGTGAATTGCGCCACATTACGACTACCTTAACGACCAAATCGCGCCGGTCTTTAGAGGGACGAGGGGGAGCGCAGTACAATGAAGTCTTTCCGCCGCTTCACGCCGCCCGAATCAAGATCCGCGATGACCGAACCGATTGCCTCTGCCGTTCCCGCTTTCCCCTCCGCCACGGCCCCCGACGAACACGATACGCACGCGCACGCCGAAGAGGTCCTGCTGATCCAGGAGCCACGTGTCTGGCAGGACGACGGCTGGACCGCGCGCGTCATGAAGAACGAGGATGACGACGGTTGGGCGGTGGCGATGACGCTCGATGGCGAACCGGAACCCGCGCTGGTCGGCCCCTGGACGATGGGGCGGGACAAGAAGAACCCGAAGCCGCTGGACGCGAACGCCTTCTCGGTGCTCGTCAAGACCGCCTTCGAGGTGCGGCGCCGGCACGAACAGCAACTGCATGCGCAGCTGCACAAGAGCGTGACCGTCGACGGCGAGCAGGGCCGCATCCGCGTGACGCTGCAGATCGTGCCCGACGAGTACGATCCGCATGCTTTCCTGCGGGCTTTCGACGAACTGGGCGAGGCACTCGCCGAGGTACGGGTCGACCCGGCCTTCAAGTTGAACGCCGCGAGCGCCGCGACCTGGATCGGCAACGCGTATCGGCGCCCCGGCGGGCATTGACGGCTCCCCGTGCGGCGAAGGGACACCGCGAACGGACGTCGCGACGGGGCGGGACGGCTTCGCATTGCGCCCCGACCGGGCGCGGTCGGGCGCCTGAGCGCGGCTGGCGCGTCCGCTAGGCTTCGGCCTTGCCGTGGGTGGTGCGCACCAGCCCGAGTACCAGCAGCAGGGCGATGGACATCATGATGCCGCCCGTGATCAGGCTCGCGCCGATCGCATGCCGGTACGCGCCGATCAGGTCGCCCCGCAGCGCCGGCGGCACCTGGCGGATCGCGCCGATCCCGTGTTCCAGCAGAGCGGCGACGTCGATATGCGTGGGCAGCGCCGCGAGCTGCCGGCGCAAGACCAGCGCCATCACGCCGCCCGAGAGGGCGACGCCCAGCGATCCGCCCAGCGAACGCACGAAAGACATCGTCGCGGTGGCGGTGCCGAGCGCGCTCGCCGGCACCGCGTTCTGGACCACGACCGTCGCGTTCGGCATGCCCACCCCCATGCCCACGCCCAGCAACCCCAGCACCAGCAGAAAAGGCGGGATCGTGGCGCCAAAGTGCGCGAGCGTCGCGAGCAGCACCAGGCCCAGGCACTCGAGCGCGACGCCCACGGCCAATAGCAGGCTGAAGCGTCGCGTACGCGACGAAACCTGCCCGCCGATGATCGAGCTCAGCAGCATGGTGGCCACCTGCGGCAGCATCATCATGCCCGCCTGCGCGGGAGACTGGCCGAGCACGAGCTGAAAATAGAGCGGCAGGAAGACCAGCGACCCCATCATCGCGAAGGCCATGACGCCCGAGGCGAACACGCTGATCGTGAACGGTGCGATGCGAAACAGCGCGAGATCGATGATCGGTTCGTGGGCGCGGCGTTCGACCGGCACGAAAAGCGCGAAGGCCAGCACGCCCACGGCCAGCAGCCCGAGCGTGGCCGGCGACGTCCAGCGCAGCGTCGCGCCACTGCCGTTGAGCAGCAGCAGCCAGGCGGCGGTGCCGGCGGTCAGCAGCCCCGCGCCGGCGAAATCGATATGATGTCGTTGCCGGGATGGCGGTTGGTCATTCCGTCCGGCGCGTGCCGCCGGCAGGGTCGCCAGCACGAGTGCGAGCGACAGCAGGCCGATGGGAATGTTCAACAGGAACACCCAGCGCCACGACAGCCGGCTGGTGATGATGCCGCCCAGCAGCGGGCCGGCGACGCTGCTCACCGCGAACGCACCGGTGAAGAGCCCCTGATAACGGCCCCGATCGCGCGCGCTGACGATACTGCCGATCACGGTCTGCGACAACGTGATGAGGCCGCCCGCGCCCAGCCCCTGCAGCCCGCGGAAAACGATCAGCTGCGGCATGTTGCGGGCGAGACCGCACAGCAGCGAGGTCCCCAAAAAGGTGAGGATACTGACGGCGAACAGCGGGCGCCGGCCGTACATGTCCGAAAACTTGCCGTACAGCGGCGCGCTCACGGTGGATGTCAGCATGAAGGCCGTCACCACCCAGGTCATGTGGACCAGGCCGCCGAGGTCGCTGACCATCGTCGGCAGGGCGGTCGAGACGATGCTCTGGTCGAGCGCGGCCATGATCATCGCGAGGATCAGGCCGACGAAAATGGCGATGCGCTGCTGCTTGCCTACGGGCGTGAGGGAGGGTGCGTCGGCGCGTGGCGTGCCGCCGGGTTCGTCATGTTCGATGGGAGATACGGACAACCTGCGCTCCGGGTGCCGCGCTTTCACGCAGACCGCGGTGTCGCGGAATCTGCCAGGACGGATCGCGGTCGGTTGCTCCTCCTGTATCGATATTACCGCGATTGCCACCATGGCAACGATCGCCCCGCGCCGCGGATCGGCGTGTGCCGGTCCGCAAGCGAACGCCCGGCTCTGGCATCATGGGCGTCCTTTCCAGGAGCGTGCCGGATGTCGAATTACCTGTTTCTCGCCGCGGCGATCGTTGCCGAGGTGATCGCCACGTCCGCGTTGAAAGGCTCGGACAGCTTCACGCGGTTCTGGCCCGCGGTGCTTACCGTGGTCGGTTACCTGCTGTCTTTCTATCTGCTGTCGCTGACGCTGCGCACGATCCCGATCGGCATCGCCTACGCGATCTGGTCGGGAACCGGCATCGTGCTGATCTCGGTGATCGCCTTCCTGCTGTACGGGCAGAAGCTCGACGGCGCGGCGCTCGCCGGCATGGGGCTGATCATCGCCGGCGTCGCCGTGATCAATCTGTTCTCGAAATCCGCCGGGCACTGACGAGGACGCCGACAGAGGACACCGCATCGTGCAACGCAGTTATCATGCACGCTGAATCCACTTCTGTTGCCCGCCATGAACGACGCCAGCCACCAATTATCCATGACCGTGCTCATGACGCCGGACATGGCCAACTTCTCCGGCAACGTCCATGGCGGCGCGATCCTCAAGCTGCTCGACGGCGTCGCCTATGCGTGCGCGAGCCGCTATGCGGGGCGCTACGTGGTGACGCTGTCGGTCGACCAGGTGGTGTTCCGTCAGCCGATTCATGTCGGCGAACTGGTGAGCTTCCTCGCCTCGGTCAACTACACCGGACGCAGTTCGATGGAGATCGGCATCAAGGTCATCACCGAAAACATCCGCACGCAGCTCGTGCGGCATACGAACAGCTGCTATTTCACGATGGTGGCGGTCGACGATGCCGGCAACTCCGTGGAAGTGCCGCCGCTGGTACCCGATGGCAGCGAGGCGCGCGAGCGGTTTCGCAAGGCCGAGCTGCGCCGGCAGCTGCGCAAGGAAATGGAGGACCGCTATCATCTCATCCGCGCCTCGGGCGCCGATGTCGACGCGAGCGGTGCCACGCGGCCGCTGGCCGGCTGACCGCCTCGGAGCGGCCGACACGCCTCGGGGCGGCCGACACGCCTTGAGACGGCAAACGCCTCCGGGTCGGCCCGGGACGTGGGCGGCCAACCCCCGGCCGTATCCGTCGCGCTCATTGCGCCGGCAGGCGCGGCGCGACCCGCACGATCGCGGCGGCCACGCCGACGCTCGCCAGCGCGAACAGCGCGGTGGCCGGCAGAAAGCCGAAGGCATCGGCCAGCGCGCCGAACGCCAGGATCGGCAGCGCGCTGCCGCCATAGCCCACCACGTAGAACAGCGAGACCGCGCTGGCGCGGCGATGCGCGGGGGCAATATCGTTGATCATCGCCGCGGCACCCACGAACCCCGCGCCGTAGCCGATGCCGATCGCCAGCGTGCCGCCGCAAAACAGGGCAGCCAGGCCCCACCAGCTGGCGAGCGCGCAAACCGGTACCGCCAGGGCGACGAGCACGGTGCCGACGACCAGCGCGGTGCGCGGCGCGGCGTGCCGCGCGAGCAGTTGCGCGATGCCCATCACGATCTGTAGCGCGCAGAGCAGCAGCGCGATGATCGTCCGGTCGTGGATGCCCATCAGCCTTTCGGCCAGCGAGGGCGCCAGCGTCATCGCGAAAGCCCCGGCGGCCCAGGCAAGCGCCAGTGCCGCCGCGGCCACGGGGAAAGCGGGGCCGCAACTGGCCAGCAAACCGGGCTCCCGCTCCCGGGCGGCGTCCGGCCGGCCGTCCGGGGCGGCAGCGCTTGCCATGGTCCTCCCCGCGGCGCGCTCGGCCCCTTCGTCCGCTACCATCCCGGCCGGTACGGCCGTGGCCGCCACGGTGCGTGCGGGCCAGCCGACGCGCATCAGCCCGCCGGCGACGCCCAGCGCGGCCAGGGCCGTCGCGATGAACGGCAGATGGGTGGCGCCCAGATGCAGCCACAGCGCCAGCGCGCTGAGCGCGGGTCCCAGCGCGGCGCCCGCGGTGATCGACGTCGTCGCGAGCATGGCGGCGCGCTTGCGCGCGACGGGCGCGATCAGTTCGACCAGCGCCGCGCTGGCGGCGCCGGTCAATGCGCCGGTGCCCAGGCCGGAAAGCAGCCGCCCGACGATCAATCCGCCGACCGAGGTCGCCGCCGCGATGCACAGCGCCCCCGCGGCGATCACCCCCAGCGCGGGCACGATCAGCAGCCGCCGGTCGCGCAGGCGGTCGGACAGCCGGCCCAGCGAGAGCAGCGTCGTCAGCACGCCGCCGGAATACACCGCGTACACCAGGGTCAGCGTGGTCGCGCTGAAGCCCCACTGGATCTGAAACAGCCGGTACAGGGGCGAGGGGGCGGTGCTGTTCGCCATCGCCACCACCAGCGCGCCCAGCACCAGGGCCAGCGCGCGGGAATGCGTGTCGGGAGGGCGCACTCAGTGCAGCTTGATGCGTGGCACCGAGGTCTTGCGCAGGCGTTGCGCGAGCGCGTCGAGCAGTGCGTGCGTCACGCCTGTCAGCGCGACCACGTGCATCCGGTACAGCGACACGTACATCATGCGTGCCAGGAAGCCTTCGAGGAAGACGCTCTTGCCGGCGCCGCCGCCCATCAGATTGCCCACCGCCGTCACCTGGCCGATCGAGATCAGCGAACCGAGGTCGCGATACTGGAATATCGGCAGCGATCCCCCCGCGATATGCCGGGGCAAGGCTTTCGCGAGAAACGTGGCTTGCTGATGCGCGGCCTGCGCACGCGGCGGCACGTTCCTGCCGATCGCCGGCCAGGGGCAGGCGGCGCAGTCGCCGAACGCGAAGATGTTCGGGTCGGATTTCGATTGCAGCGTCTGGTGGACCGCGATCTGGTTGCCGCGGGTGACCTCCAGGCCGTCGAGCGTGCCGAGCACGGCGGGGCCCTTGATGCCGGCGGTCCAGACCGTCAGATCGGTCGGAATGTACTGGCCGCCCTGCGTGCGGATCACGCTTTCCTCCACCTTCGCCACCGGGTCGCCGGTGATCATGGACACGCCCAGCTCGCTCAGCAGGCGCGCGGTTGCCACCGAGACCCGTTCCGGCAGCGCCGGCAGGATGCGCGGATTGCCTTCGATGACCGTGATCGTGACGTCCTGCCAGGGGTCGAGCTTGTGGACGCCGAAGTCGCGCAGTTCGCTGGCGGTGGTGCGCAGCTCGGCGGCGAGTTCCACGCCGGTTGCGCCGGCGCCGATGATCGCCACGCGCACCAGCGGCCGGGCATTGCCCTCGGCCTGCGCCGGTGCCCGCACCAGCGCGCTGATCAGCAGGCGGCGGAAGCGTTCCGCGTCGGCGACCGTGTCGAGCGCCAGCGCATGCTGCTCCGCCCCCTCCACATTGAAGAAATTCGTCGTGCTGCCGATCGCCAGCACGAGCGTATCGTACGCGATCTCGCGTTCCGGCAGCAGCGCGATGTCCTCGCCGCTGTCGCTGAAGACCAGCGGCGCGAGGCGAATCGTCCTGGCGGCGCGGTCGATGCCCACGAAATCGCCCTGCTCGAAGTGAAAGGCGTTCCAGCGCGCCTGCGCCGCGTACTGCACCTGATGGATATAGGGATCGAGACTGCCGGCGGCCACCTCGTGCAGCATCGGTTTCCAGATATGGGTGGCGTTGCGGTCCACCAGCGTCACGTGCGCCTTGCCGCGCCGGGCGAGACGGCGCCCAAGCTGGGTGGCGAGTTCGAGGCCGCCGGCGCCGCCGCCGACGATGACGATGCGATGGCTGGTGTGGGTCTGCATCTGTACTGTCGAGAAGAAAGAAAAAAACGCATGATGGACAAATCGGCCGGCCGTGCCCGTGCCGCGAGGGCGCGAACAGGGCGGGCGGATCCGGCATCAGACCATTATCCGCCCGATGAGTCAAAGGCTGGCGTCGCCCAGTCCAGGCTGGCGTCGCCCGGTCCAGGCTGGCGTCGCCCGGTCAGAGGCTGGCGTCGTCCTGTTTCCGCGCGTGCAGGCGGATATGCAGCAGGCGGCCCGCGATCAGCACCGCGGCAAGGGCCGTAACCGCCGTGAGCAGCATGCCCATGTGCACCGCGCCCACCAGCACGTCGCGGCTTGCGGCCAGCAACTCGCGCCCGTTGACGTGCAACGGCTGCAGGGCCGCCAGCACCTCGCGCTGACTCTCCGGATCCACCAGCAGTTGCGGGTCGTGAAAGCGCGCGGCGATGGCCGCGGGCAGGGGCGTTTCCGTGACGCGCGACAGGCGCTGCGCCACCCCGGCGGCATAGCTGTGCGCGACCAGCGTGCCGATCAGCGTCGTGCCCAGCATGCCGCCTACCATGCGCGAGGACTGCATCAGCGCGGTGGCGATGCCGAAACGGGCGCGACCGGCGATCTCCTGCGCGAAGATGTTCAGGTTGTTCAGGGTGAACCCCAGCCCCACGCCGGCGGCCATCACCGCGCTCACCAGGAACCAGTGCGGCGTGTACGACTGCGTGGCCATCACGCCGATGGCCGCGTACAGCATCAATGCGAAGCCGGCCAGCAGGGTGGTGACCGGGCGCGCGAGGTGCACGACGATGCGGGAATTGATGATGCTGCCTACTGCGATGAAGGCGGCGAGCGGCGTGGCCAGCAGGCCGGCGAGCTGCGGCGACAGGCCGAAGCCGCCTTGCAGCAGCAAGGGCGTGAAGAACAGCAGCGAGAACATGATGAAGCCGGAGGCGAGCGACAACGCGAACAGGCGCCGCAGATCCCGGTCGCCGAACAGATCGAGCGGGATCATCGGATGCGCCGCGCGCCGCTCGCAGGCCAGCAACGCGCAGCAGCAGACCAGCACGCCGGCCAGCAGAACCAGGTTGCCGGCGCTCGGGCCGGTCTCCGGAAAGCGCTCGACGCACAGTTGCAGGCCACCCAGCGCGAGCGTGATCAGCGCCGCGCCCAGGATGTCGAGACGCACCGGCGCATGGGGCACATGACGCACCGCCGGCAGGAACCGGACGATGCAGAACAGGCTGGCGAGGCCCACCGGCAGGTTCACCAGGAAAGTCGAGCGCCAGCCGTAGTGTTCGGTGAGAAAGCCGCCGAGCGACGGGCCGGCGGCCGTGCCGATGCCATAGGCCGCGGCCATCACCACCTGCCAGCGCACGCGCGTCCGGGGATCGGGGAACAGATCCGGTATCGACGCGAACGCGGTGCCCACCATCATGCCTCCGCCGATGCCCTGGAGCGCGCGCGCGATCACCAGAAACAGCATGGAATGAGCGAAACCGCACAGGATCGAGGCCACGGTGAAGATCAGGACCGCGGCGACCACGAAGGGCTTGCGCCCGAACAGATCGCCAAGCCGGCCGAATACCGGCACCGTGACGATCGACGCCAGCAGATAGGCGTTGGCGATCCAGGCATAGTATTCGAAGCCTCTGAGTTCCGAGACGATCGACGGCAAGGCGGTGCTGACGACGGTCTGGTCGAGCGCGACCAGCATGTTGACCAGACCGATGCCGAGCATCGCGAGCAAGGCCTGCTGGAAGGGCAGCGCGGGGACGCCGCCAGGTGCGGCGGGGGAAGAGGAAGACGGTCCGGGCATGGGTTCGACGCACGCTCGGTCGAGCGCTGGGGTAGGGGGCGGAATTATCCAGGGACTGCCTGACTATGCCGGGCGGCCCATGATAATACGCCGTGTCTCCCTTGCAAAATTTCCCGTGGCAAATTCAGAAGCGGTAGCCTAGCGAGACGAAGGTGACGATCGGATTCAAGTGCAGCCGGGTTTCGCTGGTGATCGTTCCCAAGGCGGATTGCGTCGTCAGCTTCGCGCGGGTGCTCAGCACCAGATAGGAAACGGACAGGCCCACGGACCAGCGCTTCGAGAGGCGCACGTTCATCCCCGTGTTGAGCACCGGCGCGAAGGAACTGCTCAGGTCCGCGTGCGTCGTGCCCGACAAGCCGGTTGCCGCCAGAAAGGCGCCGCTGGCCAACGCCGGCTGGAGCTTCACGTTCGAATACCAGACGTACGAAGCGCCCGCGCCCACGTAAGGCCGCAGCTTGGCGTCCGGCTCGCCAAAGTAATATTTCAGCAAGACCGCCGGGCTCCACTCGTTCGCGCTTCCCAGATTGCCGAGCGCGGCCAGCGAACCACCACCGTCGAGCTGCATTTTCGGCGCGTAACCGAAAATGCCCTCGACGGCGACATGATCGGTGATGAAATAGCCGATGCTGCCGCCGCCGGTGTCGCTGTTTTCCACGCTCGCGCTGGAATTCGGAATGGCGGCGCTGCCCAACGGCGTGTTTACGCGCAGGGGCGTGCTCGAATCCTGCGGCGCCACGTGAAACCATCCCAGATTGAGCAGCACGTCGCCCGCCGCCTGGGCATGGGCCTGCATGTTCCAGCCGAGGGCCAGGGCGATGCCCGCCGCGTAACGTATCTTCATGTGTATCTCCTTGCAAAGGGCGATGGATCCTCCCCTTGGGTCGGTCCGATCACGACGGCGGGTTTTCAAGGGGCAATCTCGTATTACGACATTCCGGGCCGGAACTGAAGGGTGGTTGTCCACGCTGCCTACGCCCGGTATCGAACGGATCGTCGCGTCTCGATATTACTCCGAACGATCGTGCTTTTTATCGTCGGTGTTATCCCTGAATGCGCTGTCGGGAAGACGCGCGACGGGTACCCTGTCAACGCCGGGGGGCGGCGCGCGGGACCCCGCGGCGGCGTGCCACGCTGCCGTGCTGCCGTTTTCGACAATCCGATTTTTCGGCGGCGATCTTTTGGATTGGCGCACGTTTCGCTGCATTTTTAAGATAATTCGTGGATTGGCTGCAGGCGGCGAGGCGGCGCCGAGGACGCACCATCCGGAGCAGGCGGACGCGTGCCGTCCGGCCGCCCGCGGGTCGACCGGCGCGGCGAACTGCGGGCGCGATTTAGAGCATGTGCTCGAATCAGACGGTCAAGCCAAAGCTTTCATCCAGGCCCAGATGAAGATTCATGCATTGCACCGCGGCCCCGGCGGCGCCTTTGCCGAGGTTATCGAGGCGGGCGATGGTGACGATCCGCTCGTCGTCGCCGAAGACGAACAGGTCGACGCGGTTCGTGCCATTGCACGCCTGGATATCGAAAAAGCCATTGTCCAGGTTCTCCGCCGCACCCAACGGATGGACCTTGACGAAATGCTCGCTCGCATAATGTGCCGACAGGCAGGCATGCACGTCGGCAATGCCCGCCGGCCGCACGAATTGCCGGGGATGCCAGTACGTGGTCACCGCCAGACCTTGGTAGAAATCGCCCACGATCGGCGTGAAAATCGGCGCGTGATCGAGTCCGGCGTGGAAACGCATCTCCGGCAGGTGCTTGTGGTTCAGCGCGAGCGCATACGCACGCGGGCTTGCGAGCTGCGGCAACTGTCCCGATTCATAATCGGCGATCATTTTCTTGCCGCCGCCGCTGTAGCCGGTAATCGAATAGCTCGACACCGGATAGTCGGATGCCACCAGTCCGCTCGCCAGCAGCGGATGCACGCTCAGCAGGAAGGCCGAGGCGTGGCAGCCGGGTACGGCGATGCGTTTTTTCGAGCGCAGCGCCTCGCGGTAGCGGGAACCGAGTTCGGGCAGTCCGTAGGCCCAGTTCGGATCTGTCCGAAAAGCAGTGCTGGCATCGATGATGCAGGTCCGCGGCTGCGTCGACAGCGCCACCGATTCGCGAGAAGCACTGTCCGGCAGGCAGAGGAACGTGACGTCGGACGCATCGATCAGTTCCCGACGGGCATCGGCGTCCTTGCGGCGGTTTTCGTCGATGCGCAGAATCCAGATATCGTCGCGGGCACTGAGGTATTCAAAAATACGCAGGCCCGTGGTGCCTTCCTGGCCATCGACAAATACATTGAAGCTCATCGTGCTGCCTCGTAGGGAAAAGGGTGGATCGTCAACACGGTGCAGCCTTGCGTGCTCTGGCGTCACCTACTGCACATTCCAGGGAACGGGCGCCGGTGAACGGGACGTCGCGCGCCGGAAGCGCGGATTTGCGCCGCAGGCCGCAAGCGCAGCCGCACGATATTTCGGCTTGTTCGAAAACGTATTTTAAAGGTGCGCGGGCGCTCGCGTGGAATTGCTTGTCCTTTCGCACGCGTCGACGGCAAGAATTTACGGAAGTGGTGGGTTTTTGACGACGATGGAGGCGTGCGCCAGCGCGCTATCGAGAATTTCATGTTCGAAGAAAGGCGCCGGGCGGCCCGGAGCGACCCGCAGATTCGTCGTCTTCAGCGCATAGACGGTCAGCACGTAACGGTGTACCGTACCGGCGGGAGGACAGGGGCCGCCGTAGCCGTCGTTGTCGAAATCATTGCGCGCTTCCACCGCGCCGAGCGCCGCCAGCGCACCCGAGGCGCTGGCGTTGGCGTTCAGTTGCCGGATCGACGCGGGGATATTGACGACGGCCCAGTGCCACCAGCCGCGCCCGGGCGTGTCGATGTCGTGCAGCGTGATCGCGAAGCCGGCGGTGCCGGGCGGCGCACCGCGCCAGCTCACCGCGGGCGATTGATTGCCGCCCTTGCAGCCGCCGTGGTTGTACATTTGCGCGGGGTGCAGCGTGCCACCGAAAAAGTCAGGACTGCTGATGGAAAACGGCGCTTCGGCAAGTGCCGGTGCGGCGCAGCCCAGCGACAGGAGCAGGCAGACGGTGCGCGTGGCGAAACGTGCGATGCGTCGTGCGGACGGAGATGCGGGTGCAATTCGCGGCAAAGGGCCGGGACGGCGGCCGGAAACGGCTCGCGAAGGAGGAGGGAGGCTTCGAACGCGGACCGTGTTCTCGCTCGGATGTGCTTGCATGACGCTGAATCGAGCGGCGAACCGCTTCATTGAAATTTTTTATGCGATATCCAGACCATCGCGAACGAGTCTAACACGCTCGCGGGCCTCGCATGGCCAGGCGGGAGCGCCATTTTGTCAAAAAGCTTTGTCGAGGGAATTGCTATGACGCAGCCGATCAGAGTCATCATTGCGGATGATCATCCGCTCATCCTGCTGGGCACCGCCTTGTCCCTGGCGGACCGCAAGCAGTTTCAGGTGACGGGGAAGGCACGCAATTCGACCGAATTGATTGCCCTGCTCACGAGCGAGCCGTGCGACGTGCTGGTCTGCGATCTGGCGATGCCGGGCGGGTCCTATGGCGATGGTCTGCCGATGATCGCCTATATCCACCGGCATTTCCCGCAGGTCCGTTTGATCGTGCAGACGATGCTGGACAACCCCGGGATTCTGAAAGGGCTGCAACAATCGGGCGTCAAGGGGGTGTTGAACAAGGGCGACGACATGACGCTGATTACCGCGGCGGTGCTTGGCGTCATGGGGGGCGGCGCGTATGTCGGGCCGTCGATTCGCAAGGCATTCGAGCGTGTCGGCATGAACGAGCAGGAAGGCGGCGTGGCCGCGACGCTCAGCAAGCGGGAATCGGAAGTGCTGCGTCTCTACGTCGGCGGTGCGACCGTCAAGGAGATCGCGTCGAGTCTGAACCGCAGCGTCAAGACGATCAGCACGCAGAAGATGTGCGCGATGCAGAAGATCGGCGTCACGCGCGATGCCGATCTCTTCAAATACGCGCAGATGAACGGATTCCTGAACCTGCCGGGCGACGTGCTGGGCCCGGACTAGCGCCCGGGAAGCGGCTCATGGCCGGTTCCCCGATGCCAGCGGCTCAACTGCTGGCGTGGACGCCGCCATTGCGGGCGGACCAGCCGGCGGGATCGTGCAGGAAGGCCTCGACTTCGTCGAGCGTGTTCTTGTCGAAATAGGACTGAGTCCGCGCGACAGCCAGCACGTCGTGCCAGGTCGCCAGCGCGTGCAGCGATACGCCAATATCCGCCAGCGCCGACTGGCTCTGCTGGAAGATGCCGTAGTGGAACAGCACGAACACGTGTTTGACTTCGGCCCCCGCGGTGCGCAGCGCTTCGCAGAAGTTGATCTTGCTGCGGCCGTCGGTCGTCAGGTCCTCGACCAGCAGGACGCGCGAGCCGGGTTCGAGATGGCCCTCGATCTGCGCGTTGCGGCCAAAACCCTTGGGCTTCTTGCGCACGTACTGCATCGGCAGATCGAGACGGTCGGCGATCCATGCGGAGAACGGGATGCCGGCGGTTTCGCCGCCAGCGACCGAATCCAGTTGCTCGAAGCCGATATCGCTGAGAATGACTTTTTCCGCCATTTCCATCAACGCGCGGCGCGCGCGCGGAAACGAAATCAGCTTGCGGCAATCGATGTAGACCGGGCTGGCCCAGCCGGACGTCAGCTTGAACGGGGTTTGTGCATTGAAATGCACCGCCTGTACTTCCAGGAGGATCTTGGCGGTCGTTTCGGCGATCGATTGACGCTCGATGCTATTCATAGTGGGAATCCGGTGAAGGCCTGCGCGGCGGAGCGGGCGACTGGGCCAGTATTTTACATGAGGCGGACGCACCGCGAGGCGCCATCGCGCGAATACCCTCGTCCTGTATGATTCCCCGCTCGGGCCGATCGTTGCGAAGGCAATTTATGTCCGGTCTATCATCGGCACGGTCAGCGCGTCACCTCCCGCTTTTTTTCTCCACCGCTTTATCTCCTGGACATTATGGCTCTCAAGAAAACCCGCGCACTTCCTCTCCTCATGATGTTCGCCTCGTCGCCGCTGTGGGCGCAGATCGTCGGCCTGCCCAGCGACGCCGCCGTCAAGACCGACGGCGTCTGGCGCGGCGCCCTGAACGGCGGCGTCAGCGTCGCTTCCGGCAATACCAATTCCACCAGCGTCAACGTCAGCGCGAATCTGCAGCGTGCGACCGCCGTCGACAAATTCATCGCCTCGCTGACCGGCCTGTACGGCACGACGACCTCGGACGGCAGCCGCTCGGTTTCGGACAATCTGGTCAAGCTGGAAACCGAGTACGATCACGATCTCGGCAAGAAGGTCTACGGGCTGGGCGTCTTCCAGGTCCAGCGCAACGAGTTGCAGGACCTCAATTTCCAGTCGTCGGTGGGCGCGGGTCTGGGCTATCACGTCATCCGTACCACGCCGACCAGCTTCGATGTGTTCTCGGGTCTGTCGTTCAACTATGAAAAGTACTCGGGCGACACGCGCAATTACCCGGAACTCCTGATCGGCGAGAATCTGGTGCACAAGCTGGGCAGCGCGTCCTCGCTGAGCGAGCGCATATCGGTGTACCCGAACCTGGGCTATATCGGCGACTACCGCACGCAGGCGGACGTTGCGTTGACGACCGCGATCGCCAACCGCATTCAGTTGAAGCTGTCGCTATCGAACAGCTATCAGAACCACCCGGTGGCCGGCGTCAAAAAGGTCAACACGTTGTTCCTGACGACGATCGGCTATACCTTCGGACCGAAATAAGGTCGTCGACCCTTGCGCCGGCGCGTGCAGTGGCGCGCGGGCAAGGGCTCAGGCCTGCTTGGACAGGGCCGTTTCGAGGAGTTTGTGCAATTCGGGGAACGACGGTTCGCCGACGTAGCGTTTGAGGATGCGCCCGTCGCGGTCGACGACGAAGGTGGTCGGCGTGAGCTGGACATTGCCGAACTGGCGCGCCGCGCTGCCATCGTCGAGCGCCACCTTGAACGGCAGGTCGCGCGTCTTCGCGTAGTTCGCGACGTACATCGGTGCGTCGTAATTCATCGCCACGGCGACGAACTCCAGGCCGGCGGGCTTGAACTGCTCGAAGGTGCTGATCATCTGCGGCATCTCGTGCATGCAGGTCTCGCAACTCGTCGCCCAGAAGTTGATCAGGTAGACCTTGCCTTTCAGTTCGCCGGTCGACACTTTCTGGCCGGAAAGCAGCGTGAAGGTCGCATCGGGAACGTGCTTGGTCGAGGTGAAGGCGAACCAGCCGGTCACCGCGATGGCCAGCGCGACGATCACGGCCAGTGCCCCGAGCAGGCCCTTGCGGCCCGACGTCGATGGGGATAGAGAGCTCATGCGAGCGGCCTCGGCAGATGGGGAGATAAAGGGGGTGCACGGATTTTACGCCGATTCGCAGTGCGTGTATCGCCAGGCGGCGATAATGGCGGATTGACCACAATCCTTCACACGCCTCCGATCGTGCCGGCGGTCCTGTCCGGCGCGGCGGAAGATATGCCCATGCCCCGTTTCTCCTTCTCTTTCCCGCGCCGCGCGGCCGCCACCACACTGACGGTGGCGCTGACCGTCGCGTTGGGCGCCTGCTCTCCCCGATACGACTGGCGAACCCTTGACGACGACACCGGCCGCTATTCCATCAGCTTGCCCGCCAAGCCCTCGCTCGACATACGCGATGTCGACATCGGCAGCGGCGCCCGCCTGCCGATGCGCATGCAGACCGCCAGCGTCAAGGACGCCGTGTTCGCGGTGGGGGCGGTGGTCCTGCCCGATGCGCAGCCCGCGACGCGGCAGGCGGCCCTCGATTTCGTGACGCAGGGCATCGCGCGCAATGTCGGACCCGATGGCGCGTCGCGCGACGTCCAGATCAAGGGCGCGGACGGGCGGCTCCTGCCCGCGCGCGAATGGCGCGCAAGCGGATTGGTGCCGGGCACCAAGCAGAGCCGCACGGTCATTGCCCGTTTCGTCGCGACCGATACGCGCGTCTACGAGGCGGTGATCATCTCCGAACAGGCGCTCCCGGACGAGGAAGTGCGTCAGTTCCTCGATTCCTTCAAGCCGTTCTGACCCGCCGGATTTGTCCACAAGCCCTGTGCATAACTCTGTTGACAAACTTGGGCGGCGTCCTATTCATGGGCCTTTTCGGCGTGGCCAGGTGTCTGCCCAATTTGTCGGCAAATTGAAAAGCTAAGGGATTTCAAAGGCTTAGCCCATGCATGGGACATTCGCTAGTAAACCATTACAAATATGACGAATTTTTGACTTTGTGAATAAGTCAAGTCTTGACAGACGGGTTTTCCCGAGAAAAGGCGCATGCCGACGCGCCATGCCCAGCCGCCGGCGGCGCGCCGGCATGCTGTCGGAGCGCAATTCGGTACTGCGGGGCCGGCCTGTGCGGGCTTGGGCCCGCGGCTCGCCGACGGATCGTGACCGGCCTTCCCAGCGACAATTTGTCCATGAACCGCGCGGGCCGGCGCGAGCGCGCCGTACCCATGGTCAAAGCGCGCGACGATAGCCGATCGCCTCCGCCAGATGCGGCGCGGCCACCTGATCCGCATCGGCGAGATCGGCGATCGTGCGCGCGACGCGAAGCACGCGATAGTGCGACCGGGCGGACCAGCCGAAACGCCGTGCCGCCTGGTCGAGCAGGCCGCGCATCGCGTCGTCCAGCGCGCAGACCTGATCGACCCGCGTGGCGCCGATCGCGGCATTGGGGCGCTGCTGCCGAAGGTGTTGGCGCCGTCGCGCCCGGATCACCCGTTCGCGCACTGCCGCGCTGCTTTCGCACGGGGCGCGTTCGCGCGTCGCGCTGGCTGCCAGCTCGCCGGGCGTCAGCGCCGCCAGTTCCAGCTGGATATCGATGCGGTCCAGCAGGGGGCCCGACAGCTTGTTCCGGTAACGGACGGCGGCGTCGGGGGCGCAACGGCAGCGGCCGGACGGATCGCCGGCCCAGCCGCACGGGCAGGGGTTCATCGCGGCGACCAGCTGGCAGGCGGCGGGAAACTCCGCCTGGCACCCCGCCCGGCTGACGGTGATGGCGCCCGTTTCCAGCGGTTCGCGCAGCATTTCGAGCGTGCGCCGTTCGAACTCGGGCAGCTCATCGAGAAACAGCACGCCGTGGTGCGCCAGTGTCACCTCGCCTGGACGCGGGGGATTGCCGCCGCCGACGAGCGCCGCGGGACTGGATGAGTGGTGCGGCGCGCGAAACGGCCGATGGCGCCAGTGCGCGGCGGTGAAGCGCGACGTGCAGCCGCTGAGCAGGGCGGCGGAAGACAGGGCCTCGGCGTCGCTCATCGGGGGCAGGATGCCCGGCAGGCGCGCCGCCAGCATCGATTTGCCGGCCCCCGGCGGGCCGATCATCAGCAGATGGTGGCCGCCCGCCGCGGCCACTTCCAGCGCGCGTTTCGCCGCGGGCTGACCGATGACGTCGCGCAGGTCCGGTGCGTGGCCGTCGGTCGCATCCGCCCCCCCGGTGTCGCGCGGAAGGGCCTCGGCGGGATGCAGCCGGCACGCCGCGACACCGCGCAGGTGCGCGCACAGCGCGCGCAGGTCCGGTACGCCGTAGGCGTCGATGCCCGGTACGCAGGCCGCTTCCCGCGCGTTCGCCAGCGGTAGGTACAGCACGCTCCCGGATGTCCGCCCGGCGGCGCCGTCGGGCGCGCCGTCACCGGCGCGGCAGGGCACCCCGGCGGGACCGGCAGCCACGCCGCAGGCCATCGCGAAGGCGCCCTGGATCGCCCGCAGCTCGCCCGTCAGCGAGAGTTCGCCGACGAAGGTCGCCGCATCCAGCGCCCGTTCCGGCAACTGGGCGCTGGCGACCAGGATCCCGACCGCGATCGGCAGATCGAAGCGTCCCGAAGCTTTGGGCAGATCCGCCGGTGCGAGATTCACGGTGATGCGACGCGCGGGAAAGTCGAACGCACAGTTCTGCAACGCCGCGCGCACGCGCTCGCGACTCTCGCGGACTTCCGTGTCGGCCAGCCCGACGATCGAAAACCCGGGCAGGCCGTTGGCCAGATGCACCTCGACCGTAACTTCGGGCGCGGCGGCGGCGCTCAGCGCGCGGCTGCGGACAATGGCGATCGACATCGAACACCCTCCAGGAACGGGGACGCGTCGCCGGCGCCCGGTGGCGGGTACGCCGCTTAGTCGGCGAGCGGTGCGGCGGACGGGAAGGGCGCCGCCGCGGTGTTGGCGGTGGCTGACGCAACGCCACCGGTTGCCGGCGCGACGGCGGCCATGCCCGTCGCCGGCGTCGCGGGTGTTGCGGGTGCCACGGGAGCCGCCGCGCCCGTCGACTCGTTGCCGCGCTGCTCCAGCCGGGCGACGCGACGTTCCAGTTCCTCCAGCCGCTGGCGCGTGCGCGCCAATACCTGCGCCTGGGTGTCGAAGTCTTCGCGCGTGACGATGTCCAGCTTGGAGAACCCCTGGGCCAGCACCGCCCTGACATTGCGTTCGACGTCCTTGGCGGGCGATTGCCGCAACAAGTCGCCGAGCTTGCCCTGCACGTCTTTCAGGAAATCTTCCGGTTTCATATTGTTTACCTTGTTGCACTAGAAGTGTGCGCGACTGGCGAAGCGGTATCGCTGCACCGTATTTGTGCGCACCATATCGATGCGAACGAAATCATGGGTGGTCTGCGGCGTGCGATGCGCGCCTGCTCGCCGACGCCACGGAAGCACTCTAGCATGAACGTCCCGGCCATCCTTTCCCCGCGGCGCGATCCTGGCCGATTGGTGGAACGCCCACGCTGTAACAAGGAGTTACGGGCTGCATGCGGGCCGGTCTGCTTCGCGAACCCGCTGCGCCTCGTGGTGTTGCATGACATCGTGGGCCATGTCGTTCCGGCCAAAGCATCGGTAAGGATTGCATGGCATGAGGCTTGCCTTACGTTCGCGGTCCCGTCTCTCCGCCTTTCGAAAACGTTCGTCATCCCGCGCCGGCTGCCACCGGCCGGCGCGGAATGGCACGCTGACGAAACAGTCAAAGACACCATTAACGGCGTGGGGGACCGGGATCGTGAGAGCGACCGCGAACCGGCGCCCCTCATTGCGCGAAGAGCCGATCATTTGGAGCATTCCATGAAACTCATTACAGCAATCATCAAGCCATTCAAGCTCGACGAGGCCCGTGAATCACTTTCGGCGCTCGGCGTATCGGGGATCACGGTCACCGAGGTAAAGGGTTTTGGCAGGCAGAAGGGGCATACCGAGCTGTATCGCGGCGCGGAGTATGTCGTCGACTTCCTGCCGAAGGTAAAGATCGAAGCCGCCGTCTCGGAGGACCTGGTCGAACAGGCCATCGAGGCACTGGAGCGGGCGGCACGCACGGGCAAGATCGGCGACGGCAAGATTTTCGTGACACCCATCGAACAAGTCATCCGTATCCGTACCGGCGAGACCGGCGCGGACGCTCTTTGAGGCCAAGAGGAAAAGAAAATCATGCGTAAATTCTTGTTGAGCATTCTGATGGCGGGGTCGCTGCTAGGCGCGGCGATCGCTCCCGCGATGGCTCAGGATGCATCGGCGCCGGCAGCGACCTCGGTCGTCGCGGCATCCGGGGCAGCCGCCGCGCCTGCCGCCGCGTCCGCGCCCGCCGCGCCGACCGCGCCTTTCTCGATCGACGCGTCGAAGATCGTCGCGGGCGATACGGCATGGATGTTGATGTCGGTGGCGCTCGTTCTGCTGATGACGGTCCCGGGCCTGGCGCTCTTCTACGGCGGCATGGTCCGCAAGAAGAACGTGCTGGCGACGATGATGCAGAGTTTCGCGATCTGCTGCGCGGTCACGATCGTCTGGGTGGTGATCGGCTATAGCCTGGCGTTCACGCCGGGTAACGGTTACATCGGGGGCTTCTCGCGCGTTTTCCTGTCCGGCATGGACTACGTGAAGGGCACGACGACCACGACGCTGACCGTCAGCCATCTCGCGCCGACGATTCCCGAATCGGTCTTCATGATGTTCCAGATGACGTTCGCGATCATCACGCCGGCGCTGATCACCGGTGCGTTCGCCGACCGGATGAAGTTTTCCGCGATGCTGGTGTTCTCGGTGCTCTGGTCGATCATTGTCTACGCGCCGATCGCGCACATGGTCTGGGAGCCGACTGGCTGGCTGGCGGCCTCGGGCGTGCTGGACTTCGCCGGCGGTACCGTCGTGCATATCAACGCCGGTGTCGCCGGTCTGGTCTGCGCGCTGGTCCTGGGCAAGCGCGTGGGCTATGGCCGCGAGGTGATGGCGCCGCACAATCTGGTGTTGACGCTGGTGGGCGCCGCCTTGCTGTGGGTGGGCTGGTTCGGCTTCAACGCCGGTTCGGCGCTGGCCGCGGACGGACGTGCCGGATTCGCGATGATGACCACGCAGGTCGCCACGGCCGCCGCAGCACTGGCCTGGATCTTCGCCGAGTGGATGTCGCGCGGCAAGCCGTCGGTGCTGGGTCTGGCTTCGGGCGCGGTCGCCGGTCTGGTGGCCATCACCCCGGCAGCCGGCTTCGTCGGCGTGATGGGCGCGCTGATCATCGGCATCGTTGCGGGCGTGGTGTGCTTCTGGGGCGCGACCTGGCTCAAGAACAAGCTCGGCTACGACGATTCGCTCGACGCATTCGGCGTGCACGGCATTGGCGGTATCGTCGGCGCGTTGCTGACGGGTATCTTCGCCGTGCCTGCGATCAGCGGCCTGGATGGCAGCCTGCTCACGCAGGTCAAGGGCGTGGTGGTGACGCTGGTCTACAGCGGCGTGCTGACCTTCGTGCTGTTGAAGGCGGTAGACATGACCATCGGTCTGCGCGTGACCGAAGAGGAAGAGCGCGAAGGCCTGGACGTCATCCTGCACGGCGAACACGTGGAGTGATTCCGGTTTATTGGTAATGGCAGCGACGTTGGCCCGCCCATGGCGGGCCTTTTTTCGTCCTGGCTTCGGCAACGGTCTCTTGAAATGCAGCGCCCTTATCCCAATATGCTGCACCCTGGCATGCGCAAGCGAGGCTGGTCGCGATGGCCCTGGCCGCCGCAGCGTTTCGCTGCCCCCGGTCCGCCCATGCGGTGGACGCATGGGGCTGCGGGTCCGCCGCTTGCTTTGAACGGGCGGGTACATGGATAAAACCGGGCTGCGGCCGTACAAGGCGGAGCAGAGGTTCCAGCGACCCGCACGTGGCCCCCATACTACAATCCTGCAATTCGAAAGCCCGCGAGAAATTAATGGTTCCGCATCTTGTTACCGCGCTGAACGGCCCACTGCTCGATCTCGAGCGGAAAATACTCGACGCCACGCCGGCGATCGAGCGCTGGTTCAGGCTGGAGTGGCAGGAGCACACGCCACCGTTCTATTGTTCGGTCGATCTTCGCAATGCCGGGTTCAAGCTGGCGCCGGTCGACGCGAACCTGTTTCCGGGCGGCTTCAACAACCTGCCGGCCGAGGTCATGCCGCTTGCGATCCAGGCAACGATGGCCGCAATCGAAAAAATCTGCCCGGACGCGAAGAACCTGCTGCTGATTCCCGAGGCCGGCAATCCCAGCCGCTCTTATCTCGAAAACCTGGCGCGGTTGTCGTCCATCATGCGGCAAGCGGGCCTGAACGTGCGCATCGGCTCGCTGGACGAGGAATTGGAGGACCCCGTCACGGTGACCTTGCCGGACGGACAGCAGTTGATATTCGAACCGCTCGAACGCACGCCGCGGCGTCTCGGCCTGCGCAATTTCGACCCGTGCTCGATCCTGCTGAACAACGACCTTTCGACGGGCATCCCCAAGGTGCTGGGCCATCTGAACGAACAGTATCTGCTGCCGCCGCTGCACGCGGGCTGGGCCGTGCGCCGCAAGTCCAACCACTTCGCCTGTTACGACGACGTCGTCAAGCGGTTCGCGAAAAGCGTCGACATCGACCCGTGGATGCTGAATCCGTATTTCGCCCATGTCGACGGCGTGGACTTCCAGGAACGCATCGGCGAGGAACGGCTGGCCGACAGCATCGATGCGGTGCTGAAGAAGGTCGCGAAGAAGTATCGCGAGTACGGCATCAGCGAAAAGCCGTACGTGGTCGTGAAATCCGCCTCGGGTACGTACGGCATGGGTGTCATGACGGTACACGATGCGGCCGAGGTGGCCGGGCTCAACAAGCGCGAGCGCAACAAGATGAGCATCGGCAAGGAAGGCGTCGCCGTCCATGACGTGATCGTGCAGGAAGGCGTGCCGACCTTCGAGCGCGTGCAGGACGCGGTGGCCGAGCCGGTCGTGTACATGATCGACCGCTATGTCGTCGGCGGTTTCTATCGCGTGCATCACGGACGCGAGCGCGACCAGAACCTCAACGCGCCGGGCATGCAGTTCGTGCCGCTGTCGTTCGAGCACGCGGCGCTGCCGGATTCGCACGCCAAGCCGAGCCTCACCCCGCCGAACCGCTTCTACCTGTATGGCGTGGTCGCGCGCCTGTCGCTGCTGGCGGCGTCGATCGAACTCGAGAAGACCGATCCCGAAGCCATCCAGGTATGATCGAAGACCTGTAAAAGTGCATAACATTCTCTAGGCGGAACGATGAAAATCCTGTTTATCGCGGACCCGCTCGAAAGCTTCAAGATCTATAAGGACAGCACATACACGATGATGGCCGAGGCGGCTGCGCGCGGACATCAGGTGTACGCATGCGAAGCGCGCGAACTCGCCTACGAGGCCGGCGAGGTGTCCGCGCCGGTGGCGCGCATCGAGATCGTCGGCAGCGATCAGAAAATGTGGTTCCGCCGCGATGCGGCCCAGGAACGGGCGCTGACCGCCTTCGACGCCGTGCTGATGCGCAAGGATCCGCCGTTCGACCTGGAATACGTAACGTCCACCTGGCTGCTGGAACTCGCCGAGCGGGCCGGCGCGCGCGTCTTCAACAAGCCGCAGGCCATCCGCGATCACTCCGAAAAGCTCGCGATCGGCGAGTTCCCGCAATTCGTCGCGCCGACCCTGGTGACGAAGAGCGCGGAGCGCATCCGGCGCTTTCACGCGGCGCATGGCGATGTGATCCTGAAACCGCTCGACGGCATGGGCGGCATGGGTATCTTCCGCGTGCGCGAGGATGCGATGAATCTGGGGTCCATCATCGAAACGCTTGGCGAGGACGGCCGGCGCTCGATCATGGCGCAGCGCTTCATCCCGGAAATCAAGGACGGCGACAAGCGCATCCTGCTGATAGGCGGCAAACCGGTGCCGTTCGCACTGGCCCGCGTGCCGCAGGGCACCGAGATTCGCGGCAATCTCGCCGCCGGTGGCGTGGGCCGCGCCCAGCCGCTCGACGCGCGCGATCAGCATATCGCCGCGACGCTCGCGCCGGTGCTCTGGGACCGCGGGCTGTTGCTGGTCGGACTGGATTCGATCGGCGAATGGCTTACCGAGGTGAACGTGACCAGTCCGACTTGTTTCCGCGAGATCATGGATCAGACCGGGTTCGACGTCGCCGGGATGTTCATCGACGCGCTCGAGGAAGCCGCTGGCCGCGCGTCTTCGACAACCGCGGGCTGACCGTCGAACGGCGCGGGCGCCCGCGCAGGCGACTGCCGGATACACAACAAACTGTTACAATCGCCCGGCAGGCCGTGCATGGGTTTTCCCACGCGCGGCCACATATTCGTCTTATCACTTCCAGAAGCTGCGCGGAATGGGCATTCGACATCCGCGTGCCGTCGCCTCTGGATCCATCAAGCCCCGGGGCTTTAGTTGATATGGCCGGAATACTGATTGTCGCCCATGCTCCTCTGGCCAGTGCGCTGCGGGACTGCCTGACGCACATCTACTGCGGATTGCCATCGCGGATCGGAGCGATCGACGTTCTGCCCGACACCGATCCCGCCACGGTCACGGCACTGGCCCGCACCGAGATCGAGCGCCTGAAGGAATGCAACGGCACGCTGGTGCTCGCCGATCTCTATGGCGCGACCCCGGCGAACATCGCCTCGCGTCTCGCCACGCTACCGGACGTGCGCGTGCTGGCCGGCGTCAATCTGCCGATGCTGCTGCGTGCGGTCTGCTACCGCAATACGCCTCTCGACATGCTGGTCGAGAAAACGCTGGCGGGGGGCGCCAACGGCATCCAGGCCGTTAACGCGGCCGCGCCGTGCGTCTTCCCCGTTCCTCCCGTCCCCTGCACGACCGAGCATCATGCTGCGCGAAGAACTCACCATCGTCAATAAACTGGGGCTGCACGCCCGCGCGTCCGCGAAGCTCACGCAACTCGCCGGCAAATATCAATCCGAGATATGGCTGTCGCGCAACGGCCGCCGCATCAATGCGAAAAGCATCATGGGCGTCATGATGCTGGCCGCAGGCATCGGCAGCACGGTCGTGCTGGAGACCGAAGGCGCGGATGAAGGCGAGGCCATGACCGGACTGAAAGCGCTGATCGCCGACAAGTTCGGCGAAGGGCAGTAGACCTTGGTCGGCTGGCATCGCCACCTGCGACCGAATCAGAACAACATCTCGTAGGAGCGCCCATGTCTTTCACCCTGCATGGCATCCCTGTCTCAAAAGGCATCGCGATCGGCCGCGCCTACCTGATCGGTCCGGCGGCGGTCGACGTCGATCACTACCTGGTGGATAGCGCCGACATCGCCGCCGAGGTTGCCCGATTCGTCGCCGCCCAGGAGGTGGTGCACGAAGAACTCGACACGCTGCGGCGCGAACTGCCGCCCGACGCGCCCGGCGAGATGGACGCTTTCCTGAACGTCCATTCGCTGATCCTGCGTGATGCGATGTTGAGCGAGGCTACCGTGGAGCTGATCCGCGCCCGGCGCTATAACGCCGAGTGGGCGTTATCCGAACAGCTCGCGATGCTGGTCGGGCATTTCGACGAGATCGACGACCCTTATCTGCGCGAGCGCCGCGCCGACGTCGAGCAGGTCGCGGAGCGAATGCTGAAGGTGCTGGCGGGCCGGCCGTCTGCCGCCGCGCTGGTCGCCGATCGCACGCGCGACGGCAGCGACATGAACATGATCGTGGTCGCGCACGACATCGCGCCCGCCGACATGCTGCAATTCAAGACGCAGAATTTCGGGGGCTTCGTCACCGACCTCGGCGGCCGCACCTCGCATACGGCGATCGTGGCGCGCAGTTTCGGCATCCCGGCGGCGGTGGGCGTTCAGCAGGCCAGCGCACTGATCCGCTCGGACGACGTCATCATCGTCGATGGCGAGCGCGGCGTCGTCATCGTCGCGCCCACGCAGGCGGTGCTCGAGGAGTACAGCTACCGGCAGAGCGAGCGGGCGCTGGAGCAGCGCAAGCTGCAGATGCTGCGCTCGGCGACCACCCAGACGCTGGACGGCACGCCGATCGCCCTGTGCGCGAACATCGAGCTGCCCGTCGACGGCGTGGCGGCCTGCGCGGCGGGCGCGGCGGGCGTGGGTCTGTTCCGCACCGAATTCCTGTTCATGAACCGGCGCGACGGCCTGCCCGACGAGGAAGAGCAGGTCGCCCAGTACCGCTGCGCGATCGAGGCGATGGGCGGCCTGCCGGTCACCATTCGCACGATCGACGTCGGCGCCGACAAGCCGCTCGACACGCGCGGCGGCGCCGACGGTTTCGAGGCCGAGATGAATCCCGCGCTCGGCCTGCGTGCGATTCGCTGGTGTCTGTCCGAGCCGCAGATGTTCCTCACGCAGTTGCGGGCGATCCTGCGTGCGTCGGCGTTCGGTCCGGTACGTATCCTCATCCCGATGCTGGCCCACGCGAGCGAGATCGACCAGACGCTCGACCTGATCGACGACGCCCGGCGGCAATGCGACGCCGCGGGCCTGGCTTACGACCCGAACCTGAAGATCGGAGCGATGATCGAGATTCCGGCGGCCGTCCTGGCGTTGCCGCTGTTTCTCAAGCGTTTCGATTTCCTGTCGATCGGCACCAACGATCTGATCCAGTACGCACTGGCGATCGACCGGGCCGACAGCGCGGTCGCGCATCTCTACGACCCGCTCCACCCGGCGGTGCTCACGCTGATTTCGATGACGATCCGCGAAGCGACGCGGGCGCGCGTGCCGGTGGCCGTCTGCGGGGAAATGGCGGGCGACCCGACGATGACGCGTCTGCTGCTGGGCATGGGTCTGCGCGAATTCTCGATGCACCCCAGCCAGTTGCTGGTCGTCAAACGGGAAGTGCTGCGCGCCGATCTCGCGGCGCTCGAACGGGCCGCGGCCGATCTGGTGGCGATGGTCGAGCCGCTTGAAATCAAGGCGGCTTTCGAACGCCTGGGCCAGCTTTAGCCTCACCTATTCGCTTGATCGCTCAAGGCGGCGGGAGATCCCGACGGCAGACCCCGGCCGCCGCAGACCAGGCAGTCGGGCTGCCGGCCGACGCGAATCTCGCTCCACGTCATGCGCAGGCTGTCCAGCATCATCAGGCGCCCGGTGAGGGTGCCGCCGACGCCGGCCACCAGCTTGAGCGCCTCGGCCGCCTGAATCGCGCCGATCATCCCCACCGTCGGTGAAAACACCCCCATCGTGGCGCACGCGGCTTCTTCCGGAATGGCATCGGGCGGAAAAATGCAGGCGTAACACGGCGAGTCGTCGCGGCGGAAGTCGAAGCTCGTCACCTGGCCATCGAAGCGCAGTGCTGCGCCCGACACCAGCGGCACCCGGTGCCGCACGCATGCCCGGTTGATCTGCTGCCGTATCTCGAAATGATCGGTGCAGTCGAGGACCACATCCGCATCCGCCACCAGCGTGTCGAGCAATGCGGCGTCGGCGTGCCGGGCCACCGCCGTGACCCGGATATCGGGGTTGAGCCGGCCGATGCCGCTGCGCAGCGACGCCACCTTGGGCATGTCGATGCTGGCCATCGTATGCGCGATCTGGCGTTGCAGATTCGTCAGATCGACCTGGTCGCCATCGACGAGCGTCATCCGGCCCAGGCCGGCCGCTGCGAGATACAGGGCTGCCGGGCACCCGAGGCCACCCGCGCCGATGATCAGCGCGCGCGCATCCAGGATCTTCCGCTGCGCCTCGATGCCCCATTCGTCCAGCAGGATATGACGCGAATAGCGCAGGAGTTGCTCGTCGTTCATGGAGAGTCTCGTCACCGGGCGACCGCATGGCAGGGGGAACCACGGTCGGCGCCGCGCACCATTGAAAACAGCCCGTTGCCGGGCTGTCGTGTCCTACGAGCGGGCCCCCGGGAACCCGGTTCGCCCGCTTGTCCTTACTTCGCGGCGGGTGCCGATACCGCTGCCGGCGCGGATGCCGCGGTAGCGCTCGCGGCGGCCGGCGACGAGGCCGACGGTACCGCCGGCAGGGCCGGACGCGAGGTGACCACCGGCGCGGACGCGTCGCGCGGCGGCTTGGCGCTCGACAGCGTACGTTCCGACGCGGACTTCGAAAGCTGCACCGGCTGGCCCTTGAACTGGTTCATCGCCTGCTTCAGCATGAAGTCGTCCGTGCTGCCCAGCTCCGGCGGGACGCGATTGCGTTCCTTCTGGCGCTGTTCCGGCGTGAGCTTGTCATTGCGCTCCTCGAGCAGGCGCAATTGTTCCATGCGGTCTGCCTCGCGTGCCTCGGCTTCCTTCTTCTCGTTCGGGTCCTGCGTGTTCGCCAGGTGATTCGTGTAATCCACCTCGCGCGTCACCAACGCGTCATCCGGATCGCCCTCGGCGTACTGGTCGACCGTCACGTCGGGGCGGATGCCCTTGTTCTGGATCGAGCGGCCCGTCGGCGTGTAGTAGTAGGCCGTCGTCAGACGCAGCGCGGTGTCCGCAGTCAGCGGCCGCACGGTCTGCACCGAACCCTTGCCGAACGTCGCCTTGCCCATGATCGTCACGCGGTGATGGTCCTGCAACGCGCCGGCGACGATTTCCGACGCCGATGCCGAGTAGGCGTTGACCAGCACGATCATCGGTACCGTCTTGAAGATCTGCGGCAGACCTTGCAGCGGATCGCCGCTCATCGACGGCAGACGGTAATTGTCATAGGTATCGCGATAGGTCTGCTTCGCATCGGCGATCTGGCCGTTGGTCGAGACCACGAGCGCATTGGCCGGCAGGAAGGCGCCCGCGACGCCGACCGCGCTTTGCAGCAGGCCGCCGCCGTTATTGCGCAGGTCGAGCACCAGGCCCTTCAGGTTCGGTTGCTGACGGGCGATGTCACGCAGTTTCGCGGCCAGATCGGGAACGGTCTGTTCCTGGAAGCTGGTGATGCGCACGAACGCGTAGCCCGGCTCGATGATCTTCGTCTTGACGCTCTGCACGCGGATCTCGGCGCGCGTCACCGTCAGCGGGAAGGTCCGCTGGTCGGACTTGCGATAGATCGTCAGCGTGACCTTGGTGCCGGGGGCGCCGCGCATCTGCTTGACCGACTGGTCGAGCGTCATGCCGCGCACCGGCTTGTCCTCGATCCGGGTGATCAGGTCGCCCGGCCGGATGCCGGCGCGAAACGCCGGTGTGTCCTCGATCGGCGAGATGACCTTGATCAGGCCATCCTCCGACGTGATTTCGATGCCCAATCCGGCGAACCGGCCCTGTGTCTGTTCCTGAAGCTCCTGGTAGTCCGTCTTGTCGAGATACGACGAGTGCGGGTCCAGGCTCGACACCATCCCCTTGATCGCGGCGGTCAACAGTTTCTTGTCGTCCACCGGTTCGACGTATTCATGCTTGATCTGCCCGAACACTTCCGCCAGCAGCCGCAACTGATCGAGCGGCAGTGGCGCAGCGACGGCCGCGGGGCTTACATTGCTTTGTGCGGCGGCGGAAATCTGCAGCGTTGCCAGCACTCCGGTCGTCAAGCCGGCGACAATCAAAACCACGTGTTTCAGGTGTTTGCGCATAACGGGGGAGGGGGATTGGACACGGTTGTCCGTCAAAGCGGACATGGCAGTATAACTGGTTTGGCGCCCGGCCTTGCGGCTCGGGCGCGGCACGCGGCCGATGCGGCCGGAAGGGGGACCGCTTATTTCGCCTTGCCCTGATTGGCCACCGCCGCTTGCGCTTGCGCGATCGCGTCCGCATCGCCGAGATAATAGTGCTTCAGCGGTTTCAGGTTCGCGTCGAGTTCGTACACCAGCGGAATGCCGTTCGGAATGTTCAGGCCGACGATCTCGCTGTCCGGGATGTCGTCGAGGTACTTGACCAGCGCACGGATCGAATTGCCATGGGCGGCGATCACGAGCCGCTTGCCGGACTTCAATGCCGGTGCGATCGATTCGTTCCAGAGCGGCATCACGCGGGCGACCGTGTCCTTCAGGCATTCGGTCAGCGGCAGCTGCTCGCGCGGCACGCGGGCATAGCGCGGGTCGGCGAACGAGGTGCGTTCGTCGTCCGGATCCAGCGCCGGCGGCGGGGTGTCGTAGCTGCGCCGCCACACCAGCACCTGCTCGTCGCCATATTTCTTCGCCGTCTCGGCCTTGTTCAGTCCGGCGAGCGCGCCGTAGTGGCGCTCGTTCAGACGCCAGGAGTGCACCACCGGGATCCACATCAGATCCATCTCGTCCTGCACGTGCCAGAGCGTGCGGATCGCGCGCTTGAGCACCGAGGTGTAGGCGATGTCGAAGGCGAAGCCGGCTTCCGCGAGCAGGCGTCCGGCCTGGCGCGCCTCGGTCGCGCCCTTTTCGGTCAGGTCGACGTCGACCCAGCCGGTGAAGCGGTTTTCCTGGTTCCAGGTGGATTCGCCGTGGCGAATCAGAACGAGTTTGTACATGGCGTCGATGGTGAGTGAGGGATTCGATACCGACATTTTAGAGGCTCTTGCGCGCCAGCATGCCGTGTGAGCGTGAAAATTCCGCGACTCCCTCTATAATGCGCGGATTCCCTTTTTCCGGCGGTTGCCTGTGAAGTTCTTCTCTGACTACACCAATCTTATCCTGATCGCCATCGCGGTCATTTCGGGAGCGCTTCTTGCGTGGCCTGTCTTGATGCGGCGCGGCCGGGGTCTTTCGTCCCAGGACGCCACGCAGTTGATCAACCGGCGCAACGCGGTCGTCCTCGATATCCGCAGTGCCGAGGCCTACGCCGCCGGCCATTTGCCGCAGGCTCGGCACCTGGCGTTCGCGGACCTGGCGGGCAAGGCGGCCCAGGTTGCCAAGAACAAGAACACGCCGGTCATCGTGGTCTGCCAGTCCGGTGTCCAGTCGGCCAGGGCCGAGGCGCTGTTGAAGACGGCGGGCTACGCCGAGGTCCATGGCCTCGACGGCGGCATCGACGGCTGGCAGAAGGCAGGCATGCCCATCGTCAAACAAGGAGTGGCGAAATGAACAAGGTCGTGATGTACAGCACGCAGGTCTGTCCGTATTGCCAGATGGCCGAACGCCTGCTGAAGCAGCGCGGCGTCGAGCATGTCGAAAAGATCCTGATCGACAAGGACCCGGCCCAGCGCGCGGACATGATGTCGCGCACCGGGCGCCGCACCGTGCCGCAGATCTACATCGGCGAGACCCACGTCGGCGGCTACGACGATCTGTCCGCGCTCGACCGCTCCGGCGGCCTGCTGCCGCTGCTGGCGGCGTCGCAGGACGGCGCGCACGGCAACTGAGTCACCGGGTTCCGGCGGCCCCGCCCGCCGCCCGTTTCTTCGCGCGCGCCGTAGGTTCGGCAGGTTCACGCGGCGCGCGCCGCATTCATCATCCGAGGAATTTCCATGAGCGAACAAAACGATCAGCCCTTTTTCAACATTCAGCGCGTCTATCTGAAGGACATGTCGCTCGAACAGCCGAATTCGCCCTCCATTTTCCTCGAACAGGAAATGCCGCAGGTCGAAGTCGAAATCAATGTCAAGGAAGCGCAACTGCAGGAAAACGTTTTCGAATGCACGGTAACCGGCACGGTGACCGCGAAGGTCGGCGAGAAGGTGGCGTTCCTGATCGAAGCCACGCAGGCCGGGATCTTCGACATCCGCAATTTGCCCCAGGACCAGCTCCAGCCGGTGCTGAACATCGCCTGCCCGCAGATCATCTTCCCGTATCTGCGCTCGAACATCGCCGACGCCGTGACGCGCGCGGGATTCCCGCCGATCCATCTGGCCGAGATCAATTTCCAGGCGCTGTACGAACAGCGTTTCGCACAGGCCACCGTCGGCACGTCGGATAGCGACATCCAGATCGCGCAAAGCGCGCCGCCGCAGACGCACTGACCGCTCGCGCGTCCCCGGAGCGACAGCATGAACGTCTGCGTACTGGGCGCGGGCGCCTGGGGCACGGCCGTCGCGGTCCATCTGGCCGCCCGGCACGAGGTGGTATTGTGGGCGCGGGACCCGGAACTGGTTGCCAGCATGGCCGCCGGGCGGGAAAACCGCGCCTATCTCGCCGGCTGTCCATTGCCTTCGGCGCTGCGTCTGGAGGCCGACCTGGAACGCGCGGCCGGGCATGCGGACGATGCGGCCGCGCTGACGGTGCTGGCGACGCCGGTCGCCGGTCTCCGGCCGTTGCTGGAAACGCTGCGTGCCGGCGCGCGCGTGCCGGCGCATTTCGTCTGGCTGTGCAAGGGTTTCGAGGCCGATACGGGGTTGTTGCCACATCAGATCGTCGCCGACGTGCTGGGGGACGACGTGTCCTGCGGCGCCGTGACGGGCCCCAGTTTCGCGAGGGAAGTCGCGCAGGGCCTGCCGGTCGCGCTGACCGCGGCGAGCCGGACGGCGCCCTGCCGGCTGCGTGCGCAGCAGGCGTTCCACCATGCGGCGATGCGCATCTACACCAGCGACGACATCGTCGGCGTGGAGGTGGGCGGGGCGGTGAAGAATGTCCTGGCGATCGCGACCGGCATTGCCGACGGGATGGGCCTGGGTCTGAACGCGCGTGCCGCGCTGGTGACGCGCGGGCTGGCCGAGATGACCCGTCTGGGCGTCGCGCTGGGCGCGCGCAATGAGACTTTCACCGGCCTGTCCGGGGTGGGCGATCTGATCCTGACCGCCACCGGCGACCTGTCGCGCAACCGTACCGTCGGTATCCGGCTCGCATCGGGGCAACCGCTGGCCCGCGTTCTCGCCGAGCTCGGTCATGTCGCCGAGGGTGTGCGATGCGCGGGTGCGGTGCGGGACCTCGCGTTGCGCGAGCGCGTGGACATGCCCCTGACCGAAGCGGTGTGCCGTATTCTTTTCGAGGATGCGGCGCCGGGCGAAGTGCTGGCCTCCCTGCTGCGGCGGGATGCGAAAACCGAGGGCGAGGCGGCCTGGAAGGCGTGATGCGCTTTTACCGGCCCGCTGCTCCGCATTCTCCGGCTCGCCTCCCGGATCACGCCCCGCCCGCGTAACCCGATTGGCGCCAGGCCTCGAATACCGTCACCGCGACCGCGTTCGACAGGTTGAGGCTGCGGTTGTGCGGCCGCATCGGCAGCCGCAGCCTGCGCGCCGCGTCGAACGCCTCCAGAAAGACCGCCGACAGGCCGCGCGTTTCCGGACCGAAGACGAACCAGTCTCCGGGCATCAGCGCCTGGCCGCCGAACGGCGTCGCGGCGTGCGTGGTCATCGCGAACAGGCGCGCCGGATCCGGCGTCTCGGCGGCGAGGAACGCCGCCCAGTCCGCATGGACTTTCATCCGCGCGTATTCGTGATAGTCCAGACCGGCGCGCCGCATGCGCGCGTCATCGAGCGGGAACCCCAGCGGTTCGACCAGGTGCAGGGCCGCGCCGGTGTTCGCGCACAGGCGGATCACGTTGCCGGTATTGGGCGGAATCTCGGGTTCTACGAGTACGACATTGAACATGGCAGGAGGGTGTCGGGTATTTTTACGGATCGCGGGCCCGGGGACCTGAGGCGACGGGCTGCCGGCGCATCAGGCGGTCCGGAATATCACGAAGTTGCTGACGCGGCGCGCGCCCGCCGTCTTCAACACACGGGCCAGGGCGTTCAGCGTCGCGCCGGTCGTCATCACGTCGTCGACGAGGCCGACATGCGCGCCGGCGATGCGCGCCGCGGCGTGCGGCGCGAGGCGGAACGCGCGGCCGAGGTTGCGCTGGCGCGCGGCGAGATTCAGGTCGGACTGGGCCGTCGTATGCCGACGCAGCAGCAGCGTGGGGTCGGCGGGTATGCCGGTTTGCCGCGCCAGCCGGCGCGTCAGCTCCCAGGCCTGATTGTAACCGCGCCGCACGAGTCGCCGGCGCGAAAGCGGTGCGGGCAGCAGCAACTCGGGCACGATGTCCAGCGTGTCCGCAGCGGCGCCGTTCGTCTCATGCCCGGCCGCCAGCGCGCAGGCGATCCGTTTCGCGAAACCGGCGGCCAGACGGTCCGCGAGATCGCGCGCCAGCGCCGGTCGGCCCCGGAATTTGAGCGTGATCGCCAGGATGTCGAGCGGCGGCCGGTAATCGGCCAGCGCCAGCGTCGCGTCGAACGCGGGCGGCGCCAACCGGCAGGGCGCGCAGCGGGGCCGGCGCGCGCGGGCGGCGTCGCTGCCGGAGAGCAGCCGGATTCCGCACTGCGCGCAGCGCGGAATCGCCCCCGCGGCCGGCCAGTACGCCTGCGCGCAGCGCCGGCAGAGCGCGTCGCCGGCCGCGTCGCCGCAGACCAGGCACTGGCCCGGCAGGCACGCCGCGAGGATGCGCAGCAGCGCGGCGCGCGGAGATGCCGAAGCGCTCGCCGGCGTCCCCGCCGGCGCCGGACCGAACAGGTCGGACATCGTGGCCTCCATGGGGCGTCGGGGAAGGACCGAGTATACTTCGCAGCCTACTGGTGCCGAGCGTTGAGCATGCCTATCCCGACCGTCTATCCCTTTCAGCGTGCCGTGCAACCCGTGCGGCGCCGGGTTTTCGACCGCCGCGCGGCCAGCTTCGACAAGGTCGCCTTTCTGCCGCGCGAAATCGCCGCGCGCATGCGCGAGCGTCTGGACTACATCAAGACCACCCCGGCGCATGTCCTGGACGCCGGCTGCGGCACGGGCGCCGATCTCGTCGCCCTGGGCGCGCGCTATCCGGCCGCGCAGATCACGGGCGTCGACGGCTCGCATGCGATGCTGGCACAGGCGGGCCGCGCGGAACGCAGCGCGCAGGACGGCGCGTTCGATGCCCGGCGCTGGTTGCCCGATGCGCTGCGACGCATGCTGGGGCGCCGGGATGCATGGCGCGTGCAATCCGATTTTTCGGCGATGCCGTTCGCCGATGGCGCCTTCGACATGCTGTGGTCCAATCTGGCGTTGCAATGGCACCCCCGTCCCGACGCGGTGTTCCCGGAATGGCAGCGCGTGCTGGCCACCGGCGGTCTGTTGATGTTCTCGACCCTGGGGCCGGACACGCTCAGGGAACTGCGTGCCGCATGGCTCGAGGCGGACGCCGGCCGCCCCGCGTCGGATGCGGCCGATGCGGCGGTACCCGACACCGCGGGCACCATTCCCCGGCAAGCGCGTCGCCGGCCGCCGGTACTCGATTTCGTGGATATGCACGACTTCGGCGACATGCTGGTTGCGAGCGGTTTCGAACTGCCGGTGATGGACATGGAAACCCTGAGCGTGACCTACCGGGACCCGGTGGCGCTGCTCGCCGACGTACGCGCCTGGGGCGCCATCGCCGGGCGCGGCGTCGCAGCAGACGATGCGGCCACCCATGCCGCCGGCGCGGCCGGCGCTGGCGAGCTGACCGGGCTGACCGGGCTGACCGGGCTGACCGGGCTGACCGGGCTGACCGGGCTGACCGGGCGATTGGCGCACCGGAGGCTGCTCGACGCCATCGAGCGGCAGCGCAACGCGGATGGTCAGATCGCCCTGACGTTCGAGATCGTCTACGGCCATGCATGGAAGGCCCGGCCGAAGGCGGACGACGACGGGCGTGCGATCGTGCGGGTGGAAGATATCGGCGGCCGGCGCGGCGCGCGTCCGTCCCGGAGGTCGGGCGCGTAGGGCGTGCGTCGTGCGCCATTGGACCGGGCGCACGCCCGCCGGTTCCGGCTCCCAGCGGATGCGGAAAGACCGCCCGCCGGCCGAGGTGTCCGGCTTGTGGTGGCTCCAGGAAGCGCTATAATGCGACGGTTTATCGCATGGCCTCTGGCGCGGCGGCGCCTTGGTCAGGGCCTCGCCGGCGCCACTGGCCGGACCCGGCCTGGATGCGCCGCACGGGCGCGGGGAGCGTGGAATGGACGCGACGGCGGCAGCGCGCGGGCAGCGGCGATCGGCGGCAACGCACGTGGAGCCGGCGCTCAAGGAATGGATGCTGAAACGAAACTGCGCGCTTTCTCCCCGGCAGTTCGCGATGTTCTTTGTTTCGCTCTGCTCGGTATCGCTGACGATCGCGATCGTTTTCCTGCTGCGGGGCGCCTGGATGATCCTGCCGTTCACCGCGCTGGAAATGGGCGCGCTGCTGACGGCATGCGTGATTCAGGCGCGGCACGCGATCGATTACGAACACATCCGGCTGTTCCCGAACCGGCTGGTGGTCGAGCGGATGCACGCGTTTCGTCTCACTTGCGACGAGTTCAACCCGCTGTGGGTGCGGGTCGAACCCGGCGCGACGTCGCGCGAACCGATGACCCTGCACTCGGCGGGAAAGTCGGTCCGCATCGGCCAGTACCTGATGGCGGATGCCCGCGAACCGTTTGCAACCGAGTTGCGCGCCTGGCTCCGCCGATGTGGATGATGAACCGGCCGCTGCGTGAGCGAACGGGCGATCGTGCGAACGGGCACGCAACCGGGCGCAAAGCGGCGAGGGCGCCGTCGGGCGCTGCCGGTGCCGTGATGGCAATTTTGGGTAAGGAATCTATGAAAGCAGCAATCAAGCGAGCGCTCGCCGGCCTGTCGGCGGTGAGCGGACTGCTGACGGCAGGCGCGGCCCGGGCTGTCGGGGCGGCGCCAGGCGGTCCCGAGGTCAACGAGTTGAATCTCCAGACGCCGGTCACCAGCATCGCTCGCGAGGTGTACAGCCTGCATACCCTGATGCTGGTCATCTGCCTGGCGATCTTCGTCGGCGTGTTCGGCATCATGCTGTACTCGATCATCATGCATCGCAAGTCGCGCGGCCACAAGGCGGCGAACTTCCACGAAAGCACGACCGTCGAGATCCTGTGGACCGTCGTGCCGTTCCTGATCATCATCGGCATGGCGATTCCGGCGACGAAGACCGTCATTTCGATGAAGGACACTTCCAATGCCGACCTGACCGTCAAGGTCACCGGCTATCAATGGAAATGGGGCTATGACTATCTGAAAGGCCCGGGCGAAGGCATCAGCCTGATCTCCACGCTGGCGACGCCCCGCGAGCAGATCGCCGGCGTCGCGCCCAAGACCGATACCTATCTCCAGGAGGTCGACCATCCGCTGGTCGTGCCGGTCAACCGCAAGATCCGCATCATCACGACGGCCGCCGACGTGATCCATTCCTGGTACGTGCCGGCCTTCGGCGTCAAGCAGGATGCGTTTCCCGGCTTCACCCGCGACACGTGGTTCACCGCCGAGAAGGTGGGCATCTACCGGGGTTTCTGTACGGAACTCTGCGGCAAGGAGCATGCGTTCATGCCGGTGGTGGTCAACGTGGTCTCCGAGTCGGATTACATGAAATGGGTCGACGCGCAGCGCAGCCACGCCGCGATGGCGGCCGACGACCCGGACAGGACCTATACGCTCGCCGAATTGATGCAGCGCGGCGAGAAGGTGTTCACCGCCAACTGCGCGGTCTGCCACCAGGCCAGCGGCAAGGGGGTCGGACCGTTTCCGGCGCTCGACGGCTCCGCCCTGCTGAAAGGCGCCGCCAGACCGGTCGTCGATCTCGTCCTGAACGGCCGCGGCCAGATGCCGGCATGGAAACAGACGATGAACGATGTCGAAATTGCGGCGGTCGTGACCTATTCGCGCAATGCATGGCGCAACCATGCGGACGACGTCGTACAACCCGTGGAGGTGCGTGCCGCACGGGAAGGTGCCGCCCAGGGCGCGCAGAAGCAGGTCAACGGCGAATTGAGCAAGCACCCGGCTGCCTGAGGCCGGGGTCTTCGAGGAAGGAGTGAGATATGACGTCGATCGTTCATGACCCCGCGGCAGGGCACGATCACTCGCACGATGTGCCGGTGGGCTGGCGCCGCTGGCTGCTGGCCACCAACCACAAGGATATCGGGACGCTGTACCTGATCTTTTCGTTCACGATGTTCATGGTGGGCGGTGTGATGGCGCTGATGATCCGCACCGAGCTGTTCGAGCCCGGCCTGCAGATCATGCGTCCCGAGTTCTTCAATCAGTTGACCACCAGCCACGGTCTGTACATGATCTTCGGCGCGATCATGCCGGCGTTCGTCGGTTTCGCGAACTGGATGATTCCGTTGCAGATCGGCGCGTCGGACATGGCGTTCGCGCGGATGAACAATCTGAGCTTCTGGCTGCTGCCGGTGGCGTCCCTGCTGCTGATCGGCTCGTATTTCGCGCCGGGCGGCGCGACCGCCGCGGGCTGGACGCTGTACGCGCCGCTGTCGGTGCAGATGGGACCGGGCATGGACATGGCGATTTTCGCCATCCACCTGATGGGCGCGTCCTCGATCATGGGCGGCATCAACATCATCGTCACCATTCTGAATCTGCGCGCCCCCGGCATGACGCTGATGAAGATGCCGATGTTCGTCTGGACCTGGCTGATCACCGCCTTCCTGCTGATCGCCGTGATGCCGGTGCTCGCCGGCGCGATCACGATGCTGCTGTTCGACCGTCATTTCGGCACGGCCTTCTTCAACGCCGCGGGCGGCGGCGACCCGGTGCTGTACCAGCATATCTTCTGGTTCTTCGGGCATCCCGAGGTGTACATCATGATCCTGCCGGCCTTCGGCATGATCTCCGAGGTGATCCCGGCCTTCGCACGCAAGCCGCTGTTCGGCTATAGCTCGATGGTCTATGCAACCGCGTCGATCGCGATCCTGTCGTTTACGGTCTGGGCGCACCACATGTTCGCGACCGGCATGCCGGTTACCGGGCAATTGTTCTTCATGTACGCGACGATGCTGATCGCGGTGCCGACCGGCGTGAAGGTCTTCAACTGGACCGCGACGATGTGGCGGGGTTCGATGACGTTCGAGACGCCGATGCTGTTCGCCATCGGCTTCCTGTTCGTGTTCACGATCGGCGGTTTCACCGGCGTGATCCTCGCGATCGCTCCGATCGATATCGCCGTGCATGGCACTTACTACGTGGTCGCGCATTTTCACTATGTGCTGGTCGCCGGTTCGCTGTTCGCGCTGTTCGCTGCCTGGTATTACTGGTCGCCGAAGTGGACCGGCCGGATGTACAACGAGACCCGGGGCAAGATTCACTTCTGGGTGTCGATGATCAGCTTCAACGTCACCTTTTTCCCGATGCACTTCCTTGGCCTCGCGGGCATGCCGCGCCGGTACGCGGATTACCCGGCGCAATTCACGGATTTCAACCAGATTGCGACGATCGGCGCGTTCGCCTTCGGGTTGATCCAGGTCTACTTCCTGTTTCTGGTGGCCCTGCCGATCTACCGCAAGGGCGACGACACGACCGAGGTGATCGGCAATAGCCCATGGGAGGGCGCGCAGGGGCTGGAATGGACGGTGCCGACGCCGGCGCCGTTCCATACGTTCGAAAATCCTCCCACCGTCGAATGACGGGCGCAGGGGCAGCCAGCGAGGATGAACCGATCATGACGTTTCGCGACAAGGCCGCGCAAAAAGCGGCGAATCTGCGACTGGCGATGGTGCTCGTGGGCATCGTCGCCGTGTTTTTCTTCGGCGCGATGGTGCAGCACATGCTGGCGGACTAGGGGGGCGTATGCGGGAGCCGGTCACACCATGGCATACGGGGATTCGCCGGTCGGTGGCGGCGGTCCTGTGGTCCTTCCTCGGCATTCGCAAGGGACGCGACCAGGCGCGGGATTTCGCGCAGCTTCGTCCCCTGCATGTGGCGTTCGCGGCCGTGGCCTGCGCGGCGGCGCTGGTGGCGGGTCTGATCGTCCTGGTGCGCATCGTGACATCCTGACGCAGTGAGGCGCCGGCCGCCGCAGCGCCGGCCGCCGACCGCCGGCCGCCGGATCGCCGGCCGCCGGATCGCCGGCCGCCGGATCGCCGGCCGCCGGATCGCCGGCCGCCGGATCGCCGGCCGCCGCGCTCGAATGAAACTGGAAGAAGTGGAGAATCTGCAATGCGCGGTCCGAATCACCAACTGCCGTATTACTTCGTGCCGCATCCCTCGCGGCATCCGCTCGCGGCGGCCCTGAGCCTGCTGTTGATGATGGGGTCTCTGGCGACCTGGATCAATGGCGATGGGTGGGCGAAATACACGTTCTTCGCCGGCCTGTTCAGTCTGTTCTGGGTGGTCTACCACTGGTTCGGGGACGCGATCCACGAATCCGAGACCGGTCATTACGGCAAGCGGGTCGACCTGTCGTTTCGCTGGAGCATGAGCTGGTTCATCTTCTCCGAAGTGATGTTTTTTCTCGGTTTCTTCGGCGCGCTGTTCTATGCCCGCCTGTTCGCCTTGCCGGATCTGGGCAGCCTGAGCGGCCGCCTGCTGTGGCCGGACTTCACCGCGGTCTGGCCGAATACGGGGCCCGCGGATCTGATCACCCATTTCGGGTCGATGTCGCCCTGGCCGCTGCCGACGATCAACACGGCCTTGCTGCTCTCCTCCGGCGTGACGCTGACGGTCGCCCATCACGCGTTGCGTGCGAATCATCGCAGGAAGACCGCGATCTGGCTGGCCGCCACGGTCGGGCTGGGCGTGATATTCCTGTTCTGCCAGGGTTTCGAATACTTCCACGCGTATCACGAACTGAACCTGAAGTTGACCTCCGGCGCCTATGGCTCGACCTTCTTCCTGCTGACCGGCTTTCACGGGTTTCACGTGATGCTGGGGGCGACCATGCTGTCGGTGGTGCTGTACCGGGTCATCCGCGGCGATTTCACCCCGGAAAAGCATTTCGGCTTCGAGGGCGCCGCGTGGTACTGGCACTTCGTGGACGTCGTCTGGCTCGGGCTGTATATCGTCGTCTACTGGCTCTGAACGTTTTTCGTCGTGCCCCGAGCGCCGCCCGCGGGCGGCGTTTTGCTTTCGGGCCGCGTCTGCTCCGCGCACGGCGCGCGGCGGTTTTCCCGGTCTGACATTCGCCGTGGACTCAATACAGGGTGCCCGTGCTATGGATCCAGCCCATCCAGTTCGCGAACAGGATGAACAGGAAGAGCGCGACCGAGAAGCCGACGCGCAGCGTCAGAGAATAGGCCATGCGCTTCGTCGTGCCGCGGTCGCGCATCATGAAAAACAGCGCCGAGCCCAGGCTGGCCAGGATCAACAAAAAGGCAATCGCGATGAGGATGCGCATGGTGTCATCGGAACGGGAAGGTGAGGCATTATCGCATTTCCCCCGGGGCCGCCCGGCGCGGCGCCGAAGCCGCGCATGAGGCGACCGCGCATTCGTGTGTGGCCGGCGGCGGCGCTGGTCGCCGTGATGGCCGTGACGATCGCGCTCGGATTCTGGCAGCGCGACCGCGCGCACCAGAAAGAGACGCGGCAACGCGCCATCGTCGCCTACGCGCACATGCCTGCGCGGCGGCTCGGGGCCGAACGCGTATCGCTTGCGGCCATCGCGTATCATCGGGTCGTGCTGCGCGGGCACTTCCTGGCCGACCGCGTGGTTTACCTGGATAACCGGTCGCACCAGGACCGGCCGGGGTTTCATGTGCTGATGCCCTTCGCCGTCACTGGCGGCGCGCCGGTGCTGGTCAATCGCGGCTGGTTGCCGCGCGACCCCGCGGAGCGCACGCGCATCGCGCCGTACCGCACGTCGCCGGGCGAGATCGAGATCACGGGTCTGGCCCGCGCGGACGCCGGCCGGACGCTGATGCTGGCGGGCCAGACGCACGAGGCCGGTCAGCGCATCCGGCAGAACCTGGACGTCGTCGCATACGCTCGCGAAACCGGTCTCGCGCTGCAACCGTTCGTGCTCGTGCAGGACGGCGACGGTACGGCAGGCGCGGATGGACTGCTGCGCGACTGGCCGCCAGCGACGGCGGACGTCGCGCGCAACTACGGCTACATGCTGCAATGGTGGGGGATGGCCGCCGCGGCGCTGGGATTCGGCCTCTATCTGGCGTTCCGGCGCGAGGCACCCGCCGGGGGCCCGGACGCAGCGCGCGGGGCGGGACCGGCCGGCGCGCACGAGACTTTGGAAAGAAATGACAGTGAGCCATGATGAGCGCCGGCGTGCCGGCAAGACCGCCGCCGACCCGGGCGCGGCCGCGCCGAAGCCGCGCAGCCGCTGGACGCTGGTGCTGTTGCTGGCGGTCTGTGTCGCGCCGGTGCTGGCGTCCTACTTCACGTACTACGTAGTCAGGCCGGCCGGCGGATCCACGAACTACGGCACGCTGATCGCGCCGCAACGCCCGATCCCCGCGACGCTGGCGCTGCGCAACGACGCGGGGCAGGTGGTGGCGATGCCCACGCTCAAGGGCAAATGGCTGATGCTCTCGGTGGACGCGAGCGCCTGCGAGGGGCGCTGCCTGCAAAAGCTGTATTACATGCGCCAGGTCCGGCTCACGCAGAACACCGACCGCGATCGGGTGCAACTGCTGTGGCTGCGCACCGACGACCGGCCGGTGCCGCAAAAGATCTGCGATGCCTACGGCGACGCGCAATTCTACGTCGCCGATGCGGCGGCGCTGGCGGCCTGGCTGCAGCCCGCGAAGGGCGACGGCATCGACCGTCATATCTATCTGGTCGACCCGAACGGCAATCTGATGATGCGCTTCCCCGATAACCCCGACCCGAGCCGCATCAAGCAGGATCTGACCCGGCTCCTGAAGTGGTCGGGTATCGGCTGAGCCGCGAACGCTGGCGGCAACGGGCGCGGCACACGCCGCGCGCGGGCTCGAACCGGCTGTCGGGCGGAAAACGCCGCGCGCCGGCCGTACTGGATGACTCCGATGTTCGTATTGCAATTGGCTTTGATTGGTCTGTGCGTCGCGCTGTTTCCGCTGTCCTATGTACTGGTCAAGGGCGACGCGGCGAAGTTTCGCAAACTGCTCTGGGTGACCACCTTCATCACGCTCGACCTGGTCATGTTCGGCAGCTTCACGCGCCTGACCGATTCCGGCCTGGGCTGCCCCGATTGGCCCGGCTGCTACGGCACCGCGTCGCCGTTCGTCGCGCACCATGCGATCCGCCTGGCCGAGGCGGCGATGCCGACCGGCCCGGTCACGATGACCAAGGCGTGGATCGAGATGACGCATCGCTACGTGGCGATGGCGGTGGGCGTGCTGATCATCGCGCAACTGCTGATCGTCGTGCTGCGCCGCCGTCAACTGCGCGTGTCCTGGCTCTGGCCGGCTGGTCTGCTGGCGCTGATCTGCGTGCAGGGCGCGTTCGGCGCGTGGACCGTCACCTTGAAGCTGCAGCCGGTGATCGTCACGATCCACCTGCTGCTCGGGCTGGCGCTGCTGGCGGGGCTCGGCTGGTTCGCCGCGAGCCAGACGCCGCAGCCGGCGCATGCGCCGGCGCGGGGTGCGGAGGTGCGGCGCTGGCGAACCGCCGCCGTCGCCGGTCTGTTGCTGCTGATCGTGCAGATCGCGCTGGGCGGGTGGGTCAGCACCAACTACGCCGTGCTCGCCTGCACCGATTTCCCGACCTGCAACGGGCAGTGGCTGCCGCCGATGGATTTCGCGCAGGGCTTCCATCTATGGCGCAAACTCGGCCTGACCGGAAACGGCGAGGTCATCGCGCAGGATGCGCTGGTGGCCATCCACTGGACGCACCGCACCTTCGCGGTGATCGTCATCGCCTACCTGGCCTGGCTCGGCATCCGTCTGAAGCGTTTCGCGGTGCTGCGGGGGCCCGCGCGTCTGCTGTTGCTGATGACCGCCGTGCAGTTGCTCACCGGCCTGTCGAACATCGTGCTGAAATGGCCACTGTTGATCGCCGTCATGCACAACGGTGGTGCGGCGGTCATGTTGCTGTGTCTCATTATGCTAAACTACCGCATCGCCTCGAGCCGACCCGGCCGACCCGGCTCCGCCGGCAAGGCGACCCGCACCGCCGTCACGCTGTGACCGAGCCATGGATAGCACAACTCTTTCTTCCCCCTCCGGTAGTCGCCTCTCCCAATATATCGCCCTCACCAAGCCGCGCGTCACGCAACTGGCGGTATTCTGCGCGGTCATCGGCATGTTCCTGTCGACCCGCGGCATGGTGCCCTGGTCGGTCCTGATCGGTGGCGGCATCGGCATCTGGCTGACCGCGGGCGCCGCGTTCGCGATCAATTGCCTGGTCGAGCAGAAGGTCGACGCGTTGATGCGCCGCACCGCGTGGCGGCCGTCCGCGCGCGGCGAGATCGGCAGCCGTCAGATCCTCGCGTTCTCGGCGGTGCTGGGCGCGGCGGGCGTATGGCTGCTCTACACCTTCACCAATCCCCTGACGATGTGGCTGACGATCGCGACCTTCGTCGGCTATGCGATCATCTACACGATCATCCTGAAGCCTTCGACGCCGCAGAACATCGTCATCGGCGGGGCGTCCGGCGCGATGCCGCCGGCGCTCGGCTGGGCCGCGGCCACGGGCGCGGTGCCCGGCGACGCGTGGCTGCTGGTGCTGATCATCTTCATCTGGACGCCGCCCCATTTCTGGGCGCTGGCGCTCTACCGGCGCAAGGACTACCTGAACTCGGGTCTGCCGATGCTGCCGAACACCCACGGCGAGCAGCTCACCCGCCTGCACATTCTGCTATACACGGTGGCCCTGTTCGCGGTGACGATGATGCCGTTCGCGTCGCGGATGAGCGGCTATCTGTATCTCGCCAGCGCCATCGTGCTCGGCGGCCTGTTCCTGCGATATTCCTGGCAGATCTGGCGCACGTATTCGGACGACCTGGCGCGCCGCACTTTCCGTTTCTCGATTCTCTATTTGTCGCTGCTGTTCGCCGCGTTGATGCTCGACCATTACGCGCAAATGCTTTTCGGCAACGGTGTTTGATGCGGCGCCGCCCGTTTCTGGCGTACCTGGGGGCGGGCGCATTGGCGAGCGCGCTGCTGGGGGCCTGCGGCAAGAAACCCCCGTCGTTCGACAATCTCGACATCACCGATAACGGCAATTTCGATACGCACCTGGCGTTGCCCGATACGCACGGCAGGACGCGCACGCTCGCGGATTTCCGCGGCAAGGTGGTGGTGCTCTTCTTTGGCTATACGCAGTGCCCGGACGTCTGTCCGACCTCGCTGGCCGAACTCGCCGAGGCGAAAAAACAATTGGGGCGCGAGGGAGCGCGTTTGCAGGTGGTATTCGTCAGCGTCGACCCGACGCGCGATACGCCGGCGATCCTCGCCCAGTACATGGCGGCGTTCGATCCCTCTTTCGTCGCACTGCGTCCGGTGGACGATCTCGCGGTGGCGGCCGTCACGAAGCAGTTCCACATCTATGCGGCGAAGAGCGCCGTGCCGGGAACGCCCGCTTCCGGCGGGGGCGCGAATGGCGTCGCCGCGCAGCCGGCGTACACCGTCGATCACACGGCCGCGAGCTTCGTCTTCGATCCGAGCGGAAAGTTGCGGCTCTACGCCCGGGACGGGCAGGGCGTAGGGCGCTGGGTGCACGACGTCAGGCTTCTGCTGCAGGGCTGAACGGGCCGCGCCCGCACCTGTGCGGCATGCGAGCCGGCGCGGCGCGCCGGCGTAGGGACGCTCTCGCTTATGCGTACTCGGTCAGGGCACCGCGCATCTTCTTCATCGCACTGGCCTCGATCTGGCGAATGCGCTCCGCGGAGACGCCGAACTCGTCGGCGAGCTCATGGAGCGTCGAACCGCCCGAGCCGTCGTCCTCGACATTCAACCAGCGCGCCTGGATGATGCGACGGCTGCGCGAGTCCAGCGATTCGAGCGCGGTGGACAGGCCGTCCGACTGCAAACGGTCGAACTGGCGCGTCGCCAGCACTTCGCTTGGCTCCTGCCGGGTGTCCGCGAGATAGGCGATTGGCGCATACGTCTCCTCGCCATCGTCCACCTGGCCTTCCAGCGCGATATCGCCGCCCGACATCCGCCGTTCCATCTCGGCGACGTCCTCGCGCTTCACCGACAGTTCCTTCGCCAAGCCCGCTATTTCATCGGGCGTGAACGCGTGCAGGCCCTGCTTGTGACTGCGCAGATTGAAGAACAGCTTGCGCTGCGCCTTCGTGGTCGCGACCTTCACGGTGCGCCAGTTGCGCAGGATGTATTCGTGGATCTCGGCCTTGATCCAGTGCATCGCGTATGACACCAGACGCACGTTCTGCGTCGGGTCGAAGCGCTTCACGGCCTTCATCAGACCGATGTTGCCTTCCTGGATCAGATCCGCGTGCGCCAGGCCGTAGCCCAGGTAATGACGTGCGATCGACACGACCAGACGCAGATGCGACAGCACCAGGTGGCGTGCCGCATCGAGATTGTTCTGTTCACGGTAATCCCGCGCGAAACCCTGTTCCTCCGCCAGCGTCAGCAGGGGGATCCGGTTCACGGCCTGGATATAAGCATCGATATTGCCGATGTGCCCGGTCAGCAGGGACTTCGGCGTCAGCGCAAGGGCGCCGTCGCGCGCAGGCGCTGCAGAAAGGGTAGGGGACATGGCTGTGCTCACGCGAACTCCTTTGTTAGCGGTCTACAGAGATAATTTTAGCACTCTCGGGACATGAGTGCTAAGACTTCGGCAAGGGAGCGCGCCGCGTAAATCCGGGCTTTCCTGTCCTTGTCAATATCTTCAATCTATTGGAGACAACGGTTGATAGTACGCCGTATGGGTCGTGAACGTCCAGCAATGTCAACCTGGAAATTTGTTACGGGACAACACGGTAAATCTCAAAAACGTGCTTAAAATGTGCGCTTCGCCCAGCGCTTCATTTCAGCGCGCGAAACCTGTCGTCGCGTCGCCTGGCGGGCCGGGACGGGCAGTCACCAGGACGGAGTAGTCAATGCACATTGGAAGAACGGTTGCGCGCGCAGCTCTTATTGGCATGTCAACCCTTGCTGTCACATTCCCGCTGGCGGCACAGGCGGACGATGACGCTGGCAATACCTTCGGCGCGCAGTTGGCGGTCGGGCATGCCGACCATCACAGCGACAAGGTGGACAAGGTCGATCTGGGCCTCGTGTGGGACCCGCATCTGACTTGGTGGCCGATCGGTGGCTGGCATTTCGGGCTGGTGGGCGAAGCGCATGCGGTTTACTGGCATACCAACGGCAACGTCAACAGCTCCATCGAGGAATTCGGTGCCACGCCGGTCCTGCGCTTCGAGAAATCCAGCGGCGCGATCAGGCCCTACTTCGAGGCCGGCGTGGGGGTACGGCTGCTGACGCATGCACGCATCTCTTCCAGTTACACCTTGTCCAGCGCCTATCAGTTCGCGGACATGGTGGGCGTGGGCGCCAAGTTCGGCTCGCATCAGCAGTACCAGGTGGGTTATCGCTTCCAGCATCTCTCCAACGCCAGCATCAAGCGGCCCAACCCCGGCATCGACTTCCAGCAAGTCTATGTCCAATACAATTTCAAGTAAACCCTGGCACTGGTCGGACAAGGGTCTTTAGCCGCGGTTGTCGCCATTTTGGACAAAGCTTAGAGACTTTTGCTGACATTGGAGCGGGCAATCCGGGCAATGTCGTCGACCTGCCTGAGGATCGCATCGGGTATGCGGTCCGTGTGCATCAGTACCTCGCGGATCCAGTCCGCGGTCGCTGCGGCTTCGAGCGACGCCGGCAGGCGCGGCGCGGCGGCGTCGGCTTCCCGGCGCGCGGCGGACACCAGGATTTCGGCCCGGCCATCGCGCAACCAGTCGATCTGCACCTGCCGGCGCGTATCGGCGACCGCCTCGCCTTCCGTGCCGCGGGCAAGCAATACATCGCCATGCGCGATATCGGGATAGGCGCCGAACAGGCCGGTCAGGCTGTCGCGGTAGGGCGGATGCGTATAGTTGACCAGGCGCACCGCGCCGTCGGGCCGGGCCGCCGACACGCGAAACGGGTCGAGCAGCTTGACGAGCGTGTGGGTGGTGTTGCGCACCCCCAGTGGCGCGCGCAGTTGCAGCAGACGCGTCATGCCCGGCGACAGCACGTCGATCGGCACGAAGGCCAGACGGTCGTCGGCGAGCCTTTGCGCGGCCTGTGCCGCGGACGCCGCCGCATCGATACCCAGTGCCGCGAAAATTTCCGCGCTGGTCACCCGTCCGGCATCGGTGCGCACGCCGTGCACCACGACCGGCACGCCCTCGCGGGCCAGCAGCATCGCGAGCAGGGGCGTCAGGTTCGGTTGCTTGCGAGCCCCGTTGTAGGACGGAATCGCCACCGGGCGGCAGGCGCCCGCGGGGGCGTCGATCGCGGCGATGTGTGCATGCGCCGCGCCGAGCATGCCGGCCAGTTCGGCGGGCGTCTCGCCCTTGATGCGATACGCGATCAGGATCGCGCCCAGTTCGACGTCGCCGACCCGGCCGTCGAGCATCGCCGCATAGAGGTCGTGCGCACTGTCGCGGGACAGGGCGCGGGCGCCGTGCGCACCCCGGCCGATTTCCTTGATCAGGGACGCGCAGGCGAAAGGGGGGGAGATCGGGTTCATATCCAGCCAGCATGAAGAAAAAAGGACGAGCGCGCGGCCGGTCTTGCGCTCGTGCGCCGCAGGGTACTATAACGTTTTTCCGTCCGTGTTTTCGTATCCCGGCGGCGCTGACCGCGAGGCCGAGCGCCCGGGTGCCGCCGCCCGCTGTGCCTTTTCTGAATGGAGAATGTCCGATGGCTTACGTATTCGACCCCGCCGCGCCCGTCGCGGTGCCCGTCGCCGGCAGCGACGCGTCGTTTCCGGTGCGGCGCATCTATTGCGTTGGACGCAACTATGCGGCGCACGCGCGTGAGATGGGCCATGATCCGGACCGCGAGCCGCCGTTCTTTTTCGGCAAGCCGACCGACGCCATCGTCTATGTCGCACCCGGCACCGAAGGCCGTTTTCCCTATCCGCCGGCATCCGAGGACGTGCATTTCGAGATGGAACTGGTGGCGGCGATCGGCCGTGGCGGCCGGGACATCGCCGCGGCGCAGGCGCTCGACCATGTCTACGGTTATGCGCTGGGTCTGGACATGACGCGGCGCGATTTGCAGGCGGCGGCGAAGAAACTGGGTCGCCCCTGGGAGGTGGCGAAGGGCTTCGATCATTCGGCACCGATCGGTCCTATCCATCCGGCCGAGTCGGTCGGACACCTCGCCAAGGGCGCGATCTGGCTGAAGGTCAACGGCGAGGAGCGGCAGCGTTCGGATATCGCCGACATGATCTGGTCGATGCCGGATACGATCGCCTATCTCTCCGGACTGTTCGCGCTGTTCCCGGGCGACCTGATCTACACGGGGACGCCGGAAGGGGTCGGCCGCATCGTCCGCGGCGACGTGATGACGGGCGGCGTCGACGGCCTCGGCGAATTCACGGTCAAGGTGGCCTAGAGCGGTTCGATGCCGAGCAGCGCGTCGGCGAATTCCGCAGCCGAGAACGGTTGCAGGTCGTCCACCGATTCGCCGACGCCGATGAAGTACACCGGAATCGGCCGCTGCCGGGCGATGGCCGCGAGAATGCCGCCTTTCGCGGTGCCGTCCAGCTTGGTGACGATCAGTCCGGTGAGGCCGAGCGCGTCGTCGAACGCCTTCACCTGGGTCAGCGCGTTCTGCCCGGTGTTCGCATCGATCACGAGCAGGACTTCATGGGGCGCGCCGTCCATCGCCTTGCCGACCACGCGCTTCACCTTGCGCAACTCCTCCATCAGATGCAGCTGGGTCGGCAGGCGCCCGGCGGTATCGGCCATCATCACGTCGATCCTGCGCGCGCGCGCGGCATTGACCGCGTCGAAGATCACCGCCGCCGGATCGCCGCCCGACTGCTCGACCACCGTTACGTTGTTGCGCTCGCCCCAGATGACGAGCTGTTCGCGAGCGGCGGCACGGAAGGTGTCGCCCGCCGCCAGCAGCACCGACTGGCCATAGCTTTGCAGATGTTTCGCAAGCTTGCCGATGCTGGTGGTCTTGCCGGCGCCGTTCACCCCGGCGATCATCACGACGAGCGGTTGCGCGCGGCCCAGCACCATCGAGCGCTCGAGCGGCGCCAGCAGTTCGATGAGCAGTTCGCGCAAGGCTTCCCTGACTTGCGCGCCGTTGCTCAGGCGTTCGATGCGCACCTTCTGCTTGAGCGATTCGAGCAGGAACTCGGTGGCGTCCATGCCGGCGTCGGACATCAGCAATGCGGTTTCGAGTTCCTCGAACAAGGCGTCGTCGACCTTGACGCCGACGAATATGCCGGTCAGTCCCGCGCTGGTCTTCGACAGGCCCGAACGCAGCCGCGTCAGCCACGACTGGCGCGCGCCCGGATCGGGCGGAGGCGGCGGGATGATCTCGTAGGCGTCCTCGCTGCCGGTGGCGTCGTCGCCCGGCGCGCCGTCGGCCTCGATCTCGGCGTCGCTCTTGCCGCGGCCCCAGAGCCGGCTGATGAACGGCCGCGGTTTGGCGGCATCGCCGTCGGTCGTGCGGGGTACGGCGGGTGCGGCGGAAGACACCTGCACGATCGGATCGGCATGCACGATCGGCGGTGGCGCCGGTGGAACAGCTGGTGCCACCGACGGCGCGCGGGCGATCGGATCGGCATGCGCGGGCAGCGCGGATCGTACGATGGGATCCGCGTGCGCGAGCGGCACGGGCGCGGCGGGCGGCGCGTGGACGACCGGCGCCGTCGCGATGGGATCGGCATGCGCGACCGAAGGCTGCGCGGCCGGAGGCTGTGCAACCGGAGGCTGTGCAACTGGAGGCTGTGCAACTGGAGGCTGTGCAACCGGAGGCTGCGCGATCGAAGGCTGCGCGATCGAAGGCTGCGCGATCGGCGCGGCGTCACTGGCCGGCGGCGTCCGCGCGGCCGGCACATGCGGGGTTTCGGCAGCGGGCGTGCGGGTCACCGAAGGCGTTTCGACCACCGGCGAAGCGGTCATCGGCGGCATCTCGCCCCCCTGCACGGCGGGTGCCGGCGCATCGGCCGGCGCGGGAGCGGGCGGAGGCGCCGCGGGCGCGGCCGCCGGAACGACGGGGGCCGTGGCGCCGCGCTCCGGCGCACGCGTCTCGGATGACGCCTGCGGGGGTGTCGGCGCGGGGGTATCATCGCGCTTTTCTACCGGCGCGGGTTCGGCCTGCGAGCGGCTGAAGCGTTTGAAAAAACTGAACATGGTGGAAACTCGACGTGGAGGTGACGCGTCAGGGCGCGCCTTGCCTGCGCTTGTCGTCACCTTCGGATGGCGCCTCGATAGCGCACCGTATTTTAGCAGAGAGGAAGTGTATGGATCGTAGAGGTTCGATGCCCGAATCGTCGCATGCGCCCGCGGATGCGGCGCTCGACGCCGCGATCGCTTCGCTGGCCGATGCGCCCCCCGCGTTCGATGCGCCGGTCAGCCGGCACACGCTGAGCAATGGCCTGGAGGTCTTCGTGCTGGAGGATCATCGTGCCCCGGTCGTCGGGCATGCGCTCTGGTACCGCGCCGGCTCGCTCGACGAAAGCAGCGGCGTGACCGGCATCGCCCACGTTCTCGAACACATGATGTTCAACGGCACGACCCGTTACGGCCCCGGCGAATACGATCAGCAGATGCGTGCGCTGGGTGCCTACGCGAATGCGCTGACCTGGACGGACTACACCGCCTACACGGTCGAGGCGCCGGCCTCGCGGCTCGCCGACGTCATGGCGCTGGAAGCCGAGCGCATGACGGACCTGCGGATCACCGACGCCGAGTTCGAGCGCGAGATCCGCGTCGTGATGGAGGAGCGGCGCCAGAGCAGCGACGACGATCCGGCCGGCCTGCTCTACGAAAGCCTGTACGCGAGCGCCTTTCACGCGTCCCCGCAGCGCTGGCCGATCATCGGCTGGATGAGCGATCTCGAATCGATGCGGGCGGAGGATGCGCGGCACTGGTACGAGAACTGGTATCGCCCGGACAACGCGCTGCTGGTGGTGGCCGGGGATGTCGCGCCGCAGGCGGTCTTCGCGCTCGCGCAACGCTGTTTCGGCGGCATTGCGCCCGCGGCGCCGGCGGTCTCCGCGGCCCCGGCGCGGCGTCGCGCCCAGCACGAGCCGGCGCAGCGCGGCACGCGCCGCATCGCCACCCGCGCGCTGGTGCCCGCGCCGCAGCTCGCGCTCGGTTTCAAGGTGCCGCGCCTGAGCGACCCGCGCGCGGACGACGACGTCTATGCGCTGGCGGTGCTGGCGGAACTCCTCGACTGGGGCCGCGTGCTCGAAACCGCGCTGGTCCGGCGCCGCCGGCTGGCCGACGAGACCTGGGCGACCTACGACTACCTGGCGCGCGAACCGGGCCTGTTCATCGTCGGCGCGGTGTGCGCGGCCGAGGTGACGCCGACGCGCGTCGAACGCGGCCTGCGCGCGGCGATCGCCACGATCGCCCGCGACGGAGTGACGCCAGGCGCGCTGCAGCGCGTGCGCACGCAGTTGCTGTCGTCGCGGCTCTATCGCAGCGATTCCGTGTTCGAGCAGGCCGACGAACTCGGCCGCATGGCGATGCTGGGGCTCGCCGACGACGTGCGCATCATCGATGCGCGCCTGGCGGCGGTCACCCCGTGGCAGGTGCAGGATGTCGCCGCGCGCTATTTTTCCGATGAAACGATGACGGTCGCCGTGCTGCTGCCGAGCGAGTCGACGGAAGACGCGGACGAGGGCCAGGAAGACAACGAGGAAGAGGAAGAAGACGAAGATGGGAACGACGCAACGGCCGCCGAACGCCCGCCCCGGCATGACGACGCTCCCGCAGGCGACGCTGCCGCGCGAGCGCGGCCGGGACGACGCGATGCCCGCTGACCCGCATCCCGTCCACGGCGGCCCCGTGCTGGAAGGCTGGACCACGTCGAGCGGCGTGCGCGTGGTGTACGCGGCGCGGCGCTCGATTCCGATCGTCGATCTGAACATCGATTTCGATGCCGGAAGCTGCTTCGATCCGCCGGGCAGGGCGGGATTGTCCGAAATGGTGGCGAGCCTGCTGCTGACCGGGCAGAAGCGTTATGGCGCGCTGCCGGCGATGCGCGAGGAGGCCGCCGAGCACGCGTTCGACGATATCGGCGCGAAGGTGGCGGCGGACGCGCAGGCGGACCGCATCGCCATCGGACTGCGTTCGCTGTCGCAGCCCGTGCTGCTGGAGCGCGCGCTGCTGCTGCTCTGCGCGATGCTGGCCGCACCCGCGTGGGCGGCGCGCCCCTTCGAACGCGAGCGCGAGCGCTTGCTTGCCTTCGCCGAGGAGCAGCTGACCGATCCCGAACAGCTCTGCAATCTGCGGCTGACGCAGGCGCTCTACGCCGGGCATCCGTTCGGCGTGGTCGCGGATGCCGGGAGCATCGCGGCGATCGGCCGACAGGATGTCGCGGCGTTTCACCGGCAGTATTTCGTGCGTTCCCGGGCCATCATCACGCTGGTCGGCGACCTCACGCGCGCCGATGCCGAACGCATCGCCGAGACCCTCGCGCTGGCGCTGCCGGCGGGCGCCAGCCCGTTGGCAGCGCCGTCGGACACCGCGTCGCGCACCGGCGGCGAGCCGGAAGAGGCAAACGCCGTCGCGCCGCCGCCCGCGGCGGCCATGGGGCGGCGGCTGACGCTCGACCATCCCGCGAGCCAGGCGCATATCGCGATCGGCGCACGCGTGCCGGGCGTGGGCGACGCCGATTATTTTCCCTTGATGCTCGCCAACCGGATGTTCTCCTGGCGGCTCAACGATGTGGTGCGGGACCGCCTCGGCCTCGCCTACGAAGTCTCGAGCGCGTTGTTCATGTCGCGCCTCGGCGAGCACCGGATCGCCCTCAAGACGCGCCGGGATCAGGCGCAGCAGGCGCTGGACGCGGTGCACGCAACCTTGCGCGGCTTTGTCGAGCAGGGCGTCGACGCGGCCGAGTTCGACCGCACGCGTCGGGAGCTGATCGACGGCCGCGCACTGGCGTTCGATTCGAACGCGAAGCTGCTGCGCCACGCCGCCGACATCGGTTTCGATCGTCTGCCGCTCGATCATCTGCTGCGCTGGCCGGAGCACGTCGCGGCGGTGTCGCTCGCGCAGGCCATGGCGACCTTCGCGAAATGGATCGATCCCGCGCGGCAGACCACACTGGTGCTGGGGGCACGGCGTTGAATGCTGGCCGGGACGGCCGAGTCTGCGATAATGGGCCTCGCCATCGCCACCCTCCACACGCTGACATGAATCGTCCTTCGTCCTCCCACCGTGCGCGCTCCGGCGCCCCCGCCAGCAGCGCGCCCACCGACCGCAAGGCAGCCGCGCGAGCGGTGCGCCACGCACCGCAGCAGGTGCGCATCATCGGTGGCGACTGGAAGCGCACGCCGCTGCAGGTCGTCGACGCGCAGGGGCTGCGGCCGACCCCGGACCGCGTGCGGGAGACGCTGTTCAACTGGCTGGGCCAGGAGCTCGCGGGGGCGGTCTGCCTGGACCTGTTCGCCGGCACCGGCGCGCTGGGTTTCGAGGCGGCGTCGCGCGGCGCGCGCCGGGTTCTGCTGGTCGAGCGTCAGGCCAAGGCGGCGGCGCAGTTGCGCGCGGTGAAGGCGCGGCTGGGCGCGGGCGCGGTGGAGGTGGCCGAGGCCGATGCGTTGCGGCTGGCCGCCGGGCTCGCGCCGCAGAGTTTCGACGTGATCTTCATCGATCCGCCGTTCGACGGCGCGCTGCTCGCCAAGGCCTTGCCGGTTGCCGCCCGGCTGGCGAGCGCCGCGGGCGATATCTACGTCGAATCCCCGGTGCCGCTCGATCCGGAGGCGGCGCGGGCGCTGCCGCCGGAAATGGCCGACCCCGCGCTCGCCGCGGCGTTCGCGCAATTGCATGCCGTCGGCTGGCGCATTGCGCGGTACGGCAAAGCCGGCGCGGTGCATTATCATCTGCTGCGGCAGCAGGCGGACGAAGCGGCGGACGAAACCGCAGACGAGACCGCAGGCGACAACGGATGAATCATGCACTCGCGGCCCGTTCGAGCATGCCGCAAGGATGGGCCCGAAAAGATGCGACACCCTGACATTTTGTTGGGGACAGTGGAGAAGACAATGATTACAGCGGTATATCCCGGCACGTTCGACCCGCTCACGCGCGGTCACGAGGATCTCGTGCGTCGTGCGGCGAGCATGTTCGACGTGCTGGTGGTGGGCGTGGCCGCGAGCCGGAAGAAGGGCCCGTTCTTCACGCTGGAGGAAAGGCTGGAAATCGCGCGCGACGTGCTCGGGCACTACCCCAACGTGCGCGTGGAGGGGTTCTCGGGGCTGCTGAAGGACTTCGTGCGCAGTTGCGAGGCACGCGTGATCGTGCGCGGACTCAGGGCGGTTTCGGATTTCGAATACGAGTTCCAGATGGCGGGGATGAACCGTTATCTGTTGCCGGACGTCGAGACGATGTTCATGACGCCATCGGATCAGTACCAGTTCATCTCCGGGCAGATGGTGCGCGAAGTCGCGCAACTGCATGGCGATGTCAGCAAGTTCGTGTTCCCGTCGGTGGAGGCTCGCTTGATCCGGAAGGTCGCCGAAACCGACGACGGCGCGGACGACATGCCGAGCTGATCATGGCATTGACGATTACCGACGAGTGCATCAACTGCGACGTGTGCGAACCGGCCTGCCCGAACGGTGCGATCACGATGGGCATCGAGATCTACGAGATCGACCCGGGAAAATGCACCGAGTGCGTCGGCCACTTCGACGAGCCGCAATGCCAGATGCTCTGTCCGGTGGAGTGCATTCCGCTGGACCCCCTGCACGTCGAGTCGCGCGAGACCCTGCTGCGCAAGTACGAAAGGCTGACCGCCGCGAAGGGGGATGCCGAGAGAGAGGCCGAAACGCCCCCGGTACCTGGAAGCTAGTCTTCCGAGCGGTGCAGGTTCATCATGGCGCGCTCGCTTTCCCCCTGCACGATCTGCGGCATCACGGCGAGGCTACGCTCGATTGCGGCGTCGATCGGTTCCTGTTCCTCGCGGCGTGGTGCCTTCAGGACAAAATTGACCACATCCGGCTTGCCCGACGCCTGCGGCAGCAGTTCGCGTGGGTGGCCGATGCCGATGCGCAGGCGCCAGTAGTCCGGCGTCGTCAACTGCGCGGTGATGTCCTTCAAGCCGTTATGGCCACCGGTGCCCCCGCCGCGTTTGAGCTTGACGATCCCGGGCGGCAGGTCCAGTTCATCGTGCGCGACCAGAATCTCGTCGGGCAGGATCTTGAAGAACCGCGCAAGCCCCGCCACCGAGAAACCCGAACGGTTCATGAAGGTCTGTGGCTCGATCAGCCACACGTCATTGCCATAGAGCCGCGCTTTCGCGACCAGCGCATTGAAACGGGGTTCGTGGCGCAACGTCGCACCCGCATCGCGGGCGAGCTGGTCGATCAGCCAGAAGCCGGCATTGTGCCGGGTCGTGACGTACTCGGGGCCAGGGTTGCCGAGACCGGCGATTACTTTGATCATCGCATTCCGTTGGAGCGTGGCGGAAAGGGGCCAGCATCGCTGGCGACGAAAAAAACCCGCCGTGCAGCGCGCGGCGGGTCGGATCGGAGCATTGTCCAGCGGCGCCAGGCGCGCTCGGACACGTCGGATCGAGGCAGGGAAGAGCAGGTCCGGGGCCAGCGGGCTTTGACACCCGCAGTCCGTCGGACTCAGCGAATCGCTCAGGCAGCCGGTGCGGCTTCGCTGTCGTCGGCTGCCGCGTCTTCCGCGGACAGGATCGCCGCCGGTGCCGTCGCGGTGACGATCACCGGGTTCTCCTGCGCGAAAGCCGGTGCCAGGGTCACGCCCGTGGGCAACTTCACTTCCTTCGCATGCACCGATTGACCGATCGTGAAATTCGCGAGGTCGACTTCGACGAATTCCGGCAGGGCGGACGGCAGGCAGACGATGTCCAGGTCATACAGCACGTGCGTGATCACGCCGCCACTCAGCTTGACCGCCGGGGAGCCTTCCTGGTTCAGGTAGTGAACCGGCACCTTCGTGTGCAGCACGCGCGATGCATCGACGCGCAGGAAGTCGACATGCAGAACCAGCGGCTTGAACGGGTGGTATTGCACGTCGCGCAGCAGCACTTGCTGGCTCGCGCCGTCGCCGACCTTCAGGTTCAGGATCGAAGCGTGAAAAGCCTCTTTGCGCAGGGCGTGGAACAACGCGTTGTGATCGAGCTCGATCACTTGCGGTTCGCCGGTACCGTAAACGATGCCGGGGGTCTTGCCTGCGCGGCGCAGGCGGCGGCTCGCACCCGTTCCCTGTGCACTGCGCTCAAAAGCGATAACGTCCATCGTGTTTCTCCAGAAACCGCCCGCGACCAGGCGGTGTATCGGGCTCGTCGCCGAGCCCTTTGAATGAACGGTCCGGACCTTCGTTCGTCCGGACCGACTGTTCCTTCCGGCCGCGAGCGGCGAAAGGGGGCAATGCGGGAAATGCGAAATGGCGGCGCGGAAACCTGCGCCGCCTCGTCCGGCGTCTCGATCAGAGCGTCGGCATGTACTCGCCGTCCGCGAACAACGACAGCACCGAGTCGCCGCGGCGGATGCGCGAGAACGTTTCCGCCAGCAGGCCGGCGCTCGTCAGGGTGCGGATCTTCGGGCAGCTGCGGGCTTCCTCGCTCAGCGGAATCGTATCGGTGATCACCAGTTCGTCGAGTTCCGACGCCGCGATGCGCGCGCCGGCACCGCCGGACAGAACCGGGTGCGTCGCATAGGCGAACACCCGCAGCGCGCCGCGTTCCTTCAGGACCTGTGCCGCCTTGCACAGCGTGCCGGCGGTGTCGACCATGTCGTCCATGATCACGCAGTTGCGGCCTTCGACGTCACCGATGATGTTCATCACCTCGGCGACGTTCGCCTTCGGGCGGCGCTTGTCGATGATCGCGAGATCGGTATTCAATTGCTTGGCCAGCGCCCGGGCACGCACCACGCCGCCGATATCCGGCGACACGACCATCAGATTGTCGTAGTTGCGCTTGCGCAGGTCGTCCAGCAGCACCGGCGTGGCGTAGATATTGTCCACCGGGATATCGAAGAACCCCTGGATCTGGTCCGCGTGCAGGTCCATCGTGATGATGCGGTTCACGCCGGCGATCTGCAGCATGTTCGCGACCACTTTCGCGGAGATGGCGACGCGCGCGGAGCGGGGACGACGATCCTGGCGGGCATAGCCAAAATACGGGATGGCGGCGGTGATCCGACCTGCCGACGCGCGTCGCAGCGCGTCGGTCATGATCATCAGTTCCATCAGCGTGTCGTTCGTCGGCGCGCAGGTGGACTGCAGCACGAAAACGTCCTTGCCCCGGACGTTCTCCATGATTTCGACCTGAATCTCGCCATCGGAGAACCGGCTGACCATGGCTTTGCCGAGCGGAATGCCCAGGATCTTGACGACTTCCTCGGCGAGACCAGGATTGGCATTGCCAGTGAAAACCATCAGGCCTTCGTTCATCATGTACCTGCTTGGGGGTGTCACTTGGATGGGGACGAGAGTGTTGCGCTGGCTGTATGAACAGCAGGCCCGAGCGTAAGGGCTGCTGCCTTCGACTCGCGTGATGCGATGAAATCTTGGCAGGGGAGGAAGGGATCGAACCTTCGCATGCCGGAATCAAAATCCGGTGCCTTAACCGCTTGGCCACTCCCCTACGACCTTCGATGATGCGCGCCGCTTGAACGTCTGCCGAAAGAACCGCTTTCACAGTTTTTGACGTTCAGTGCTTCGCTTCTTTCGGCGCAGATTGTACGCCGGAACAACCTTTTTGACAAGAACTTTCAAGCTTCGTTTTGTCGAAATGCTTCGCTACCGTGCCATGTCGTGAAGCGGGTGCGTTTCCAGTCCGGCCGCCACCACGCTCTTCCAACTGCCGCCCGGGGGCAAGGTCGCCTGTGCTGCGAGCGCCTCCTGCCGATCGGCAAAGGAAGCAAACACGCTCGCTCCCGATCCCGACATCCGGGCCGGCGCGATGCCCGAAAACCATCTCAGCACCCGCGCCACCTCGGCGTATTTCCCCGCGACCACCGCCTGCATGTCGTTGCGCCCGAAGAGGCGCTGACTGCCAGCGGGTCTTTGTGCCCCGAGAAAGTCCGTAATTGTGATGGGTTTCGAATCGCGTGTCAAATCCTTTGCGCTGAAAACTTCCGCGGTGGGCACGTGCACCGGCGGCGTGACGATCAGGAAATGGGCGGCTGGCGTGGGTACCGCCTGCAATGCCTCACCCACGCCTTCGGCGAACGCATTGCGGCCGAAGACGAAGAACGGGACGTCGGCGCCGAGGCGCAATGCCAGTGCCTGCAAGGCCGTGCGTGGCAGCGACAGCCCCCAGAGGCGGTTCAGCGCCAGCAGGGTGGTCGCCGCGTCCGAGCTGCCGCCTCCCAGACCGGCGCCCATCGGCAGGACCTTGTCGACGGTGATGTCCACGCCGTAGCGGCACCCGGTATGCGCCTGCAGCAGGCGCGCGGCGCGTACCGTCAGGTCGAACGCTTCCTCCACCCCGGGCAGCGGCATGAGCCGCACGATCAGGCCGTCGTCGCGCCGGGTGAAATGGAGCCGGTCGCCCCAGTCGACCATCTGGAAAACGGTCTGCAGGGCGTGATAGCCATCGGCGCGACGGCCGGTAATGTGCAGGAACAGGTTCAGCTTGGCCGGGGCGAGACAGTCATGCAATGCGTCCGGGTCGCCGGCGCCGGCCGGCGTGGCCGACAAGGTGGATTCAGTCATGCGATGTCGCGTGTTCCTGGCAGATGTCGTGCGCGTGAAACGGGGTCGTGCGCGGCTGCCGGCCGGTAGGCCGGAAGGGCAAAGCGCGTCAGGGGTTGATCACGAGTTTGACTTCGAGCGGCGCATCGGTGTTCAAGCCCTTGCGTGCCAGATTCATCCGGCGGACCGCCGTGGGATGGCCGCCGGTCGCATCGGTGACCCCGGCCGCCGCCGCGTCTGCAAAGGCGACGTAGTCGATCTGCCAGCCATCCTGGACGATTTGCGTGATGCGCCCGTTCGCATCGGTCGTGGTCTTCGCGTGCGACTGGGGCGCGGCCTGGTCCTTCAGCCAGTAGCGCAGGCCGCTGACCGGCATCGGAAAGCCGAGTGACGCCTGCATCAATTCCTCGACGTTCGAGGCGGTGCGGGGCGCCTGGTTCGGCAATTCGAGCGTGGCGCTGGTGGGCGTTGCGACGACGATCGCCAGCACGCTGCCCAGCGGATTGCGCAGCGACAGCGTGACCGCGTCCGCCTGCTCGTCCCAGGAGAAGTTGCCGTAGGCGTTGCGGGTTTCGCCGTTCGCATCCGGGTAGCGGACCGCGAAGCGGCCCTGGTATGCGGTCGCCGTGCTGGCGCGCGCGGTCGCCACCTCGGTTTTCTGCTGCGGGGTCGCGCAGCCGGACAGAAGGGCGGCACCGGTGGCCGCCAGCAGCAGGGTCGCGCCGGCCGCCGTGCGGGTCAGCGCACGACGCATGGCGGGACCGGTCGGGTTGCGGAGGAGCATGTGCGTCATGGCGTGGGAGCGAGCTTGAGCTGATCGAGCGTGCGGATCAGCGTGGGGTCGGTGGGATCCATTTGCTGTGCCGCGTGCAGCGCCTGGCGAGCCTCGTCCTGCTTGCCCTGACGCCACAAAACCTCGCCCAGATGCGCGCCGATCTCCGCATTGGGCTGCGCCTGATAGGCGCGGCGCAGCAGATCGACCGCGGCGTCCTTGTCGCCCATCCGGTATTTGACCCAGCCCGCGCTGTCCATGATGTAGGCGTCGCCGGGTGCCAGCGCGAGCGCCTTCTGCACGAGCTTGTCCGCTTCGTCCAGATGCTGATTGCGGTCCGCGAGCGAATAGCCCAGGGCGTTGTACGCCTGGGCATTGTTCGGGTCGACCACGATCAGACGACGCAGTTCGTTCTCCATCAGGTCGTAATGGCCGTTGCGCTCCGCGGCCATCGCGTAGTCGTAGATGACGTCGGGATTGTCCGGTACGAGTTCGAGCAGCGACGCGAGCTTCTGCTCGGCCTGCGGATAGCGGCCCGCCTGCATCAGCACGGCAGCTTCCGCGCGGCCCAAGCCGACGGCCTCGCGCGCGTTGCGCGGCTGGACCGCGGCAAGCGTCGCGCCGGCCTGATCGTATTGCTTCTGCGAGGTCTGCAACTGCGCGCGGGCGATCTGCGCGGCCACATACTGGCTGCTGCCGCGATCGACCTTGCCGAGCCAGTGGTCGGCGGTGGCCAGTTCCTTGCGGTCCGCCGCCATCTGCGCGAGATAGAGATAGGCCGGACCGGCATCGACGCGCTGCGCGTCGGGCTGCTGATCGGCGACGTCCGCGTAGGCGACGAAGTACTTCTCGGCGTCGCGTTCCTGCTTGTTCTGCATCGCGATCAGGCCGAGCGCCAGCAGCGGCGCCGGATCCTTCGCGTTCATCTTGCGCATTGCCTCGAACTGCTGGCGCGCCGGGTCGAGCTGGTTGTCGGCCAGATAGAGCTGCGCGAGCAGGAAGCGCGGGTTGCGTTCGTTCGGATGCTGGGCCGTGTAGTCCGCGACGATGGCGATCGCCTGGCGGCGTTCGTCGCCGCCCATCTGCGCGAGCATCAGGGCGGCGGGTTCGTAGTCGGGCTTGAGCTTCAACGCGGCCAGGAACGACGCGCGCGCGCCGGGGGCGTCGTTGGCGACGATCTGCTGACGGCCGATCGCCGTGTACGCCTCGGGCCGCTGCATGTCGTCCCGCAGCAACTCGCGCAGCGCGTGGATGCCGCCGATACGGTCCGAGCCGCGCGCGATCAGCAACTGCAGCGACAGGATCGCGTCGCCGCGTTGCGCATCGGGCACCGCGGCGAGCTGCCGGGCAAGCAGCGGGCGCGCTTCGTCCAGATAGCCGTTGAGCACCAGCAGCGACGCGTCGAGCTGCGCGGCCTGCGGGTCCGACGGGGCATACTGGTGCCACAGTCGGGCCGCCGTCAGGGCGTCGGGAATGCTTTGCGCGCCGACGGCGATCTCCGACGCGCGCTGCGCCATGCGCGGATCCTGCGTATCCCGCGCCAGCGCCAGATAGGTCTGGTAAGCCGGCGCGACCTGCCCGCGCTGCAGCGCGATTTCCGCCGCCAGCACCTGGAACATGATCTGACTGGTCAGCTCGCGGTTGGGCAGATCCGGCTGCGCCGCGGTGGTGGGCAGCAAACGGGTGCGCACCGCGGCCCGCGGCGCCTGCGCCGGAACCGTCATGCCCCCCGAGTCCGATGGGCCCGCGGGCGGCTGCTGCGGCTGCGCCTGGGCACTCGTCGCGCCCATCTGCGCGCAGGCGGCCAGCGGCACGCAGAACGCCGCGGCGACGGCCAGGGCCACCGTTCTCAGCGAGCCGAAGCCCGAGGCGAATGACGATGCGGACGATGGCGCAAGCGACGCCGCGGTCGCCGCGGGCACGATCGGGTCCTGATGCATGTTCCGCTTGGGATCCGGTGTGGAATCAGGTGTGGCGAAAGGAAGGTTCATATGATCCGGGCTTTGTTTATTCGATTGTATCGCGACAACCACGTCAACATCCGATTCGCCGAAAACCGCCGCCATCGGGAGCGCGGCGAGCGAACTTCGTGCGGCGCTGGTACATTGTCGGCCTGCGGATCGGCGCGGAGATCGGACTTGCTGCCCGGGACGCGATTCGGGCGATGCTTCGAACCGCGCTTCGAACCGCGATGCGCGCAACCTTTCCCTGGACCTGGATCTGGATCATGCCTGAACTGCCGGAAATCGAAGTCACGCGGCGGGGCATCGAACCGCACGTGAGCGGGCGCCGGATCGCGCGGGTCACGGTGCGCGCGCCGTCGCTGCGCTGGCCGATCCCGCCCGAGCTCGCGCAGCTCCTGGGCGACCGGGTGATCGAGCGCGTCGCGCGCCGCGGCAAGTACCTGCTGCTGGAAACCGACGCCGGCTGGCTGATCCTGCATCTGGGAATGAGCGGCACACTGCGCGTGCTGACGGGCAGCGAGCGCGAGACCCCGGTGGGACGGCACGACCATGTCGACTGGGTGTTCGACGAGGTCATCCTCCGGTTGCGCGATCCGCGCCGTTTCGGCGCGGTGCTCTGGCATCCCCGCGCCGCCGGCGACGTGCTGCTGCACCCGCTGCTGGCCAGCCTGGGCGTCGAGCCGTTTTCCCCGGAATTTACCGCGGACCTGCTGTTTCGCCGCACGCGCGGCCGGTCGGTCGCGGTCAAGCAGGCGCTGCTGGCGGGGACGATCGTCGTCGGCGTGGGCAACATCTACGCATCGGAATCGCTGTTCCGCGCCGGTATCCGGCCGACGCTGGCGGCCGGCAAGGTTTCCCGCGCGCGCTACGAGCGGCTGGCGGTCGCCGTGCGCGACATCCTGGCCAAGGCGATCGAGAAGGGCGGCAGCACGCTGCGCGACTTCATCGGCAGCAGCGGCGAGAGCGGCTATTTCCAGATCGAGCACGCCGTGTACGACCGTGCCGGACAACCCTGCCGCGTCTGCGGCACGACGATTCGCAAGATCGTCCAGGGGCAGCGCTCGACCTTCTATTGCCCGGTCTGCCAGCGGTGACGTGTGCCGCCCTCCAAGGAAACCATGATCGCCCATGAAGACTTCGCGCCGCGCCTGCTGGCCTGGCAGCGTGCGCACGGCCGGCACGATCTGCCGTGGCAACGCACGCGCGACCCCTACCGGATCTGGCTCTCGGAAGTGATGTTGCAGCAAACGCAGGTCGCCACGGTGATCCCGTACTACGCGCGCTTTCTGGCGCGTTGCCCGGATGTGGCCGCACTCGCCGCGTTGCCGGACGACGATGTCATGACGCTCTGGAGCGGCCTTGGCTACTATTCGCGTGCGCGCAATCTGCATCGATGCGCACAGCAGGTGATGACGCGCTTCGGCGGGCGTTTTCCCGAAAACGCCGTCGATCTCGCGAGCCTGCCGGGCATCGGCCGTTCCACCGCCGCGGCCATCGCGGCCTTCGCCTTCGGCAGGCACGAAGCCATTCTCGACGGCAACGTCAAGCGCGTGCTCGCGCGCGTGTTCGGCATCGAGGGCTTCCCCGGCGAGAAACGCATCGAAACGGCGATGTGGACGCTGGCCGAATCGCTGCTGCCGATGCCGCCGCGGGGCGTGTCCGCCACGCCGTCCGACGACGACATGAGCCGCTACACCCAGGGTCTGATGGATCTGGGCGCGACGCTGTGCACGCGGGCGAATCCGGACTGTCCGCGCTGCCCGTTCGCGGCCGATTGCGTCGCCAACCTGACGCACCGCCAGCGCGAACTGCCCACGCGCCGTGCGCCGAAGGTCACGCCCACGCGGCGCACCGTGATGCTGATCCTGGAGGCGGAACCGTTCGTGCTGCTGCACCGCCGTCCGCCGACGGGCGTCTGGGGCGGCCTGTGGAGCCTGCCCGAGGTCGAGGACGAAGCGCAGGCGCGGGACGTGGCACGCGAATTCGGCGGGCAGCCGGAGAGCTTCAGCCGGCTCACGCCGTTCGTGCACGCGTTCACCCATTTCCGCCTGGAAATCGCGCCCGTGCGCATCGCCTGCGGCGAACCGCAGGGCGGACGCCTGCTCGGCACGCCGGACGCGCCGGTGGCGTGGGTGGACCGGCGGGATCTGGACCGGTACGGCCTGCCGGCGCCGGTGCGACGGATACTGGATGCGCTGCACGGCTCGCTGATCTAGGCGGTGCGCGAAGACCCGTCAGAGAAGCTGATTGCGGCGCATGTACTGGTGGACGATGTCGAGCCGCGCGCCCGCGTCCTCGAGTTCCATCAACTGTTGCCGGGCCTTGATGGAAATCGGCAGCACCTCGGCGAGACGGTTGCTGACCCAGGTCGCGTCGTCGAGCCGGTAGGGCGCGATGAAAGGCAGGCTGGCGCCGCTCCCGCCCTTCTCGCGTTCGCCGAGCGTATCGATGATCCGTCCGAGCACTTCGGCGCAGGAGGCGAGCTGGAGGGCGCTTTCCGCCGTCTCGGCGGGAACGTCGTCGCCCACCGGTTCGACGATGCCGCGCAGCAGGCCGTTCTTCTCGGTGTGCGAGGACAGCAGGCGAAAACGCCGGCTGCCCCGGCAGCGCACCAGAAGCACGCCGAGCTGTTCCATATCGCAATCGACGATGTCCGCCAGACAGCCGACCGCTTCCGGGATCGGCACCTGTCCTGCCTGCGTCACCTCGGTGCCACTCCTGAGCAGACAGACACCGAACGGCGTGTTCTTGCGCAGGCATTCGCCGACCATGTCGACATAGCGCGCCTCGAAGACCCGCAGCGGCAGCAGGCCGTCGGGGAAGAGCACGGTTCCCAGGGGAAACAGCGGCAGGTCGGCGAACGGGGTATCCATGGCGGGTTCGGGGCCAGTCAGTGGCGCGGCGCGGGGGAAGGGGTGTCGACAGCGTCGACGGGAGCAATTTCGCGGTGCCGGAGGATGACCTGGTCCGCGCCGCCGAAGCGTCGGGCGAGCGTTTCGGCGATGAAGACCGAGCGGTGCTGTCCGCCGGTGCAGCCGATCGCCACGGTCAGGTAGCTGCGGTTGTCGTCGCGGAAGCTCTGCAGCCATTTTTTCAGGAAAGCGGAAATATCCTCGATCATCTCGTGGACTTCCGGGATGTCCGACAGGAAATCGATGACCGGCTGGTCGCGTCCGGTCAACGGCCGCAGGGCCGTGTCGTAATACGGATTCGGCAGCGAGCGCACGTCGAACACGTAGTCCGCGTCGAGCGGCAGCCCCTTCTTGAAACCGAACGACTGGAACATCAGCGTCAGGCCTTCGTTCTGATGCTCGGCGAAGGTGCGCACCCAAGCGCGCAGCGTGTTCGCCCGCAGGCTGCTGGTGTCGAGCTGGTGACCCAGTTCCGTCAGGCCGCTGAGCAACTCGCGCTCGCCCTCGATCGCGTCGGCGAGCGACGATTCGCTGCGCGGCAGGGCTTCGCCCGACGAGACCGACAACGGATGGCGGCGGCGCGTTTCCGAGAAGCGGGCGATCAGCGACTGGGTGCTCGCGTTGAGGAACAGGACGCGCGTCGTGTGGCCGCTGGCACGCAGGTCGTCGAGCATGCGCGCGATGTCGTGCAGCGAGTTGCCGGAGCGCGCGTCGATGGCCACCGCCAGGCGGCTGCAGCCGTCGCTGGCGAGAAAGGCAGCGAGTTCGGGGAGAAACCGGGGGGGGAGATTGTCGACGCAGTAGTAACCGACGTCTTCGAGTGCATTCAACGCCACCGATTTGCCGGAGCCCGAAATGCCGGTGATGAGAATGATGCGCATGGCGATGGTCTGTCCGCAAGCCCTGGAGGGTGTGATGCCCGTTCAATAGTACCCCGCCACATGTCGCCGTGTGTCGGGTCGTCGGTCGCGAATCAGACGAGCTTGCCCGGGTACTGACTGTCCGGGTCCTGCATCGCCTGGCGCTGCCGGTCCATGAAGTCGCGTAACGTGTCGATGCCGCGCAATTGCAGGATCGTGTTGCGCACGGCCGCCTCGACGAGCACCGCCAGATTGCGGCCGGCCGCCACCTGCAGGATGACTTTCGAGATCGGCAGGCCGAGCACGTCGACGGTTTGCGCGTCGAGCGGCAGCCGGTGAAACTCGCCGTCCGGACGGCGCACGAGCTGGACGATCAGCTTGAGCTTCATTTTCCGCCGCACCGCCGTCTCGCCGAAGATGGTCTTGATGTCGAGCAGGCCGAGGCCCCGGACTTCCAGCAGGTTCTGCAGCAGCGGCGGGCAGCGCCCTTCGATGAAATCCGGGCCCAGACGCACGAAATCGACGGCGTCGTCGGCCACCAGCCCGTTGCCGCGGCTGATCAGTTCCAGGCCGAGCTCGCTCTTGCCCAGCCCGGAATCCCCGGTGAGCAGCACGCCCATGCCCAGAATGTCGAGGAAGACGCCGTGCATCGTCGCGCGTGGCGCGATGATGCGCGACATGTACAAGCGGAGCGTGTCGATGACGGCGGCCGAGGACAGCGGCGTGGTAAAGAGCGGCGTCGACGAGCGGGTGCAGCGCAGTACCAGTTCGTCGGGTATCTCGGTCGAGCCGGCAACCACCAGGAAGGGCGGTTCGAGCGCGATCAGTTCCGCCATGTGCCGCGACCGGGCTTCGTCGGTCTGGCGCTGGTAGTACAGCAGTTCCGCGTCGCCCAGCACCTGGATCCGGTTCGGATGGATCATGTTCAGGTGGCCGACGAGATCCGCGCCGGACGTGGCGTTCGCCACCGTTTCCGGGGAAAAGCCGCGCTCCCAGCCTTCATGGCCGGTCAGCCAGCCCAACTTCAGCTCCGCGGCGTTGTCGTCGAAGATGCTTTGCGCATTGATGCTGGACATGTCCATGAACCACTAGCTCCACGCAGGACAGCGGCGACTCAGCCTTGCCATTCGGTCAATAGTCGATGCACCGCGCCGGCATCCTGCTCCAGGGCGAGCGCACCGCGTGTGTTCCGGTCCGACAGCAACTGGGCGATTTCGGAAAGGATTTCCAGATGCTGCTGCGTGGCCTGTTCGGGCACCAGCAGAAAAATCAGCAACGCCACGGGCTGGCCATCCGGCGATTCGAACGGGATGGCTTCCTGGAGGCGCACGAAGGCGGCGAGCGGCTGCTTCAGCCCCTTGATCCGCCCGTGTGGAATCGCGACGCCCTCGCCAAGCCCGGTCGAACCCAGCCGTTCGCGCGCGAACAGGTTGTCGGTGACGGTGCTGCGGGCGATGCCGTTCTGATTTTCGAAAATCAGACCGGCCTGTTCGAATACACGCTTTTTGCTGGTCACGGACAAGCCGAGGACGACATTTTCAAGCGGTAACAGTTTGGCTAGACGATTCATTGTGAAAGGCGGGAACCGCATCTCGAAAGCCCTGACACGCACCCACTTGGGTCTTTCCAGAACGGCGATCCCTGGCCGATACTCCCCCGAGGATGAACGACATATTATAAGGCAGCACGCACGAATCTTGCGCGCTCGCTGGCGTCAGAATCGTCTCGCTTCGCACGAGGGCGTCAAAAGTAAAGAGCCGACGATGCTGCCGTCGGCTCCTTGCCGCTTCCCATGCTGCCCTGCCGGCCCTTGCGATACTGGGTGCCTGCGAGAGGCCCGTTGTCCGGAGACAGTGCGGGGTGCGGCGCGAACATGGCACCTATGTGCCAAGCCCTTTCAGCAGTGCGTCGAAACGCCGCAAGGTCGACGCGGCGCCACGTTCGCTTGCGTCACGATATCCCCGCCTCGATGCCTTCCGAGCGGTATTTGATCGCATCGCGTGGGTGTCCTTGAAGCCGGTCCTTGTGACGCAGCACCTGACGGTCCAGCTTGTCGACCAGAAGGTCGATCGCCGCATAAAGATCGCCGTCCGCGTTCTCGACGAAGATGTCCCGGCCCTTGACCCTCAGGGTAATCTCGGCACGCTGACGTTTGTCCTTTTCCCGATGATTGTCCATGACAAGCAGGACGGCGGCATCAATCACCTGGTCGTAGTGCCGCAGCACCCGGTCCAGTTTATTGACTACGTATTCGCGCAGTGCAGGGGTAACGTCGAGATGGTGCCCACTGATGGTCAAATTCATAGCTGCTCTCCCATGCTGGGGCCGCACGTTCACCCGTCTCCGGGCAAGGCGTCGCGGCCGGTATGAACCCGGCGCGACATGCACCGGGCTACAAGGACTTGCGCAGATTGACTGCCGGAATGCGGAGCGCTTCCCTGTACTTGGCGACGGTGCGTCGTGCGACGACGAATCCCTGCTCGCCCAGAAGTTCGGCAATCCGGCTGTCCGAAAGCGGCGTTTTCGGGTTTTCGGCTCCTATCAGCTGCTTGATCAATGCACGGATGGCGGTGGACGAGGCCGAACCGCCGGTATCCGTGGAAACATGGGACCCGAAGAAAAACTTGAACTCGAGCGTTCCGGACGGCGTCAGCATGTATTTGCCGGTGGTGACGCGCGACACAGTCGACTCGTGTAGACCTAGCGTATCAGCAATTTCCCGCAAAACCAAGGGACGCATCGCGATTTCCCCATGCGCGAAAAAGTTCTTCTGCCGTTCGACGATCGCTTGCGCGACGCGCAGGATCGTGTCGAAGCGCTGCTGGATGTTCTTGATCAACCAGCGCGCTTCCTGCAATTGCTGCCGCAGCGAGCCGCTGCCGGGGTCGCCGCGGTTGTTGCGCAGGATGTTCGCGTACAGGTTGTTGATTCGCAGGCGCGGCACGACTTCCGGGTTCAGTTCGGCGATCCAGCCCTGGCTGCTCTTGCGCACCAGGACGTCCGGCACCACGTAGTCCGCCTCGGAACTGCCGAAGGCGGCGCCGGGGAAGGGCTCCAGCGAGCGGATCAGGACGTGCGCGTCGCGCAGTTCGTCGTCGCCGACTTTCAAATGGCGGCGCAGCCGGGTGAAGTCGCGCGCGGCCAACAGTTCCAGGTGCTTGCCGACGATCTCGATGGCCAGCGCCCGCGTGGCGGTGTTGTCGAGGCGCCGCAGTTGCAGGGTCAGGCATTCGGACGGCGAGCGCGCACCGACGCCGGGCGGATCGAAGCTCTGCAGCAGGACCAGGGCGTTGTTCAGGTCGTCGATCTCGATGCCGTAGTCGTCCGGGAGCTCGGCGATGATCTCGTCGAGCCCGGTGGTCAGATAGCCGGCGTCGTCGATCGATTCGATCAGGAAGGTCACCAGGGCCCGGTCGCGCTGGTCCACCTGCGTCAGCGCGAGCTGGTCGTTCAGGTGATCGCGCAGATTCGTCTGGACCTCTTCCAGCTGCATCGGCGGCATGTCGTCGTCGTCGCTGGGCGCGCCGGGGCGGGCGTAGTCGTCCAGGCTCCAGCTCGGCCCGTCGCCGCTGCCGTCATCGCGGCCGACCGAATCCAGGCCGCCTGGCTCGCCTTCGGCGCCGCGCTCGGACGTGCTCGTCGCGCCGGATGCGCCGTCGCCGGCTTGGCCGCGGTCGTCATGGTGAGAAGGCGGCTCGGTGCTGGACGGGCCCGGCGAGGCGCCCGGGCCGACGAGCGAGCCGTCGGTGGCCACGCGCATCGATTTGCCGCTCCAGTCGTCCTCGTTTTCGAGAAGTGGGTTCTGGGCGACGGCGGTGGCGACTTCCTGCTGCAGTTCCAGCGTCGAAAGCTGCAACAGTCGGATCGACTGCTGCAGTTGCGGCGTGAGCGCGAGGTGTTGCGATAGGCGTAACTGGAGGCTGGCTTTCATGGTGTCGACAAGTATTGTAGTGGCTTTGTCCCACCGGCGAAACCCGCATGTGGCCAAGCGATGCGTCCCTGGCCTGAGATTTGCTGCGAACGATGCTGTGCGACAACACCCCGTGCGATGCCGCCGCGGCGCACGGCTGCCGTGCTACATCCTGAAATGTTCGCCGAGATAGACGCGTCGGACGTTTTCGTTCTCGATGATGTCCGAGGGCGCGCCGGACGCCAGTACCCGGCCGTCGCTGATGATGTATGCGTGATCGCAGATGCCCAGGGTCTCGCGGACGTTGTGATCGGTGATCAGAACCCCGATGTTGCGGCTTTTCAGAAAGCGGACGATCTTCTGGATTTCGAGCACCGCGATCGGGTCCACGCCGGCGAACGGCTCGTCGAGCAGGATGAAGGCCGGCTCGGTGGCGAGCGCGCGGGCGATCTCCACCCGGCGCCGCTCGCCACCCGACAGCGACAGGGCGGCATTGCCCCGCAGATGGCTGATCTGCAGCTCGTCGAGCAGGGCGTCGGTGCGCGACGCCAGTTCGGCCTTCGACAGGCGGCGGCCGTCGGCGTCGTGCTGCAGTTCGAGAACCGCGCGGATGTTCTGCTCGACGTTCAGCTTGCGGAACACCGATGCTTCCTGCGGCAGGTAGGACAGCCCGAGCTTCGCGCGCAGGTGGATCGGCAACTGCGAGATGGCCCTGTCGTCGAGCAGGATCTCGCCCGCGTCGAGCGGGACCAGACCGACGATCATGTAGAAGGACGTGGTCTTGCCCGCGCCGTTCGGCCCGAGCAGGCCGACGACCTCGCCGCTGGAGACCTCGAGCGAGACGTCCTTCACGACGGTGCGCGCGCCGTAGCGCTTTTCGAGATGCTGGGCGGTGAGCGTGCGGCGCGCGCCGCCGTCGGCGGTGCTGATGGCGGGGCGGCGCGCGGCGCGAAGATCCTGCTGCGTGCTCGGCTGAATGCGCGACGTGCTCACTGCGGGTCCTCCAGCGTCTGTGCCGGCGCCAGGATGCTGCCGGTGGCGCGCGTCTTGCCCGCAGAAGCGGCGGGGGCGGTGGGCGCCGTCGTCGGCGCAATCATGCCGCGTACCCGTCCGCTGGACGTGTTGCCGGGCGTGCCGCCGGATGTCGCGGTGTAGAAGCCGGTCTGGCCGTCGTAGCGGATCGTGCTGCCGTGCACTTCGTCGATCGTCGTCGTGAGCCCCTGCAGCCGGCGCGCGACGGCCTGTCCGACCAGTGTGGAAACGTCGTTCTTGCCGTCGTAATCGATGCGGCGCGCATTGCCCTCGAAGTATTCGTCGACGCCGTCGCGTTTCTCGCGGATATAGGCCAGACCCTTGTCCCGGGTCGCGGTCGCGTACGAATAACCTTCCGGGTCCTGCCGCACCTCGGCGCGGTCGCCGCGCACGATGATCGTGCCTTTCGTCAGTTCGACGTTGCCGGTGAGGATCGTGGTCTGCTTCAGATCGTCATAGGACAGGTGATCCGCCGAATAGATCAGCGGTTTGGAACGGTCGGCCTGCTCGGCCCGCGAGGCCGGCGCGAAGGCCGCCAGGCACGCGGCCAGGCCGAGCGCGAGCCCCGCCGCGGCCTGTCGTCGCCGGGACGGGCGCCGGCAGGCGCGGGGACGGCCGGGGTGGCCTGTAGTGGAATATGTCATCTTCATCGGCTGGTGCCGCCATTGAGTTGCGACGGCGCGATGGAGCCGCGCACTTGTCCGAGCAACTCCGCGTTGCGCGTGGTGTTGGTGTAGATCATGCCGTTCGCTGTGGCGATCGACTGGCCGCGCAGCAGTTTAACCGGCTTTTCGGTTTTGACGACGTCGTCGTTTGCCAAGACGAGGAAATGCTGGGAGTCCGCTTCCATCGGCGGATCCGCCGGCCCCGGCGCGCGCACGATCTTCGCGTCGTCGTAGAGATTGATGATCGAGCCGTCGCTGTTGACCACGCCGCGTCGGGCCGTCGCCGTGATGATTGGCTGGCCGGGCGTGAAAGAGCGCATCGCGGGTGTCGTCAGATCGGTGTTCTGGTCGTCCTCGTAATGCAGCATCGACTGCGCATTCAGGCGGTACTTCGCCGCGCCGGTGGACGCGAGCATCGTCACGGAGATGTCGTCGGCGAAATAGTCCGGCGTGTGCTGGACCTTGTGCTCGACGGGCGCGATGGATGGCTTCAGAGACGACTGCAGCAGCCAGTAGGTCAGGCCGGCGAGGATCGCCATGCCGACCAGGGGCAGGTAGGCGGCGAGGCGCGAAGGCAGGCGGTCGGCCATCGTCAGTCTCCGCAGGCGGCGGCGAGCAGGGCGTCGTAACCGCCACGGGCGCGCAGGATCAGGTCGCAGGCCTCGCGCACCGCACCCTCGCCGCCGCGCGCGGCGGTGACGTGATGCACGCGGGCGAGCACGTCCGCGTGGGCATTGGCCGGCGCGCAGGCCAGGCCGACCCGGCACAGCACGGCGAGGTCGGGCCAGTCGTCGCCCATATAGGCGGCCGCGGCGAACGGCACGCCGGTATCGGCCAGCAGCGCCGCCATCACCTGCGCCTTGTCGTGCACGCCCTGGTGCACCCGCTGGATACCCAGTTCGGCGGCACGCGCGGCGACGCTGCCGGAACGCCGCCCGGTGATGATCGCCACCTCGATGCCGGCGCGTGCCAACTGCTTGACGCCATGGCCGTCGAGTGTATTGAACGCCTTGAGCATCTCGCCCTCGGCGCCGTAGTAGATCCGGCCGTCGGTGAAGACGCCGTCGACGTCGAACGCCATCAGGCGGACCGCCGCGGCCCGTTCGAGCGTGTCGGGGGCCGGCGTGCCGGAAAGAGTGCGCATCAGATTACCTTTGCCCTGAACAGGTCGTGCATGTTGAGTGCGCCCACCAGCCTGCCGGCGGCATCCACCACCAGCATCTGGCTGACGCGGAATGCCTCCATCAGGCGGACCGCCTCGGCGGCCAGCTGGTCGGGGGCGATCGTCTGCGGGCCGGATTTCATCACGTCGCGGATCGCGAGCGCGCGCAGGTCGGGCATGCGGTCGGTGGTGCGTTCGAGCACGCGGCGCAGATCGCCGTCGGTGAAGATGCCCAGCACCTGATTGCGCGCATCGACCACCGCCGTCATGCCGAGCCGCTTCGCGGTGATTTCGAACAGCGCGTCATAGACGCTGGCGTCGGCGGGCACCACCGGCATCTGTTCGCCGGTGCGCATCACGTCCCGCACGAAAGTCAGCAGACGCCGCCCCAGCGCGCCGCCCGGGTGCGAGCGGGCGAAATCCTCGGGGCCGAAGTCGCGCGCGTCGAGCACGGCGATCGCGAGTGCGTCGCCCAGCGCGAGCGCGGCGGTGGTGCTCGCCGTGGGCGCGAGGTTCATCGGACACGCTTCCTTGTCGACGGCACCATCGAGATGCACGTCGGCCAGTCGGGCGAGGCTCGACGCCGGGCTGCCGGTGATGGCGATCAGGTGCGCGCCGATGCGCTTGACCAGCGGCATGATGCGCAACAGTTCCTCGGTTTCGCCCGAATACGACATGCCGATGAAGACGTCGTCCGCCGTGACCATCCCCAGGTCGCCATGGCTGGCTTCCGCGGGGTGCACGAAAAAGGCCGGCGTGCCGGTGCTCGCGAGCGTGGCGGCGACCTTGCGCGCGATGTGGCCCGACTTGCCGATGCCGGACACGACGACGCGCCCGGTGCAGTGCAGCAGCAGCGCCACGGCATCGGCGAAACGGGCGTCGAGACGCGCCGCCACGCCCCGCACGGCGTCGGCTTCGATCCCAAGCACGTCGCGCGCCAGGATCATGGCGCGATCCTCATTGATTTTCGCTATCATCCGCGGAGTATAACAAATGGGCCTGCCGTCGCGCACGGCGCCCCGTGGGGCGGGCGGTTGCGCGGCCGGCGATTTTGCCGGATTCCCTGCCGGATCTTCCCTGCGCGCACGCCGCGCCCGGACCTGCCGGCCACGCCGCGCACCGGCCCGATATGCGCGCCGCGCCGTTCGCCGCCGCAGCCGCGGCGTCGGCGTTTCCCCCACGCCGGCGGCGGCCCGATTATCATATCGGCTCGTTCACGGGGCCTGCCGCTGCCAGCCCCTCGGGCGACGTTCAATCCCCGGCCCTGCCGCTGTTTTTCGAGACGACATTCACCGATGACGACACCGCTGGAACTGACCCTGTCCCTGCTCTTTGCCGCCGTCGTGGGCGTGGTCCTGTTCCGCAGTCTGAATCTGCCGCCGATGCTGGGCTACCTGACGGTGGGCATCCTGGTCGGTCCGCACGCCTTCGGCCTCGCCCGGGATTCCGCCCGCGTCGAATACCTGGCCGAATTCGGCGTCGTGTTCCTGATGTTCTCGATCGGGCTCGAGTTCTCGCTGTCGCGGCTGCGGGCGATGCGGCGCATCGTGTTCGGGCTGGGGGTGGCCCAGGTGCTGGGCACGATCTCGGTGGCGATGCTCGCGAGCATCGCGATCCGTTCCTTCGCGCCGCTGAGCTGGCAGGCGGCGTTCGCGCTGGGCGCGGCGCTGGCGATGTCGTCCACCGCGATCGTCAGCAAGATGCTGGCCGAACGTCTCGAGCTGGAATCCGAGCACGGGCGCAACATCATCGGCGTGCTGCTGTTTCAGGATCTGGCGGTGGTGCCGCTGCTGATCATCATCGCCGCGCTCGACAAGGATCCGAAGGATCTGGCGATGGCGCTCGGGCTCGCCGCGGTGAAGATCACGGTGGCGCTCGCGCTGCTGCTGTGGCTCGGACAGCGCCTGATGCGCGGTTGGCTGAACATCGTCGCGCGGCGCCGTTCGCAGGAACTGTTCATGCTGAACCTGCTGCTGATCACGCTCGGTTCGGCGTTCGTCACCGATTCGCTGGGACTGTCGATGGCGCTGGGCGCCTTCATCGCCGGCATGCTGATCGCGGAGACGCCGTACCGGCACCAGGTCGAGGAAGACATCAAGCCGTTTCGCGACGTGCTGCTTGGGCTGTTCTTCATCACCACCGGGATGCTGCTCGATCCCATGGTGGTCTGGCACCATCCGGTGGCGGTCCTGATCCTGTTCCTGGTCCCGGTGACGCTGAAGCTGGTCCTGATCACCGGGCTGTCGCGGCTTTTCGGCGCGTCGCCGGGCGTGGCGATGCGTACCGGCCTGGGGCTCGCGCAGGCCGGCGAGTTCGGTTTCGTGCTGATGAACCTGATCACCGAGAAGCAGTTGCTGGAACCGGAGATGCGCGACATGATCCTCGCGGCGATGCTGCTGTCGATGCTGGCCGCCCCTTTCCTGATTCAGAACGCGGACCGTATCGTCATGCGCCTGTCGGCCAGCGAATGGCTGATGCAGTCCCTGCAGATGACGCGCATCGCCACGCAGAGCATCAAGACCAGCGGGCATGTGATCATCTGCGGCTATGGGCGCTCCGGACAGAATCTGGCGCGCATGCTGGAGCAGGAGGGAATTTCCTACGTCGCGCTCGATCTCGATCCGGACCGGGTGCGTGCCGCCGCCTCGGCCGGGGAATCGGTGGTCTTCGGCGACGCGGCGCGGCGTGAATCGCTCGTGGCCGCGGGCATCCAGCGCGCCGCCACCGTCGCCATCACCTACGCGAACACGCCGTCGGCGCTGAAGGTGCTGGGGCATGTCCAGGAACTCAACGGCGCGTTGCCGGTGATCGTGCGCACGGTCGACGACGCCGCGCTCGACGTTCTGATCGCCGCCGGCGCCACCGAGGTGATCCCGGAGATCGTCGAGGGCAGTCTGATGCTGGCCTCGCACACGCTGGTGGTGATGGGCGTGCCGATGCGCCGCGTGATCCGGCGGGTGGAGCAGATGCGCGACGAGCGCTACAGCCTGCTGCGCGGCTATTTCCGCGGCGCCGACGATACCGAGGACGAGAACGAGCGCGAGCAGGTCAGGCTACAATCCGTGAAGATGGACTCGCGCGCCGATGCGGTGGGCCGCACGCTGGGCGAACTCGGCCTGCGTCAGCTCGGCGTGGAGGTCACCGCGATCCGGCGGCGCGGCATCCGCGGCGGCGAGCCGGACGCGGCCGCCCGGATCATGATGAACGACATCCTCGTCCTGCGCGGCGCGCCGCCGGCGCTCGCCGAGGCGGAAGAGCGGCTGCTGCGCGAGCATCCGGGCGGCTGAGCGCCGCGCGCTGCATCCCTATCCTGGCATTCTGGAGTTCACCCCCATGGTCGAGCAAGCCGAACGGACGGCCGCGCAGGACGCGTCCCGCATTCGGTCCCATATCCGGTCCCACATCCGCACCGTGCAGGACTGGCCGCAACCGGGCGTCGCGTTTCGCGACATTACGCCGCTGCTGTCCGCGCCGGCGAGCCTGCGCCTGATCGTCGATGCCCTCGTCGCACGCTACCGGGACCAACGCGTGGCGCATTTCGCCGGGCTGGAGGCGCGCGGCTTCATCCTCGCGCCGCTGCTGGCCTACGAACTGGGAGCGGGCTTCATCCCGGTGCGCAAGCAGGGCAAGCTGCCCTACCGGACGCTGTCGCAGAGTTATGATCTGGAGTACGGGCAGGCCACCCTGGAAGTGCATGTCGATGCGTGCGCGCCGGGCGAGCGCGTCGTGCTGATCGACGATCTGATCGCCACCGGCGGCACCATGCTGGCGGCGCGCACGCTGCTCGAACGGCTGGGCGGCGAGGTGCTCGAAGGCGGCGCGATCATCGATCTTCCCGCGCTGGGCGGCTCGGCACGGCTGCGTGCGGCCGGCCTGCCGCTGTTTACGCTCTGCGACTTCTGATTTCCCCACCGTTCGTCACCTCCCGATCCATGTCCGCCTTCTCCGACCTGTATAGCGCCGCGCTGGCCGATCTGACCGATCCGCCCTGCATCGCCGCCGCCCGGCGTTTCGATCCCCGCCGGCACCGGCGTCTGATGATCGCGGCCACGGCCGTTGGCTGGATCCGCGAGGACGACGTCGACGTGCTGCGGCGCTGGCCGGCGGTCTTCACGATCGCGCCGGGAACGGTCACGCTCGCCGCGGCGCTCGATACGCTGGAGGCGCGCAGCGCGGCGTTGGGCGGGGTCATCCAGGCACTCGCCGGGGAAGGGCGCATCACCGGCTGGCGGGACGAGACGTTCGCGATCCGCAACCGCTTCGACGACCCGCCGCTGGCGTTCATCGAGCGCGCCGCGTCGCGTTTCTTCGGCACGATGACCTATGCGGTGCATGTCAACGGGCTGCTGGGGTCCGCGGCCGATGGCGGCGGGGGCAGGGGTTCGCACCGCAGCAAGGACAAGGACGACGGCAACGACGGCAACGACGGCAACGACGGCAGCGCGATGCTGTGGATCGCCCGGCGCAGCCTGGACAAGGCCGTCGACCCGGGAATGCTCGATACCCTGGTGGGCGGCGGCATCGGCTGGGGCTGGGGCATCGAGGCGGCGCTGGAGAAGGAATGCTGGGAGGAGTCGGGGATCGCCCCGGAACTCGTGCGTACCGCGCGTCCAGGGCGTATCCTCCATATCCTGACGGAAATCCCGCAAGGGACGCAGGCCGAGCAGCTCTTCACCTACGACCTGTGGCTGCCGCCGGATTTCGCGCCGCACGCCGAGGACGGCGAGGTCGCCGAGCATCTGTGCGTACGCGGCGAGGAGGCGTTGCAGGCCGTCGCGACGGGGCGCATGACCGTGGACGCGAGCATCACCACGCTCGATTGCGCGTTGCGCCACGGCTGGCTCGACGCCGACAGCCTGCCCGGCTTCGCCCGTTTGATGACAGTGCCGTTGCCGGGACGGGAGGGCGCATGACGTTCTCCAAGCGGCCCGGCCGTAACCGAATACCGAATATTTCGAAGGAAAACGCCTCATCATGTCCCCGCGCCACGACTTCATCCTGACGCTCGCCTGCCCGGATCGCCCGGGCATCGTTCACGCCGTGTCGGGCTTTCTGTTCGAGCGCAGCGCGAACATCCTGGATTCCGCGCAGTTCGGCGACGATCACACCGGCGAATTCTTCATGCGGGTGCATTTCCAGCAGACCGGCGCGGGTGCGCCTGCCAGCGGGGAGAGCAATACCGTCGACACGCTGGCGAGCGCGTTCGCGCCGCTGGCGGCGCAGTTCGGCATGCGCTGGGAACTGCATGGGGCGGCCGTCAAGCCGCGCGTGATGATCATGGTGTCGAAGATCGGCCACTGCCTGAACGACCTGTTGTTCCGCTACCGCACCGGGCAACTGCAGATCGAGATTCCGGCGATCGTGTCGAATCACAAGGATTTCTACCAGCTCGCCGCCGCCTACGACATTCCGTACCATCATCTGCCGTTGCTCGGCTCGGACGACCAGGCGAAGGCGGCGCAGGAAGCGCGGATCGCCGGCGTCATCGACGAGCAGAAGATCGACCTGGTGGTGCTCGCGCGCTACATGCAGATCCTCTCGCCCGCGCTCTGCGAGAAACTGTCGGGCCGGGCGATCAACATCCACCACTCCTTTTTGCCCAGCTTCAAGGGCGCGCGACCGTATTTCCAGGCGTTCGACCGGGGCGTGAAACTGATCGGCGCGACCGCGCACTACGTCACGACCGACCTCGACGAGGGGCCGATCATCGAGCAGGAAGTCGCGCGCGTGGACCACAGCATGCGTCCCGAACAACTCACGGCGATCGGCCGGGACGTCGAGTGCGTGACCCTGGCCCGCGCGGTCAAATGGCATGTCGAGCACCGCATCCTGCTCAACGGCTCGAAGACCATCGTGTTTTCCTGAACGCGCGGCCGTCCGCCTGTCTCAGACCAACTGCTTGATCCGCAGTTCGCGCTTCGCGTAGGCATAGTAGATGGGCGCGGAGACGACGCCGGGCAAACCGAACGCCGCTTCCATCACCAGCATCGCCAGCAGCAGCTCCCACGACTTCGATTCGATCTCCCCGCCGACGATGCGCGCGTTCAGGAAATACTCGAACTTGTGGATCACCACCAGGAAGACGATCGCGGCGATCGTCACCGGCAGGCCGACCGAGAGCGCGACGATGATGATCAGCGCGTTCGAGATCAGGTTACCGACCACCGGCAGCAGACCGACGACGAAGGTCACCAGCACCAGGGTCTTCGACAGCGGCAGCCGGTTGTGGAAGAGCGGCAGGAAGAACAGCAGGAAGAGGCCGGTGAACAGGGTGTTGATCAGGGAAATCTTGACCTGGGCGAAGACGATGCGCCGGAAGGCGTCGGCCACGCGGGTAAAGCGCAGGACCAGGAGCGCCGCGAGCGGGCGCCGATAGCCCGGATCCGACGCGTCCACCGCGACGATCGCGCCCAGCACCATGCCGATCAGGATGTGCGCGACGGTGCGTGCCGCCTCGCGTCCGGCGAGCTGCAGCATCGCCGTGTGCGCATGCAGCCAGGTCGAGACCGCATCGCGGATGTCGTCGATATCGTCCGGCAGGTATTGGTCGGCCCAGTCCGGCAGATGGTCGCGCGCCTGGTCGACGATCTCCATCGCCTTGTCGAGCAGGCGCGGCATCGTGCCGGCGTCGGCCTTGAAGTGGGCCATGCCGAGCAGGGTCAGGGCGGTGAGCGCCGCGACGATCAGGCCGGACAGCACCGCGAGGGCGATCCAGCGCGCGCGCCGCCCCGTCAGGCGGCGCGCCAGACGCGGGGCCAGGGCGTTGACCAGTTGATAGACCAGCAGGCCGGCGAGCAACCCCGGCAGCAGATTCAGCAGGAGCACGAGGGCAAGCGCCGCCGCCGTCATCACGTAGCTGGCGATTTCGAGCCACTGACGGTTGACGGGTGGGGCGGGCGGCTCGCGGGTGGGGCGACCGGTGGGAACTTTAGCCATCGACTTGCTTCTTCTCCGATCTCAATCCGTATTCATCCATGACGCGCCGCACGCACGCGCCGCGTGCCGCCGGGGCACGTCACGTCTTGCGCAGCAGCGGTGCGAGGTATTTGCCGGTAAAGCTCGCTTTCGACTTCGCGATCTGCTCCGGCGTTCCCTGCGCGATGATCTCGCCGCCGCCGGCGCCCCCCTCCGGGCCCAGATCGATCACCCAGTCGGCGGTCTTGATGACGTCGAGATTGTGCTCGATGATGACCACCGTATTGCCCTGTTCGCGCAGCCGGTGAATGACTTCCAGCAGCAGCGCGATGTCCTGGAAGTGCAGGCCGGTGGTCGGTTCGTCGAGGATGTAGAGCGTACGTCCGGTGTCGCGCTTGGACAATTCCAGGGACAGCTTGACGCGCTGCGCCTCGCCGCCGGACAGGGTCGTCGCCGACTGCCCGAGCCGCACATACCCGAGTCCGACCTCCAGCAGCGTCTTCAGCTTGCGCGCCACCACCGGCACCGGTTTGAAGAAATCGTGCGCCTGCTCGATCGTCATTTCCAGCACGTCGCGAATGTTCTTGCCCTTGTACTGGACTTCGAGCGTCTCGCGGTTGTAGCGCGCGCCATGGCAGACGTCGCACGGTACGTAGACGTCCGGCAGGAAGTGCATCTCCACCTTCAGCACGCCGTCGCCCTGGCAGGCCTCGCACCGTCCCCCCTTGACGTTGAACGAGAAACGGCCCGCCTCGTAGCCGCGCTCCTTGGCCGCCGGCACGCTCGCGAACAGCTCGCGGATCGGCGTGAAGACGCCGGTGTAGGTCGCCGGGTTCGAGCGCGGCGTGCGGCCGATCGGCGACTGGTCGACATTGATGACCTTGTCGAAATATTCCAGCCCGTCGATCGCCTCGAAAGGCGCCGGCTCGGCCGACGAGCCGTACAGGTGCTGGGAAATCGCGTGGTAGAGGGTGTCGTTGATCAGCGTCGACTTGCCCGAGCCCGATACCCCCGTCACGCAGGTCAGCAGGCCCACCGGCAGATCGAGCGTCACGTGCTTCAGGTTGTTGCCGTACGCCTCGACGATGCGCAGGCGCCGTTCGTCGGGTGCGCGCCGCTGCTTCGGCACGTCGATGCGCTTGCGCCCCGACAGGTACTGGCCGGTCAGCGATGCCGGGTCGGCTTCGATGAAGGCCGGGGTGCCCTGCGACACCACGTGGCCGCCATGCACGCCGGCGCCCGGGCCCATGTCCACGACGTGGTCCGACGCGCGGATCATGTCCTCGTCGTGCTCCACCACCACCACCGAGTTACCCAGGTCGCGCAGATGCTTGAGCGTGTCGATCAGGCGGTCGTTGTCGCGCTGGTGCAGCCCGATCGACGGTTCGTCGAGCACGTACATCACGCCGGTCAGCCCCGAGCCGATCTGCGAGGCGAGCCGGATGCGCTGCGCCTCGCCGCCCGAGAGCGTGTCCGCGCTGCGGTCCAGCGACAGGTAGTTCAGCCCGACGTTGTTCAGGAAGGATAGCCGGGAGATGATCTCCTTGACCACCTTGTCGGCGATCTCGCCCTTCGCGCCGTCGAGCTTCAGACCGGAGAAGTAGGCGAGCGCGTCGCGTAGCGGCAGGTTGCTGACCTCGTAGATCGCGCGCCGGTGCGCATGTTCGCCGATGCGCACGTAGCGCGCTTCCTGGCGCAGCCGCGTGCCTTCGCAGACCGGGCAGGTCTGCACGTTCTGGAACTTCGCCAGTTCTTCGCGCACGGCGGCGGAATCGGTCTCGCGGTAGCGGCGTTCCAGATTCGGCAGGATGCCTTCGAACGCGTGCGACCGGACCGCCGTGCGGCCACGTTCGTTGATATAGGCGAACGGGATTTCCTGCTTGCCCGAGCCGTGCAGCAGCACGTCGCGCACCTTCTCGTCGAGTTCCTCGAACGGCGCGTCGATGTCGAACTCGTAGAACGCCGCCAGGCTTTGCAGCATCTGGTAGTAGAACTGGTTGCGCCTGTCCCAGCCCTTCACGGCACCCGCGGCCAGCGACAGCGACGGGTGCGCGACGACGCGCTTCGGGTCGAAGAAGGTGATGTGGCCGAGCCCGTCGCAATGCGGGCAGGCGCCCATCGGATTGTTGAACGAGAACAGCCGTGGCTCCAGTTCCTGGAGCGAGTACGCGCAGATCGGGCAGGCGAACTTCGAGCTGAACACCTGCTCGACCTGCGCGTCCATCTCGAGCGCCAGCGCGCGGCCGTCGGCCAGCCGGATCGCCGTCTCGAACGATTCCGCCAGCCGCTGCTTCATGTCGGCGCGGACCTTCAGCCGGTCGACCACGACGTCGATCGTATGCTTCTCGGTTTTCTTCAGCTTCGGCAGATTCTCGACCTCGAAGATCTTCGCACTGCCCTCGTTGGCGGTGCCGCCCCCGGAACGGATCCGAAAGCGCACGAAGCCCTGCGCCTGCATGTCGTCGAAGAGATCGACGTGCTCGCCCTTGCGGTTCGACACCACCGGCGCGAGGATCATCAGTTTCGTGTCCTCCGGCAGCGCGAGCACCGCGTCGACCATCTGCGAAACGGTGCTCGCGGCCAGCGGAATGTCGTGTTCCGGGCAGTAGGGCGTGCCCACGCGGGCGAACAGCAGCCGCAGATAGTCGTGGATCTCGGTCACCGTGCCCACCGTCGAGCGCGGATTGTGCGAGGTCGCCTTCTGCTCGATCGAGATCGCCGGCGACAGCCCCTCGATCAGGTCGACGTCCGGTTTCTCCATGAGCTGCAGGAACTGCCGCGCGTACGCCGACAGGCTCTCGACATAGCGGCGCTGGCCTTCGGCATACAGGGTATCGAAGGCCAGCGACGATTTTCCGGAGCCGGAGAGGCCGGTGATGACGACGAGCCGGTGCCTCGGCAGGTCCAGATCGATGTCTTTGAGGTTATGCGTGCGCGCGCCGCGAATGCGGATTTCGTCCCGGGATTCTGCCATTAACCTGTCGATTCTCGAAAGGGATCAACCCGATACTATAGCGGCTTTTCCACCATATTGTATAAGGGGTTCAGGCTATTGCTCCGGGCAGGGCGAAGGATGTCGGGCGGGAAGCCCGCTTCCGGGGCCCGACGGTGGGACGAGGGGTGCCGGAAATCCGTCCGGTCCCGTTTCAGGCGAAAAGCGGTCGCGGAGACGACACCGCGTTACCGGTCGTGGTCGCGACCGGATGTCGCGCAGCGAAGCGCGTACAGTACGAGACTGTCGCAGTTGGTCTTGACGAGCTGCTCGATTCTACGATCGCCGCGGTGTACCAATTTGAGTGCTTCTTTTTTCACGCCTTCGCTGGGATCGGCGCCCGTGAAGTCGTCCGGAAGGTGCTTGCCGAAGCGGACTGCGTTGCGGTCGATGTCCGCATCGGCGTTGCCGCGGAGCAGGTTGCCGTGTACGCGGAGTCCGGCCCGACAGAACGCCTCCAGTTCGTGGAGCGCGTTGCGCGGCGAAGCCGACAAGGAAACGGCATCCTGATTATGGTGCAGCGGAAACGTCAGCGTTTCCCGCCGGCCCGTTCCGTGCGTGACGGCTCGCAGTATCTGGAGCAGGCAGTGGGCTTCGCTGTCGTCGAAGAAAGCATCGGTAATGATCAGGGAGGGGTCCACCTCGTGTTTTTTCATGAATTCGCCAATTGCGGCAGGCGAGCGGCGTTCCACCCTCATGCGATCGTGGCTCAGGTGGGTGAAGGCGACGAGCTTCTCCCGCTGCGCTGAAAACAGACTCGCATGGTTGTACATCGTTGTGATGTCGCGGCGCCACTTCCTCACTTCATCCGGAGTAAAGAGCTTGCCGCCGAACACGCGCGACAGGTCGATGGCCAGCGCCGCATCGCTCATTTCGCGCGTTTTCTCCGATGCCGCGTGACACAACATGTCGACGCTCGACAATGTCCGTGCAACCCGGGTGATACGATCCATGTCCCGCAATTCCTCCACGGACCATGTACGCAGGATTTCGGTGTGGTTGCCGCCTGCCGGGATGGCCTCCACATGAAAGGGAGGGGGGGGCGCTTTGATCGGCAGACGCTGCCATTGCGACGGGTTCGCCGGAAGCAGGGCGGCGGAGGGCGGGGCCGTCGATCTCCTGGCAAGCTGCTCCGCTTCGAATACCCGCTGTTGTGAAAGCACTAGCGCTGGCGAGGTCAACGGCGCGAGGTCCGCAGCGGGCGTCGGGATTCGCGCGGGTATCGTTGCAGCGGCGGTTTTGTCTTGCACGACATCGCGCTCGCGGCCGGCGTTGCCGGGACGCGATCGATCCGTCTGGCTCGTATCGCCTGATGAATTCTTCACCGAGGCAATGCGTTTGCGAAGTTCGTCGATGAACAGCGGATTCCGCCGAATGGCGAAGTTGCTCGGTGGTCGGGATGCCCGCGGCGTGGAGGAGATGGCGTGCGGTGAAGACTGCGACACGTCGCTGGTCTGTTCCGAGAACGGCGACAGTGACCGGAACGTGCCCGGAGGCGCGCCTTCGGGCGGCGCGAAGCGGGAGCGCGCGGCCGACCGCCCGCTCAACCCTCGGATCAGCGAATAAAGTCCACGTGTTGCGGGAATTGACAGCATGGCGGGATGCCTCCTTGATCAAATTGAACAGTGGTGTTCCGTCAGCGAATGAAGATTCACGCTACCTAGCCGACCACTGACATTCTCCAATCCAAACGATGCACGGTATTGCACCGCGTCGTCGCTTCCGAAGCGGATCACGTAAAGGTCGGCGCGTTGGGCGTCGGTTCGCGTGCCAGCCGGCTGGATCGCTTCGGCTTGCGTCGTCTTGACGCGATCGACAAGGTCATCCTTGCGCGCCAACTGGATGCCGATCGATGAGTCGGCGCCCTGCCAGCACACGGTTGCGAGAAGGGTGAAGTAGTCGCTGCGGCGAATGCCGAAATCCTGCAGGTTCGCCAGGCCAGCGTGCACCATCCGCCCCGTCGGCCCGGGTCGCGTGAGGCGCAGCCGGTTTTTGCCATCCCGGCCGACATGCAGGACGCTGCGCCACTCGCCGGATGGGGACTTTTCACGCAACCGCATGAAATCGGCGGCCCCTTTCCGACTGAGGTCGACGCCAAGTGTCATTCGATAGGTCGACATCGTATTGCGTGCGACCGGGTGTCGGCTATACAAGGAAAAATGCTGAGGTGGGCTTGCGTCGTGGGAGACGGATCGCATGGACAGCACGTTCACCGGCTCGTTGCGGTGCCGCCCGATCGCATACACGGTACGGCTGTCGGTGGCGCGCTTGATCCGCGCGATGTGCCCGATCTCGCACGCATGGCGTTCCCGCCCCGCCGCGTTCTGGTTGGTGGCGATGCAATACTGCCGGAAGTCCCGTTCGACAATGCCCGTGACGTTGAATACCGCATCGATCCCATCGCCGGGTGGCGCGCGTTTTACGGAAAATGGGGCGCCGGCCTGGCATTGCCCCAAGGAACGCGGGGCGGCCAGGAGGTTTCCGACGTGGCTCAACAATGCCAGCAGCGTGATCCAGTTCCCGGCTCGGACATTTTCAAGAGACGTTCCCCGGGCGCTGGCGATCGCCCGCACGATGCGGGCGTCGGCTTGTGCATGCAGGCGTCCCGTCCCGTGCCTCGCGTTCTCGAACGAACCGATACGCTCCCGGTGCGTATCCGGGAGCAGGTCCGGTTTTCCCGGGCGGATCATCGCGCGGCCCCGTTGATGCGCAGGCGCGCGCGCGCGCGGCCCCGTATCTGTCCTGTCACCGTGATCATCGGGCCACCTGGTCGTCCGATTCTCGATGAACGGGGATGGCCGGCACCGGCCGGTTCGCCAAAACCCGGTGGGACGTCATCGCCTCGACCGGTGCCGTATCCGGGCCACGGTGCGCCGTCGATATCCGCCCGGCGCACCACAAGTCGATCTCGCGTCGGTACGACGTCCCATATCGTGCGATTCGATCATCAGATAAAGCCATTGGCGTCGTCTCTCTCAATGAAAATATGCGGAGACTTATTTATAGACGCTGTCATGAACGCATGGCGATCAAAAACCGGTCATGTCCGCGACGCCATCGCCCGATGGGCGCTGTCAGGGCGAATAGATCCCGGCATCGGTTCCAATGGACAGCACCTGTCCGGAGGTCAGGCCGACGAGGCGCTGCTCTTCCTGCGCCGCCGCCATGACACCGGTGCCCACCCAGGCGCGGGTGCCGGGATCATAGCGCTCCGCGCTCGCGCTGCCCCCACTCCCCACGTCGCCCCCGGCGACCAGGATCGTGCCCGTCTTTCTGGAGATTGGCGGTGTGCTGGAGGCGGGGAAGAATCATCGCGCCGCTGGTAGCGGACCGAGTGCCGGACGATGGGTCATAGCGCTCGCTGCCGACGCCCGCGACCAGGACTTGATTGGTCCGCAACAATGTCGCGGTATGGAGCATTTGCGGGACCACCATCGCACCCGTGGTCGTCCAGATTCCCGCGGCGGGGTCGTAAAGCTCGGCGCTGGCAAGCGGCGTGGTCGCATCGGTCCCACCGCCGGCGACGAGCACCTTGCCGTCGGACAACAGCGTGGCCGTGTGCTGCGCGCGCCTGGTTGAGAACGCCGCCCGCGCGCCGCTGCTGCGTGCCGGGATCGTAGATCTCGGTAGTTGCCAGCGCACTGGTGCCGGACGCCGTCGCGAACCCACCGGCGACCAACACGCTGCCATTGCCTAAACGTGTCGCCGTATGGGCGCCCCGAGCAACGATCATCGCGCCACACGTGGTCCATGTGTTTCGTGCCGGCGCGCAGACTTCCGCGATGGCCGTCGGCGCAGCCGCGCCAGCGCTTGTAGGAATGCCACCTGTCACAAGGATGGTGCCGTCGTTGAGCAGCGTCGCCGTGCCATCGATATGGGGCGTCAAGAACGCAGCAACGACTGTCCAGGTGCCGGGAGCGACGATCGCGATCACGACGCTGGTCCGCGCCTACCGGCGGCGTTGCTGCCCACGATCGCATACGTTGTAGACGGGCTGACATCCGCAGGGGTGCCACCGATCACGCCTGAACCCGGATCGATCGCCAGGCCGGCCGGAAGGTTCGGTGAGATCGCGTAACCAGGGCGCAGCGCAATGCGGTCCACCATCTCGGCATGCACAGATCCATGCCTCGTCGTTTCTCCAGGTAAACAGCGGTTATCCGACATTCCGGTCGACGGGCACCGCGTTCAACGCTCCGGGTCACGGCCGCAACGCATTGCGGATCGAGGCGCGTTCGCATGCGTCGAGCGCGAAACTACCGTCCATGCCGGAATGGGCGCCAGGAAAACGGCCGGACATTGCCGTCGGGGTTCAGTCGCTCTTCAACTCGCGCACGATGCTTGCCAGTTCGACATCGTTGCGAGCGCCGAGCTTGCGCATGGCGGCGCCTTTCTGATTACTCACCGTTTTCGGGCTGCGATGCAGTCGCGCCGCTATCTCGGAAATGGAAAAGCCATCGCACGTCATTCGCGCCACGATCGATTCCTTCTCCGACAACGCACTCAATCCGCCGGCTTTGTCCGGGCCTTGAAATATATTCGACAGCAGGGCACTGGCAATCGGCGGTGGTAGATAGATGTTGCCGCTTTGCACATCGCGAATAGCCTGCGGCAACCCGGCACAATCGCTACGTGCCTTCCCGATGAATCCGGAGGCGCCCGCCGCCAGCGATGTCGAGACAATGTGCGACCCGGTATGGGAACTGAGGATCAGCACCTTGGTATTGGGCGCCACGCGCTTGATTCTTTTCAATAGATCGAGACCGTCCGCCTGCGGATCATCCGCGAATTCGAAATCGCACAACAGCACGTTCACGGGGGTTTCAAGGAGATGCTGAAACAGCTCTCCAATAGTGGCGCAGCTGAACCGCACGTCGATATCCGGATGTTCGGTCAATACCTGGCTCACTCCCAATAGTATGACTGGATGGTCGTCCGCCAACCCGACTGATATTTTTTTCATATTTCCCCCCGTATCGCGTTTGCGAATCCAGGTAACCGATCCACTCTGGCGGCACCCCGTTCCGCTCGTTTTTATTTAGTAATCCTGTTTTGCGCCTCGCAGAAAACATATTACGATAGCCACGAACGCGATCCAGATAGCCGCTGCCTGTAGATATATCATGCTGGAACCTCGTTGAAAAGTTGCTTTTTTGCAATAAAACAATAGTAGATAGAGTATTTTTCTATTTATTATTGTTTTTCTTGAAAAAAAATTGTATAAAAACTTGGCTTAAAATCTGTTTTCGATGTCCCATTGTCTCGGAATGGGTGTTTTTCCGGAACGGGCGTAGATGCAATGCGGGATGGGCGAAGGCCCAATTTGCAGGGTCGCTAGTTTTTTAAGATGAAGAGAATCGAGCACCATGCCGCAACGCATTCTGGCGCGTACCTACCGGTACAACCAACGCCTGTTGTATGGAGCCGCGATCACGCTTTCGATCGCGATCTTAGGCGCTGCCGCTCTTGCAACGGTCGCTGTCGTCGATCAATATCGAGACAAACAGGTCGCGCTTTTCGTAACCAAGCGCGAGCAGGTCAAGTCCGAGGTCGACAATCTGTCGGTCCGGCTGATGCAGCTCGTGGATCTGTATGAAGCCGCCTGGTCGTTGCACCAGACGGACTACGTTCCACTGCATGCGTATCAAGGGCGGTTGAAGGAAGGCATGGACGTGACAGGAACGTCCGCGGACCTTACCGTGACGCCCTTTACCATCGTGAGCAACCTGTCGTCGCCAGGCGATGCCGACCGGCTGGCCGTGCTGCTGCGCATTCTTCGCGATGTGTCCGCCGCGCCGTCGATCGACGCGCGCAAGATCGGCGTGACCTTGCAGGGCGGCATCTACGCGCCGGATGGCAAATTCATGGCATTTTCTCCGCCGCTGGATGAAAGGGCGCAAGTCACGGCGCGCACGCAAGGCGCGGTGCGTTTCAATCTCGGCAGGATGGCGTTCGCGGAGGACGTGCTCGCCTGTCAATCCCCGAGAGGTTTGCGTACGAGACGTCCGTTCTGGGTCACGGAACGGACGGGGCGTGACGACGATGGGGGCGGGGCCGATGTAGCAAGCGAAACGCACGGGACGAATCAGTCCGCCATCTCGCAAATCGTGCTGCCGATTTTTCATGGCGACGAGCGCGTTCTGACGATCGACGTCAGCGTCGGATTCGACGACTTTCTGCAATTCTTCCTGCATAGCGAGCGTACGCCGGGATTTTTCGTTCTGGATAGCGCGCGTCACCAGAATCTCGGTTTCGCGTTGGACTCGGCCGCGGACGAACGGCGCTACCGCGCGATCCAGCGTCAGCCGGCGATAATCGGGCAAGCCGACGGCGAACTTCGTAGCTACCGCGAAGGTGCCGTCTTCTATATCACGCAGAAAGTCAACGGTCCCGACTGGATCGCCGTTTATGTATTCGATTGGCGCGATGTGATCGCGAGTCTGCACCGGGAAGCGCTCGGTGCGCTCGGTATCGTCCTGGGATCGCTGCTGTTCCTCTGGGGCGCGGTGATCTACTTCGACAAACGAATCGCAGGGCCATTGAGCGTCAGCATACAGAAGCGGATCGAAGCCGAACATTTCAGCAAGTCAGTGGTTGATACGATTCCGGTCGGCGTGGCGGTCTATATTCCGGGGACACACGAGGTCGTTCTGGAGAACGCGGTGGCGGCACGCATGCTGGGCGTGGAGGCCGGCACGAACGGCAGCGACTTCTACAAGAGGATCGCCGATGAACAGCCGCTGCTGCACGATAGTCACCGGGACCACATTTTTCGAGAAGTTACCTGGCCGTTTGCATCCGAACGCTCCGCCTGTATCGGCGTTGCCGCCTCCAGCACGACATATGGCGGCCGTGCCGCGTTGTTGTTCGGGTTGGTCGACCTGAATTTCAAGAAAGCCAATGAGCGTTTGCTGATCGAGGGGAAGGAAAAGGCGGACGAGGCAAACCGCGCCAAGTCGATGTTCCTTGCCTTGATGACGCATGAAATCCGCACGCCGCTTCATGGCGCGGCGGGGCACCTGGAATTGCTCGAGCGCGAAGTCTTCGACGTGGAACAGGTCGAGCGCGTCGCGATGATCCGGCGCTCGTTCTCGTCGCTGCTCAAGATCGTCGACGATCTGCTGGATTTGACCAAGGTCGAATCGAACGCCCTGACGATCGGCAGCGTGCGTATGTGCGTCAACGACATCGTCGAGCAATGCGTGCAGCAGTTCGCCCCAACGATCACGCAGCGCGGGGTACGCTGCGTATGCACGACCGACGCCAGGCTGGACGGCATGGTGCTGGGCGACGATCAGCGGCTCGGCCAGATTCTGCTCAATCTCCTCAGCAACGCCGCGAAATTCACCGAGAAAGGCGCGGTATCCGTCAGGAGCGAATTGATCAGCACGAGTCAAACCCAGCAATGCGTCCGGCTGGAAGTCGCGGACACCGGAATCGGTATCCCGGCGGCGCTGCAATCCACGCTGTTCAATCCGCTTACGCAGGCGGACGATACGATAAGCCGACGCTTTGGCGGAACGGGACTGGGCCTTTTCCTTTGCCGCAAGCTCGCCATGTTGATGGGCGGGCGCATTACGCTCGAAAGCGCGCCGGGAGCGGGAAGCACGTTCTACGTCGACTTGCCTTTCCAGATGGGTCGCGTCGATGCGCTCGAAGAGGCCGCCGACGCGTGTGCCGGTCTTCCCGGCACGCGCGTCGGTACCGATGTCGATGACCCGGCATGGCGGTCTGCCCTGGCCCAGCGCATCACGCGCTGGGGCGGGCATTTCGTCGACGCGGCGGAGCAGGCCCCGCTCGACATCCTGGTGACCGTATCCGACATCGGTCCCCCGAATGAACGCGTCGTCCACGCCACCGCTTCGCACTCGCGGTCTTCCGCGCGTCCAAGCGCCCGGGCGACACGCACTGTTCGCCTGGCGGCGGATCTGCCCTCGGTGCCCCGCTTCGAGGACGATACCGTCTTACTGACCTCGCTGTCGCGGCAGGCGCTGCGTGACACGCTGCATCGGATCGCCTGCGGCGAAGGCAGCGCGCCTGTCGTTTCCGCCCCGGCCTCACCATCGCGGAAGGTCGCCGATCTCGATATTCTCATCGCAGAGGACGAGCCCGTGAGTCGCAGTCTCTTGGTGGACCAGTTGCGCCGTCTCGGATACACGCGCATCCGCAGCGCCGAAAACGGTCTTGCCGCGCTGGCTTCATGGCGCGAGCGGCCGGCGGACCTCGTCATCACCGATCTGTCGATGCCGGTGCTCGACGGCCCGGGCCTGCTCCTGGAGATACGGCGCGAGGACGCGGGGGCGAAGGTCGTCTTCACGACGGCGTCTGTCAGGGACGACCGCGGGATGGCCCTGTCGGCATTCGATGGACAACTCGAAAAGCCGGTGCTGCTCGACGATTTATCCCGTTTGCTGGAACGGCTCACGGGCAGGGACGCCGGGGAAGGCGAGGCGGCGGCGCCATCGCGACGCACGGGAATCGATGCGATCCTGTGGGATGCGTTCCGGGTCGAGTGGAAAAAAGATCGGGCGAATCTTGCCGGCGCCGTGCGAACGCGCGATTTTTCCTCGATAGAGCGTCAGATCCATCGCGTCCGCGGCGCACTGCTTACCCTCGGCGACGATTCGCTGATTCAGGCGCTCGAACCGGTATCGGCTGCTGTCGGGCGACAGGATGAGGCCGAGTTGGATCAGGCCTGGATCACGCTGGCCGCGCGGGTGGACGAGGCATTGCCGACATCGGTTTGACGCCCTCTAGGGGGCAAGTGTCGTGGACATGTCAGTGTCGTCATGCGGCTGTGGTGCGTTCCGCGCGCGCGCGAGCGTCACCGCCGGACCGGGGAATCCGCTGAAAGCCGGTGCTTTCGCGCGACGATTCATGGCGTCATGGCCGGAGGCGGTCGTGCGCCGTCCGTCGGTGAGATGTCCGCCATCGTCGGGATGAATCGCCGCCATGCCCGGCAGTCGAAATGGCGATGGCGGTGTGAGTCCCGCCGGTGATGCGTTGGCGCCATAGTAGCCAGCGAATATCCGCCGTGCATAAGTACGTTGCTTGTCGGGAGAGTGCGCGTTGTAGCCACCCACTGCGCGCCACGTCGCGCCATATCGACGAATGTTGCGGGCGAGAATCCAGGCGCCCACGCTTTCGTTCGTGCATCGGTCGAAAAGACGCTTTTCCGAAATTCCGTACCGCTTCAGGATGGGAAGCCAGTGGCTATTGATCTGCATGACGCCGATATCGTACGAGCCATCGCGGTTACGGTTCAATGCGGTGGCGTTCAATCCGGACTCGCGTTCGCCGATCACGTACATCAACCTCGCGTCGAGTCCATATGCGCGGGCCGCCTCCGTCCAGCAATCTCCGGCCTGCGCGCACGTCGTTCCGAAACCCATCGTGCACATGGCGCTTGCCATCCACCGAACCCATCGGCACCGCGTGGTTCGGTGTCGGGTGGCTTCGAAGCGCACGGTGGGCTGGCTGCGGTTCTGTCGGATAGTCACGCTGGCTTCAAAACAGATCGGGGTCGAACTGGAGGGTCGGACTGGCATCGGGCGCGTCGTCATCGGATGAGCTCATGTTCGTCATCATGATCTGCATCATCCATTTCTGCATGGCGGAGGGCGACATGCCGCCGGTGCCTGTCGCGGAGGCCGCGGCAGCGGCATCGGACAGACTCCGCGGCGATTCGGAATCGGCGTTCGGCATGGCCTTGGATTCGCCGAACGCTAAAGGTGCCGATGGATCGATCGTCATGGGGATTCCTTTTCTTCTGTTTGCTGGGCGCGGGACAATAGCGCCGCGACCATTTTTGCGGTGATGTCGGCACCGGGCCCGCGCGCGCCTCGCTGCATGCGGGCGCAGACCTGGGTCGATGCGGCGGCTGGCGTGAACGAGAGGGAAAATGGGCCATGACCAATGACGAGCCGGTCGTTCGGCGAGGGGCTCAAGGCGAGGCGTCGTCCGCTGTTCGCCTGTAATCGATCGACTTCGCATGGGTCCAGCCGGCACCATCGCGGAAGGTGAACGCTCACCGGCTGATCCGTTTCGCGATCCTTCACGCCCAGGTATTCCTCTATCAGTGCGTTGACCGTCTCCGTGTCCGTGAACAGCATTTCCACGTCTCGCGCGATGGCATCGCGCTCGCGCGCCAGTTGCGCGGCGTAGGTTTGCGAAAGCTGCGTCGTTTCGCCGATCAAGACGTCGACAAACAGTGCGATGCCATCGCGGTAACCATCCAGACGGGCCTGCTCGTAGCGTGCGTCCACCTCGCGGCCGGCGTCATCGACGATGCGCCTGGCGATCTTCCTGGCCGTTTCTTCCAAGGCGAGGCGTCGGTTGGCGCGATGCAGAGCCGAACGCCGGTACACCACGCCGGCTTCCGGCGTCGGGGCTTCCCCATAGATCTTGTGTGAGTGGTTGCGCATAGCTCGTTGCCATCGAGAGAAGGGTGTGGGAAATCCAGCCGCGATATCCAACCGGTGAAGCGCGTTGCAATTGCGTGGATAGCGCAGTCGCGTCCGCGTCGGTTCGCGCGGAAAAAAGCAGTCCGAGCCGTTCGGCGATGACCTCGTGCATTCCCGGAATGGCGAGTCGCAGAGCGGCCAGACCGCAGACGGCCGGATCGACTTTTCCGGCGCGAGCGCAGGGCGGTACCGCGCGATGCGGCAGCGGCAATTCGAGGAAGCGTCGGCGGCGCCCGTCCAGGCGCCGGTACTGGCCGGACGCGAGCCAATCGGCGCGTTGACTGAAGAGCCCGAGCAGAAGGCAGAGGTCCGGAATCGCGTTCCAGCAGCGCAGCAGGGCAGAGGTGGGAGGATCGGTTGGAATGACGTCGGGCGAGGCGGTGTGCAACCCGTGCTCGGCGAAGATGATCGTGTTCCTGCTGACTTTGGACAGCGTGCGCCACGATGCAGCAGCCATTGTCACGCGGGCTGGATGCAGATAGTCGTCCGGGTCGAGCATGATTCGCAGCAGGTGGTTGGTGCCGTTCATTTGATCACGGGTTCGACTTTGTGCCGCGCCACGCGGAAACGGCGGAAAAATCCCGTCGATGAAGAAGGTTCCGCGGCGGAATCGCGGTGGTCGCGCTGGGTCGGCGCGTCCCGTTCGGAGCGATCCCGGTCGCCGCCGCCGCGGCGTCCCGGCAGCCTGGCAAGCCAGGGTGACGGCAGCGGACGCGATGCGAGCCGCGGGGCCAGCGCGAAACCCAGCGCGCCGAGCAATGCGACGACACCGATGATGCCTGCCAGCCAGATGCACAGATGAGCCCAGTCCACGCCGCCGGACGCCGTCGGGACCGCGGAGCCTCCGGGAAGCCTTCCGCGAAAGATCGGCGAGCCGCGTTCCACCACGACAGAAATATCGTCGTAATCGATCTGGTCGAAACTGTTCCTGACATAGCGTTTCACTTCGCTGATCAACGCATCCTGATCGACCTCGCCGGCATAGACCACCAGCACGGCGACATGCATGCGCTTCGGGGTATCGATGTTGCCCGTTAGCGGGTAGCTGACGTTCACCCGGGCGCGAACGACATTGTTCAGCGCCGACAGGTTGCTGGAAAGCCGTTGTTCGATATAGGAGATCAGCCGCGAGTGTTCGGCGAGGGGCGTCGAAATCAGACTGTCGGACGGGAACGCCTGGCTTATCTGAATCTCGGCCGGTTGCGGCAGGTCGTAGCGGCGGGTGAGGTCCACGGCCGCGGGAAAGTCGTTACGCGCGACGTCCACCGCGAAGACGTTTTTACCAAGGTCGCGTTTGGTGGCGGACACGCCGTGCCGCTGCAGTACCGCCACCACCGCGTTTACCTGCGGTTCCGTAAGGCCGGACAATAGCGATTCGTTGTGGCACGCGCAGAGTACGAGCAAGCTTGCCAGTGGCAGCATCCGATAGACACGGCGCACGGCGGATTACCCCTTGACCAGCGTTTCGACGCCGCTTGTAAGGCGTTTCACGACGCCACTGACGACGGCGTTGTTGATGCTGTAATTGGCCAGTTCGACCTGAAATGCGGCGAGTGCCGCGGGATTGGAATAACCATTCGGTGTCTGCATGAAAGAGTCGATTCGGTTCCTGCTCGAAATCATGTCATCGGTGAGATTTTGCACGGCCGATCGCAGCGCTACATCCAGACTTTTTTCGCCTTCGACGGCGGTCGCCGAAAACGCAGATGCAACGATTGGGACGATTTTCATCGAAAAGGATCCTGAAAAATGAATGTAGCGCTGTTTGCGTCGTATCAGACCACGGCGCTTACCGAAGTTTGCCGGCGATGTCGGTGTCGATGTCCTTCATCGCCTTCACCGCGCTGCTCTGTGCATTCCGGTACATGTTGTACTCGGACAGGAGCGCCTGATAGTTCGCGAGAGCGCTCGGATCGGAGGGGCTTGACTGCAATTTCGCCAATGCCGCATCCAACGCGCTGCCAAGGCTGCCTACTCCGGTATTGAAACCCTTGGCGATGTCGATGATGAACATATCGAGACCTTCACCGAAAGTATCCGATGAAGCGGAAGGACTCGATCCAATAGACTCACTTTTGCTCATGATTAGTTTCTTTATTTCCAGCGATAACGTTATCAAAATACCAATGATCCGGGTCGACCAGAACGTAGCCGTCCTCGCCTACCCGGCGTGATTTCCCGTCCAGCCAGGTGGTTTTCAATCCGAGGCCGAACCGGACTTTTCGATGACCCCAGTCATGCGAAAATCGTTTCACCAGGTCCGACATCGCGGACAAGGCATAATCAGTGATGTAACCGGTGACGAAAAACGTCACGTAGCCGCCCGACTCGATTCGCGAATACGTCACCGGAATGCGGGTCAGACGGGCACTCGCCATCGCGGATACGGCATCCAGCGAGACTTCCCGGATATGCAGGCCCGTCGCGAACGGCAGGACAGGCTTCAGGAGCGTGGTGGCGTCGTCGATCCGCTTCTTCGCGACATCCGGATCCTCACCCTGATGCGCAACCAGGATCAACTCCGGCTCGCTTACCTTGTCGAAGAGCAAGGTGAAATAGTCGACGCCGTGCTCATCGAGAACCCGCTCCGACTGTGATCGCAGATCGCCAACGGAGGTGACTATCGGCCGCTGGTTCAAAGGGAAGCGCTGGGCTATCTGTTTGTTCCAATCCTCGTCGCTTTCCGTTGACGCAATGACATAGACCTTGCCGTCCTTCATGACGAGACGGTTCTTGCCTGCGCCATTGTCGAAGACCGTTTCAAGCTGATTCAGCTTGGCCTGATCGGCAAACATGCTTGCGACGATGCAGGTCGCCAGCGCCACGAGCGAGACCGCCACGCAACCCAACGCGCCGATGCGGCGCTTCGTCCAGGTGGTCGGCATTGCGTCCGCGATGGCCGTACGGGCGCTACCATCGTGGCTTTCCAGCGCTGTGTGGTCCGCCGCCGGCGGACCGGCGGCGAAGTGAAGTACCGCATCGGACCAGGGCATGCCGGTGAGGCGGACAGCGAACGCGATGTGCGCGAATTGGCAGACGCAGTTGAGCCGACCGCCCTCGACCACGCTATTGCCTCCATCGATCCACTCGACGTCGAAGCGGCACTCATCATCGTCCTCACCCGTCTGGAAATTGATCCGGAAGTTAATGCCCGACTGGTGATGCGGAACAAACAGCATGTTCTTCGCAAATTGCGCGGCATCCTGCACGACTGTCTCAGTGCCCTGCAACTCATCGGACTCCGTGCTGTTCGGGCCGACGACGAAAAAGATCGAATCTTCCCGCGGCAGCAGCAAGTCGACGCCGAACATCGGACCAAAAAGGATGCGCAGCTCGTAATGGGCTTCAGCATCAGTCGACACACCATTCATTCCATGCCTTTCGCCAAGCATGCGGCTCCAGGCAGCATGCATTTCAACAAGTAGAAAACGAGACAGAGATGCTCGTCATTGCATTTCGTAATGAGACATGATTGATTTTGAGCAGTCAATCGAAAAAAACAAACGATTGATATTCGAGGGAAATCCTCTGGGAAAGTGGGTCGCCGCCCATCCCGCATTGGGCCTGCAACCATATCTTATGATCGCCGTGATTCGCATAATACGTCGGTGTCGAAAAGACAAAAAGCCGTTCGACGATGACCGCGTTGGTGGTCGGAAAGAGCATGTCGGGATTGGGTTTTCCCCATGAACAAAAAATTCTATGCAGGATAACGAATTATGTATGAAAGGGAGAAGATCCGATACTTGGTGCTGGACAAGCATCGTCTGGTTATCACGACCGACACCGCCGCGCAGGAGGAGCGGAGCATCCCGGTTGCACGAATCGCCAGCCTGCTGGCATTCATGGAAGCCTCCCTGGGTGTCGACGTGGATAGCGCCACGTTCGAACGACGGGACTGCGCCGCCAATGTGCTGAGGATGACCGCCACGGATCTGTCCTCGGGGGGCGGGTTCGAGCGTTGGCTGTGCGATCGTGTCGTCGATGACGATTCCCACATCATGCCGCTGCGGTGCTTTCTGCGGACTCAGGAAGCGTATCTGCTTGTCCGCTTTCTGTTGCTCTCTTTCGATGGCCATGCTTCGGTAAGCGCGCTTGCGCAACGCTATGGCGTTTCGGCGGTCCAGTTCAGGCGAATCTGTAGAGGCATCTTCGGGGGCGGATTGAAGCGCCGTCTCCGGCAGTGGCGCGCACAGAACGCCCTGCACGATATCCTGTCGGACCACGGGTCGCTCACCGAGCTGGCCTATCGGCATGGTTTCGCATCGTCGTCCCATTTCGCGCAGGAAATAAAATTTCATTTTGGCGCACGGCCGGGGTGTCTGCGATGAACGCTCGTATTGTGGATCGTCGGGCGTCGGCTGTCTGGCGTCAGGAGTGCCGTCTCGTGGCGGTGGCCGTCGCCGTGCTGGGTTGCCTGTGGTGGGGTCCGGCATCGGCGCAGGAATCGTCGTCGCCCGCCACGCTTCCCGCCGGAAACCTGGCGTCGGCCAAATCGACGCCACCAACGTTCATCGCCAACAACACCAGCCTGAGCGACGTCTTCGATGCGATCGAGGGCAGGATCGAGCGCCCGATCGTTGCCAGTCCGAAGACGCGTGCGCTGTTCGTGACGGGGACGTTCGACCTCGCCTCGCCGACGGCCACGTTGGACAAGCTCGTGCAGATGATGGGGTTGATGACGTACGACGACGGCCGGTCCATCTACATATACCGGAACAACGAAGTGACCGGATCGATGGTACGAATGGGCCGTCAGCGGCTAGGCGATGTGCGGGCATTCCTGCGTTCGTCGAATCTCTATGACGAACGGTATCCGATCGCCGGATCCGACGGCATGGGGGTGTTTTACGTGTCGGGGCCGCCGATCTACGTGCATCTGGTCGTGGCCGCGGCCAAATATCTCGATGAATTGCCGGGTGCGCAGAGCGACACGGCGATGGTATTGCGGGTAGTGCCGTTGCATAACACCTTCGTCGCGAATCGGCGATACCGCGTCCGTGGCGAATTGGTGACGGTCCCGGGGGTCGCCGATGTCATCCATGCGCTCTTTGCGACGTCCGGTGGCACCGCCGCCGGCGGCGAGTCATCGGCGGCGGAGGTGTCGCACGCGGAAGCGCGCAAACCGACGGATGTACTCGCGTTGCCGTTGCCGAAGCCGGCGGACGACGCGGGCAGTGCGTCGGACCAGGGCGGGCCCGGGACCGGAAAGACGGTGGCGATGCGGGAGGACACCGTATGGGACGTCCGCATGGTTTCGAATCCCGATGGCAACAGTATCCTGCTGTACGGGCCGCGGGACCACGTCGACTTGATGGAGCGTTCGATACGCGCGGTGGACGTCGCCAAACGGCAGATCGAGTTGTCTTTGTGGATCATCGACGTCGACCGGCAGAAACTCAACGAACTGGGAATAAATTGGCAGTCCTCTTCCAACTTCGGACCTCTCACGGCCAGCGTGAACGGCACGCAAATGGCGGCGCTCAACGGCATCACGTTCCTGGCGACAATCAACGCGCTATCGGAAAAGGGGCGAGCAACGATCGTGTCCCGCCCTATCGTGCTGACCGAAGAGAACGTGCCGGCCATTTTCGATAACAGCCATACGCAATATTATCCTCTGGTGGGGGAGCGAACGACTGCATTGGAGCATTTCACGTACGGGACGCTTGTCAGTGTGCTGCCGCGATTGACGCGGGAGGCGAAGGAGGTGGAAATGATCGTGACGGTGCAGGACGGTCGATCCCAAAACAGTGGCAGCACGGCGAAGGATACGCCGGTCATTCCAGGCGTCAGCAGTACGCAGATCAGCACCGTAGCGCGGGTTCCCCGATTCAAAAGCCTTCTGCTTGGGGGCAGCACGATCGATCAGCACGAAACGACGACGTATTACATCCCGGGACTGTGGAAACTGCCCGTCGTGGGAAGTCTGTTTCGTCTGGATCGGACGCGGACCGAACACATGGTCCGCTTGTTTCTGATTCAGCCGCGCGTTCTCGCGCGGCAGGATGGCTGGCAGGACGGACAGACGCTGACGGAGGGCGGCCTCTCGTCCAGCCGGTCGGAGATGGCGGCGACGAGCCGGATGTTGCAGCGGTATATGGACAACGTCGACGACGCCCGGGCCGACAGCCTCGAAGGAAACCCATCGGAGAAGCACCATGCAACGAATCAGTAGCATGAGCAAGGATTCCCTGTCGAATTTGTCGACGTCGGATGGTGCAGCGGCGGGGATGCCGAAGGGTAGCGAAAGAAGCGAGGCAGGGCATCAGCCGGCGCAGATGCCTTGCAACAATGCCGAGGAGCGGCTATATGCGCTTCAGGACGATCTGGGCATGATGTTGGCGCAGAATGCCCGTCGCAAGGATGTCGAGCGCATGCGGCCGCGGGTCTCCGACGAGACCGAGTCGATTCTCGAGGAGGATCGCGAAGAGCGTCTGGCCAGACTGGCGCGCGTGGTCAAATCCGGGAACCAGAGCCTGCGTGACTTCCTGCGGCAGGCGCGGCGGCTTTTTCCCGACGACAGCGATCTCGTGCTGGCGCTCCGGGCACGCGGGCGCATGCCGATGGCGGCCCCGTCGGCGGGACCCGAAGGGGCGAGCACGTCCGCCACGCTCGATAATGCCGGCGCGGCAGCGCTGCTCGACCGCGCCATCGACAACGTTTTCCAGAACGGCGACGCCCGTCATATCAAGGCGGGAATCAACGCCGCCACGCAGGCACGCCGTTATGGCGAGCGCTTGAATATGGGCGCGCGGCTGCTGCGCCAGCTGTATCGGGAGTTCCTCGATTTCGTCGATGCATTGCCTGATCTCTACGATGACTGGATCGAGAGGTTCGATTACGATCAACGCATCGGCCTCACGCGCTACGTCAGCGAGACGCTGACGGCGGATCGGCGGGCAGTGGATCCGAGCTGTACACAGGAAGTGTTTTCGGCATTGATCGTGCAATGCAATGTATTGCGAATGATGACGGCAGCCGAACGTTTGCTGGTGCAGCTGGCGCCGGTCGGCGCGCCGCCACAGGACAGGGGGGACCTCGAACGCCAGATGGCAGGGTTGCTGACGACGATGATGCGCGACCCGACGGAGGTCAAGCTGGCCGTCGGGATGCTGTGCACGCGGAGTAGGACGTTGAACGAAAGGGAGCGATTCGTACAACGCGTCTATCGTGCGTTCGCCGCCCTGCCAATTGCGCTTTATCCCGACATCGGCCACCGCCAGACGATTCTAAGCGACGTTCTCGGTCTGGCCACCCCACATTTCTAGCACGATGTGTTCGCCTTCGCGTCGCCACCGTCCGGTTGCTTCTTCTTAGACTGGCAATAATTCGCAAAGCGAGGCTCGACCTCGCGACGGGCATCGATATGTCATACCTTGCTTCCGGGCGCCGAATCCTCTCGATTCTTCAGAAAAAGCCCGAACTGCTCGTTCTGTGTCTGATCATCATGATCATCGGCATGCTCATTGTGCCGCTGCCGCCCGAGCTGCTGGATTTTCTGATCGCCGTGAACATGATCACGGCGTTGCTCGTTCTGATGAGCGCGCTGCACGTCGTCAACATGCTGAGCTTATCGACGTTTCCGGCCATTGTCCTGTTGACCACGCTGTTCCGCCTCGCGCTCTCGATCAGCAGCAGCCGGCTGATCCTCATGGACGGCCATGCCGGAAGGATCATCCAGACGTTTGGCGAATTCGTCATCGGGGAGAACATCGTCGTGGGAATCGTCATCTTCGCGATCGTGACGGTCGTCCAGTTCATCGTCATCACCAAAGGCGCCGAACGCGTCGCGGAAGTGGCCGCGAGATTCTCGCTGGATGCGATGCCTGGAAAGCAAATGAGCATCGACGCGGACTTTCGCGCGGGAATCATCGATGGCGAAGGCGTTCGCGCCAGGCGAAGCGCGCTGGAACGCGAGAGTCAGTTGTACGGATCATTCGACGGCGCGATGAAATTCATCAAGGGAGACGCCATCGCGGGAATTCTGATCATCTTCGTAAACCTGATTGGCGGTATCGCGGTCGGCACGATCAAAGACCATTTGTCGATTTCCGATTCGATGTCCACATACACGATCCTCAGCGTGGGCGATGCGCTGGTGGGCCAGATTCCCGCGCTGCTGATTTCGATGGGGGCGGGTTTTCTCGTCACACGCGTGGCGGGAAGCGAGCAGAACCTGGGTCATGACATTGTCTCGGAATTGCTGTCCAGCAACCATGTACTGTGGATCTCTGCGGGTCTGTCCGCCCTCATGGGCTTTCTGCCCGGTTTTCCGCTGACGGTGTTTTTGACTGTTTCCGCAGTGTTGGCATTGCTGTGTTGGCGGCGTTGGCGCAATGGAGCGCTTTCATCCGGTTCTCCGGCCGCCGGCGCCGCAGAGCGGTCTTCGCAGGCACCCGAGGCGCGCGCGGCACCCTTGGCAATCGGCGAGGACTACGCCGTGCCGGCAGGCCATCCCTTGGTGGTGTTGCTGCCCCACGCATGCAAGGGTTCCGTGGCGCCGCGGCAGCTTGCCACGTCCCTGCATGCCAGGACGTTCGGCAACACGGGCCTGTTGCTTCCGGAAATTTTCGTCGGGTTCGCCGGCCCTGCGGCCGAAGCGACGCCCGATTCCGGCCACGACGATGACGCGCGGCATCGCGTGACGGTTCGCGTCAACGATGTCGACGCGGCATCCCTGTATATCGCGTTCGACGGTGTCCGGCTGCTCAACGGCGCCGATTTGAGCCGCGGTTTCGGCATGACCGTCTCGCAACTGCTGGACTGCGACGGCGGATCCGTGGACTGGGTCGACGCGGACGCGGCGCGGCTACGGGATCTTGGCGTGGATTTTCGTGAAGCGCTCGACGAATTGCACGATCAGTTCATTTCCGTGGTGCTGCGCAACTGCAACGAGTTTTTCGGAATACAGGAAACGAAGAATCTGCTGGATACGTTCGATACCCGCTATCCGGAATTGCTGAAAGAGGTCTATCGGCAATTGCCGATACAGAAACTATGCGAAATCCTGAGGCGATTGCTGATGGAACGGGTGGCCATCAAGAACATGAAGTTGATTCTGGAAACGCTGGCGAATTGGGGAATGCGCGAGAAAGACAGCATCGTGCTGGTGGAGCACGTTCGCACGGCGTTGGGACGGTACATCTCACACGGCGTGGCGCATGACGGACGAGTGAAAGTGCTGATGTTGACTCCGGATTTCGAGGACCGGCTGCGCCAGGGTATCAAGAACACGTCGGCCGGCACCTTTTTGAATTTGACGCCGGATGTCGCGAATGAATTGATCGATCGCATTGGCGCCGCGCTGAACCAATTGAATGCGATTCGTCGCGATTTCGTCCTGCTTGCATCCATGGACGTCAGGCGCTACACGCGGACCCTGATCGAGTCGCGTTTTCCAGGATTGCAGGTCATCTCATTCGGGGAAGTGTCCGATAACGTCGAGTTGGACGTGCTCGGGAACATATAGGGGATCGTAGTGAACGCAGTAGTCGATATCGTTGGATTGGTACGGGAGGCGCTTCAGGAGCTGGGATGCGCGGATAAGGTGAGCGACGCCTTGAACCCGCACGACCCGATAAGTGTCAATTTTCGAGATGGTTCTGAAATACGGATCGATGCAGGCCAGCATGGCATCCATTTCGTCGCGCCAATGCCATCGGTCACGGAATCCCTGTTGTGTCACGCCTCGACACAAATGGTCGAATTCGCCATGCGTCCTCCACTGCCGGTTTTTTCACCCGCCAGACCCGTCATCATTTGGTATGACGACCATTTGGCGTTGCACGCCAACCTCGCGGCCGATGGGTTTTCGATGCCGGGTTTTCGTCACGCGCTCGAGTATTTTTTCGAGGAAGCGCAGGCATTGCTGCAAATCGTGGGAAAACTGTGAATGGGACTGATGGATTTGGCGCAGCGTTCGGCCGGCATCGACGCCATCGCGGGACAGATCCTGCGCGTGCGCATGGGTAATGTCGCCGTAGGCGAATTGTGCACCGTACACGAAAGCCCGTTCTCGCACGTACCGATCGGCCGGGCGCAGGTAGTCGCGCTGTCCGGCGATACCGCCGTGCTGAGCCTACTGGACGCCATCGATGGCCTCAGGCGAGAGTTCGTCGTTCGTCCAAGCGGGAATCGAATGTCGATTCACATGTCGTTCGACATGCTGGGCACGGTGCTGAACGCGAGCGGGCGGATCGTCGAGCGGATCGCGGGACAGGCGAATGACGCGAACGCCGGCACCGATGCGCACGATCACGCAGCCGACGCCGACCGCGATATGCCGCTGGACGTGATGGGGCCGCATTACGCCGACCGGAACCCGGAGACGAGCCCATTGTGGAGCGGCATCCGCGCCATCGATGGATTGCTGACCTGCGCGATGGGCCAGCGCGTCGGAATCTTTGCCGCGGCGGGCTCCGGGAAGAGTTCGCTGATGTCGATGCTGATCGACGGTGTGGAGGCGCATGTCACCATCGTCGCATTGATCGGCGAGCGGGGCCGCGAGGTCAGCGAATTCGTCGACGCGGCGCGGCGCAGCCGCCTTGGGGAGCGGTTGATCATCGTCTATGCGACGTCGGATCAGTCGGCGGTGGAGCGAGCGAACGCCGCGAAAGTGGCCATGGCGGCGGCAGAATACTTTCGAGACCAAGGTGCGAATGTCACCGTGTATCTGGATTCCCTGACGCGTTATGCGCGTGCGGAACGGGATATCGCGCTGGCATCGGGCGAACTTCCGGTGAAACGGGGCTATCCGCTTTCCGTGTTCGACCGGCTTCCGAAACTGATCGAACGCGCGGGCCGCACCGTCGTTGGCAGCATCACCGCGTTCTATACCGTTCTTTTGGAATCGGAGGATGAGGTGGATCTTGTCGCGGACGAGATCAGGTCCTTGCTGGATGGCCATATCTATTTGTCGCGCGGTCTGGCCGATACCCATCACTACCCCGCAATCGATGTCTTGAAAAGTGCGAGCCGGCTTTTCGATGCCGTGACGGACCAGAAACACCAGACGGCGGCCGCGGCATTCCGGCAACGACTTTCGAAATATCAGGAACTTCAGGTGTACATCGATATGGGCGAATACAAGCGTGGCCTGAATGCGGAAAACGATCAGATCGTCGATTGCCACGCTCGAATGCGGCGGTTTTTGATACAGGATAAATCGGAATGGTCGGACCCTTCGGAAACGATCCAGGCATTGCATGAAGCGACGCGAAATCCTGGGTAAGGCGGTCAGCGCCGCCACTTTGCGGCAGATACGGACCGAACAACGCCATTACGAAGCCGTCAGCCGTTATGCGACGCTCGATGCGTCGGTAACGGAAACAGCGGCAGAGATCGAGGCGAAAGACGCCATGGCGAAGGCGTGTCTGCACCCGGGACGGTACTCGAAAGCGGCCTATGCCGATGTACTCGCCCGTCAAGCGCAGGCATTGCATGCGCTTGCGGCGCTGCGCCTGGAGCTGGAATGCCTGGTCGGACGGCGTGCGGACGCCGGCGCCGAGGCGGCGAATGCCGGGCGCGCGCGCGCGCGCGCGGTGAAAAAGAGCGGCAGGATCGAGCAGATCCGACGCGCCACCGCGCTGGCGGATCAAAACGCCGCGGATAGAAGCGAGATCGAAGACCTCGTCGAGATAAAGAGCTATGTCCAATAAAGTGCAAAGGAAGTGCGGCATCGAGACGATGCTGTTCGAAAAATCCACTGCCGCGGCGGCGGGCCAGGCGGAAAGCGGCGACTCAGCGAGGGACTTTTTGCGCGAGAAGTTGTTGCGCTTGGCCGTCGAACGCGCATCGCACGCGGAAAAGGATAGGGATGAGGCAGTGGAAATCGATCCACACGCGGCGTGGCGACACGTGGCGATGCACGTCGACATCAAAACCGTCGCACCGCATTTGCCCGCACAGGCGGAGTTGTCCTGGTCGCCCGGCAGCCACGGTGATGCCGGCATTGCTTCCGAACCCGCGCAGGAACCCGCACCCGCACCGGGCATCGGGGAGGAAACCTGTTCGCATGGCGGAGCGCATTCACGCGTGCCGTCTCGCCACGAAAGACGCAACGGCGCGTTGCCAGGCGCCACGGAGCGGAAACAGCATGCGATGCCTCGCGTTTCCGGGACCGACGATGCATCTTCCGGCCCCGAGGCGCATTGCCGGGAGACACGACACGCGATACGCGGCGACGCCGAAACCGCGACCGGTCATCGCGAAGTTTCCAGGATGGCGATGACATCGTGCACGACGGCGTCCGCCGGCGCGGCGGTTGCCATGGGTTTCTGGCCAATGACCGGCGGGCCGGCGCTCAAGGCTGGGGGCGCCATGGGGAGCGACCGTGTGGAACGGGACTCACTGGATGGCGAAGCGAACGACACCGCGGGGGTGACGGTGCGCCGCGGCGAGAGCACGGACGCCGTGCGCCTCGTACGCCGGACTGGCCGGTACGGCTGTCATTTCGATCGGCGTCCCGAGGCGCTGGCGCGAGGCGCGGTGCAAAGCCGCCGTGTCGCATCGGGCGTGGCGGACACCGCGCGGGGTGGCGACGCTTATGCGCCGGACGCCGGCCCGGCGGCTGGCGCGGCGCGCAGGCCGTCAATCTCGGTGCCCGACTCGACCGGGAGCGCCTCCCCCGGCGCCTGCGGCGCCTATGGCGACTGGCCGGCGACGCCGTGGCGTCTGTATTTCACGTTTCGAAGCTGGGAGCACAAGCCTGTGATCGAACTGTCCAGCACCCCTGGAATTTTTACGCCGAATGCGCGGCCTGCTGTTCTGACCGTCCACGTGACAACGGTTGACCGTGCGGCGCTCAGGGCGATCAAAGGCGCGCTGGCGCGGGGCGATGCCGACGCTGACGCCGAGCTAGCGATCGTGGCGGTCGAGGCATGAGACACGTGCTTCCTTCGAACCAGACGCGAGCGGCGACGCCACGCGGCGACGTGACCCACGATCAAGGCCTCAGGCAAGGGTTGCGCAAAGTCGCCGGCGCATCGAACCCGGCCGCACTGCGCGCCATCTGGGCCTTGCGGCGGCGTGATATCGATGCCGCGATCCCCCGCGCGGCGCCCGCCGCCCGCCATGCCTGCTTCACCGTGCGGCATGGGTCGTTCGCGACGAGCGTGCACGTGGACGCGCGCGCATGCATTGCATGGCGCTATCCGGAGGCGGTCGAATACGCGTGGGACGCGCTCTCCGATGTGACGCTGCGCGATGTGCTGCATCGCGAGCAATGGCACGACTTCGTTCCCGTGCTGGCCCGGCGTTGGGACGGCGTCGCCCTGGAAAGCGTCGGCCCGCCGCCGCAGCTGGACAACACGATGCTGGAAGTCGTCTTTCGCGGCACGCAATTTTTATTTCAACGCGTGCCATGTTCAATGAACGCCGCTACAGCGGCGCCAGACCGAGGGGACTGGGCCATCGCATCGGCGTGCCCGGTTCAGGTGAGCGTGGAAATCGGACATACCCGCATTCCGCTGCGGGTGGTCGATTCGCTGCGTGCCGGCGACGTCGTGAAGATCGTCACGCCGAAGCCGTGTCTACGGGCATCCCCGCGAGTTGGCGCGACGTTGGCGCTTGATAATGGAGTATTCATCGTGTCAGACATCCCTTTGACGTCCGACGTGCCGTCGGCAGATTCGTCGACGGCCCACAGTTCGTCCCATTCACCGCGCACACCGGACGCCCCATCGAGCCTTCTTCTGGCGGACGACCTTTCGCTTGACGAGTCCGCGCCCCTGTCCGTTGGCGAGTTGCCGGTCGGTCTGTCCTTTTCCTTTGCACCATTCCCGATGACGGTAGCCGAACTGTCGTCGTTACGGCCAGGCGATGTCGTGCCGCTCGAACCCGGTGCGCGGCTATTGATCTACGCGAACGGGCGGCAGATCGGTCGGGCCGAGATGGTGGAAGTCGAGGGCGCGCTCGCCGCGGAGATCGCCGTACTGCATCTGTCCCAGAGGGAGAAAAATGCATAATCCCGAACTGTCGCTGATCTCGCTGATCGCGATTGCATCACTGCTTCCCTTTGTATTCGCATCCGGAACGTGCTTTCTGAAATTCTCGATCGTACTGGTATTGCTGCGTAACGCCATCGGTGTACAGCAGGTCCCGAGCAACCTGGTGCTGAACAGTATCGCCCTGATGCTGGCTGCCTTCGTCATGCAACCCGTCCTCACCTCGACGTTCCAGGTCTTCGAGCAAACCCCTCAGGCCACGTCGATCGATGAAGCCAGTCCGTATGTCACGACCGTTCTGACCCCGTACCGTCGGTATCTGGCTCGTTATGCCGATGCGGATCTGGTCAAGTTCTTCGAGAACCTGTCGTCCCCGCAGAAGCGCCCGGCAATCCTGCCCGGGAGCGCGGCAAGCCCGTCCGGCACCGTCCAGCAGGACACCCTCCCTCAAGGCGCGGCCCACCGCGTCCTGCCGCCGTCCCTGTACGCCCTGCTGCCCGCCTATGCGTTGAGCGAACTGCGGGACGCGTTTCGCATCGGCTTTTATTTGTATTTGCCCTTTATCGTCGTGGATCTGATCGTGTCCAACGTGCTGCTGGCACTCGGCATGATGATGATGAGCCCGGTGACGATCTCCGTACCGATCAAATTGATCCTGTTCGTTGCGCTCGACGGTTGGACCCTCGTGGCAAAGGATTTGGTGCAACCCTATCTGTCATTGCATTCGCTGGGTTGAGCATGGATGAAATCATTTACGCGTCGAACAAGGCGCTCGTGCTCGTGCTGCTGGTATCGGCGCCGGCGATCGTTGTCGCCACCGTCGTGGGTATCGCGATGGGGTTGTTCCAGACGGTAACGCAGTTACAGGAACAGACGCTACCGTTCGGCGTGAAATTGATAGCCGTGCTGACATGCCTGCTGCTTCTGGAGCACTGGATGGCGACGGTCGTCATGGATTTCGCGCGGGAGGTATTCCGGCTTGCTTTCCTCCCCGGAGGCAGTTGATGTTGCTGATGCGGTGGTGGGTCGGATATGCCTTTCATCATCTCGAAATATGGTCGATGCTCTACGCGCGGGTCGCGCCCACGTTCCTGCTGATTCCACTCGTCAGCTCACGCATCGTCGTCAATCCGGTGACGCGGCAGCTCATCATCTGTTTCATCGTCATCGGACTCGCGCCGCATGCCGTCCATCCAGTGAATGGCGCGAGCGGAATCGAAATAGCGTTCGCATGCGCGACGGAAGCAATCGTTGGCATCGTGGTCGGCGTGATCGTCGCCGGGCCGTTTTGGGTCGCATCGCTACTGGGAGAACTGATCGACAACCAGCGCGGCGCGACCATCGCCGATTCGATCGACCCTGCCAGCGGTGTCGAAGCGGCCATCCTGGCGCCTTTCCTGAACCTGATGTTCGCCAACGTCTTTCTCCAGAATGGCGGATTGACGGTGTTGATGAGTTTTTACGCGAAAAGCCTGCTGGATGTGCCGCTTGGCGAGATACCCCATTTCAACTACGTCGGCCTTGTCACGCTCATGAACCACGTGATCCAGATGGCGGTCAGCCTGTCGGCGCCGGTCGCGGCCGGACTTCTGCTTCTGGATGGGGTGCTGGCGTTCCTATCGCGATTCTGCAAGCAGTTGAACGCGTTTTCGCTGTCGTTGACGCTCAAGAGTCTCGGCGCGTACGGCATCATGTATTTTTACTTCGCGTCGACGGTACCGATCGAAATCTATCACCTCGTGGACCAGTGGTCCTTCCGCGGGATACTCCAGTGAGATGAGCGAGAAAACCGAAAAACCCACCGAGAAAAAACGCAGAGACTCGGAACAGAAAGGACAGTCGTTCAAGGCCGGCGACATCGGCACGATATTGCTCCTGCTGGCGGGCGGCGCGGCCATCCCGCTGATGTTTCATCTCGACCGCGTTGGCGACGCTTTCAGTCACATCGCCGAATCGGCTCGCGACCGCACTCTGCCCGATCCGTTTTCCTACGTCAACGCACTGGGATGGTTGGTGGTGAAAGGTATCGCCGCCTTTCTCACGGTTTGTTCCGTGGTGACGGTCGTGCCGGGGCTCATACAAAGCCGCTTCACGCTGGCCTTCGATGCAATCAAATTCAACTTCGATGCGCTGAATCCCGCGAACGGATTCAAGAAGCTTTTCAGTCTTCGCGTCGCGAAAGATTTTTGCAAGACGCTGCTGTATATCGTGACGACGCTTGCCGGCGCGGCAATTTTCATCAGACTGCACTATCGCGAGTTGTTCATGACGGCGCGCATGCCCGAGCCGGCGCTGCGCTTCGAGCTTGCACATCTCGCCCGCTGCCTCGGACTCTATCTTGCCGGCGCGGCCTTGCCGGTTGCCGTGCTCGACTGCCTGGCGGAGTATTTCCTGTACATACGCAGTCTCAAGATGGCAAGGCACGAGGTAAAGCAGGAGGTCAAGCAGAGCCAGGGAAATCCGGAGGTCAAATCGCGGCAGCGGCAATTGTCGCGGGAAGGATTGAGCGAAAAGGTAAAGGAAAACGTCAAGGGATCGACGTTCATCCTCGCGAATCCAACCCACATCGCCGTGGGCATTTACATCGACTTCGCCGTCACGCCGTTTCCGATGGTGTCGGTTCGAGAGGTCGACGCACTCGCGCGGGAGGCGATCGATTACGCGATGCAGTGCGGTGTACCCGTATTACGCGACGTGCCGTTGGCGAGAAGAGTCTATGCCAGATCGCAACGCTATCAATTCGTCGCCCCCGAGGATTTGGAACCCATCATCCGAATTCTGACCTGGTTGCGGCAGGTCGAAGCGGCTGGCGCGCCTGAACAGCGCCCGGCCGGCGATGCAGGCACGGCCGAGGGCGCAGCCGATCCGCCGGCCTCGCCGGACGAAACGCGTCCGACCGATCAAAGAAACTCGTCATGAGAGCAAGAGCCCCGTCGCCGGCCTGACCGGTTTGTGATATTTGGCCGCTGGCGGAACACTTAGTATTGATGCATGCCATTGCAGCTCGCAGTGAATGCATCTCGGCACGCAGGGACTGGAAAACACGTTATGAGCGATACGCAGAGAACAGAGACGAACGACGATGCCGTCGAGCTTGATCGATTGAACCGCGTCGTGATCGCCGCCATCCAGAAAGGCGCGACGATGAAGGATCTGCACGGGGTCACCGATGCCGCGATGGAAGGGTTGTATGCCTACGCATATCGTTTCTATCAACAGGGAAGGTTGAAGGAGGCCGAGTCGTTCTTCCGGTTTCTGTTTATGTACGATTTTCGTTGCGCCGAATATCCGATGGGCCTGGGCGCGGTGTATCAATTGCAGGGTGATTACCCCAAGGCTATCGAATATTACACCATCGCGGGTTCTCTGGCCGAAGACGACATGCGGCCGGTCTTCCACGCCGCGCAGTGTCATGCCTGTCTGGGAAACCGTGCCGCCGCGCGGCGAAAGTTCGAGGTGGTGATGGAGCGGGCCAGCATGCCCGTATTGCGGGAAGCGGCGAAGGCCAGTCTCGATGTCATGGAGAATGGTGGGGAGCAGGTCGGGGCGAAAGCGTCGAAGAAAGTAGCGTCATCCTAGTCAACGTTTGGAGAGATATTTTGATAGATAAAAACAGTTTTTCCAAAGAACAATTTCTGTCAGAAGTTATGTATGACGAAATTAATGGTTGTAAGCAGGTAAGAGGGTCGGAAAAGATTGTCGAGGTGGTGCATTGCGAAACCAGGATGGGTTCGACGGAAGCCTTTGCAAAGGCGAACGTCGGTCTTGCCATGCCGCAGCTGACGCCGCCCAAGGCCGCCGCGCTGCGCGAAATGAAGGATATGCTGCCGCTCGTCGATGCGGTGAGATCGTTGCCGGCTGGCAATGCGGATGCTTCCGCCGCACTGAAGCGCATCGAAGGCAATGTCGAACGCTGGGAGGCATCGGTGTCGGAAAAGGTGCAGGAGCACACGGAGGCTGCCACGGCGTTTGCGGCCGCCGCCGAGCAAGCGCATACGCTTGTCGCCCGGATCGGGGACGGGGGGCTGACGAAGACCGAGGCCGATTCGGCAGCCGCTGCCCTGTCCAATGCCGTGGCGAAAGAAGCCCGTTGCGGCGCGACGTTGCAGGCGCTGCCGTCGACGCCGGAAGCGTTCGATATCGACACCGCGGCGCTGCTGACCGGGACTGCGAAGCTGACCATGGCGTTGGCGCAGCTTGAAAAAATGATGTCCGACAGCAACATCGATGCGCTCGACAGTCAACGGAAGATGTTGAATGCGCTGTCCGAGAAGCGGCAAACGTCGCTGCAAAAGTCGTCCGACGATTACGCGGCCAAGGTCGCGGAGGCGCAGCGGCTGCAGGACACGATCGGCGAGATCGCGAAGATCGGTGGATGGGCGTTGGCGATCATCGGCGTAGGTTTGGCAATTTTCACCGGCGGTGCCAGTCTGGTGATTGCTGCGGCCGGCCTGGCGCTGATGGCGGCCGACGCGATCTACAAGGCCGCCACCGGCACGTCGTTCATCGACGAAGCGATGCAGCCGGTCATGGATCATGCCGTGAAGCCGATGATGGAGTGGTTGAGCAAGCAGGTCTCCTCGGCGCTCGAATCGTGCGGCGTGTCGCAGGAAAAGGCGGAGATCATCGGGGCCGTTGTGGCGGGCGTGGCGGTCGCCGCGGTGATGGTGACCGGCATAGCGGTGGTGGGAAGCGTTGGTGGGAAGGTCGCGTCGGTGCTCGCTGAGTCCACGGCGGCGGAACTCGCCGAGGTCATGGAATCGGCGGTGGTCCGTAGCGCCAAGAACATGATCGTGACCTTGGCGGACGACACCGGGGTCACGACGCTGGCATCCCGCGCCAAAATGCTCATGGCGGAGCTGCGCACGCAGACGGGTCTTTCCGAGCTTGGGGAAGGGCAGATTCAGGCGCTGGCCACCCGCGGCAAGATCGGGCTGACCGTCGGCGAAACCGCATTGTCCGGCACGCAGGCCGCGGTGAATACGATCGCCGCCGCGGATACGCGGGATGCGTCGCTGATGCAGGCGGCCATCACGCGTGCGCTTGCCGACAAGAAGGTCATCTCGCAACTGCTGCAAGAACTGGTGACATCGTTGTCCAACAGCAACTCGGCCATGACCGCGCTCGGCAACGCGATGTCGACCACGCTGAAAAACGAGATGGCCGCCGATACGTTCGTGCTCAACAACGCACGGGCAGTTTGAACCAAAAACCCAAGGAGATCTTTCAATGTCCATGAATATCGCATCCGAAGTCGCCGGCCGCCTGGAGTTGTATCGGCTCGGCAGCGAGCACGCCGCCGATGCCGCCCGTGCAGGCAGCACGCCGTCGACCCAGGCGGGGGCAGCGGTGTCTTCCCGAAATGCCGTCGGGGCGAGCGATGTCGCAGTCGATACGCCGGTGCGGGATGCGGCCGCGACCTTCGGATCGCCGCGGTTGCTGGCGCCGTCGGCGGGTGCCGCGCAGCGTATCGCGCCATCGGAGATCGCGGCGCTTGCGCTGCCCCTCGCGCAGGGGAGCGATGCGCTCGGCAATGCGTTCGTCGACGTGTTGACGCGTTCGGCTGGTGATGCAGGGCATGCCGGCGGTTCGGAAAGCGAACCATCGTCCGGGTTCCTGATGGACGATGCGCGAATCGACATCCTGCTGATGATGAGCACCGAATGGCAGAAGGCGCAGATGGCGGATCGCAAGCTGCAAAGCGAAATGACGACGGTCGCGACGAAGGCGGCGATGGAGCAGTCGAATTCGCAGATCGCGGCGGGCAACGACGCATTCGCAACGGCCGTGAGCTCATCCGCGCTCAATGTGGGCATGCAGGTAATGAGCACGACCATCCGGGTCCGCGCATTGAACAAGGAGCACGCATCGCTGAAGGTGAACACGCAGAACGGGCAGGATGCGCACGGGCGGGAAAATATCATCAATCGCGCGGTTCGGTCGGCGGAGGCGGTGCGGCCATCGGAGATCGACACCGTCACGGTGGGGAGCGGTGCAAACAAGCGCACGCTTCGCCTGGAAGAGGACAGGGTGCGCGCACCCGCGAGAGATGCGGCGCGAATGAGCGAGCCGGCGATGAGTTCGGCCGCGCGCTCGGCTAACGTTTCCACGCATCATGCGCTGAATCAGCGCGCATGGGGACGCGACTATGCCAAGGCCGATCTGTGGCACACAGGCGCCGACGTCAGCGCGAAAATGGTCGACGGCGTGGGGCAGATGGAGCAGAGCAAGGAGCACGCCCGTCAGACCGTTCAGCAGAACCAGCAGGAGGTGGCGCGCAGCGATGCGTCGCTGCATGAGGAAAGCGCGCGTCAGAGTCGTGCCATCGCGCAGGAAATGCACAACATTTCCAATCAGCTGATCAACAACATCGGCTCGGTCGCGGCGCAGATCGCCGGCAACCTGCGCGTTTGACGCGCGAAAGGGGCCGGCACGGCCGGCTCCGTTTTTGACCGCCAGGTCCCTGGCGACACCCGCCGATGCCCCGCTCGCCGATCGTGACCACGAGACGCGCGATACGGGGCATCGAACGATCATTTCCGGTAAGGAATGCCCTATGGTTACTTCTGCTATCGGCGCGCCGAATTCGGGCGCGCCCGCGTTGCATACCTCTCTTTCTTCGTCCGTCCGATCGGATGGCCCGCAAGATTCCAACGGGTCCGGTTCGAGCATGACGAGTTCGATGGTGTCCGTGACAAATGCTGACCGCGAAACCACCCAATCCACCAACCCGTTTAGGCCATCGACATCGGCATCGAGCGACGGCGTGAACACGCGCGATACCGCCGCGCAGCCCGTGTTAACCGCCAGGCCGGTCACGACGCCCAATGCGTCGACCGAAGAAATCGAGATGTCGATGAGAGCGTTCGCGCGTGAACTGATCGGCGAAATCGGCGGCGAGCGCGCGATGGGCGCGAACCAGCGGTTGACGACGTTGCTCGACGAAACGGAAGCGAGCAGCGCGACGCAGAAATATCTGCGTAAGTTCCTCTACGCGCTGCACCTGCTGAAAGTGACGGGCTTGTACTCCCCGTGCGACGCGAACCAGGCCGAGAAGCGTACTGCCTTGGGCCACGCTTTCATCGATGCGATCAATGCCGGGGCCGCACGGCATGCGCGCAGTCCCGGAAAGGCGGACGAAGTGTTTTCCGCGAGTCTCGACCTCAACTCGTCGACGGGGCGGAGCGGTTGCAAGGTGTGGTCGAAGGCATGGGCCGCGTTGAACGAAGCGCTGGCGCAGCGGTCTGGCGGAGCGTCGGACATGGATCATCTGAACGCGTATTACGAGGAGCATGTCGTTCCGCGAACGATGCTTCGTGCGCAGTTCGTCTATGGCGAAACCACCAATAATGCGGAGGCGCGGCTTTGTTCGGGCTCGAAGCAGGCGGTCTGGGACGCGTCGCGTCAGTTGCTGTGTGCCCCGGGGGCGAATCCGGAGGAAAGGGGCTTGAATCTGGCCTGCGCGAGCGAACTGCTGCATATGATGCCGGAGTTCCTGCGCCGTCCCGAGAACAAGGCCGACGCGCCGAAGGAACCGGGAACCGGGAAAGCCGCTGCCGCGGGCGCGCCGCCGAACGGATCTCCCTCCAACGGAAACGATGCTGACATGGCGGCAGCGCCCGCTGCCGCCAATGCCCGCGCCGCGGGATCCAGGGGCGCGGATGATCAAGACGGTCGCGATACGGGGGTTGGTGGTTCGGATCAGAATGAACGGTCCGCGCATCGTTCACTAATCGGACGTGATTTCGTGAACAAGAACAGCAATGGCGATCAAGTCATGATCGGGCCGACTATCCATATGACACAGTTGGGCGGCACGGATTCGAACGCGGGACTGCGCGCGGGCCGTCATGGCGGCGCGCACCAGCAGGCGTCTGCGCGAGCGGAGGAAAGCCGATTGGAGACGGCGGCGACGGAGGGCGCGGAGACAGGAGACCTGGCAAGCGACACCGTCAATGCATCGCACACGGGCGGGCACCGCGGCAGACTCTCCTCGCTCGATGAAAACGGGCCGGGGCCGTCGGACGAGAATGAGTCCCGACCCAACGTAGAGACATCGACCGTGCCCCGGGCGCAGGCGCAGCCACAACCGCAAGCATCGGACGCTCCGGAAAAATCGGGGTTGTTGGATCAGCTCGCCGATACCATGAACGAGGCGAAAGCGTTGCACGATGCTGGGGCTTTGCGACGAAAGAGCGACGGCGGGGATGGACAGGGAATCTTGGATCGCGCACCGCGACGAGCGCCGGTCCGGTCGAGTTCGGAGGAATCGGTGTTTTCGCCGAATTCGCCCGCGCCGACTTCCCGTTCCGCGCACCCGAGCCGGGCGGAGGTGGGCGGCATGCCGCCGGACGTCCGCGGCGCATCGTCTCGCGCTGCGTCACCCTCAGAGACTGCACCACGGCAAACGCCGGTCCGATCGAGTTCGGAGGAATCGGGGTTTTCGATGAATTCGCCCACGCGGACTTACAGTTTCACGGACCCGAGCCGGGCGGAGGTGGGCGGCATGCCGTTCGACGTCAGCCGCGCATCGTCTCGCAATGCGTCAGCCCGGGCCCCCCGCACGTCGCCATCGCCCAGGGCATGGGCTCACCAGGTGTCGGTGCAGCGCCCGGTCATCCTGACGGCAGGATTGGGACAGCAAACCCCGTCGGAGACGGTGAGGGCATGGCAGGGCGACAGGGCGGCGTCGTTGTCGCCGGAGCGCACTGAGTAGCACTTTGCGCTCGGAGTCCTGGGTTCCGCAGTTTGGGTGCGGTCCCATTTCGGAATGGGCATTGCCTCATGGCACCGGCTTGGGTTGACTGCGATAGTCGAGGGCATCCGGGCGGTGCCATGGCGCGATGCCATGGCGTGATCCGGGTTTCCTTCAAGTGAATTGCCAGGAGTGATGTTTTCGTGATGTTCGCCGATTTGACGGAGATGCCGCTTTCGATCGTGTTCTTGCTGTGCGGGCTGGCGACACTTTCGCTTTATTTCACATTGCGCTTCGTGTTCCCGGCCGTCCTGTTGCTCGTTCGCATCCGGCGCGCCATCCGACATTTACGGCGAATCGCCGTAACCGAAGCGGACGATGCGGACGTCGATACGATTTTCAAGGCCGATCTCCACCTTGCCCGGTCCTGGCGCAACTACAGGAAGACGCTCGCGCCGGCGAGCCGTGCAGGAGGCGGCCGTGCAACGATGCCGGCATCGGTGTGTTTCGATCGTCAGGAAAACGTCGAGATCCCGATGAAGCTGGAATTTTTCCGTCACTGCCCTGGATTGATGACGAGCATCGGTATCTTCGGGACGTTCTCCGGGCTGCTTTTCGGTCTGCATCGCTTTGCGGCGGCCATCGTCTCGCCGCCGGCCGCTCCGGGCGCATCCACGCCGCCGGCCGGGCCGCCGAGCCACGATGCTCATCTATCGAACCCGGATGGCACATTCTCTTCTTTCGGACCCGTGGCGTCGGCACCGGCGCCGCCGCCTCCGGGGTTGAAGGTTCTCGATCAGATCGATGACGGCGCGACGGGCGCGCACCACATGGGGGGCGCCGCCGTCGCGCACGCGTCGGCGGCACTGAGGTCGGTGGTCGATGCCAATACGCTGACCGTCGCACTGGGCCGTCTGCTGCATAGCGTGTCCGACGCGTTCGTGGTTTCCGCCATTGCCGTGCTGTGCGCGTTTTTCACGACCTTCTTCGAAAAGCTGCTGATGGCGTATTGCTTTCAGCATCTGCAGGAGCTGTCCTCGACGATCGACAAGCTTTTCGACTTCAGCCCGGGCGACGACCCGATGACGCGCTTGACGCGCTCGTCGGAGGCGACCGAGAAACAAACCCGGCGCATCGCGCTGTCGCTCGATGGGATCGCGATATCGCGCGATCGCAGCCCGGAAGCCGCGACGAAACCGACGATATGAATCGTTATCGATATCATGCGCAACGCAACGGCATGCGCGCGCCGGAAGAGAGCCCGTTCTGGATTTCCATGTCGGACATGATGACGGGCATGACGGCGCTGTTTCTGGTGCTGGCCTGCGCGGTGATGGTGATGTGGACCCTCGATACGACGCGTCCCGTCACGCCACCCCCCGCGCCCGACGCGAAGATCTCCCCGGACGCGGCCCCCGTGCAACTCGCGCAACCTCCGCGTGATCCGGCCGCCGACGTCCCGCCCGGCGGTGGTCACGATACGAATCGCCTTGCCGTCTACCAGACGGAGATCGCGGCCGCGATGAAAAAAATCTCCGTGCTGTCGCGGCAATACGGCTTCTCGGTGGACACGGACACGGGCACGATCGACCTCGGTCAGTCCGCTGTCTTTCCGCGCGACAGCGACCGGTTGACGCCCGAGCAGGAGGCGCAGTTACGCCGCTATGTCGCGCAGCTCATGGGTCTGCTGCACGACGATCCCGCCCTGTCGCCGCTGAAAGGCATCATCGTCCAAGGTTTCACCGATTCCGCGGGGTCGTACCTGTTCAATCTCGATTTGAGCGCCCGACGCAGCGAAAGGTTGATGTGCGCGCTGCTGGATCAGGGCAATGGTGCGGCGATGACCGACGCCGAGCGGCAAACCATCCGCCAGCTGTTCAGGGTGGGGGGATATTCGGCTGGCGAGCAAAAGCAAAGCGCGCAAGCGAGCCGGCGTCTGGCGCTGAAACTGGATTTCTACGGACTCGACGAACGCCGGCAGGTGCCGGGGCCGCTGGCGATGCCGATAGGCGCCTGCGCGCTCGAATCCCGATAGTGGCGCGCGGGGCCGGGCGGTGGCGAAACGGTCGTCGGACAGGCCGCGCTGGCAGCCCCCCAGGAACACCAGATTTGAAGAAAAAGGATCGATATCGTGGAAAACATTGCGAGCATCCCGCCCAGCGCGTTGTTCGACGCGTGGTGCCGGGCCGCCGAAGGCAAGACGATCGCGTCGTTTGACTGCTTCGATACGCTGCTTTGGCGTGGAGTGGCGTCACCGAGCCATGTTTTTTGCGAGTTGAGCGGCAAGCTGCCGTTCTCCACGCGCCGCTTCACCGCCTACCATCGGATGGCGGCCGAAGCGCAGGCGCAGCGCGAACGATTCGAACGCGGGCAGATACCGGAAGTCACGCTGCTGGAGATCTATCAGCAACTGTTTCCCGAACACGATGCGCCCGGACACGCATTGACCTGCGTGAAGCAGGAGTGCGAGACGGAGGCATCCCTATGTTTCGTCGCGCCGCCAGTGCTCGCCAGCATGCGCGAGGCACGTCGACGGGGCATGGGCATCATCGTCGTCAGCGACACGTATTTCAGCGCGGACCAGCTGCGCGGGATTTTCGAAAGGGTGTCGCCGGAATTGAACGATCTGGTCGATCTGATTTTTTGCTCGTCGGCGTACCGTATCAAAAAAGAACGCTGGCTTTGGAACTGCGTGGTCGCCGAATTGTGTGCCAAACCGGATACGATCGTCCACCTTGGAGACAATGCCGTCGCCGATGTCATGGTGCCGTCGCGACTTGGCATCCGCTGCCTGCATCTGGACAGATATGCTGGCGCAGCCGAGGCGACGTTGCAGCGCCGGGAGTTCGCAACGCGTTTGATGTTCAGTGGTGTCGGCGAGACGAAACCCATCTGGACGCTGTATGACGGCCTGGCGTGCCAGGGGCAGGCGGGTCAGTCGAGCTGGGACGAAGAGCTGGGCAGGAATTTTCTGGGACCGGTCATCTTCGCCTTCGCAAAGATGCTGGACGACGAATGGGGTGTCCCGGCCATTGTCCGGTCGCACGACCGTGCGCCTCGCGCCGCCGGGTCGACGGTGCGTTTGGGCTTTCTGATGCGGGACGCCGGGCTGTTGCAAAAGGCAGCGGAAATCGTCTCGCCCGGGCAACCTCATCCGATACTCCACATCAGCCGGCTTACCGCTTTTTCCGCCTCGTTCTACGATGACGATGCCATTCTGCATTTCATCAAATTAACGGCGCTCGAATACCGCTTGAGTTCCGGCCAGTGCGCCGCATGCCTGCTGCTGACCGACGACGAAACAGCGGCACTGACCGCGGCATTCGCCGCAAGGCGGCAGGACCCGCATGCGGTCGCGAATTTCTTTACCCGGGAAACGCTGGAGGCCATCAAGGCGCGTTCCACGGATTTCCGCCGGCGCCTGATCGCACACGTTGTCGCTCAGACCGGCGTTCGGCGCGGCGACACGCTGTGTCTCGTCGACACCGGCTTTAACGGCACGATTCAATATTTGTTGCGTGACGTCATGCGCAGGGAATGGGATGTCGCCGTCATCGGGCGATATCTGATCTACAGGGATAACCTGCATTTGATGGGGCTGGCGGCAGGTCTGATCGACGCGTCCTGGCTCGATATGGGGTTGGTCAACACACTGGCAAAATCGGTTGTGTATCTGGAAACGCTTTGCTCGAGCGGAGGAGGGTCCGTGATCGACTACGACGCAAGCGGAAGCCCTGTGTGCAAGACGGAAATCGTCCATCGTCCCGCCTGGGTCGAGTCCAGCCAACGCGCCGCGCTGACGTTCGTCGATCAGGTCTGCGCCGCGTCGCGCGCCACCATGCCCATGCTGACCCCCACCCGGTTGCGTGAAGCCGCGTTGACGAATCTCGCGGCAATCCTGTTTTTCCCGAGCGAGCGCGAACTGTCGGCCATCAGCGAGATGCAGTCGGACGTGAATATCGGAGGATCGTACAACCAGGACCTGTGCGACCTTTCGACGTGCATCGATGGCCTGCGCCGGCGCGGCTTATTGAATCTGACCAGCAAGGAAGGATCGCAGAGCAATCACTCGCTCAATCTTCGGCATGCGGGGCTCGATCAATTGGCGCTTTACATGGTCTGCCTGCGGAACGGACTACCGCTGAACGCGCCCGAATTTTCGTTCCGCCGTCTCGATTTGCCCGTGACGTTCGCGTTCGGTGGCGCTCCCGTTCGCCGTTGCATTTCGGCATACGCGACCTATGACGGCTATTACACGGCGGTGGTGCCGCTCGGACAAGGTACCGTGCGGGTCGAGATCGGCGCGCTCGCCGGGTGGCTGCAGATCGAGTCGATCACCCGTTTTCCGGTCGACGTGTTGGGCCCCCTGCGCGAAATGAGCGGATCCCCGGTGCCCTTCCAGACAACGCAATATCAAATTGATGGCGTGACACGGCATGAGAACGGGCTTCTGGAGTGCCGACGCGAGGCCGGGATAACTTTTACGGCGATCGGCGAGGGCGCATCGGACCATATACGGCTGGCGTTTCGGCCCGTGGTGCTTCGGGACGGCGCGGCGGGCCTGGATCGTGGCGCGACGCCGTCGGCCGCCGCCAGTCACGAAGCCGTCGTCGACGCAAAGCTGGCCCAGGTCGAGTCGGTTCTGAAGGCCGACGTGTGTCCCCGATCGTTATGATTCATGTCAACAGCATGGAGGTGCGGTAATGGATGATGCGGTGCTGACGCGCATATACGGGTATCACGGCCGACGCGCCGAGGATGTCTATAACGCCACCCGGTTCCCTGAACGCCGCTACGCGGTCTACGGCGTTGACGGATACAACCGGATGCTATCGGGCGCTTTGGAGCGGGTCGACAATAGCGTGCCCCGCCCCTACGCCAGCGCCTACGACGGCTGGATCGATGAACGCGACGCAGCGAGCGAGGCCCGGCGCGCGAATCGCGACGCACCGACACGTTCCGGCCCGTCATCGACTGACCAGGGGCGGCGATATTCCCATCGTGTGCCGAGGGCCGTGGATAACGCGACGCGGGTCGCGGCGTCGACGGTGGAGACGGGAAGGGAAAAAAAGACAGCCGCCGCGACCGGCAAGCTGCCGGTCGCGATGGCCACGGACGTGGCGCTTCCGGCAGGTCAGACGAGCCGGACGGGTCAGGCGCTTCCGGCAGGTCAGACGAGTCGCACAGGTCAGGCAAGTCGGGCGAGCGGGTCGTCCCGTGTCGGCGATGTTCGCCTGGTCCTCAACATGCCCGCTGATTCGACCGTCACGATCTGGCATCCCGCGTCGACCGCCGTCGTGGTATCGAACGGCGCAGCCGAGGCAACGCGGCGGGATGGCTCATGGAGACGGCATGAGCCCAGCCTTGCGGAAGCGATCAAGGCGGAAATCCGCGAGGACATCACGCGGCGGTTGAGACGCAATCGTCCAGGCGGCCGATGTAGTGGCCGCTTTCATGAATAGATGGCGCGTCGCTGACCCTTTCGACATTGCCGATGGCGGTAGGCACCGTCAATCGCCATGTGGGCGCCGGTGGCGCCGTCGTTCGACGATCGATTGAATTTTTCACCGCAACACGGAGTTGGTCTCCGAAAGGCTATTCATGTTCCTACCTTTTTTACTTGCCGCTGCCATGACGACGTACTCAATGCTTCGAGAAAGGGAATGGGCATATGTCTCATGGGGTTCGATGCTGGTGCTGATATTGATTTTTTTCCGTTATCACGCGTCCGACGTCCTCTCCCTCTCTTTCTGAAACGCAATGCCCATGAAGCGAATTTTCCTGAACGGTCTCGGACCTTACATCAACGAATTGTCCTTGCTGATCATCACGGGGACACTGTTCACCGCCTTTTACTATCAGCTGGTACTGAATGAAATTCCCTGTCCGCTTTGCTTGTTGCAGCGTGCATCAATCGTCTTGATTGGCGCGGGATTCCTGTTCAATATTCAGTTCGGCACATCCACGCGCCATTTCGGCATGGCGCTGGTCGGGTGTGTCGTGACGGCCGCGGTCGCCACGCGGCAGGTGTTTCTTCACATTCTGCCGCAGGCGACGGGTTATGGCGGCCGTTTGCTGGGCTTGCATCTCTATACGTGGACGCTGGTTTTCGCCGTGGCGATGATGCTGTGCATCGCCTTCGCGCTGATGCAGCCGGAAGCGCGTCCGGCGAGTAGCGGACGAGTGCCGACACTGGCGAGACGGATCGTGGTCTTGCTGTTCGTGTCCGTCGTCGTCATGAATCTCGCATCGGTTTTTCTTGAGTGCGGCTTGTCGCAATGCGTCGACAATCCCGTAGGCTATAAATGGCTCGACGCGTGGTGACGCCGGGCGCGCGGGAAATGCCGGCTATCGCGCATCGAGGACGACGCGGCTAGAACGGCGGCCCGCCCCCCACCGCTGGAAAGCGGCCCCACGCCGCGGCGGCCGCGAGGACCGCCGCGGCGCGGGGCCGACATCGCAACCGGCTGGTCAGAATTGGAAATATTTCGATTCCGACTCAAGCAACGCCGAGATCGTCGCGCTCATGACGCGGACCAGGTCGTCGAACGTCGTGTTCATCTTGGAAAACTTCTCCGCGATGCTTTGCGACAGATTCTGGACATTGTCCTTCTCGCTCGAGAAGCCCGAATACCACGCATTGTATTGCGTCACGCTGATGTCGCCCTTGCCGTAGTTCTTCAGCGAGTCGCGCATGCCGTTCAAATTCGTCAAATCGAGCGTGAGCGTCGTGGTGCCGTCGGTGTTCTTGGTCGCGATGAAGTTGCCTGCCAGTTCCTTCGACCAATCGGCCTGCGATAGCACGGTGGTGCCGGGGATCGTGAGCGACCAGGCCGACAAGGCATCGATTTTTCCTTGAATCTCCGAGCGTAGGGCGTCGGCGTCGAACGTGACTTTCGAGCCGTCGCCGGTCGCCTGGACGTACTTGGATAGATCCGCGACGATGTCGGTGATCGACTGCGTGTATTTCATGTACTGGGTTATCAGATCGCCGTAGGGGTCGATGATGGCGGCCTTCGCTTCGCCGATCGTCGCCTTCAGGCCGCCATATTGGGCCGCGTCCGACCGTGCCAGGCTGTCGAGGGCGGCATTCACGGCGGCGATGTCGGGATTCCAGGTCTCGAATTTCGCCGGTATGCCCTTGGTAACTTCCGCCAGCCAATCGGTGACATTGGTATTTTGACCGAGCCAATCTCCCGCGATGTTGTACATTTCCCGTGCGGCTCCCCCCTCGCCCCTGTCGTATTTATCTTCGTCCGTCGGCGTGCCACCGTATTTTTCCCGCCATGCGGCAAGGTATGCATTGCCGTCGTCAATGGTTTTTTGGAACTTGGCCGAAGGTTCGACGAAATAGCCGCCGGCGGGATCGCTCCGGAAATTATAGAAGTCAGCCAGACTGGCAGGAGGAAGCACGCTGATGTGCGAGATCTGAGTGACCGAATCCTTCAGTTTCTGCACGGCGGCACAAGCCTGCGAATACGTGGGCGCTGAATAACCCGGTTCTCTCGTGCCATCTCCGGCCGAGGCGTTCCAGAGGACGCCAGCGGCGTTGAAGTCACCCAGCAGCCGATCGCAGAACGCCTGGTCTTCGATATAGGACTGTACCGGTCCCAGATTGAGCCGATACGCTTCGAAGTGCCCTTTCCCGGGCAGGGAGATGTCGCTGATTTGCCAGGCACCGCCCAGTGCGACGGACGCATAGGCGGGATCGATGCCGGCGCCGACGATCAGCGGTGCGCTGAACTGGTCGGCGAACGCCTGGGACCTTTGCTTGCAACCCTCCGGGTCCGACGCGGAGTTCGCCTCGATGTAGGCGGCAAGGGTTTGGTAGGCCGCGGCGTATTGCGCGTAATAGGCCTTGAGGTCGTCGAGCGTATCGATCGTGATCGCGTCGACGGCCGCTGGCGTATCCGTGGGCGGATCGCTGGCCACGGGCGCGTTCGCGGCCGGATCGTCGGCGCGGTCCGCGTCGCCGGCCTGTGCCCCGGGCGTCGGGGCGGGGGCGGCCGACGCGCCGAGTCCGCTTTCCGAGCCGCGCGCGGGCTGCGGCGAGGCATCGCGCGCCTGCCGGTCCGGCGTTGCGACGTCCAGCCGGGTGTTCACCCGGTCTTGCAGCGTGGCGAATGCCTGCGCCTGCGCGGCTCGGTGACTTTGAATCGCCAGCCCGATGTTGCCGGTCTCGCCCTTGACCGCGGCGTCCAGGATGCGTTGCAGGCGGCGTCGGGCAGCGGTCGACGGATCGGCGAGGGGTGCGGTTCCGGTGGTCGGCCCGGGATTCGCCATGGCGTCGGTCAGGCCGCGCAACGGGGCGGCGTCGGTCAAACGGGCGACGACGCCGCCCGGAATGGCTTCCGGGTCGAATGCCATGAGCGCGCCGCTCTCGGCCACATCCGGTACGGCATCGCGCGCCGCCGGTGGCTGCGCAGGGAAGGTCGCCATGTCCCGGCGAAGACGGATGTCGTCACGCGCAGCGTCGGTCAGATTCATCACCATCCATGTTCTCCAAAAGAATTGAAGAACTTTTATATCCAATCCTGGAGCCGGGGCGCGCCCAGAAAACGGTCATCCGTCGCATGCCGCCCCCATCAGCGCGATCCACCCGTTTCTCCAGCGGACGCGTTCCCGGAGTGCGACGGGGCGATGGCGGCTCGGCGATTCACGTAGCGGGGGTGCCGTCGCAACGCAACGCTGATTCGATCGTGGACGTCGCGCGTATTGTTTTGATGACAATGGCGAAGATATTGCTCCGGCGTTCTCCAGCGATCATCCGCGCAGAGAATGGGCTTGCTGACATCCACGCGCTCGCATTGAATCAAAACGTCGAAGTTTCGGTTGTCCGCCAACGTGCACATCGTATAGATCGCGGCGGTCAGCGGCGTGTGCGCGACATGATGGACAGTGTCATAGTATTCGACGGCATTGATATCGATGCGTGGATCCTCGACAAGCAGGGCAAACCTGCCAGGGTTTTTCGGGAAAACGTCATTGACGAGGGACGGATCGTCGAGCGCGATGTCGTCTCTCGACAGCAGATAGCGAACCACGTCCACGCCGTCGCCGGAAAGATCCGCCAACTGCGTCTGTAGCGCGGTGAAGCCGAATCGCCTGTCGTTCACGCTGAATTTTCCCGACTCTATCAGGTACCGCATCGTGTCCAGATCGTTGTATTCCGCCGCCAGCGCGACATATCCCGGTTCGTCGCATTTCTGGGACGGAATGGCGTGGCGTACGCACGTCACGATGGCCTCCACCGCGTGCTTGTTGCGGTAGCGAATGGCCGCTTCGAGAATGGGCCGGTCCAGAAGAAAATCCGGGAGTAAATCGGACGGCTCCTTGATGATGCGGCCATTGAGTTCGGTGGTCATGTCGAGAAGGACGGCATACGTATCGCGGCTCAGGTCATGATGGAGCGATTCGGCCAGCAGCGTACGACCGTTGATCATGACGTCGTCGATCTTGAAACCGTGATCGGCGAAGAACCGGATGATTTTGGCCTCGTCGGCCAGCGCCGCGCGTACCGTTTCACGCTCGCGCCTTTCGATTGGCCATTTGCGTCTGAGGACGCTTTCCACCGTGTCGCGCATTCTGCGGTTGACATCGTACAACGCGACGAGCGAGCCGGCGTCCGCTCGCTCGGCAATGGCATCGAGATCCTCTTGCGGCAAATCCAGCAGCATCACGGATGACGATATGAACGAGCCTCGGTGTTCGCTCGCACCGGGTTCGCGAGTTTCCCGCATGCGAAGGCCGGCGACTTCCGTCGCGTCGCCATGCACCGGCGCGGACGACGCTTCGGAACTATCCCGCGGCGGTGGTGGTGGAGGCGGCGGCGGTGGCAATGACACGGTATTCTGCCGTAGGTCCGGACGTGGTGCCCGGGCCATTGCAGCGCCGGCAGACAAGTCACGCCGTCCGCTCAGGCCTTGCTCCAGGATCGTCTGCAACCGGTGCCGCGTCGTCCTTGGCATCGAGGCGGGCGTTCCGGTCCCGTCGAGGCCGTATCGTCGTCCGTAGCGGTGGTTGGACGACGAAACCAGCACCCCGCGCAGGTCAGCAGCGAACGTCCCATTCCGCTCGGCCGCCGACGTGTTCAGCGTTTGCGTTCCAGGGTGGGCATTGCGGATGGCATCTATCCGTTCGGGGAACGTTTCACCGTCGCGCCCGTCGCGGCGTCGTATCGTGGATGTTTCCGCGCCATGATCGCTTCTGGCCTCGCTCTGGCGCGGGATCGGAGCGAAGCCTTCGCGATCCGGATGAGGCGCGCTTGTGACGTCATACGTGGATTTCATTTCGCAGCTCCCTTTTTTCCGGAATCGACATTACCGAATGATGGGGTTTGTCGAGTCTATCAAAAAACGGTCATTGCCAATCAATTAGGAAATTTGAATATCGATATCTTGCATCGTACCGCGCCATCGATGGAGTCGAAAGCGGGCCGAAGGTGCAAACGGAATTAGACAAATGCGACTGAATCGTTGAAAATCGCTATACGCCGCTCGGGCGATTTCTCGGGGAAGGGTCGATGCCCGATAAATCATTGTCGATTGATGTGTAATACTTAACGAAAGCGCGGTACGTGTTCAGGTGGTGCCGGGCGTTTCGAGAAAAAATAATCGACCATGCCGAAACTGCGGCGTTTTCCAGTTCCACGAGTGCCGTCGTCTGATTCGTCCGATTTCCCTTTTGCAACGGGCGACAACTACACAGGCGAGCCGGGCAGCGTGATTCGCGCCTACCAGCCACCCTGTTCCGCTGTCCAACCGAGATCATCTTTTATGCACGTGACGTCCAATGAGCATTCGCTTTTTTCTCCCGATTTCGGTGAAACCGATACGATAAGTGTCGAGACGGAAGAGAAACATCCGTTGCGAAGCGCATCGCTGCCGGACCATCTTGTCTCCGTCTCGCAGTCATCCAAAACCAATGTTGCCGGATCGGGTGAAGGGATGCCGCATCGCACCATTTATCGATGGCCGCGCGTGGCGGATCTTTCTTTTTTCGACAAGGGCACGCAGAGCGTTCATGATGTCGAGCTTCAGCAAATTCTCACGCAAGGCGGGGCGCTGAAAAGTAAAGCGGAAGCATTTTCCGATGCGATGTCCGCGAGGAATGGCTCGCTGACATCGCTGCCTATCCGATTGACGGGAACGATGGGACTGGTTTTGGGAGGGGTGGTCGGTTTTTACGCCGCTCGTTCCGTTTGGCAAGCCTGGACAGGAAGAAGCGACGAACCGGAAGTCGACGAAAAAAGGAGGATTCACCGGGATAGTCTCCCGGCGCGGGAAGACTCCGCTATGGAACAATCCGCGTCATTTGCGCCAGAGCATTTGCCAATGCCGGCAGCCTTGGAAGGGAGCCCGGAAAAGCCGAATGAAAGAAACCAGGGTAATCATATTGTTTTCATCAATGTAAATAATATGGAATACGATGTTTTGATAAACAGGTTGATTTCTCCGAAATCGGTTTTTGATGTGATGATATCAATTCCAGATAAAAAATATTACGACGACTACATAAGGGTTATCTTCGAGGAGGTGGTTCATAATGCCACGAAAATTTCTTCCAACGGACGAATCGAAGAGGGTGCATTTATAAATTCGTTGAAAAAACATTTTCGATACATATTGGATTCCCTGGAAAAGATGAAGTTGACTGGCAGCCCGGGATTATGCGATTTAAAACAAAGATGTTTTTCAATATTTAAAATATTAAACGACCCGATCGTTGATGGAAGTCTTCCCGGACAGGGTTCGGTTGCACGAGATTTGAATAGCGAGGCATTCGATGCGCTTGACGTCTTTGAAGCAGAAAAGCTTCGCCACGAGCTGAGGAGCGCTCTGATTTGTTTGATGAGAGAAAGCTGTGATCCGGCAATCAGCGCCAGGGCAGAGATAATCGTGGGACATGCCCGACGTGTATTCTCCGAAATTTCTTCTTTGAAAAATTCGGGTTCATTGCAAGCCATCGTGATCAAAAATGTCGCGCGAAGGTTGAATAAAATGGATAAGGATTTTCATAGAGGCATTGATGCGCCGGAATTTTCGAGAAAATTGAATTACCGTTCCATATGCGCTTCTTTGAAAGGCCGCGATGATTTTTCATCGAACAAAGATATATCGTACATATCTTGTCTGATAGCATGCGGCACAATTATTCCCGACCTGGTGGGATTGTCGGAAAATGGCTTGTACAATTTGACCGATCCTTCGGTTCTGAATGACGTATTGCTTGATTTGAAAAAGGAAAAAACGGAAGCTGCCCGAAAATTTGTTTCGACCAACACTCTTGCGATTTTGCCCGTTCCAGAAAAGCGGTCGATGTGGCAGGCTCAAGTGTCGTCGTCGCTTGACACCTGGGTGGACGGCGATTCGCGCTTCGTGAGCGAAAAAAGGCTTGGCTACGACGACGTGACGAACGAGGAATTCACTCCCAAGCTGGTCGTTGACATGGTGAAACTCACCATGGACCGAAATTTCTACAATAGATATTTTCATATTGTTCTGAGGAATGCAATTTCCGGGACGGAAGCGGAGAATTCGAATGAAAAAATTGGAGTCGAAAATTTCATATCCGTTCTCAAGGTAAAAGTCGACTATATTTTAAAGAAATTAAACAATAAAAATATGCTTCGAAGTCCGGGGCTGTGCGATCTGCAATCCCATTGCCTGAATGTTTTGAAGTTTCTTTATCCAAAAACGAGTCTGACGCCGATCGACACACATTACCATGACCTGAATTTCCAACCGGAGTCTGGCACCGGCAGCCTGACCGACATGAGCGCGGCGGTACGAGAAATTCTGGGTGCCGGGGGAATCGAGCGCATCGCGGAAGAAATACGAAGCGTTCTGGTGTGTCTGAGTAAAAAAGATTGTAAATCCAGATTGAGTCGCGAAACCAGAATAATCTTGCGAAATGCCGGATCGATTTTCAGTGAATCCTTCACTTTGTCTCGTTCTCACGTTCTGCAAAAACTGATTTTTGAAAATGTCAGTATCAATCTGTTCAACATTTATTCGAAAGTCAGCGGAGAAATCGGACATTCCGGGTTCCTGCGCGATTTGAGCGCGTTTGAAATATCGGGTTTGCTTGCTTCCCTGAATGAACCGGAAACGGATTTCGGTAAAACGCTTATATCGCTGTCGATGGCGCATGCCCTGATCATCCCTGATTTGATAGATCTGTGCGAAGGTATCGGCGCCACCCGCGTGCATCCGGTCATTCTGAAAAATATCCTAAAGGATATTGCACCCGACAACAGGATTTTCGGGGTGGAGGCCAGTTTCAATGGCTCGTTCATCGCTTCTTGCGTGGAGGATCGGGAAAAAACTATGCAACCCGAGTTCTCCGAAGCGACCCTCGAATCCGATCCGGGGAACATGACGATTCCTTTCTCCTCGCTGAACCGGACGACAACGGCCGATCAAGATGCGGAGGCGGCGCTGAAAGATGTCCTGGGCGTGGACGATGCGGTCGACCTGGTCGATGACGGTATCGATACCGATATCGGCGCCGCGACCGGAATCGTGATCGGAGGCGGGGTTGGGGTCGGGATCGGAGCTGGCGCGGCCATGGCGTCCGGCTCGGCCGGCGCGAGCGGAACCGGCGCGGCGGCCGCGGCGAATTCGGCAGGTGTCGCGGGCCGCGAGGGCGTGGACGTACGACCTGCGATCCACGAGACGTCGAGGGTCGCCGCCGCGGAGAGCAGGGACCCGGGCGAGTTTGTCTACCCGGCGATATCCCACGCGCTGGATAGACGGGCCTCATCGATCGCCAAGGACAGCGAGGAAGAAAGGAAAAGTTATGTCTACGATGAAATCAGCAAGGTTTACCGTGCCACGGAATATATCATTGCGCGCGGTTTGACGGTGCAGAGTGATGATCCGGCCAATATCGTGGAATCCAAAATCATGGCCAAATCGCACATAGAATACACGCGGGAAAACCTGTCGAAAATGAGGTCGATGTTCGAGCAAATCGAGCGGCAAAGCGCGATGGGAGTTGTATTTAAAAACCACATCATTGAATATTTTTCCAGGCTGTTCAACAGCATGGACGATTCCCTGATCTACAGCGTGTTGTCGAGATTGAAGGAGGTGGCGGTAAGAACCGAGAAATACCTGGAAAAGCTTACGGAAGGAAATTTCGAGGACCTATGGTTCGTCACATCCAAGGGGGACGTCGCCCGGCAAGGAGACGGAAATGAATTCTTCACCCTGCTGAGCGCGGATCACCTCAATGAAATGCCGTTTGCCGCGACATACAGTTCCGACAAATCGATCATGGTGATATACGCGGAAAAATCGCAGATGACCAATATCGAACATCCGGTGGCGTATCGTCGTTATCAAACGCATCACCTCGGGGAAACCTTTTTTCACGAGTGCACGCACTTTTCGTCCTGCACGCAGGATTACATGTACTTCACACGCACGTCGACCGGACGGGCGAAAAGCGCGGCGGACATGATGAAGGAATTTCATGCGAATCTGAAGGCTGGAAGGATCGGGGAAGACCTTCGGCACTTGATAAACAACTATTGCAGAATATATGGCAAAGCGGTTCCGAAGGATTTTTATTCGTTTTTCGAATCGGAATTGAAATTAAAATCATACGTCATCATGAACAATGCTCCATCCTATGAAGTGTTTTTTCGCGACATCGTGGAATTGAAGAAATTCGACGCTATTCCGCCGCGCTAGAACATCGATGCATCGCGTTTGGCGCGCTTCGTTCCGAACGCATCGGCCAGGCGAGGCCGCGTTCCGGGCGGCGCGATTTCACAGAAGACGCCTCCTTCTTCCAAGGCGCCGCACAGGGTGGCTAGGCATTCGCCGTCTCGCGGCCACGGTTCCCAGGCGCATGACGGTGCGCTTCACACCAAGGCAACCACCTTCCGGCGGTTGATGGTCGTCCTTCCACCAGTACAAGAAAATCGACCGTACGGTATGGGGTGCGAGCGTCCTATACGGGAACATCGGTGTGGCGCGCAGGGCACTCGACCGATATTCCTGGCCGTGATGCGTCTGCCGCCATGGGATATACATGCGGGCTGAACCGCATCATCAAGCGCTTTTGGGCGTGCGCCCATGCACATCGCGGGCTTCACCCATTAGCGCGGGCGGCCGATCGAACTACTATTTGGCCTTCCCGCTGCGTGCACTCCGCTTTCGCCGCACACAGATGCTGCTCTCTATCCTTGCTTATCTAAAAATCAGATGAAATTATTCCGAAGCACTCTCGCATGTGCGCTGCTTCTGTCTTTTCTGACGCCCGCGTATGCCGCCGTCGAAGTCTACCCGATGATGTCGACGATTTCAGCCAAAGACAATGGATTGGGAGAACTGAAGATACTGTCACGTTCCGATGTCACGCAATATATCCAGGTTTCGGTCATGCGAGTCACGCATCCCGGAACGGATCACGAGAAAAACGTGCCGGTCTCTCCCGTCGACGAACCGACCCTGGTGGCATCGCCGCAGCGATTGATTCTCGAGCCTCGCCAGGTACATGTGGTGCGATTGATCGTCGAGGGTTCGCCCAATAAGGAAACGCTCTATCGCGTCGCGATCAAGCCGGTTGCCGCGCCCACGGCCGGCGTCGATCATCCGGCCAGCGGCATATCCACCTCGGTCGGCCTTTCGATTGTATGGGCGCCGCTGGTGACGGTCGCTCCCGCCGTCTCCGCGCCGGCATGGTCGATCGATCGGGTACACGGCGTTTTGGCCAACGACGGCAATGTCCATTTGGGCGTCGACAAGGTCGCCTACTGCGCATCGGAGACCGATGCGAACAGCTGTCGGTGGCAAAGCGTCAAACACATCGTATACGTCGGTGAAAAATTGGGCCTCGATGCAAGGCCGGATCGGCCCGGCGATACATTCAGAATCGAATACAAGACACCGGATGGTCAGGTGCGCAACGAAGCTCGGGGCCCGTCGCCCCAGCCAGTACGCGATATGCGTGCTGTAAAACACGACAACTGAAAGGAAAAAAAATGAAAGTCACAAAAATCATCGGCGCGCTTGCGATGGCGGTCTGCGCGCCGGCGTTTGCCAGCGGAAAGGACGTGGGCGGATCGAGTATCACGCAGTTGTTCTACGTTACCGCGAACGTCAATACGATGCTGCAACTGACGGCGCTCGATGGAAGCGCGCTGGATCCAAACGTCACGATGGCCTACAGCCTGCTCAAGAAATCGCTGGCACCGGCCGATGTCGACGCTATCCTCGCCACCAACGACACCGCCAACAATATCGTCGCGTCGGTTCCGTACACCCCCGTGCTGTTTAGCGGTACCAATCAGATTCCGCTGACGGTGAAGATGAATGGCGTGCCGTTGACCCAGGCGGAAACGGTGTTTCAGACAAAGACGCTGTTCTCGACAGGCGATACCGCGGCGATCGATTTCAACTTTTCCCCGACGTGGCCCACCGCCGCCATCCCGCAAGGAGCCTACAAGGGGACGGTGACGGTGATGTTGCAGCAGCAGACGCCGTCGTAAAAGGAGCAATATTATGCGTTCGGTGTCTTGCATCGCCGTCTGGGGATTACTATTACTGGAATCGGTTGCACCGCTGCGTGCAACGGCGGCGCAGGCACCGGCGGACCGGGTGCCCCCAGGGTTCGAGAACCTCGCTGCCATTGGTGAGTCGGCGCGTATCGAAGTACGCGTCGGAGGCAGACGTCTGGGCCTGTTCGATGCGCGCGTAACCGCCAAAGACATCGTGTTCTCGAATCCGGCGGGCATCCTGGCAGCATTGCCGCTGAAAAAGGGCATCGACGAAAAGGATCGGACGTTGCTGCTGCGGCGTCTGGAGAACCCGATGGCACGCCATAGCGATCTGGTCTGTGGCTTGCAAGGGCAGGACGTTGCCGGGTGCGACTACATCGATACGAAAAGTATCGATATCATCTACGACGAATCGGAGGAACAGGCCGACATATTCATTTCAAAATCATGGCTCGCGTCGGACGGTCCCGCACATCCGGAACGTTTCAGCGTTTCCCCGGATACGTCGCGAGCCTTCATCCAGCGCAATTCCGTGGTCATTGCGGGATCGTCCGGATACCGAAGCGCGAGTCTGAACGCGCACGCGGTTCTGGGCGCGACCGATAGCAGTTTCATCGCGTCCGATTATACTTTTTCATACAATGGGAGCGAATGGGGGCAGCAGACGTCGGCGGATGTCAGCAACCTCTATTATCGTTACGATATCGGCCGCCGTCTGTATCTACAGGCGGGCCGGATGGATGCGCGGGATTTGTCGACGCAGTTCGGAGGCACGTTCGCGTTTTCGATGCTGCCCCTGCCGCGTATGGACGGGATACGGATCGGCACGACACAAGCGTATGTCAATCCCGATTCGGAAAGCAAACGCACTCCCGTCACCATCTTGCTGTCTCAAAACGCGCGCGTCGACGCATATCGCGGCGCGCAACTGCTATCGAGCAGCTATTTTCGGTCCGGGATTCATCAGATCGATACCCAGGCATTTCCGCCCGGGACCTATCTTTTGACGTTGCGCGTCGTCGAGAACGGACGCGAAGTCCGTACCGAAACCCAACCGTTTTCGCGGGTCGACGGCGGGCTTGGCACGCCCGGCGCATTTCAGTGGTTCGTGCAGGCGGGAAAATCCGGTTCCGACGGCTATTCACGCGCGACGCCTGGACAGGTAATGTCCGGCGGGATCAAGCTGTCGCTGAGCAGCGATACCAGCGTGACTTTCGGCGTGGCGGGCCAGGCCGGCGCGATCTACAGCGAGGGACGCCTGGATTGGCAGCGCCAGTTCGCCGCGGGCACGGCGGACATCAGCGCAGCGATTTTCGCGGGCAACGACGGCTCGCACGGGAACGCGGAGAGCCTCGACTGGAGCGGACCCTATTCCGCGTTGCTTGCCTGGACGAATACCGGTTCGAGCGATTGCAGCGCGTCGCGGGCGTCATCGTGTGAATCGGATGTGACGGCCTCTGTATCGCACGCGCTGTATGGGTGGGACGTGCGTGTCGGATTGACGCATGCCAGTTCCGAATGGCTGTACGGGGACCTGATGCCCGGCTCCAGCGCGGTAGTCGACCCCGAGGACGGCCGGTATCGCCCGCAGTACTTTCCCGCGACTGCCTTGCGTCATGCATGGGTGCATAGACGAAGCCGCTCGTCCACCGTGCAGTTATCGGTATCGCACGTCTTCGAATGGCGCAATCTCGATATCGATACGGACGCCAGTCTGTACTTTCGGCGAGTCAATCGCCATGACGACAGAGGGGCCTATCTGTCACTTCAGCTGCATCATGCCGCCCCGTCGGGGAGCGCGGACGGGGCGATGAATTTCGATGGCGCGTTGACATACAGCCTCGAAAGCACACCGCAGGGGGTGCAGAATCAGATGGGAATGTCCGGGACCATCCGGCCGCAGGGCGCGCTGCGTGCATCGGCGGGAACGAGCATGTCCGTCGATCAACGTGGTGATATCGACGCCGCCGTCACCGGCAGGGCGGAAGGACGGGACGGGAGTATCGATGTCGGTCTCAGCGACCATTACGATGCCCGCACCGGCGCGGCGCTCCCCGCTTTCAGCGGAACGTATTCCGGCACGGTCGCGTTGTCGCCGGCGGGCGTCCTCATCGGGGACGATTCCGGAGACGCCAATCCCATGGCGGCCGTCATCGTATCGATGAAGGGCGACCACGCGGCCTCGTCGCAGACGGTGGCGAGGGTGCGGGGTGATGGCGTGGCCTCGCAAAACATGCGCATCGGCGAGAGTGCATTTCTTCCGCAGTCGGCATACCGGCCCGTGGACGTCGATATCGAGGATCCCGATGCCAGGCAGGGTGCGGGCGTCGCTTCCGTGAAGGAGGGGCTCGGGAAACGGACATGGTTCATGGTGCCGGGCCACGTGGGTCGCCAGTTCGCGACGGCGCAATTCACCTATACCTATGTCGGAAGATTGACGGCGGGTGACAAGAGCGATCTCGCGAACGGCATCATTCTGGCTGGCGATTTCGTTGAAATCAATGACGACGGCACGTTCGCCGCAGACTTTCACCATCGATTGAAGGCGCTCGATGTTCTGTTGGGAAATGCATTATTCGAATGCATGATGCCCTCGACGCCATCGCGCCAATCGCTCTTCAATGCACACACCGTGCATTGCACGCCGATCCTGTCGTCGGCGCTGCCGCGCGACGTTCGGAACGACGCGCAGGTCATCAAAATGCTCGCGAAGCATCACGTTCCGGTGTCGAAAAACCTGGCGGCGGCCAGCAAGGAAACAGCGACACGCGTTTCGCGGGACGACGGTTGAATGTTCGGCGTCACGGCACGCGCGCCGGTTTTTCATCGGACTGCATCGCCATCCAATGGCGACACGCATTTTACGAGACAAATGAAATGAGATATCAATTTTCAAAGCGATGGCATTTCCTTTCCAACTGCATATTGCTTGCGATATTTTTATTTTGGGGGAGCGACGTTTATGCTTATTACCACAATTTCGATTACGCTTTCGATAAATCGAACGGGTTTGTAGCAACCTCCGTGATATACGGTGGGAGCGAGGAGGATAAAAGCAGATATACCGGGATGGTGTGCGGTTCCGATACCTCTCCAACTTTTGGCGCATGTGACACGAATCCGGGGGCGTTCGGCGAAAAAGCGGAACCGGGACAGACGCCTCTGAAACTGACTTTCACCGAGCAGCGCTCGGGGGCCCTCGCGGTGGTGAATCTCAATCTTTACCGCCGGTATGTGTCGGAAGCGTCGAGCTCGCAATGCAGTTCCGACGGCATGGATACGAAGATCAATGTCATAGGGGACTGCTCCCTCGATTCCGGGGATACAAAGTACTATCTCAGTCTCGCCGACGCGGCCTCGGCACTACCCTATGGCGGCATCTGGACTGCAACCCTGCAACTGCACCAATATAAGTTCGTGCAGAGAAAACTTGTCTGGATACAGTGGGATACGCTTTTCCTTCGGATAAAAATGACAGATGTAAAAAATATGCAGATGTATTTGCCCAATATGAGCAGCGCGAAGCCCACGGTCGATTTGCGACTGGTGGCCAGTCCCTTCGCGAAACCGGACGCGACCGAGAGCGGCGACGCGACGATCGAGTCTTGTCTTTATGATGGGTACAACAGCGACAGCACCAAATTCACGTTGACGGCGATCAATCCGGACGCGAATGACGGCGACTTTTTCGTCACCGCGCGAAATCCAGGAAACCTCGGCGCCGGCGACCGTTCGAAAATTACTTACCAAGTGTTCGCGTCGAGTCCCGGTGATCCGTCCGCACCCGAACTTCCGCTTGCCTCGGGAGCGGCGCACGATTTCACCGTTTCGCCAGGCGCGCAGGTCCGGCAGGTGGCTCTGCCCGGCGTGACCGGTCCGGTGGTCTGCGTTCCATGGTCTCTTCATTTGCATACACCCGCATTCAAGCAAAAAGACAAGCAGGCGGGGTATTACGACGGCAAGCTGAAGGTGCTGTTCAGTCCCTCCACCAACCAGGCGCCTTGAGCGGTATCGCGGAGTCTCGAAAGGGATAAACCTGCTAACATAGCGGCTTTTCCACCGTGCGATACCAAGGGATCGGACTAGCGCGGTGGGCGTGGCGCGGGGTCCCGGCCCGGTGCGCGTGAACGGGTCCCGTTTCGGGACCCCGCACCAGTCGGGTTGCCGACCGGGTTGCCAACGGCCTGCCCGCCTGACGGAACCGCTGCCGGCGCGCAGCCTTCGGGCGTCAGCCAGGCGCCAACCCGCCCGGCGTGCCGGCACGGAGCGTGAACACGCGGCCGGCCGGCATCTCGCCCCGATATCATTGCGGAATTCGATGTCACACTCTCACGCTTCCTCGTCGCGCATGAGCGGGCTGGAGCTGCGCGCGACGTTGTCGCTGGCGGCCATCTTCGCGCTGCGCATGCTCGGCCTGTTCATGATCATGCCGGTCTTCTCGATCTATGCGAAGACCATTCCCGGCGGCGACAACGCCGCGGCGGTCGGTCTGGCGATCGGCATCTACGGTCTGACGCAGTCGCTGTTCTATATTCCCTACGGCTGGTTGTCCGACCGGATCGGCCGCAAACCGGTGATCATCGCCGGCCTTGTCGTGTTCGCGCTGGGCAGCGCCATCGCCGCGCTCGCGCACGACATGACCTGGATCATCATCGGCCGCGCGATTCAGGGCGCCGGCGCGATTTCCTCGGCCATCACCGCCTTCATCGCCGATCTGACCACCGAGGGCAACCGGACCAAGGCGATGGCGATGGTGGGCGGCAGCATCGGCGTCTCGTTCGGCGTGGCGATCATCCTTGCGCCCGTGGTGTTTCGGTGGATCGGCATGAGCGGGCTGTTCTCGGCGATCGGCGTGCTGGCGGTGCTGGCCATCGCCGTGGTCATCTGGGTCGTGCCCGACGCGCCCACCGGGCCGCCGGTGGTGCGCTCGCCGTTCTCCGAGGTCCTGCACAATCCGGAACTGCTGCGCATGAATTTCGGCGTCTATGCGCTGCACGCCACGCAGACCGCGCTGTTCGTGGTGCTGCCGCACATGCTGGAACTGGCCGGGCTGCCGGTCGCCTCGCACTGGCGGGTTTACCTGCCGGTGATGGGCCTGTCCTTCGTGCTGATGGTGCCGGCGATCATCGTCGCGGAGAAGCGCGGCAGGATGAAAGGCGTCATGCTCGGCGCCATTGCCCTGGTGCTGATCGGCCAGCTTGCGCTGGCCGCGTTGCCCGGTATGCTATGGGTTATCGCGCTCGTGCTGCTGGTGTATTTCACCGGCTTCAACGTGCTGGAGGCGTCGCAGCCGTCGATGGTGTCCAAACTCTCGCCCGGGCCCCGCAAGGGCGCCGCGATGGGGGTCTACAACACCTTGCAGGCGCTGGGCCTGTTCTCCGGCGGAGCGATCGGCGGCTGGCTGTCGAAGACGAGCGGCCCGCACGCGGTGTTTTACGGCGCGTCGGCGCTGGTTTTCGTCTGGCTTATAATCGCGAGCCGGATGAAGGCGCCGCCGGTCCGCCAGCCTGTCTGATGCCGCGCCGGAGCGTCCCGGTTGCCCCGGCGTGGACGTGGGCGCCGCGGTGACATGCGGCGGACGCGGGGCAGAAGCGCAGAAATCGAAGCAGAACCGAATCTACAGGAGCCACCATGGCATCGGTCAACAAAGTGATTCTCGTCGGCAACCTCGGCGCCGATCCCGAAACGCGGTACCTCCCGAGCGGGGATGCCGTGACCAATCTGCGTCTCGCGACGACGGACCGCTACAAGGACAAGGCCAGCGGTGAGATGAAGGAATCCACCGAATGGCACCGGGTGTCGTTCTTCGGCCGTCTGGCCGAGGTCGCCGGCGAATACCTGAAGAAGGGCTCCTCGGTGTATGTCGAGGGGCGGATCCGCACGCGCAAGTGGACCGATCAGTCCGGGCAGGAAAAATATTCGACCGAGATCGTCGGCGAGCAGATGCAGATGTTGGGCGGCCGCGGCGGCGCGGGTGGCGGCGGTGGCGGCATGGGCGGCGGCGATGAAGGCGGCTATCAGCGCGAAAGCAGCGGTGGCGGCGGTGGCGGCGGTGGTTACCAGCAGCGCGAGAACAGCGGCGGCGGTCGCAGCGGCGGCGCATCGCGTGCGCCGGCCGGCGGCGGAAATGGTGGTGGCAACGGCGGCGGGAATGCCGGTAACGGCGGCGGCGCGGGCCGGTCGAGTGGCGGGTTCGACGAAATGGATGACGACATTCCGTTCTAGGGCGTATCAGGCGCCGGGAAGCCGATGAACCCCATAACCCTTTGAGGCTATGGGGTTTTTTATTTTCATGCGGTGCAATGGGGGAGATGTCGGATACGCCCCATAAGTGCACATCAACCCTATCTTTTGTCAGGGCATGATTGTACTTGTCTTCATATGAAACCGAAGAAGTCGATATGAACAGGATGGCAGCGATCGATAAGCTCGCGGCCCTGGACAGGGCGCCAGCGTTTCAACAGTTGCTGCCCGGAAAAGCGCAGTGCCGCTTTCACTCCACCGCCGGCTCCGTCTTCAATCCCTCCCACCCCACGCTCGACACCCCTTTCTCCATGCTGATGCGGCTCGCCAGGCGCTCCAGCTTCGGCTGGTCCTTCGGATGCAGCGCGACGACCGCCTGCACTTCGACGCGTTCGCGCGCTTCGTCCGCATCCTTGCTGGTCAGCGACTGGAACGACAGCGGCGAAGACGACATCGCGTTCGACAGCAGCGCGCGCATGTGAATTTCGTCTTCTTCCCGGCAGATCACCGTCAGCACATAGGAGCGGACCAGGTCGGCGGTCGAAACCGGCGACGCGTTGATGATGTGGCTGACGCTGCGCAACAGCGTGTTGGTCAGCAGCACGACCAGGGTGCCGCCCAGTGCCGGGCCGTAGTGGCCGGCGCCGCACAGCACCCCGACGGCCGCGGAACACCAGAGCGTCGCGGCGGTGTTGATGCCCTGGATCGTGCCTTTCTCGCGCATGATCACGCCCCCGCCCAGGAAGCCGACGCCCGAGACCACGTAGGCGGCGATCTGGGTAACGCCCGCGACGCCGTTGCCGGTCAGCACGCCCAGCGTCACGAACAGACAGGCGCCGCTGGTCACGAGCGTGACGGTGCGCAAGCCGGCGGTGCGCTGGCGCCACTGGCGCTCCAGGCCGATGACGATGCCGCAGCCGAAGGCGGCGATCAGGCGAAGGAAAAAGTCGAGGGTCATGACGGGCCTGCGGGGGTTGTCGGTCATCGCGCCCGCTGGACGCTTTCTCTCGAATGAGCCGTCCTCCGGTCGCGCGCAAGAGCCTATCACGCCTGCGTGGCGAGATTTTTTTTGGAAAGCACGGTTTCGGAATGATTCTTGCGTCTTCTTACGGATCGAGCCCGCGCCAGAACGGGCCATCTTCTCTTTCCCACAGGACAAAAATGTCGAACGACACCACTTCCACGGCCGAGCGCGACGACGACTCGGCGGGCGTGCGCCTGAACCGGCGCTCCTTTCTGACCTGGGCGGGTGTGAGCGGGGTCTCCGTCTCCGGTCTGGCCCGCGGCGCCGACGCGCCCACCGCGCCGCCGTTGCCTCATGAAGCGCCGGCCATCACCGCCGCCCCCGCGCCCGTCGCCGAAGGCAGCGTACCGGTACAGTTCACCGTCAATGGCCGGCAGGTATCGGTGCAGGTGGATGTGCGCACCAGCCTGCTCGATGCGCTGCGCGAGACCCTGGCGCTGACCGGCACCAAGAAAGGCTGCGACCATGGCCAGTGCGGCGCCTGCACCGTCCATGTCAACGGGCGCCGGGTGAATTCCTGCATGAGCTTCGCGGTGATGCACGAGGGCGACGCGGTCACGACGATCGAGGGTCTCGGCCAGCCCGGCAATCTGCACCCGATGCAGCAGGCCTTCATCGACCACGACGGCTATCAGTGCGGCTACTGTACGTCCGGTCAGATCATGTCCGCGGCGGCGCTGGTGCACGAGCCGTGCGGCCATGCCGACGCCGATGTAAAAGAGTCGATGAGCGGCAATCTGTGCCGCTGCGGCGCGTACAAGAACATCGTTGCCGCGATTCAGTTCGTGCGCAAGGGCTGAGGAGACCGACATGCAGACTTTTCAATACATGCGTGCTTCCGACCCCGCCCAGGCGATCGCGGCGGCGGCCGCCTCGCCCACCGCCCAGCAGGGCGCGAAGGTGCGTTTCATGGCCGGCGGCACGACGCTGACCGATCTGATGAAGCTCGACGTCGAGCAACCCACGCAGGTCGTGGACATCAACCGGCTGGGCTTCGACAAGATCGAGCGCCACGCGGACGGCACGCTGCGCATCGGCGCGCTGGTGCGCAACGCCGACCTCGCCCAGGACAAGACGGTCAAGCACGACTATCCGGTGCTGTCGCTGGCGCTGCTGTCGGGCGCGTCGGCGCAATTGCGCAACATGGCGACGACCAGCGGCAATCTGCTGCAGCGTACCCGCTGCATGTATTTCCGCGATACGGCGATGGCGTGCAACAAGCGTCAGCCGGGGTCGGGCTGCGCGGCGATCGGCGGGGCGAACCGGATGCTGGCGATCCTCGGCACGAGCGATCACTGCATCGCGTCCAATCCGTCCGACATGAACGTCGCCTTGACCGCACTGGGCGCGACCATCGTGATCCAGGGTACCGGCGGCGAAAAACAGATTGCGATCGACGACTTCTATCTGCTGCCGGGCAATACGCCGGAGCGGGAAACCGTGTTGCAGCCCGGCGACCTGATCACGCACGTGGTGCTGCCGGCACCGGTGACGGGCGCGCGTTCGACCTATCTGAAGCTGCGCGACCGGGCGTCGTACGAGTTCGCGTTGTCGTCGGCGGCGGTGGTCGTTGCGGTGGAAGGGGGCCGGATCCGGCACGCGCGCGTCGCGCTGGGCGGTGTGGGCGCGAAGCCATGGCGCTCGACGGCGGCCGAACGCGCGCTCGTGGGCGCCGCGCCGGACGAAGCGAGTTTCACGGCCGCGGCCGATGCCGCGCTGGCGGGCGCGCGTCCGCAGAGCGAAAACGGTTTCAAGGTCGAGCTCGCGAAGCGCTGCCTGATGCAGGCGCTGCGCACCGTGACGGCCTGAGCGCCGCGCGCGCTCCCCCCCATAGACAAGCAGAGAACACGAACCATGAAAAATCCCGACCAGGATGTGAACGCCGTCATCGGCGGCGCGCACTCGCGCGTGGACGGCCCGCTGAAATGCAGCGGCGGCGCGCACTATACGTCGGACCGCCGCCTGCCGGGCATGCTGATCGCGGTGCCGGTGGCGTCGACGATCGCCAAGGGCACGTTGACCGGCCTCAACACGGCGGATGCCGGGAAAATGCCGGGCGTGCGCGCGGTGCTGACGCACGAGAACATCGGGCGCTTTTACCGTGTCAACAAGGCGACCAAGATCAAGATCGACGAGACGCGTCCGCCGCTCGACGACAATACGATTCGCTATTACGGGCAGTACATCGCGCTGGTGGTGGCGGACACCTTCGAGCAGGCCAGCGCCGCGGCCGCCGCCGTGCAGGCGACGTATCGCGAGGAAACGCCGAACGTGGCGATGCAGATGTCGCCCGACGCGAAGCCCGAGGTCGAGAGCGAACGCGGCGATACCGAGGCTGCCTTCGCGGCGGCGCCGGTGCGGCTGGATGCCACGTACACCACGCCGGTGGAAACGCACAATCCGATCGAACTGCACGCGAGCGTCGCGACCTTCGACGAGGGGCGCTTCACGCTGTACGAATCCACCCAGGCCATCATGAATCACCGTTCGGCGATGGCGCAGATGCTGGGCGTGGACGACGAACAGGTGCGCATCGTCACGGAATACCTGGGTGGCGGTTTCGGCGGCAAGCTCTGGCCGTGGACCCATTCGATTCTCGCGGCGGGCGCCGCGCGCAAGCTCAAGCGCCCGATCAAGCTGGTGGTCAGCCGCCAGATGATGTTCCAGACCGTGGGCCATCGTCCGAACACGCAGCAGCGCATGCGCGTGAGCGCCACCGCGGACGGGAAGCTGATGTCGTTGCAGCAGGACTATATCTCCCACGCGCCGATCCTGGACAAGCGCAAGGAAGATTGCGGCGAAGCCACGCCTTATCTGTACAGCACGTCGAACCTGAAGGTCACCTCGGCCAGCGCGCGCCGCAATATCGCGCCGGATACCTCGATGCGCGGCCCGGGCGCGGTGCCGGGTCTGTTCGCGACGGAATCGGCGATGGACGAACTGGCGATACTGCTGAAAATGGACCCGGTCGAATTGCGCGTGCGCAACGAGCCGAAAATCGACGAAAGCCTGAACGTGCCGTTTTCGTCGCGTCATCTGGTCGAGGCCTTGCAGGTGGGCGCGGACAAGTTTGGCTGGTCGAAGCGCGATCCGCGCGTGGGATCGATGCAAAAGGATGGCGAGGTGCTGGGGTGGGGCGTCGCGTCCTGCTCGTGGAAGGCCTCGCGGGTGCCGGCGCAGGCGGCAGTCGAATTCAACACCGACGGCACCCTGCGGGTGTCGAGCGGCACCCAGGATATCGGTACCGGCACCTACACGGTGCTGGCGCAGATGGCGGCGAAGCAGGCGGGGGTGCCGCTGTCCAAGGTGGTCGTGTCGATCGGCGATACACGCTTGCCGCCGGGCCCGATGTCGGGCGGTTCGATGGCGACCGCGTCGCTGGTGCCGGCGGTGTCCGAGGCGGCGCGCGATGCCGTGAAGCAGATGCTGACGGTGGCCAGTACCGCCCAAGGCACGCCCTTCATGGACACGAAGCCCGACATGCTGGCGCTGACCGATGGCCGGGTGCACCTGAAGGCGCAGGCCGCGGCCAGCGGCATGCCGTTCGAGGACGTGTTGCGCGCGGCGCGTTTCAATCACGTGACCGGCATGGGCAAGTCCGGCGCGAGCGATTCGGATCCGGATGCGAAGAAGCTGTCGATCCACTCGTACGGCGCGCATTTCGTCGAGGTGAGCTGGCAGCCGGCGATCGCCCGTCTACGGGTCAAGCGCGTGGTCACCGTCATCGACGGCGGCAAGGTCATCAACACCCGCACCGGCGCGAACCAGATCGAGGGCGCGATCATGATGGGCGTGGGTATGGCGCTGTTCGAGCGCACCCAGTACGACCCACGCAACGGCGCGCCGATCAACAGCAATCTCGCGGACTACATCGTCTCGAGCAATGCCGATACGCCGGACATCGACGTGACGTTCCTCGACCATCCGGATTTCGCGCTCAATGAGCTGGGGGCGCGGGGCATCGGCGAGATCGGTTTGGCGGGATTCGCGGCCGCGATGACGTCGGCGGTGCATCACGCCACGGGCGTGCGGGTGCGCGACCTGCCGGTGCATATCGAAACGCTGCTCGCATCGACGGTGCGCGCCACGTAAGAGAACGTCAGGCGCTGTCGTTCTGACTCGCGCCGATCTCGCGGGCGGCCTGGCGCACCGCCGTTCCCCATTCCTCCTGCCGCGCGGGGTCGTAGCGCGACTCCGGCATCGAGATGCAGATGCTGCCGACCGGCAGCGTGTTCGAATCGAGAATCGGCGCGCCGATCGCGCAAACCGCCGGTCGATATTGCGACAGGTTCAATGAATAGCCGCGTTCGCGAATCCGCGTCAATTCCTCGCGTACCGCCGCCGCCTCGCTGAGCGTGGTGTCGGTGAATTTCGACAGATCGCGTGCGAGGATTTCATCGATCTCCCCCTGCGGCAGATAGGCCAGCACGGCGAGCCCGTTGGCCGTCGCGTGATAGGGCGAGACATCGCCGATCGGGCTGTAGGTCCGGACATTGTTGTGACAGTCCACGCGATCGATCAGGACGACGGAATTCGTGCTGTCCGGAATCGACAGGTGCACCGTTTCGCCGGTGGCGTCGCGCAGGCGCCGCATGGGCTCGCGCGCCGCGGCATAGAGCGCATTGCCGTGCAGGGCGGTGGGACGGATGCCGAGGATGCGCGCGCTGACTTCCCAGCGGGTGATGTCGCCTTTCGTCTGACGCAGCCATCCTGCTTCGTGGAAGGTCAGCAGCACGCGCTGCACGCTCGATTTCGGCATGCCCAGCAGGCGCGACAGCACGCCGACGGCGACCGGCTGGTGTTGCGCGACGGCCTCGAGCACTTCGAGGCTTTTCAAAAGACTTTTCAATGTCCCCTTCTCCAGATGACCGCGATGCGCGATGCCTGCGCGGACTCTGCGTCATCTCGGGCTTGTTCCCGGGTTGGTATGTCGACGGAGGTGCGCGGTGGCGTATCCGGGGGCTGCATGCTTCTGCCTGAGTGCGTTCCACGACATGCGAATTTCCTCACTTGCGGCGTGAAAATTCACGTGCTACTTTCGCATCGAGTAAATATGGAATGGCGTGCCGCATTGTGGCACGAATCTTTCGGTTTGTGAATGATCGACCGGCGCGGCGCGGTGGCGGCCGAGGCCGACGTCGGAAGGACAAGCAATGGGCTTGAGAATTGGAGTCGACATCGGCGGCTCGTTCACCGATTTCGCCGTACTCGACGACGACACGCGCACGATCCTTACCCTGAAGGTCTTCTCGCGTCCGGACAGCCCGGGCAGCGAGGTGATCGACGGCATGCAGGGCCTGAAGGCGCATTACGGCATCGATCCACACGACGTCGTGTATTTCACGCACGGCACGACCGTCGGCGTGAACGCGGTGGTGCAGCGCAAGGGCCTGAAGCTCGGTCTGGTGACCACGAAGAATTTCGAGGACGTGCTCGACATCGCCCGGTTGAAGATTCCCGACATGTACCACCTGATGTCGAACCGGCCGCCGCCGCTGGTCCCGCGCGACCGCGTGTTCGGCGTCGTCGAACGGCTGGCGGCCGACGGCACCGAGGAGACGCCGGTCGACGCGGCCAGCGTGCTCGACGCGGTGCGCGGCATGCAGGCGGAGGGCTGCGAGGGCGTGGTGGTGTCGCTGCTGCATTCGTACCGCAACCCGGTCCACGAGCAGCAGGTGAAAGCGATCATCGAACGCGCGGTGCCCGGCCTGTTCGTGTCCTGCTCGCACGAGATCTGGCCGATCATCCGAGAATACGAGCGCACCGTCACGGCGACGATCGGCGGCTATGTGCAACCGATCGTCTCGCATTACCTGACGCAGTTGCAGGGCGCGCTCGCGAAAAGCGGCGTGACGGCGGACCTGAAGGTCACGAAGTCGAACGGCGGGGTGATGCGCGCCGAGAACGGCAAGCACAACTGCGTGCAGATGATTCTCTCGGGTACGGCCTCGGGCGTGATCGGCGCGGCGTATCTGGCGCAGATGTCGGAGATCTCCCACTGCATGAGTCTCGACATCGGCGGCACCACCGCCGACGTCGCGCTGATCATCGACGGCAAGCCGCAATACGCGAGCGGCGAATACATCGGCGACTTCCAGATCCACATCCCGTCGGTGTCGGTGTCGTCGATCGGCGACGGCGGCGGGTCGATCGCCTGGGTCGACGACTTCGGCGTGCTGAAGGTCGGCCCGGAAAGCGCCGGCTCGAACCCGGGGCCGGTCTGCTACGGCCGGGGCGGGACCCGGCCGACGATCACCGACGCCTTCGCCGTGATCGGCGTGCTGGGCCGCGCGGCGCTCGGGTACGACGCGGTGCAGGTGGACGCCGAAGCGTCGCGGCGCGCGATCGAACCGCTCGCGCGGCAACTCGGACTGGACGTCTACAAGACCGCGACGGCGATCGTCGATGTGTCCATCTCCGGCATGTACGCGGGGGTCAGCCGGCTGAGCTCGCGTTTCGGCATCGATCCGCGCACTTTCTCGCTCATGCCCTTCGGCGGCGCGGGCCCGATGCTCGGGTGCTTTCTCGCGCGCGCGCTGAACATGCACCGGCTACTGATCCCGACGACGCCGGGCGTGCTCAGCGCGCTGGGCGGACTGATCGCGGACACCAAGAACGATTTCGTACGCACCACGTATTATCCACTGGACAGCGCCGCGCTCGATCGTCTGGCGTGCGATCTGGACATCCTCGACGCCGACGCGCGCGCCTGGATCATCCAGGAAACGGGCTCCGACGCGAACGCCGAACGGGTGGTATCGGCGGACATGCGGTACCGCGGGCAGTCCTTCGAGATCGATACGCCCTTGTCGGTCGAGGCGATCAAGACCGGCGACATCGCGGCGATCGGCGCGGCCTTTCATCGCGAGCACGAGCGCCTGTTCGGGCACAGCGACGGCACGTCCGCGATCCAGATCGTGTCGCTGCGGCTGGTGATCACGTCGGTCACGCCCAAGCCGGAACTGCCGGCGATCGCGCAGGGCGTGGGCGCTCCGCAGGCGGAATCGATGGTGCGGTCCTTTCTCGACGGCGCATGGCGCGAGGTGCCGTTGTATCGGCGCGCCGCGCTGCTGGCCGGACACCGTTTTTCCGGACCGGCGATCGTCGCGCAGGACGACACCACCACCTGCGTGCTGCCCGGTTTCGACGGCGTCGTCGACCGCTACGGCAATCTTCTGCTCGAAGCCGTGCAGGCCGCCGCCGAATGATCGATGCGCGATTTCAGGAAAGCCAGATGACTTTCGATCGAACCGTATTGCAGATCTTCGCGAATTACTGCGTGGCCGCCGCCGAGAGCATGGCCTACACGTTGGTACGCACCGCGCACTCGGCCTTCGTCAAGGAAACCGAGGACTTTTCCTGCACGCTGATGAACGCGCGCGGGCTGACCTTCGCCTCGCCGAAGACGCTGGGCGCGACCTGGTACCCGGGACTCGACTTCGGCGCGGTCATCGACATGATCGACGACTACGCGCCAGGCGACATCTGCATGACCAACGACGCGTATAGCGGTTACGTGGCCACGCACACGCCCGATGTGGTGATGTGGAAGCCGGTGTTCCATGGGGGCGAGATCGTCTGCTACGTGGGCGGCCACATCCACAACACCGACATGGGCGGCGCGGTGCCGGCCTCGCTGTCGCGCACGCTGACCGAGATCTACCAGGAAGGCATCCGTTTCGCGCCGACGAAAATCGTGCGCGCGGGCGTGCTCGACGAGGCGCTGCTGGAACACATGGCGATCAACGTGCGCGCGCCCGAGCAGAACCGGGGCGATCTGAAGGCGCAGATCGCGATGTTGATGACCGGCGAGCGCCGCGTTCTCGAAATCATCGAGCGCTTCGGCGTCGCGCAGTTCAAGGCCGGCATGGACGCGCTGCTCGAATACTCGGAAGAGCAGGCGCGCACCATCGTGCGCGGCATGCCCGACGGCGAATACTTCTTCGCCGAATACGCGGACGAGGATTCGGTCAACGGCAAGCCGCTGCGCGTGGCGCTGACCCTGAAGATCGACGACGACTCGCTGGTTTTCGATTTCACCGGCAGCGATCCGCAGCTCAATTCGTCGCTGAACATGCCCACCGGCGGCAGGGAGCGGCACGTGCTGGCGCTGGTCGGCCTGAACTACATCCTTTACTCGCTGAACCCGGACCTGCTGTTGAATGCCGGCATGCTGCAGGTCGCGCGCTGCATCCTGCCGGAGGGTACGATCATGAACTGCGTGCCGCCCGCGGCGGTGGGCATGCGCAGCCTGACGGCGAAGGTCGCGCAGTACGTCACGTTCGGCGCGTTCTCGATGGCCTGCCCGGATCGTCTCCCGGCCTGCCCGGCGGGCGGCATGTCGATCCTCAACGTCAGGACCGTGGACCGCGGGGGGCGCAGCATCATCGCCTCGATCGGCCCGGTGGGCGGCGGCGCGGGCGGCATGGCGTCGGCGGACGGTTCCGACGCGTCCGGCGCGAACGTGGCCTTCCTGCGCAATACGCCGGTCGAGATCAACGAGGCGGAGGTGCCGATCCGCATCACTCAGTACGGCGTGGTGCCGGGCAGCGCCGGCGCGGGCAAGTACCGTGGCGGCCTGGGCACGGTCATGGAATTCCGCGTGTTCTCGCCGGGCACGCTCGTGACGGCACGCAACCGCGACCGCTCGCGCTTCGCGTCCTGGGGCGTGCTGGGCGGCAAGGCCGGGGCAGTGTCGCGCTTTACCCGCAACGCCGGCACCGACAAGGAGGAGAACCTGGGCGTGACCGATCTGGTGATCTGCGATCCGGGCGACACGGTGCGGCTCGAAGGCTGCGGCGGCGGGGGCTACGGGCATCCGCACGAACGGGAAACCGGCAAGGTCGTCGAGGACGTGCGTCGCGGCTATGTGACGCTCGAACAGGCGCGCGTGCTGTACGGCGTGGTGCTCGGCGCGGACGGTGTGAATGAGGCCGAAACCGCGACGCTGCGCGCGCGGATGAAGCAGGCCGCCGAGCGCGAGACGCTGCCGCATTTCGCGTACGGCGCGGAACGCGACGCGTATGAAGCGAAATGGACGCGCGAGCGCTACCAGGTGCTGACGACGATCCTCGCCGGGTCCCCGGTGGTATGGCGGCACTTCCTCAAGCACAGGATCTTCGACGCGCTGGATGCGCGCGAGGCCGCGGGGACGCTGGCGCCGGGCGCGGCGGTGGTGGATGATCTGTATCGCGAGGTGCTGCGTCAGTACCCGCAACTGGCGCAGGCCGATGTCGATAGCGCCGAAACCGTCCGATCGAGAGTCCAATCATGAAACTCCAGCCGTATTGGCTCGATAGCGCGCCGGTCTTCGGCGGTGGCAACCCGGGGCCGGTCGAGGGCCGCGCGGACGTGGTCGTCATCGGTGCCGGTTTCACCGGCCTGTCGGCCGCGCTGACGCTGGCGCGCACGGGTGCCTCGGTGGTGGTGCTCGATGCCGATCGCGTGGTGGGCCAGGCATCGGGACGCAATGGCGGGCACTGCAATACCGGCACGGCGCAGGATTTCGGTGCGTTGATGGCGCAGTTCGGCCTGGCGCGCGCCCGCGCGTTCTACCAGTCCTTCGTGCAGGCGGTCGATACGGTGGAGGCATTGATCGCCGAGGAGGGGATCGATTGCGATTTCATGCGTCCCGGCAAGCTGAAGCTGGCCGCCAAGCCCGAACATTTCGCGAAGCTGGCACGCGCCTACGAGATTCTGGCGAAGCATGTGGATCAGGATGTCGCGCTGGTGGCGCCGGAGCGGATCCGCGACGAAGTGGGCAGCGACCGCTACCACGGCGGTCTATTGTCGACGCGCGGCGCGCAGATGCATATGGGACGCTTCGGCGTCGGCATGGCGGAAGCGGCGGCGCGGCGCGGCGCGCGGATCTACGAGCACGCCGCGGTGACCGGCCTGAAACGCCTGCAAGGCGACGCGTACGAAGTAACGTCGACGCGCGGCGTCATCCGTGCGGACAAGGTGCTGGTTGCCACCGGCAGTTCGCAGATGGGGCCGTTCAAATTCTTCGAGCGGCGCATGGCGCCGGTGGGCAGCTTCGTGCTGGCGACCGCGCCGATCGACCAGCCGGTGCTCGATGCGCTGTTGCCGCACCGGCGCGCGTACGTGACCACCAAGAACATCGGCAATTATTTTCGGACGACGCCGGACAACCGGCTGATCTTCGGCGGCCGCGCGCAGTTCGCGATGTCCAATCCGAAGAGCGACGAGAAAAGCGGGCGCATCCTGCGCGAAACGCTCGGCCAGACGTTTCCGGCGCTGCGCGATGTCGCGATCGATTATTGCTGGGGCGGCCTGATCGACGTGACGGTCGACCGGCTGCCGCGTGCCGGCGTGCACGACGGCCTGTACTACTCGATGGGGTATAGCGGACACGGGACCCACATGGCCACGCATATGGGGCAGGTGATGGCGACGCTGATCGCTGGAAAGGCGCGGGATCTGGAAGACGTGGCGCCATGGGTGGGCATGGCATGGCGGGAAATTCCGCTGCAGGCCGGGCGGCAGTATTTCCTGCCGCTGATCGGCGCCTATTATCGGCTGCAGGACATCCTGCACTGATCCTCGCGCCCGCGCGGGCGCGCCGCTATTTCCTGCCGACCAGGTAGCGCACGCCGCTCGCGCCGTACCACTCTTCGTGCGCCCGGTTGGCCGGGAGGTGAAAGACCTCGCCGGTCAGATAGGTCCGCGTCTCGGCGTTTTCCTCGCGAATGCGCAAGTCGCCCTCGAGCACGAGGGCCTTGGCCTCGAACGGGTGTGCATGGGAGTCGAGATGTCCGTCGGCCTGCCGTTCGACCAGCACGACCTCGGAGAATCCCTCGCGCGCGAGTATTTCGGTGAATGCACTGTAGTCCATGGGGAATGCCTGTAGTTTTGGAAAAGCGTCGTGGCAGTATAGCCTTCGCCAGCCTGTTCATTTCGCGGCCCATGCCGGGGATGACGCACACGCGATCCGCGTGGCGCCATCGCGCACGTTTCGTGCCGCTTTCCTGTCTCTTTCGTGCGACAGACCGCGGTCCGGCGATCCGGCGATCCGGCGGTCCGGCGGTCCGGCGGTCCGGCGGTCCGGCGCCGGTGGCGACTCAGGACCGGGTGGCGAGTTGCGCGCGATCGGGGAAGCGGCCGATGGCCTGCCCGAGCGCGGCGATGCGCTGCAAGGCCAGGAAACGCGGATCGGCGGGGCGCAGCCACTGCGGGGACGGTTCCTCGGGGGAGGGCAAAGGGGCGTCCCCGCCGCCCGACGTCGGCACGGCGTCGCGCGCGGCGTCCTGGCGAATGCGCACGACGACATGGCGCAGCGCCGCGTCGAGGCGGTCGGCGTAGCGTTTCACCGCCGCCGCGCCGCGCCGTTCGTCGTCCGGTGCATCGTCCGGTGCGGCGTTCAGCGTACCGTCCGCCGGGCCCTCGGGCTTGCCGCGCGGCGCGGCCTCGCGGTCGTCGGCGGATGTCAGCGGCTGCAACTCCAGCACCGTCGCCGCGGCGGTCATGCCGCGCAGCGCGGCGATCAGATCGCCCACCGCATGCGCGCGTGCCTGACGATGCAGGGGACTGCGCATCAGGCTGTGCAGGACGACCTGCGCGTTGTCCGCCGACAGGCAGGCTTCCCGGCGCAAGGTGCCCGGCGCCACGCCGGGGGCGTCGCCCGCCTGCGTCGCCCGCAACACCGCCAGCACGTAACGGGCATGGCGCTCGACCGCTTCCGACAGCACGGCGGCGAGCCGTTCGTTCGCCCGTTCCGGCCACAGCAGCATGCCGATCAGCAGGCCCAGCACGCCGCCGTAGATGCTGTTCATGCCACGCAGCGCGGCGAGCGTGAATTCATGCGCGGCGGGCTGCTGGATCTCGGCCACCAGCACGAATTGCAGGGTCAGGAAAAAGGTGAAGACCGCGTAATGGACCGTGCGGCCCAGAAAGGTGCCCAGCGCGATCGGTACCACGGCCACGGCGACCGCCAGCGGCGAGGGCAGCAGGATGCCGATCAGCGAGGCGCCGATCGCGCCCGCCACGCTGCCGACGATGCGCTCGGCGGTGCGCTGCCAGGTGGACGCGAGATAGGGCTGCAGGATGAAAACCACCGTCAGCGACATCCAGTAGCCGTGATTGATGTGCCACCACTTGCACAGCGCCACCGAGACCGTGGCCGCGACGCCGACGCGGATCGCGTGCCGCGTGATGCTGGAACGCAGATCCAGATTGCGCCGCAGATGGCTCAGTGCGGAGGGCCCCGGCGGCGCGGACGTCGTCTGCGTGGGCGTGGCGGCGGCGCCGTGCTCGACGGTCTCGGGCGCATCGCTGAGCAGGGCCGAGACGGCGTCGGTACCGGCGCTGAACAGGCGATCGAGCAGTGGCAGCAGCGTCGCGGCGGTGGGGTTGTCCGGCGCCGACGTACGCGCGTGTGCCTGCCGCACCGCCTGCTCGGTGCGTGCGAGCGCATTCTGCAGGGCCTGTCGCTGCGCCGGGGCCGCCACGTTCGAAATCTGCGAGGTGACCCGGCAGCCGTGCGCGAAACGGCGCATCACGCGCAGTACGTCGGCATTGGTGCGGCGCGCGAGGGCATCGGCGGCGTCGGCGGTCGCGGGGTGATCCGCGGCGCTCAGCGACGCCATCGTATCCGCCAGCGCGACCAGCACGACGAACGCGCGTTCGGCGGCGTCGAGCAGCGCCAGCAACTGCTGTCCGCGGCGCATCCGCGAGGGCCGGCTGCCCAGCACTTCGGACACGCGCTGCCGCGCGGTTTCGATCTGCGCGCGCAATGCCTTGCGGTGCGCGGTGCTGACTTCGTGCCAGCGCGCGCGCGCGCCGGGCTGCGCGGGGCGCTCCGGCCGGTACAGCAGGCAGATCGCCGCCGTGTATTCGCCGATGCCGGCATAGCACTGCGCCACCGCCGCCGCGGCGTGGCGCCACGGACGCCGCCGCCAGACCAGCGCGGTCATGACGATCGACCAGAGTCCGCCGCCGATGAAGAACGCCGCATAGGCGGCGCTCGCGCCCAGGGTCGGTGTCGGCAGTTCGGTCGACACCACGAAACCCGCCGAGACCAGCGTGCCGATGATCGCGGCCGCCGGCCCCCAGAGCTGCGCGAAGCTGGCCGCGGTGCAGCAGACGAAGGTCAGCGGCAACAGCAGCCACAGCGTGTCCTTCGACGCGCTGGCGAGAAAACAGAACAAAGCGCCCACCGCCGCGACCCAGCACATCGCGCGCAGCCGCTGCGCGAGCGGTCCGCCCGGGTCGGCGAAGCAGGCCCAGAAAGCGGCGATCGCGGACCAGCCGAGGCGCGGCTCGCCGACCAGCACGGCCAGGACGGCGGGTGCGGCGCTGACCAGCGCCGCATGGCTGGCATCGGCCCAGGGAAGTTCGCGCAGAACCGCGGGCACGCGGATGGGCGGGATGCGCATGACGATCTCTTTCAGGAAAGCGGCGGGGGCGGGAAGGGAGCCGGGGCCGAAGCGGCGGGAGCCATCTGCGCGGCGGTGTTCCGGTCGGCCGGATCGGCGCTGGCGGCGAGTCCGGCGGCCACGCCCGCGCGGTCTTCGGCGCTACGGTTCTGGCTCATCTTGCGTTTGCCGTCGAGCCGCGCGATCGGCAGGCGGATGCCGACGATGTGGCGCAGGTGCGCGCTGACGAATGCCGCCGGTGCGTCGGCGACCGCCCAGGGCGCGGCACGCTCCGCTTCATGCCGTTCGGTCAGGCGCGTGACCACCGCGAGCAGCCGGTCGGGGTCGTCGAAGAATTCGACCGGACCATGCGCATGCACCGTGACGTAATTCCATGTGGGTACGACCTTGCCGTCGCGTTGCTTGCTCGGATACCACGAGGGCGATACATAGGCGTCCGGACCCATGAAGATCGCCAGCGCCGCGCCATCGATCGCGGTTCGCCAAAGCGGGTTGGCGCGGGCGATGTGGCCGTACAGCGTGCCGTGCGGGCCTTCGCTCGCGTCCAGCAGCAGCGGCAGGGGCGTGGCGTCCAGCCCCGCGTCGCCGTGCGTCACCAACTGGGCGATGCGCGCCTGGCGGATGGTCTGGTGCAGGAGCGGCAGGCTGCCTTCTTCGAAGGCGGGCGGGATGTACATGGCGGGTCTCCGGGGGCCGGATGCCATTATGTCGCGGAACCCGCCGGCGCGATAGCCAGGGCCGGCGGTGCTTTTCGCGCTCTCGCGGCCCGGCCGTCGGGCCTCAGAACCGCAGCAGCACCGCCAGGAAACCGCCCGCCAGCCCGAAGGCGAGCACCGAGACGACGACGAGCGCCAGCACCTTGGTCGGGAACGAGCGTCCGACCATGACCAGCGACGGCAGGCTGATCGGCGGCAGCGTCATCAGCAGCGCCCCTGCGGGACCTGCCGCCATGCCGAGCGAGAGCATGGCCTGGATGATCGGCACCTCGCCCGCCGTCGGGATCACGAACAGCATGCCGGCCACCGCGAGCGCGGCGATCCACAGCACTTCGTTGCCGATGTCCGGACCGATATGCGGAAACAGCCAGGCACGCGCCGCGCCCAGCAACAGCACCAGCACCAGGTATTCCGGCACCAGGCGCAGCGTCATGCGCGCGAGGATCCTCATCCAGCGCGCGAACGTGCCGCCGGTGGCGGCCTGGCCCTCGGCCGCGGTCACGGCGGTGTGCAATTGCGCGCGCGCGGCCACCGCGTCGATCGGCGTGGCGAGCCGGCTGACCAGATAACCGGTGCCGAACACCATCAGCACGCCGAGCACGAGGCGCAACGCCGTCCAGTGCCAGCCAAGCACGAAACCCATGAACACCAGCGTCGCCGGGTTCAGTACCGTGTTGCCCAGCCAGAAGGCGATCGCCCCGCCCGCCGACGCGCGCTGCTGGCGCAGGCCGACGACGACGGGCGCGGCGCAGCAGGTGCACATCATGCCCGGCAGCGACAGCATGCCGCCGGCGGCAACGCTGCCGAAACCGGTGCGCCCGAGCGTCTTCGCGATCCAGCGCGGCGGCAGCAGCGCCTGCACGGCCGAGCCGAGCAGCAGCCCCAGCACCATTGCCTGCCAGATCGCCTTGCCGTACGCCCAGGCATAGTCGAGCGCAGCCTGCAGCGACGCCGGCGGCGCGGCGCTCGCCTTGCCCATCAGGATCGAATTGCCGATCGCATGCTGACCGGCCGCGACGAATGCGCGGTGGTAATAGGGCGACCACTTCACGTAGAAGAGCCCGGCGACGGCGAGGGCGAAGAAGACCACGATGCCCCAGACGGGGGTCGCGACGGGCTGCGGAGGGCTCAGGCGCGCTTTCACGATATTTTCTGGATAAACCGCGGTGCGGGCGCTGGGGCCGGTGGCGCGGTGTCGGTGGGCGGGAGTGCGGGGCGGGACGTCTCAGCCGGCGGCCGCCGGATCGCCGGCCGCCGGATACCGTAGCGCGGCCAGCAGATCCTGCGCCTGCGTGACGCTGTCGGGTGCATTCGGCTCGAACCGGAACGGCAGGGCGGCGCCGCGCGCGCTGAAATGCGCGTGGCTGCTGCGCGAGTACGCGGGATCATAATGCTGATCGATCAGCGCGTCAAACAACGCGGCCCGCGCGCCCTGGTCGATCAGGGCATGCCAGTGCGCGATCGTGTCCTTGCTGTGCAGCCCGACCAGACGGGCGAGTTGCCCCTTGAGGGCGTCCGGCGCATCGAACAGGTGGTGATAGTCCTGCAACAGGAAGGCGATCCGCGAGGCGCGCTCGGCGTGCACCGCCACGCAGTCGCCGCCGTGGATGCTGTGCAGCAAGGTATCCGGCAGGGTGATGCTGCCGATCTTGCGGCTTTCCGCTTCGACGAAAACGGGCCGCGCCGGGTCGAAGCGCGCGAAGGCATTGACCAGCGCCGTGTCGAAGCCTTTTTGCGACGGCTGCGCGCGCGTGGGCAGCGCGCCGAGCAGCGAACCCCGGTGCGCGGCGAGATCCTCGAGGTCGAGCGTCTGCGCGCCCGCCGCCGCCAGCGCCTGCAGCAGGCGTGTCTTGCCGCTGCCCGTGTGGCCGGTCAGAACGATGTAGCGAAACGCCGCCGGCTGCGCCGCGAGCGTGTCGCGCACCCAGCTTCGGTAGGTTTTGTAGCCGCCTTCGAGCTGTCGGGCGCGCCAGCCGATCAGATCGAACCAGGTCGTCATCGCGCCCGAACGCTTGCCGCCGCGCCAGCAGTAGATCAGCGGTTTCCACTGGCGCGGGCGGTCGGCGAACAGCGTATCGAGGTGCCGGGCGATATTGCGCGCGACCATCGCCGCGCCCAGACGCGTGGCCTCGAACGGCGACTCGCGGTAGAGCGTGCCGATGACGACGCGCTCTTCGTTGCCGAGCACCGGCGCATTGATCGCGCCCGGCAGGTGGTCTTCGGCGAATTCGAGCGGCGTGCGCGCATCGATGATGTCGTCGAATTCGTGGCGCCGGTCGAGCGTAACGCGGAGATCTTTCATTCGCAGGCGCGCCCGAAGGCGCAGACGTGAAACGGGAAACGGGAAGAGAAAGAACGGCGGGACGGCGTGCCGTCCGCGCCGGATTATCGCATTGATCGCCTGCCGGGGCGCCGACGGCCTTTTCGGGATGCGGGGATAATCGATCGAGGATGTCATGCACTTTCACAGGTCTGCGCGCGCGGACCGCGATCCGGAGTCGAAAACATGCTGGGAAAGCGTCTGTTGGGAAAACAAGGTCTGGAGGTGTCGACGGTCGGCCTCGGCTGCATGGGCATGAGCCAGTCGTACGGGCCGGCCGACGAAGCCGAGGCGATCGCGACGATTCATCGCGCGCTCGATCTCGGTGTCACGCTGTTCGACACCGCCGAGGTCTATGGACCCTACACGAACGAGGAACTGCTCGGGCGGGCGCTGAAGGGGCAGCGCGAGCGCGTCATCGTCGCCACGAAGTTCGGGATGAAGATCGAGGACGGCAAGATGGTGGGCGTCAACAGCCGTCCGAAGCATCTGAAGCAGGCCGTGGAGGGGTCGCTGCGGCGCCTGGGCATGGACCATATCGACCTGCTCTATCAGCATCGCATCGATCCGGACGTACCGATCGAGGACACGGTGGGCGCGATGTCGGACCTGGTGCACGAAGGCAAGGTGCGTTTTCTGGGATTGTCGGAGGCGGGCGAGGCGAACATCCGCCGCGCGCACGCCACCTTTCCGATCACCGCCCTGCAGAGCGAGTACTCGCTGTGGGAGCGGAACCTCGAACCGCGCCTGATCGGCGTGCTGCGCGAACTGGGCATCGGCCTGGTGCCGTTCAGCCCGCTGGGCCGCGGCTTTCTGACCGGTACGGCACGGCGCGCGGAAGATTACCCGAAGGACGATTTCCGGCACGACGACCCGCGCCTGCAGGGCGAGAACTACGATGCCAACATGCGCGCCGCGCAGGTCGTCGCCGAGATCGCGCGACACAAGGGCGTCAAGCCCGGGCAGATCGCGCTGGCCTGGGTACTGCATCGCGGCGCGGACATCGTACCGATTCCGGGTACCAAGCGCCGCACCTATCTGGAGGAAAACGTCGCGGCGGCGTCGATTACCTTGTCGGTCGACGAGATCGCCGCACTCGACGCGGCGTTGCCGGCCAACGTCGTCGCCGGGGCGCGCTACAACGAAGCACGGATGGCCGCGGTCGACCGCTGATCCCGCGCCACGCCCATTTTCGGAAATGGCGTCGTAAACGGGCGTTGTTTGACGCGTAGATTTTTCCGGTCCGCGCTACTTTAGCATCTGTTGAACTTTCAGCCGACAACAGATGACCATTGCACCTTTTCGCCTCCGGACCCTGAGCGTCACTGCGGCGCTGCTGCTCGCCGCGTCGGGCGGCGCCCTGGCGCAGAGCGCCAGTCAGGTCGTGCCGCCAAGCTTCGCGCCGGACGGCGCCCAACCGCATTTGCAGCCGCTTGTCGACGGTCTGCCGCTCGCGGCGCAGACGCCGGCCGAGGGCGAAGGGCAGCGCAGCGTGCATCTGCGCGAGGTACAGCTTGAGGGTGGCCTGCCGTCGCTGCGCGCGGCCGACGATACGCTGGTGCGGCGCCTGCAGGATCGGACCGTGACCGTGAACGACGTCTACGCGGCGGCGCGCGCGCTCGAAACCGCGTACGCGCAGGCGGGGTACGTTCTGATGCGCGTCGATCTCGCACCCGGGCAGATCCAGGACGACCAGCCGCTGCGGTTGACCCTCGTGGGCGCCTACATCGATCGCATCGACATCGCCGGCGTCTCGGGCCGCAACCAGACGCGCATCGCCGCGACCCTGCACCCGTTGATCGGTCATCGCGACGTGACGCTGGGCGCGATCGAGCAGCGCATGATGTTCGCCGAGCAGCCCGCCGGCATGCGTCTGCATGCGGTCATCCTGCCGGGCGATACGCCCGATGCGAAGGTGCTGTCCGTGACCGTCGTCACGCGCCCCGTCGAGGGCTTTGTCGGCGCGGGGAACGGTTATGGCTCGTCGCTGGGACGCGACTGGGTAAACGCCGGCATCGACTTCAATTCGCCGAGCGGGTATGGCGAGCGTTTCTATCTGCGCGCGGCGGGCCATCCGGCGCTCGGTTCCGACGGCTTTTTCTCGAGCACGTCGCGCGACCGCGTGCTGGCCGCCGGCGTCGTGCTGCCGCTGGGCCTCACCGGCACCAGCCTGAACCTGGAATACACCGACGCCCGCACCCTCGCGCCGATCGACGATCTGTCCACGCTGGCCAGCAGCCACTACAAACGCCTGTCGATCCACTACCGGACCGACTATATCGGCGGGCGCGACTGGATGACCTCGCAGGAAATCGGTTTCGATGCGACCGAAGAGCGCTTCGGGCTGGCCGGCAACGATACCGCGGCGCTCGACCGCCTGCGCATCCTGCGTTTCGCGAACGCGTTCGCCTGGCACGCGCCCCGCGCCGGCGTGCTGACCGGCAGGGTGGCCTTCTCCGTGGGTCTGGACAAGCTGGGCGCGCGCTCGGCCGAGGAAGACTACGAAAACGGCACGACGCTCTCGCGCGCCAATTCCACCGACGCGCTGCGCAAGCTGGACCTGAGTCTGGGCTATACGCAGACGTTCGCGCCGCATCTCGCGCTCGACGTGAAGGCGCGCGGACAGACCGCGTTCAACCAGTCGCTCGTCTATTCGGAAATGCTCAACATCGCGTCGCCCGACGGTCTGTCGAGTTTCAACTGGGGCACCTTGCTGGGTGACGCCGGCTATGTGGCGCGCGGCGAGATATCGTCGCCCTGGCAGGTGTCCGAGCGGGGTGTCACGCTCGGCGTCGCGCCGTACGCGTTCGCAGGGTACGGTGCGGTGTTCCGCCATAACGCCCAGTCATACGAACACGGCGCCGTGCACGCGGCCGACTACGGTATCGGCACGCGCTTCGTCAGCGCACCGGATTTCCACGCGCTGGGACTGCGCGGCGCCAGCGTGACGCTCGAACTGGGCAAGCAGCACCGCGACGACGGCCGCGCGAACGCCACGCAGATTTCGGTCAACGGCGTGTTGCGGTTCTAGCGGTCGCGGTCCCGTCCGGCGCCCGCATGGAACTCTGCCCGACCTTCCGGTTACCCACGATCCGGTTCGATCGGCAGGGACGAACGAAGGGTTCCCGGAGGGGATGGATGAACTACACCGAGCTGATCGGCGCGCTGAGTCTGGAAATGCGGCTGGATCTCACGGGCACTGCGCGCCCGGAACATGACGACGATCGCGACCGGACCTATACGATTCGCTTCGACGCTGCGGTGGACGTCATGGTGCAATTCGCGAGCGACGCGCCGGAGGCCCGCGAACCGGCTCCGCGCGGCGGCACGGAAGCGGCGGCGCGCGATGTCGTCCATCTGCACGCGGTGCTCGCGCCAGCCGTGGGCGGGGCCGCTGCCCGGGCGCGCGTGTTCGCGGCATTGATGCAGATTCACCTGTTCGGGGTTGCCACCGATGGTGCGTATTTCGGCTTCGACGCCGAACGGGACCGTGTGACCTTGTCGAAGGCACAGCCTCTTTGCGGGATCGATACCGAGCAGGCGTTGCGCTCGGTGGCCTCCTTCGTCGACCAGTGTTTCCGGTGGAACGCGGCGCTGCCATTGCTGGCGGCATCTGAATAACGGTTTTTCGGGAAAAGCGATGCGTTATGTCGATCTCCTCGCGGCGCTGGGACTGGCGTCCCGGCTGGATCTTGCCGCGGCGGCGCACGCGGGCGCCTGCACGCTGGTTTTCCATGAAACCTTCGAGTTGACGATCAGCGCGGCCCCGGATGCGCGGCAGGTGCGCCTGCATGCGCCGCTCATTGCGCTCGGCGCGAGCGGCGAGCGGGATCGTGCACGGGTGCTCGGGAATTTGCTGCAGATCGCCGTGCCGCGCGCCACGCGGCATTGCGCGCATTTCGGCTTCGACCCGCTGCTCGACCGGATCATTCTTTTCAAGACGATCGATCTCGCTGCGGACGGCGCGGCTGCGCAGGCCGTGCTCGCGGTCGAATCGTTCCTGCGTCAAGGCATCGAATTGCTGCACACCTTGCCATCGCTGCTGCATCCGGCGCCGGATGCGGCGGCGCGGCACATGGCGTTACCCTCTACGTCGACGTTTGTCTGACCCCCTTTTGTTCGAGGTCGTAAAAATGGATTCACCGGCAGGAGTGGGCAGGGACCGGACGGTTACCCCGGCGCATGCCGATCCGGCGGCAACGTCGGCCGCTCAGGCGGCGGGGACGGTGGGCGAGACGCTCGGCGCGCAATTGCGCAACGTCATGCTCGACGGCGCGGCGCAGCATGTCGATCCGCTCATCAGCGCGGCGACCGCCATGGCGGCGGCGTATCCGGTGCAGGAGACGGGGCTGGCCGGGCGGACGGCGCAGGTGCGCCCTTCGGGAAGCGGCGCAGCCGCGGCAGGGGTGCGCCCTGCGATGCCGGCAAGCGAGCGCGACCTCGCCGATGAAATGCTGCGCATGGTCAGCCCGTTTCCGATGGCCCTGCTCGGTGTCCATGGCCCGGTCGACGGGACCCGGCACGTTCCGGTACGTGCCATCCAGGAAGCGCTGCGCCGTCTCGGCGAGCGTCATCCCGACGCCGCGGCGTCGGCGCTGCCCGCGTCCCGAGCGGCCGGCCCGGCGGCCCTGTGGCAGTCCCTCGCGCCCGCGCAGATCGCGCCGCTGGGGGCGGTGTGCGAAATACGGCCGCGCTTCGCGGCGGACGGTGTCGGAAACGGTTTCGATACCGTTGCGCGCGAGCGGTTCCCGGTCGCGCTCGGCAGGCTGTCCACGGGACCCTATCCGCTGGACTTCGACGCGGCGTCCCCGAGCCAGGGCGGCGTGCGCTTCGTCGCCGGTTTTCCGGTGGGCACGCCGCAGGACTACGGCGGCTACCGGCTCGACCCGGGGTTCGCCGCCGAGGCGGCCGATCTGGCGTTGACCTTTCCGGACAGCGCGGCCGTGGCGGCGGCGCGTCCGGCAGGCGCCGGGGAGGCGGCGGCGTTCTCCGCGCCGCTCCCGTTGCTTCCGCCAGTCGCCGGCGCGGGATCGCGGCCGGTCAACGCCGCGCAGGCCGCCGTTTTCGCGCGGCTGTATCAGGCCTGTCGTGCGGATCATGCGATGATGACCGCCGTCTCCGGTCTGCTCGGCGTCACCAAGGCCATTTACGGATTGGTCGCGAGCACGTGCGATGTCTTCCGGGCGTCCGATGACGTGGATGAAGAGTGCGATCTGTTTTTCGTCGAACAGGAGCAGTACCTGCGCCTCGCGCAGCATCCGAGCTTCGCTTTCGAAGTGGCCGGGGGCGCGGGCCAGGACATGGAAGTGCGCATACGGGCGGTCTATCCGGTGGCGGGATACCGGGGCGAGCCCGAGGCGCGCTGGCGTGTGGCGCGCGGCGCGGGCGAGAGCCACGTCACGTTCGCCACGTCGTTTTCGATCCGGCGCGCGGCCAGCCATGCCGCGCCGTCAGGCGCGACACAACGCACGACACAACGCGCAGCACAACGCCCGGCGGAGCGCCCGGCGGAACGCGACGCGGCAGCGCAGCGGGAAACCGCGCAATGGCTCGACCGGCTCTTCGCGGGGGATGCCGGCATCCCGGATGCCAGGGCGCGCGGCGATCAGCCGGAGCGGATCCTCGCCGTGCGGGGCGCGACCACGATATCGGTGGCGATCGAGAATCAGTGGCGCTTCGACCCCGTTTCCGGGGACTGCATGCCCTGAACGTGGCATGGCTACGCGCAACGCCCGGCGCCGGCAGACGGCGCGCACGGAGAGCTTGGCGCGGCGTCTCGACTCCGGCATTTCAGTTCATCTCGTGCGCCCGCGGTTCGCATGGGCGTTCGATCTCGTCGCGCCACAGTATGGCGATGGCGTGAAAGGCCTGCAGCAGGTCGGACAGCGACAGCGCGTGGGTCAGGGGAATCGGCGTGCGCGCGCACAAGGTCACGACGCCGGTCGTGCTGTGCCGCCCGAGCGTGCAGCCCGCCGTGCCGGTGCCGAGATGATTGGCTTCGAGCAGCAGACGGTCGATCGCCTGCTCGCGTTCCCGCGCGGGCTTGCCCAGCGACGTATAGAGCAGGATGTCGCCATTGTGCGCGTCGCCTTCGCACATCAGGCCGATGCGCAATTCGCCGATCAGCAATTCCTCCGACGCCAGCAGGCGCGTGGCGCACAACCCGTCAAGCAGCGCGAGTTCCTCGAGCAGGGCGCGATAGGAAGGCAGCGTCGGCGTCATCTTCCAGAGGTTCCGGCACAAGTTAGCTTGCTTTCTGGATGATGCCTTTCAGCGAGTCGCCCAGATCCTTCACCAGCGTGCTCTGCACACTGCCGATCAGGGTCCATTTCTGGATCGCGACCTGCAGGGCGAGCAGATCGGTGGTCGACGTGCTGTTGCCGGCGGTGCTGAGCAGCGAGCTGATATTGCTTTCGGCGCTGGAGAGGGCGGACGTCATCGACGTCGAAACACTGTCGAAGGTGATGCCGCCGCTGCCGCCGGTGGTGCCGATATTGCCGAACGTGGACATGGTCAGTTCCTGGAGGACGCGATCGGTGAGAGGAGGGGGTGCGGCTCGGTGCGCGGCGGTCCGCCGGGTTGCGCCGCGAGCACGGCGCGCGCGGCGCGCAGCGCCTCGGCGCACGCGAGCACGATGGCGAAATGGTCCGGCGGCAGGCCCCGGCGCAGACGCCGCTCCAGGCGCGTCTGCGCCTGCGCGAACTGCTCGGCGAGGCGCTCGCCCACGTGTGCGCCGTCGCTGCCGGCAAGCCGGGATTCGAGCGGGGTGACGATACCAGATGACATGTCCCATTCCGTTGCGGTTACGACAATCAACGCGCGACGATCACGCGCCGGGGTCCATCGAACACGATCCGTCCTTCCTCGACCGATACCAGCCGATACTGGCGATACGCTCCGCCGGGCAACAGCCGGCCACCCCCCGCGACGACCACCGACGGCAACGCGCCGCCGGTCACCGACACGATCGCGAACGGCAGACCCGTCGCGACGAACGGCGCCGACGCCGTTCCCATGCGCGCGCGCAGCGGCAGGCGCTTGCCGTAGACGCCGCGAAAGGCCGTCAGCGCGCGGTCGAACCGGTCCGCGTCGGTGCCGGCCGGGGCATCGATCTCCAACGCCGCCGTCGTCCACGTCACCCGTGCGCCGACGATGCCGGCCCCGCGCAGCGCGTCCCGCAGCGCCTGCTCGATGGCCGCGCGCGGCAGCAGGTGCCGGTCGATCAACACCGCGCCCGGCACCTGCTCGCGAAACGCCCGGCGCAACGCGTCGCGCTGCGTGTCGGTGTCGATCGCGCCGGACAGATCGACGCGACCGGCGCCGTCGTAGCGCGCCTCGATCGTGGCGGAAAACGTGTCCGCCAGCTGCTGCGCCGTCGCGACCGCTTCGGTTTCGATCAGGACGCGCATCGCCGGCATCGGCGTCAGTTGCGCAAGGGCGTCGGCGAGCGCGTCGCGCTGCGCGGTATCGGCCAGCCAGCCGGTCACCGCGATCAGCCCGTCGTCGGTCGTCCCGAGATGCAGACGCTGCGCCAGACCCAGACGCTCCAACAGCTTGGTAACCGCGGCGGGCGATTGGTTCTGCGGCGGCCCCGCATGCGCCGACGCGACGGCGTGCGGAAGCGCATGCCGCAGCAAGCCCGGCAGCGGGGTGAACATCATGACCAGCGGCATGGCCAGCCCGATCGCAATGGCAACCGGGAGGCCGGCGCGTCGCCAGCCGCGGGGCCGGGCGCGGCGGTCCGCCGCCGCCGGGGCATCGGCGTCGGTTGCTGCGGCTGCGGCGACCGCCTTCTTCGTGTCGGTGTCGAGGCGCGATGCCGACGCGTCGCGGAGGGCGTGCACGGGCGCAGGGCCGTCCGACGTCACGTCCGACAGGGCACCGTCGCGTATCGCGTCGGGCCGCGCGCCCGTCGCGCCGTCGGCGCGCGGGGCTTCCTCGCGGGCCAGGGCGGTGCCGCCGGCGAGGGCCGCGTTCTGCGTCGGCCAGCGCGTGCCCGCGAGGGCAACCGTGCATGCGAGCCCGGACAAGACCAGCGCCTGCCCGAATGCGAAGGCGGCGTTGGCATCCTCTCCGGCGCCTTCCCCGGCGCCTTCCCCGGGGACGTCCCCGCCGGCACCCGGTGAGCGGTCTTCCTGCTGCGGCGTCGCGGTCTCCCGCACGTGCCAGCCGCGCCGGTCCGACGCGAGCCGGACATGCAGGATCCGCGCTGCCAGCGCCGCGTCCTGCAGGACGATATCGCAGTCGGCACGGGCACCGATACGCACGCTGGCGGCAGTCGCGGGCGGCCATGCGAACCGTGCGCCGGCATGCAGTCCCGCGAGCACGCGAAACTCGAACGCGGCATGCGCCGCATCGAATCCGGCGTCGTCGAGCTCGGCGGGAACGCCAGCGCCGTCGGACACCGTCGCATCGAATGCAGGCGTTTCACGCAAGCAATCCTGATCTTTTCTCTTCATGGTATGGCCGGGAAAGCGATGACGGCGATAAGATGGCGCGACAGGGGTGCGGTTTTCGTATCCAGCAGTGTTTTACCAAGGAGTCTTCATCATGCAGCTTGAACAGGAATCGATCGGCGCGCATCATGTCCTGCGCCCGGTCGGCAGGCTCGACGGCATCGGCGCGCCCCTGCTCGAAGCCGCGATCGAACGTCATGTCGCGGAAGGCGGCCGGCAACTGGTCCTCGATTTTTCCCGCCTCGTCTACATCAGTTCGATCGGCCTGCGCGTGGTGCTGATGGCCGGCAAGCGCCTGCCTCGCGCGGGGGGCGGCGTCGTGCTGGCGACGTTGACGCCGAATGTGCGCGAGGTTTTCGAGATGAGCGGTTTCATTGCGTTGTTTCCGGTATTCGACGACCTTGCCACCGCGCTCGCGAGTCTGCCTGACGGGCGGATGGAGGAAGGCGTCGGCGGTTCCGCCGGCGCATAGGGTGACGGCAGGCGGCAGGAGGCGCTGCCATCGCCCGCCATGCCCGCCGTGCCTTGCAGGCGTCGCCACCCCCTTACAGCACGACACGGTCGAGCGGCTGGACGTTGATCTCGGGCGTCAACTCCTGATACGACAGGACCGGCAGTTCGTAGAGGTCGGCTTCGATCAGCTTGCGCAGATAGCGCCGGATATCCATCGACGTCAACAGCACCGGACGATGCCCGGCGCGACCCAGCTCGCCGACGGTGCGCTGGATCGCGCTCACCAGCGCTTTCGTCACGCCGGGGTCGAGCGCGAGATAGCTGCCGCCCGAGGTCTGGCGAATCGACGCGCGCAGCGTGTCCTCGATCGACGGCGCGAGCAGGTAGGCCGGCAGGATATTGCGCCCGCTCGAGAACTTGTAGCTGATGTGGCGCTTCTGGCTGATGCGTACGTACTCCGTCAACAGCACCGAATCCTTTTCCTTCTGCCCCCACTCGACCAGCGCCTCGAGCACGCCGCGCAGATTGCGCACGGAAATGTCCTCGGACACCAGCCGTTGCAGGATCTCCGCGATCTTCTGCACCGGCATCACGCGCAGCGCCTCCTTGGTCAGATCGGGGAAGCGCGTCTCCATCGCATCGATCAAAAAGCGCGTTTCCTGGATGCCGATGAATTCCGCCGAATATTTCTTCAGCACGAAGGCGAGGTGATAGGTCAGGGTCTGGCTCGCGTCGAGGGTGACGATGCCGGCATCGCTCAGCGTCTGGCGCAGCGTCGCCGGTGCCCAGAGCGTGGGAATGTTCGGCAGGAAGGCGGTATCGGTTTCGAACGGCAATTGCAGCGCTTCGAGGTGATGCTGCTGGTCGCGCACCAGCAGATGGTCGGGGCGCAGCCGGCCGGTCGCCACCGGTACCTCGGACAGCAGGATGTGGTACCGCTCCTCGGTGAGCCTTTCCGAGAAGCGCAGCGAGATGCCGGGAAACGGCACGCCGAGGTCCGCATACAGCGCGCGGCGGATCTTCAGCAGTTCCTGGTCGAGCACCTGCGCGTCGAAGCTGCGCCGCAGCCCGGCGGCGATCTCCACGATCAGCGGCACCGTGGGCACGAATTCCGCCTGCTCGGCCGCCGCCGGCGCGGCCGATGCAGAGGATCCGGGGCCGGCACCCGCCGCGCGCAGGCCGGGAATGTCGTGGATTTCGGTCACCGCGCCGGTCTTTTCGTCGACGACGCGCCGGGTGGCGCGCAGCAGGACGAAGCCGACGAGCGCGATCGGAATGGCGAGCGCGGCGAACGCGCCCATCGGCATGCCGGGGATCAATCCCATGCCGAGCGCGATGAGCGCGCCGATCAGCAGCGCGCGCGGCTGCGCGAGAATCTGCGTGCCGATGTCGCGGCCGACGTTCGACACGTTGTCGTCGACCTGCACCCGCGTGACCATGATGCCGGCGCAGATCGCGATGAACAGCGCGGGAATCTGCGCGATCAGGCCGTCGCCGATCGTCAGCACCGAGTAGGTGGCCACCGCGTCGCCCGCGCTCATGCCCTGCTGCATCGTGCCGATGACGATGCCGCCGAGCAGATTGACCGCGACGATGATCAGTCCGGCGATCGCGTCGCCCTTGACGAACTTCATCGCGCCGTCCATCGAGCCGTAGAGCTGGCTCTCCTTTTCGACGCGCTGGCGGCGCTGCCGCGCTTCGGTCAGATCGATCGCGCCGGCGCGCATGTCGGCATCGATCGACATCTGCTTGCCCGGCATCGCGTCGAGCGAGAAGCGTGCGGCCACCTCGGCGACGCGCTCGGCGCCCTTCGTGATGACGACGAACTGGACGATCGTCAGAATCAGGAAGACCACGAGCCCAACCACGAGATTGCCGCCGACCACGAAATTGCCGAAGGTCTCGACGATGTGCCCGGCGTCGCCCTGCAGCAGGATCAGCCGCGTGGTGGAAATCGAGATCGACAGCCGGAACAGCGTCGTGATCAGCAGCACCGACGGAAACGACGAGAACGCGAGCGGCGACGGCAGGTACATCGCCACCATCAGCAGCACCGCCGAGAGCGTCATGTTCATCGCGATCAGCACGTCGACCAGCCAGGTCGGCAGCGGCAGGATCATCATGAAGACGACCGCGATCAGCCCGATGGCGAGCAGGATATCGTTGCGGCTGGTGGCGAGCGCGACCGCGCGTTGCAGCCGATGGTACAGGGAGGCGCTCATGCGTGTGGCGCCGCCGTGGCGCGCGCGCGGCGCGCGTCGACGAAAGCCGCCATGGCCGCGGCGGCTTCGTCCGGGCGGTGCAGCGCGCCGAGCGCCTGCGCGCGCAGCAACTGGAAGGCGGGTTCGAGCCGGGTGCGCAGCGTCGCCCGTTCGAGCGTCGTCAGCGCGGCGCCGGGCCGGCCGATGCGCAACTGCGCGAGCGCGAGCGCGCCGCACGCGCGCTCGTTCGCCGCGCCGGTGGCGAGCAGGGCTTCCAGCAGCGTCGCGGCATTGTCCGGGCGGCGGTTCTGCAGGTAGACGAAGGCGAGCAATTCCAGCAGGGCCAGGCTTTGCGGCGTCAGGGCGGGCGGGGCGCCGGCCACCGGCGACGCGTCGAGGGTTCGCGGCATCGTCATCCCTTGTGCAGCAGGTTCCAGTTCATGGTCACCTCGGCACGCAGATCCAGTTCACGCCGCACCACGCGCAGTGCGCGCGCGAGGATCCTGTCGCCGCCGGCACCCGCGCCGTTGTCCGTGGCGGCACCCGGGCTGGTTTCGCGCGCGGCGTCGCTGCGCGCCGCCGCGCCGAGCGTACGCTGCAATTCCTGCGCGACGCCGTGCAGCGCTTGCGAAAACACCTGGGGTCCCAGGAGGGCGTGATCGGTCAATTGCGGCTCGAACGCACTTTCGAGATAGTCGGTCAGGTCGGGCCTGTCGAGCAGTTGCCGCAGCGACGCGCTGGCCTGCCGGCCCGGGGGCAGCAGCGTCGTCAGGCCGGCGGGCAGCGCATCGAGCGGCTGGTCGTTGACATAATCGATGCGGTCGAGGCCGCGATCGAGCGCGTACGGTTGCGAGGAGAGATCGATCATCGCGGCGGATTCCATTCATCGAGAAACGTCAGGAGGCGGCGCGCCTCGCGAAACGACAGCGATCGGGCGCCCAGGTGCGCCACGGCGAGCAGCGCCGGCTGCCCCGCATGATCCTGGACCACGACCTGCACCGGCCAGGGCGGCGCCTGGCTCGCGTCGGCACGCTGCATCGCGTCCAGCAGGCGCTCGCCGAGCGCATGGGGCACCGGCTCGGCGACGAACAGCACCAGCGCGTCATCGTGTTTTTCAAAACCGAAACGGCGACCCGAGGCGAAACGGAGCGACACATGACCGCGCGCGTCGAAGCGCAGCATGGTCAGGCCCAGGTCGCGGCCGAGCGCGTCGAGGACGTCATCCACGTGGTTCATGTGTCTGCCTCGCTGGCGTCGATCAGCGTATCGAGCGCGTCCTGGGCCGCGCCCAGCACCTGCTCGCGGTGATCGCCGTCGTGGAAGATCTGGACCGGCAGGTCGCGCAGGATCGCGCGCAGGCCGGTGAGCAGGCCGATCTGGACGTGCGCCGCTGTGCCGCCCTCGCTGCTCGCGAGCGCGGCGAAGCGGTTCGCGGCGGGCCAGCGTTCGTCGCTCAACGCGACGATGGCGGCCATCAGGCGGTGGGGGCGACCATCGTCGGTGACGGCGGCAACGCCGCCGAGATGCGCGGCGGTGCGCGCTACGGCACTCGATAGCGATGCGCAGCGTCCCAGCACCGTAAGCGCGGTGGCCGCGTGGAACTGGTCGTGCAGCAGGGCGTGCAGCCGCACCGCGTCGGTGGACGGGCGCGCCGCCGCCAGATCGCGGCCCAGCGCCTGCGTCAGCCGGGTCAGCGCGGCGCGGGGGTCGGTGCCGCCGAAAGGACCCAGCAGCGTCTGCAGGGTGGCGGCCAGCGTGCCCTTGCCCAGCACCACGTCGCGGTAGCCCGTCTGGAAGCGCCGGACGTCCGTGGCGGTGTCGCCGGACGCGCCGGCCACGGCGATCGTGTTCAGGTCGGCGCGGATCCATGGCCCCTGCGTCAGGGCGAGATGCGCCGCGACATCGCGCAGCCGCTCGAGCGTGGCGAGGGCGGCTTGCCGGTCCTGCGGATCGGTGCGTTGCGCGAGACGCCGTTCGCCATGCCGGAGCGCCTGCTGCAACAGGAGGAACTGGCCGCTCGGGTCGTGCGGATGGGCGTGCGTCAGACGCTCGCGCGGGCCGGGCGGACGGTTGCCCAGCAGGCCCTCGATCAGTTCGCGCCGCAGACTGCCGTCGTCCTGCTTCGATGCATCGAAGTAGGCATCGATATCGTCGTCCGAGAGGTCCAGCCGCTCGTCGGCCCGGGCGTCGTGCTCGTCGAGTTCGAGCATTTCGGCCGCTTCGGTGAAATGCAGGCTGATCTCTTCGGCGGCGTCGGCCAGCGACGGTGCCTCGGGCAGCAGCGCGAGCGCCGCGCCGCGGTAGGTAGCGGTGGCGCCCGGCGCGTCGCCCGCGCGCGAAAAGACATCGGCGGCATCGGCGTCGCGGACGTCGTAAACAGGACTCCCGGTACGGAAGCCCGCGTCGAATGGGATGGGTGCCATGGCAGCAGGGTGGAGAGTGACCGGAAGAAGTAACCGGCGGGCGCGGGAAGTTCCGTCGCGTGCCGGCGGGGCGGGCGGCGGCGTCATGACGGCGGAGTCGATGGAACCGGCTGGCGATAGCCGTTACCGATGCTGCATGGTCCGTGGCCTTGTCGGCGGCGACCCACGCGAAAGAGGACATGACCATGGCGCAACGGCAGCAGACGGATCAGCAGGGCGATCGGGCCGATCGGGCCGATCAGGAAGCCGCCCGCCAACAGGCGAGCGCGGCGTTGATCGCGCGTGCCGAAGCCGTGGTGCGCGAGATCGAGTTCGACATGGACCGCGCCGCGCGCCATTGGCGTCGCGCGAAAATCGACATCCGCGCGGCGACGGCGAAACTGCATGCCGCGCAGGAGGCCGAGGCGCGGCGCCATTTCGAGGACGATCTGCGCGCAGCCGACCTCTATGCGGCCGAGGCGCGGGTCGTGCCGACGAGTGCATCGATGCGTGGGGCGATGCACTCGCCGATGGCTTCGCCAAGGGATTCCCCGATGCATGCACCGGTGAATACGCAGCACGAAAGCGATGCACCGACAACCGCCCGTAACGGGGCGCCGCGCAAGCTGCGCAACCTGGTGTAGGGCGGAACACTTCTCATCGAGGCCGATATGACGAGCATTCAAGACCTATCCGCTACCGCGACGGTGGATTTCTCTCCCGGAGAAAGTCTGGATACCTTGATGATGGAGGTACAGCTCAAGCGCGCGAACCTGCTGGAGGGCGAGCTGCGCACGCAGCTCCAGTCGGTACAGGACGCGAACGGCAAGATGTCGGCGCTCAACAGCGTGTCGGCGTTGATGAACCAAAACACCGCGCTGTTCAATACGACCGATACGAGCAAGGGCGTCGACAGCCTGAGTGCGGCGGATCAAGCAACCTTCAAAGCGAACACCGCCCAGATCCAGGCGATTTGCGAGGCCAACGGCATCTCCACCACCTACGCGTCGAACGGCGATTCGCTGGGCGTGATGAACGCGAACATCACCACGCTGAAGAGCCAGGTGGATGCGACCAGCAATATCCAGCAAACCGATCTGTTGCGCGTGCAGAGCCTGTCGTCGAACTATAACTCGGCGTTGACGCTCGCGTCGAATTTCCTGAAATCGATGAACGATGCGAAGAGCGGCATCACTTCCAGCATGCGCTGACGGGCGGCGTGCCCGTGCCGCGTGTGTGCCATTTCCTTATCGGGACCTCATTTCATGAATGCAGCAACGCTTCCCGGAAACGATTCGCGCGTCGAGACGCTGGCGCGCGAGTTGCCGGATTTGCTCGCCGGCGGCGGGACGGTCGGGACGCTGCTCGGCTATCCGCCCGAGCGGATCGAGGCGGCCTATGGCCATGCGCGCGCGCTTTACGAAGAGGCGCGGTACGAAGACGCGTTGAGTCTGTTCGCATTCTTGTCGTTCAACGACCATCTGGCGCCACGCTATCACTGGGGCCTGGGTGCCTGCGCGCAGGTGCTGGGCCGGCACGACGAGGCGATGCAGGCGTACGGGATGCTGGTCGCGATGGACATGAGCGACCCCGCGCCGATCTACCGGATCGCCGAGTGCCTGCTGGCGCTGGGCCGGCGCGACGAGGCGCGGGAAACCCTGGACGTCGTGGTCGCGCTTGCCGACGAGGATACGACCGAACACCGCGCGCTGCGCCGTCGCGCGCAGGCCATGCTGGCGTTATTGAAAGGAGATGCCGCATCATGACCGTGCTTCGTTCCTCGACCTTGCCGTCGTTTCCCGCGACGGGAGATGGCGCGGCGGATGCGACCGACGCCCCGACCACGGGATCGCCCGCCGCGGGATCGTCCACGCCCGCCGCGGGATCGCCCGCCGCGGCGGACGCCACGCTGGCCGCCGCCCGCGCGGTGCTGGCGGCGCTCGCCGCGTCCGGTTTTCCCGGGCTGGAGGGAACCGGGGCCGGCGCGACGGGCGGCGACGGCCTCGACAACGCGAACGGTGCGCCGTCGCTCGCGCCGGCCAGCTTCGTCGGCAACGTGGAAGACGTTGCGCTGCTGTTGCAGACCGCGCAGGACAACCTGTTGAACCAGCGGCTGGCCAGCGCGAAAAGCGCGATCGACGTGGCGAGCAGCAAGGCGGCCGTCAGCAACAAGGACCAGGCGCAGAAGGTCCAGGACTGGATCAAGAACAGCGAGAAGGCGCACAGGAAGCACAGCGGCATCATGGGCTGGCTGACCAGCATTTTCAAGGCGATCGCCGCGGTGGTCGGCGTGGTCGTCGCGGCAGTCGCGACGGTGGCGACGGGGGGCGCGGCGGCGCCGCTGCTGGCGGTCGCCTGCATCGGTCTGGCCAGCGCGACGATGAGCCTGGCGAGCCAGATCAGCGTCGCGGCGGGCGGTCCCGAATTGTCCCTGACGAAATTGCTCACGCAGGGCGGCACCAAGCTGTTCGAGGCACTCGGCATGCGTCACGACGCCGCCGAGAAGGCCGGCGACATCTTCGCCGGCGTCGTGGGTATCGGCACCGGCGCGGCGTTGATCGATCCGGGCCTGGTCGGCACGCTCGCGACAGGCGTGGCGAAGTGCCTCGGCGCGCATGCCGACACCCTCGCGATCCTCAATGCGGTGGTGACGACGGTCGCGGTGATCGCGACCGCGATCGCGATGGCGGCGATGGGCAATGTGGGCGGCGCGGCGAATGCGGCGGCAGCGGCCACGAGCACGGCAGTCAACACCGTGAAAACGGCCGGCGCGGTGATGGGCGGCATCGGCGGCGTAACACAGGGCGTGGACCAGGTCGTTCAGGGCGTGCAGACGCTGGACCGTGCGAAAGCGGAGAAGGCCGTCGGCGACGCGCGGGCGGACATGAAGGAGAACACCGCGACGCTGATGCGATTGCAGAGCCAGATGGAGCGGTCGCGCGACGAGATCAAGAAGGTCGTCGAGCAATTCCAGGCGGCGTTCGAGCGCCTGTCGGGGATGCTGGAAAACGCGTCGCAGACCAGTCGTCAGATCAACAGCAACTTCGTTCCGGCGGGCGCGTGACGGGCCGCACGGTGCCGTCGCCGCAGTATGTGGAACGCTCAGTAGAGGTCCGAAAATGAACACCATCGATGCATCCCTCCGGCATGCGAGCCTGGCGGTATACCTGCCTTCCGACACCGATGAGCAGGGCGCCGCCGACACCGCGACCTCGGTCGCGGCTGCACGGGGCATGTCCGCCTCGTCTGCTGTGCCGGACGCGCTGCTGCGGACGAGCGCGGTGCATCTGGGCCTGCTCGCGTCGCTGTCCGATGCCCCGGGCAACCCTGCCGCCACGCTGCCGCCGCCCGCCGCCGATGCCTTGTCGGCCGATGCGGGCACCGCGTTGCAGCGCGCCTTGTCGGCCAATGCGGACACCGGGACGCTCAGCGTGGACATTACCCAGTTGATGGCGTTGATGACGAAATTCGCGCAGGAGGTACGCACCGCCCGCAGCCAGGATCGCACGGCATCGCTCAATACGCAGATGCTGTCGCTGTCGCAAAGCGCGAACGAGATCCGCGAGGCGGCCGCGAAAAACTATGCCGCGACGATGGTGCAGGGCGCGCTGCAGATCGGCGGCGGCGTGTTGCAGGGAGCAAGTGCCACCGTGTCGCTGGGCAGCACGAAGGCGGCGGTTGGCGCGGGCCTGCAGTCCGATGCGGGCCAGTTGCTTGCCGCGCGTGCCGGTATGCAGCAGGGCATGGGCAAATCGCTGAGCGAGAGTGTGTCGGGCATGGGCACGATGGCATCGGGGGCACTGGTCCAGGACGCCAGAAATCACGATGCCGAGCAGGCGCAGGACGAGGCGATGGCCAAGCGCAGCGAGGCGAACGCCGGCACCGCGGGCGATGCCGTCTCGAAAATGGATCAGGTGATCGTCAGCCTGCGCGACATGGGCCGAACGATGAATCAGACGCGCAGCGACACCGCGGCCGCCGTGATTCGCAACGTGTGAGACCGGTGATGAATTCCCTTGCAATAAACGATGCCGACGGCGGTACGGACGTGAGTATGGACGCAAGCGCCGGCATGGACGCAAACCCGGGCGCGGACATCGGTGCAAGCGTCGCGCGCCTGCGCGCGGCGCTCGCCGCCGCGCCGCTGAGCCAGCGCTACACGTCCGGCGAACTCGAAACGGTCTACGCGTTTGCGCATGCGCAGCTCGCGCGCCGGCGTTTCGCCGAAGCGTTGCCGATCTTTGCCTTCCTCACGCAGTACGCGCCCACGGCATTGTCCTACCTTGACGGTCTGGGGTGCTGTCTGCAGCAGTTGGGGCGTCATGACGACGCGATCCAGGTCTATGCCTTCATCGGCATGCTCGCACCGGAAGCGCTCGACGCGAGCCTGCAGCTCGCGCACTGCCTGCTCGCGCAGCAACGGCATGAGGCCGCCCTCGGTTTGCTCGGGCTGCTGGCCCGGCATGCCGCCGCGCCTGGCGCGGCGCATCCCGCCAGCGCGCGCGCGGCGGGCTTGCTGGCGCTGCTCGGGCAGCCGCCGGCGGGCGGCGCGGCGGTCGAGAAGGCCGGCTGCCCGGCACGCGGCGCCGCCGAGCTGCTCCATGAATAGCCTTATGCATAGCCCCACGAGTCTTCCCCTGAGCCGCCACGTACGTCACGCGGGCGATCGTGCGCGGAGCGAGCCGCGTACGCATCCACAGGATGAGCCGGATGAGCCGGGCGACGACTCCCTGACCGGCGCCGAAATCGGTTTGCTGACGGAAGTCGGTTTCCTGGCCAGCGCGGCGGGCGACGTCGAGCGGGCCGGCACGATCTTCACCGCCCTGATGGCCTTGCGGCCGCGGCGGGCGTTTCCGTATATCGGGCTCGCGCTCGCCTGGCTGAACGCCGGCAAGCCGGGCGAGGCGGTGGCGGTGTTCGAGTGCGCGCCGCCGGTGGATGCCGCCGAGTTGCCCGATCTCGCGATCTATCACGCGCTCGCGCTGCAACTGGCGAGCCGCCTGGGGGAAAGCCGGCGGGTGCTGGCCGGCATCGATCCGGCCGGCGCATCGCCCGTCGTCAGGCGGCTTGCGCACGGCATGGGCGGCGATGCGACGGGGGCCGCATGAGCATGCCGATTTCCCTATCGTCGGGTGCCGCGGCAAGCGCGTCGCTCGCGCTCCCCGCGGTGCCGCCGCCCGCGTCCGCCGACGCGCATCTGGTGGCGCGCTTCGAGACCGCGCTGCAAGGCGCGCCGTCGGCCGGCGCGATGTCTGCGGATGCGGTCCCGGGTACCGTCAACGCCGCACCGGATGCGGCGAACGTCGTTCCCTCCTGGAACACCGCGGGCGTGGCGCCGGCATCGGGCACGCACGCCGGCGAGCGGATTCTTGCGACGCTGCATGCCTTCTCGACGGGGGCCGGCGATGCCTGGAACCGGATGACGCAGTTCGCGACGGTCGCGGGCGAGCCGACGATGGCGCACCTGTTGCAGATCGAGATGGGCGCGATGCAGGCGTCCGTGCAGTTCGACTATTTCGGCAAGATCATTTCCCGCTCGACCCAGAACATCGATCAGTTGATCAAGACACAATGAACCGCGCCGCAAAATGTCGCCCGGACCTGTTGCGGTGGATGATGCCGCGGATGGTGCTGCTGCTGGGCATGCTGACCCTGCTCGCCTCGCTTGCCGCCTGCGGCGCGCGCGTCGAGCTGATGGGCGCGGTGCCGGAGGACGAGGCCAACGAGATCATGTCGACCCTGCTCAACGCGGGCGTGTCCGTCGACAAGCGCATCGCGAAGGCCGGCGTGACCTTGTCCGTGCCGTCCGATCAGGTCTCGCGCGCGCTCGACGTGATGCGCGCGCACGGGCTGCCCCGCGAGCGTTTCACCGGCATGGGCAATGTGTTCCGCAAGGAGGGCCTGGTGTCGTCGGCGCTGGAAGAGCGCGCCCGCTACGTCTTCGCGCTGTCGCAGGAACTGGGCGAAACCCTGTCGCAGATCGACGGCGTGGTGAGCGCGCGGGTGCATGTCGTCTTGCCCGAGCGCGGCAACATCAACGAGGCCGCGACGCCGGCCACCGCCGCCGTCTTCATCAAGCACAAGGCCGGCATGAGTCTGGATGCGCTGCAGCCGCACATCCGGCAGATGGTCGCCAACGGCATTCCCGGTTTGTCGGCCGACCACGTCACCGTCTTCATGGTCGCATCGCCCGCCGCCCCGGTGCCCGCCGCCATTGCGTGGCGCACGGTCCTCGGGCTGCATGTCGCGGCGGAATCGGTGCAGGCGCTGTGGTGCTGGATGGTCCTGGCTTTTGCCGCGACCTGCGCGCTGGCGGGTAGCCTCGGGTGGGTCTACTGGCGCGCCGCGCGCGCGTCCGGCCGATGAACGCGCCGGTTCTCCTGGAGCTTGCACGGCGCGCGACGTGGCCGCCATCGGTCGCGGCACGTCTCGACGCGTTCGAGCGGCTCGCGTCGCATGACGTGCATCCATCCCGATGCGCGCATCCTGCCGCGCAGACCGCGCAGACCGCGCAGACCGCGCTGGCGTCGTTCGGCGCATCTGGCCGGGCGATCTGGCATCGCCATCGGTCGCGGGCATTGCGCGCCGAGCAACCGCTGCTGGCGCGCGCGCTGCCGGCGACGTTGCCGGCGGATCTGCTGCGCCTGGTGCTGCTCGAGCCGGCGGCGCTGTCCCGTCTGGCCGACGCGGGCGGCGTGGTGTTGCTCGCGCCGGGGATCGGCGCGACGATTGCGCGCGACGCGGTCGCCCTGCTGCGGCACGCGCTGGGGGAGCCGCTCTATCAATTCGCGATCCATGCCGCGCGTACCCATCATCCGGGGCTCGCGGCAAGCCGGCAGTGGCAGGCCGAGGAGAGCGCGAGCCGCTTCGTGGCGCGGATCGCGCCCCTGGGCTGGTCGGTCATCGACGCCGCGCTCGGCGCGGCGGACCCGGGCGTGCTCGCGCGCGTCGCGCTCAAACGCGCGCCGGTTGCCGCCGACGCGCAAACGCTCGCCGTTGCGCCATCGCCGCTCCCGGCGTTCACCGCCCGCGAGGCGCTGACGCTGATCGACACCCTGCTTTCCCACTTCGAGCCCGCATGGTTTTCGTCATTCAACGCGATTCGCTGAACCCCACGCGCGTGGCCGTCGCCGTCGATTCCGCCGCGCCCGTGCTCAAGGCGGGCGAGCATCGGCTGCTGGTGGATGCGCGGCGCATCCTCGACGAGGCGGCGCGGCAGGCCGAACGCATCGTCGGCGAGGCGCGCGCGGTGCATGCCGCCGAACGGGCGCGGGGTTTCCGGGAAGGCAGCGAGGCCGCGCGGCTCGAACACGCCGAGCGGATGATCGAGAACGTCGGCCGCGCGATCGACTATTTCGAGCGGGTCGAGAAGGACGCGATCGACCTCGTCATGGGCGCGGTGCGCAAGATCATCCACGATTTCACCGACGCCGAGAAGGTCGCGATCGTGGTGCGCGGCGCGCTTGCCGCGGTGCGCAACCAGAAGCAGATCACGTTGCGCCTGCACCCCGACGACGCCGCCACGGCGAAGCAGCGGCTCAACGATATCCTCGCCGGCTTTCCCGCGATCGGTTTCATCGACATCGTCGCCGACGGCCGTCTCGCGCCCGCCGCCTGCATCCTGGAAACCGATATCGGTCTGGTGGAGACCAGCCTGGAAGGGCAATTGGGCGCGCTGCAGCGCGCGTTCCAGCAGGTGCTGGGCGAGCGGGGGGATGGCGCAGGCAGCCTCGCGGGCGGAGCGGCATAGTGCGCAGCTTCGACTACATCACCGAGATGATGCGCATGGCGCTGCTCGACGCCACGACGATGCAGGTTCGGGGCCGTGTCACGCAGGTCTCGGGCACCATCATCCGTGCCGTGGTGCCGCGCGTGCGCATCGGCGAGATCTGCGTGCTGCGCGATCCGGACGGCAATTTCGAAATGCGTGCGGAAGTCGTCGGCTTCGCGCGCGAGGCGGCATTGCTCACGCCGATCGGCGACATGTACGGCCTGTCGGCAAGCACCGAGGTCATGCCCACGGGCCAGGCGCATCGCGTGGCGGTGGGCGAGGAACTGCTGGGCCGCGTGCTCGACGGCCTCGGACGGCCCCTGGACGATCCGCACAGCGGCCCGCTGCGCACCGGCAAATACTATCCGGTCTTCGCCGAGGCGCCCGATCCGCTCACGCGCCGCATGATCGAGCGGCCGATCGATCTCGGCGTGCGCGCGCTCGACGGTTTGCTGACCTGCGGAGAAGGGCAGCGCATGGGCATTTTCGCGGCAGCGGGCGGCGGCAAGTCGACGCTGCTCGGCATGCTCGTGAAAGGCGCCGACGTCGATGTCACGGTGGTCGCGCTGATCGGCGAGCGCGGGCGCGAGGTGCGCGAGTTCATCGAACGCGAGCTGGGTGCCGAGGGGCGGCGCCGCGCGGTGATCGTTTGCGCGACCAGCGACCGCTCGTCGATGGAACGGGTGAAGGCCGCCTACGTCGCCACCGCGATCGCCGAATATTTTCGGGATGCGGGCCAGCGCGTGCTGTTCCTGATGGACTCGGTCACGCGTTTCGCCCGCGCGCAGCGCGAGATCGGCCTCGCCGCGGGCGAGCCGCCGACGCGGCGCGGCTACCCGCCGTCGGTGTTCGCGACGTTGCCCAAGCTGATGGAGCGCGTTGGCATGAACGCGCACGGCTCGATCACCGCGCTGTACACGGTGCTGGTCGAGGGCGACGACATGACCGAGCCGATCGCCGACGAAACCCGTTCGATCCTCGACGGCCACATCGTGCTGTCCCGAAAACTCGCTGCCGCGAACCATTATCCGGCGATCGATATCCTTGCGTCCACCAGCCGCGTGATGCACGCGGTGACGCAGCCGTCGCATCAGGCCGCGGCGGGCCGCGTGCGTGAGCTGATGGCGAAATACGACGAGATCGAGCTGTTGTTGAAGATCGGCGAATACCAGAGCGGTGCGGACCCCGTGACCGACGAGGCGATCGCCAAGCACGACGCGATTCTCGCTTTTCTCAAGCAGGGCACGCGCGAACGCATTCCGGCCGCGCAGACGCAGGCGGCGCTGCTCGCGCTGGCGCGCCCATGAGCATCGTCGACGACGTGCTGCGCATCAAGCAGTTTCGCGAAGCGCAGGCGGAACTCGCGCTGCGCCGGCAACGGCTGCGGGTGGTTCAGGCGAACGCGGCCCGCGACGCCGCACGCGACGAGCGCGACGTGCATCGTGCGTTCGCCGCGGAGGAGGAGGTGCGCCTGTTCGGCGATCTGCTGGGACGGCTCGTGCAAGTGCGGTCGATCGAAAACGTGCGGTCGCGCGTCGGCGCGCTGGCAGGCGAGGACATGCGGCTCGATGGCGAGCTATCGGGCGCCGAGGGCGTGCTGGACGAAGCGCGCGGCGTGCTGGAGCAGTGTCGCTTGGCGCAGCGCCAGGCCGAGCAGCGCCGCGAGACTTTCACCGAGCTGGTGCGGCGCCATACCGGCGCGGCGCGGCGCGAGGCCGAGCGGCGCGAAGAAGGGGAGTTGGAGGAAATGGGCCTGCTCGCGCGCGAGCGCGAGCAGGCGCGGTACGAACCGCAGGATGACGAAATATCGTAGGCAAACGGACACAACGGGTGTGCTGAGCGAAACGCACCGGACAAGGAGGCGCCGTGAGAAGCAATCGATCGTATGCAGGCGGGCAGGAGCGGGGTGGGCCGGATCTGTCGGCGGGTCTGCCCCATGGCCGGGATCCGGGCCCGGACGCGCTGGCGCCACGTGCCGCGCCCCAAGGCGCCGCGCGCGCTTTCGAGCAGGCGATGCGGGGCGGGCGATTGCCCGGAGCACGCGCGCGCGATCATGGCGCGGCGCCCGGTGGCGACGGCGAGACGCCCGGCGATGACGAGATGCTTGGCGATGGCGAGACGCTCGGCGATAACGAGATGCTTGGCGATGGCGGAGCATTTGGCGATGGTGGGGCGCCTCGCGATCCAGGGCGCGACGCACGCGATGCATGGGGCGTCGATCAGCGCGACCGTGCGCGCTGCGCCGATCGCGATGCAGCGTCGCGCATACGTGACGTCTGGTCCTTGTTCGCCACGGGCGCCGCCGGGACGTTGGCGCCCGTGGCGCTGCCGGAACCGGGCGCGGCGCGGGAAGCGGCCCCGCGCGACCTCCTCGACGACCTGTTCGCCATGGTCGTGGCGTTGCGCGGCGACGTGTCCGGAACGGCGGTGATCGAAATCGACCTCGACGAACGGACCCTGCCGGGCGTGTCGGTCCGCATCGCCGAAACCGACGCCCGGTTGTGCTTCACCTTTTTCTGTCGGCGGGCAGACGGTTTCCGCCGGCTGGCCGGCCAGGCCGCGAGGATGGCCGGGTTACTGCACGAACGCCTCGCGCGGCCGGTGGGCGTCGCGGTGCGGCATCGAGGTGACGGCGATAAGGACAACGACATCGACGGCGGTACGGGCGACGTCGACGTCGCGGTGGGCTGACATGGCGCTTACCCCACGCCCGTCGCGCCTCATGCCGCGCCTGCGTCTGTCGGCGCGGGAAGCCGAGGCGCTGACGCTGATCAGCCGCCGCCTGCTGGACTGCTCGGTGCCGTGCGACGCGGCGATGCCGGGGCGCGCGGCCTGGCGGCTGTCGCTGACCCCTGGGCGCAACGATGCGGTGCGCGCCACCTGCGACCGCGAGATCGCGATCGACTGGTCGGGCGCGCGCCTGCATCTGCGCTTTCCCGCGCGTGCGGCCGCGTTGTGGCTGGCCGCGCGGCTGGGCGTGGACGAAGCCGAAGCGCTGGACCCGCCGCTGGCCGAGGCGGTGCTGGAAGCGATGCTGGACGAAGTGGTCGAACGGCTCGCGCTCGGCGGCCTGGGTGCACCGCGCTGGCGTCACGCGCCGCCGGTCGCGGATCCGCCCCTCGCACTGGCGCACGCCTTCGTGCTGGCCGTGCGGTGCGACGAGGAGGCGGATGTCGGGCCGGAGGCGGGCGGTGCGCCACGTTCCGGCGTGCTGGCCTGCGTCGAGACCGACGCATTCGGCGTGATGCTGCTGGCCAGCCTCCTCGCACGGCATCCGGACCGCGAAAACGACATCGCCATCGACGCGCTGCCGGTACCGCTGCGCCTGGTGATCGGCGACGCGGAACTGCGGGTCGTGGAAATGGCGTCGCTCGCAGCGGGCGACATCGTGCGGTGCACGCGCTGCACGCTGGGCGCCGTGCCGTGGGTGGCGGCCACCGCGCCCGACGGCCGGGTGTGGCGCATGCGACTGGTGGGGAGCGCGTCCGGCGAAACCGGGCCGGGCGCCGCCGGCCGCCTGATTTTTATGGGACGGGGGCATGGCATGACGGAAGGGCACTTTGATGAAACGACATTCGACGTGGCGCCCGGCGCGGATGGCCCACCGGCGATGGCGGAGGACACCCGCCGCGACGACGCCTGGATCGAACGCATGCCGGTGCGTCTCCAGTTCGATCTGGGCACCCAGGTCGTGCCGCTGGGCGAATTGCGGCGGCTGCAACCCGGACAGGCGCTCGACCTCGAGCGGCCATCGCGCGCGCCGGTCTGCATCCGCGCGAACGGCATGCCGATCGGATGGGGCGATCTGGTGGAAATCGACGGCAACATCGGCATCGTGATCGTCGCGCTCTCGGAAAGGATCCACGCGGCGGACGAGGCCACCGAGCGGACGCCGGCAGCTACCTGACCCGTCCGGCCGACCGCGTCGCGCCGTGTGCGGAGGGAACGGCGCGCCCTGCGCCGTTACGAACCGTCCATGCGACTCCTGAGTTTTCTGGTTCATCCATCGCTCGCGTCGATGCCGGTATCGTGATGCGTGCCGTGACTTTCCGCCAACCGGGCCGGCCATGACCCATTTCGATCCCGTCACGCTGGCGCTGGTGCTCGCCATGCTGGCGCTGCTGCCCACCGTCGCCGTCGTGACCACCTCGTTTCTGAAAATCTCGATCGTGATGTCGCTGGTGCGCAATGCGCTGGGCGTGCAGCAGGCGCCACCCAACATCGCGCTGTACGGCATGGCGTTGATCCTCACCGCCTACATCATGGCGCCGGTCGGACTGCGCGCGTACGACGGCATGATGGCCGTCTCCGCGGCGAGTCCGGCAGGCGTTTCCGGCGCGAGCCCCGCGGGCGTTTCCGGCGCGAGCCCCGCGGGCGTTTCCCGGTACCCGGACGTGGCCGGCGCCGCGAACGCCGCGTCGCCGTTGCGCATCGACGCCTTGTTCCAGGGCCTGAAAGCCGGCATCGAACCCTTGAAGGATTTCATGCTGCGCAACAGCCGGCCCGAGCAACGGGTCTTCTTCGCCAACACCGCGCGGCGGATATGGGGCGCGCAGCTGGCCGCCGGCATCGACGAGCGCACGCTGCTGGTACTGGTGCCGGCCTTCGTGCTCTCGGAGATGAACGCCGCGTTTCAGATCGGTTTCCTGCTGTACCTGCCTTTCGTGCTGATCGATCTCATCGTCTCCAACGTGTTGCTGGCGATGGGCATGATGATGGTGTCGCCGGTCACCATCTCGCTGCCGCTCAAGCTGTTCCTGTTCGTCATGGTCGACGGCTGGACCCGCCTGATCCAGGGGCTGGTGCTGTCCTACATTCAATGACATGCCGACACTCGACCTCATCGCCTATCTGAAGCAGGCCCTGCAACTGGTGCTGTGGCTGTCGATGCCGCCGATCGCGGTCGCGGCGATCGTCGGCACCGCGTTTTCGCTGTTCCAGGCACTCACGCAGATCCAGGAACAGACGCTGTCGTTCGCGGTGAAACTGATCGCGGTGGTGGCGACCCTGATGTTGCTGGGGCCGTGGATCGGCACCGAGCTGTACAACTACACGGTGTCGGTGTTCGATCATTTCTACGACGTGGCGCGCTGATGGCGCCACCGCTCGCCGTGCCGTCGTTCGGGCTCGATGCCTATGGCGACGCGAAACAGCTCCTCTGGGCATGGGCGCAGACGCAGCCGCGCATGCTCGCCATGCTGATGGTGCTGCCCCTGTTCAATCAGCAACTGGTGCCCAGCCTGTTGCGCTTCGCGATCGCGGCGGCGTTCGGCCTGCTCGCGGCGCCCGCGCTGCCGGGCGACGCTGCGTCCGCCGGCGCGGGCATGCCGTCGCTGCCGCCCCTGTTGCTGCTGCTGGTGCTGACGGCGAAGGAAGCCTTCGTCGGTTTCGTGCTCGGGTACTTTTTCGCGATGCCGTTCTGGCTGTTCCAGGCGGTCGGCTTCATCATCGACAACCAGCGCGGCGCGAGCATTGCCGCCACGCTCGATCCCCTGACCGGCAACGATTCGTCGCCGCTCGGGCAGCTCTTCCTGCAGGCCTTCATCGTCTTTCTGCTGTCCTCGGGCGGCCTGCAGCTCGTGCTCGGCAGCGTGTACGACAGCTTCCTGTTGTGGCCGCCGGCGGCCTGGCTGCCGCGGCTCTCGCCCGCGTCGGTGCCGTTGCTGCTCGACCAGCTCGATCGCCTGATCCGGCTGGCGCTCGTGCTGGCCTCGCCGGTGCTGATCGTCATGTTCCTCGCGGAGATGGGCCTCGCGCTGATCAGCCGCTTCGTGCCGCAGCTCCAGGTCTTCTTCATCGCGATGCCGATCAAGAGCGCGCTTGCCTTCCTGGTGCTGACGATGTATGTCGGCACGCTCTTCGCCCGCACCGGCGACATTCTCGGGGAACTTCACACGGTGCTGCCGTTCCTCAATGAGCAATGGCAGGCACGACCCCCTTGAAAATGCGGCGATGAGTTCCGAAAAGACCGAACCCCCCAGTCACAAAAAGCTGAACGATGCGCGTCGCAAGGGCGATGTCGCGCACAGCAAGGATTTCACGCAGACCCTGCTGATCCTTTCCCTGCTGGCCTATCTGGTGCTGCGCGGACGGGCGATATTCGAGACGCTGGCGGCGCTGGTGCTGTTTGCCGGCCGCATTTCGGCCGCCGCGTCGGCCGCCGCGTCGGCTACCGCGTCGGCTACCGCGTCGACGTTCTCGCCCGTGCCGCCGTTGTCGTTCAGCGGCGCGGTCGCCGCGCTCGGGCGGGAAGCGGCGGGCGCGTGCCTCGATATCGTGGCGCCGTTTCTGCTGATCGTGATCGGCGTGGGCGTGTTTGCGGAAACCGTGCAGGTCGGTGTCCTGCTGGCGTTCGAGAAACTCAAGCCGAGCGCGAAAAAACTCAATCCGGCGGCGAATCTGAAAAACATCGTCTCGAAGAAAAACCTGATCGAATTCGTCAAGTCGGTCGTGAAGATCGGTTTTCTGTCGGTGCTGGTCTGGAGGGTGGTGGCCGCCGCGCTGCCTGAGCTGTTCACGCTGCCGCGCGCGGGCGTCGATGGGGTTTTCGCCTCCGTCGGGGTCCTGATGACGACACTGCTGCTCAACGTGGCAGTGGCCTATGTCGCGCTTGGCGTCGCGGATCTTGCCTGGCAGCGGTATCTGCATCGTCAGGGACTGCGTATGTCGAAGGACGACGTCAAGCGTGAATACAAGGAAATGGAGGGCGATCCGCATGTGCGGAGCATGCGGCGCAATCTGCAAAAGGAGATGGCGATGCAGGGCGCGACGGCCGGCGCGCGGCGCGCCTCGGTGCTGATCACGAACCCGACGCATTACGCGGTCGCGATCTATTACGAAGCGGCCGAGACGCCGTTGCCGATCGTGCTCGCGAAAGGCGAGGGCGCGCTGGCGCAGCGCATGATCGACGAAGCGCGCGAGGCGGGCGTGCCGGTTCTGCGCGACATCCCCTTGGCGCGGGCGCTGAGCGCGCGCGCGGAGATCGCGCAATACATTCCGGAAACCTTCATCGAACCGGTCGCCGAGGTGCTGCGTCTGGTGCGGCAATGGGCGGAGGAAGCGGACGCGCGGGATGCGTCGGCCGCGCCGCTCGCGGGAGGGCGCGCATGAGCACCGCCTGCGCCGCCATGCTGCGGTCCTATCTCGCGCCTCGGGCGCTGCCGCTGCCGGATGCCGAGGGGCGGGCGACGGTGATCTTCGACGGCCGCCACCGCGTGCATTTGCAGGCCGGCTCGGACGGGCGCGTGGTCGTGCGCGCGCGCCTGATCGATTTGCCGCCGTTCGGTGCGCGCCGCGACGCGCTGCTGGTGGACATCGCGCGGCGTGCGGCGGTGGCGGCGAGCGCGACCCGCCAGCCCGTGCCCGCGTGCGTCGTCGATGCGCGCGAGGAAGCGGTCTGGCTGCAGTTGCGCCATGCGCCCGATGGCACGGCGGCCGATTTTGCGACCGCCCTGGGCGGTTTCGTCGACTGGCTGACGTTCTGGAAACGCCACCTCGAATGGATGTCGTCCTGAATGAATCCGATGCATAAGACCATCCTGACGCTGGCCCTGTCGGCTGCCTGCTGTGCGGCGCAGGCCGCGCCGCCGCGCTGGAACGACGCCCCGTTCAGTTATTACGCGAATGGGGTCACCGTCGAGCGGTTGCTGCGGGATTTTGCCCGCGATTTCAGTCTGCGCCTGGCGTTGAACGAACCGGAAGCCGCGCTCGCGGGCGGGACGGGAAGCGGGACCGGAAGCGGGACCGGAAGCGGATCCATAAGCGGGCCCCTGGGCAAGCGCGTGAACGGGCGCTTCAACAGTGCCAATCCCACCGGTTTCCTCGATCAGATGGGCAGCGTCTACGGCTTTTCCTGGTTCACGTATGCGGGCGTGCTGTACGTCAGCGACGCCAGCGACGTGGTCACGCGCGTCGTCGATGCGCATGGCGGGGGCATCGACCGGCTGCGCCAGGCGCTCGACGACCTGGGGGTGCGCGATCCCCGTTTCGGCTGGGGGGAAATGCCCGAGCGCGGCATCGCGCTGGTGTCCGGGCCGGCGCGCTACGTCGCGTTGCTCCAGCAGATCGTCGCGCAACTGCCCAGTTCGGCGGGTGCGCAGGAAGTCCGGGTATTTCGGCTCAAGCATGCCTCGGTGCTGGACCGCACGATCCGTTACCGTGACCAGCAGATCGTCACGCCCGGCATGGCGACGATGTTGCGGCGGTTGATCGCGGGCGACGGCGTGACCGGCGTGGTGGGCGACGACACCGTGTCCCGGCTCAGCGCGCCGTTGCGCGCCGGGCCCGCACCGGTGTTCGGCGCGGCGGGCAACGTCGGCGCACCGGGCCTGCCCCCGTTGCCGGCCCTCGGAATGCCCGCGGACGCCACGGCATCTCCGATCGCGGGCAGTGCATCCACGCCGGCCGCCGCGGGCGTCGCGGGTGCGGGCGGTCCCGGCAGCAGTCCCGGCAGCGCGCCGGCGGGAAGCACCGGCCCCACATCGAGCGGCGGTCGCGTTCTCGCGCCCTCGATCCAGGCCGACCCCCGTCTCAACGCGATCGTCGTGGAGGATGTGCCGGAGCGCATGCCGATCTATCGGCAGTTGATCGACGAACTCGACGTGCCCACGGCGTTGATCCAGATCGAGGCGGCGATCGTCGACGTCAGCCGCAATCACATCAAGGAACTCGGGATCAATTGGGGCGCCCGGCTGGGACGGGTCGGTCTCGGCTTCGGGGATACCTCGTCGGTGAGCGGCGGCGCGCGCAGCGGCGTGCTCGACGCGGTCAGCGCGGGCGGGGCGGGTACGACCACTCTGGTGGCGAATGCCGGGAATTCGTTCGCCGCGAAAATCAGCCTGCTCGAACAGGCGGGCGATGCGCGCGTGCTGGCGAGTCCGTCGGTCCTGACCGCCGACAACCAGGGCGCGGTGCTGGATCTCTCCGATACGTTCTATGTGCAAACGCGCGGGCAGCAGGTCGCCACCGTCACGCCGGTGTCGGTCGGCACGACCCTGAACGTCACGCCCCGGTATGTGTCGCCGCAGATCGCGGGACCGTATGGCGAAATCGAACTCACGGTGGATATCGAGGACGGGAAAATCCTGCCGACCCAGTACAACGGCCTGCCCGTGGTGCGCAAGAGCACCATCGGCACGCAGGCGCGCATCGCCGAGAACGAGGCGCTGGTGATCGCGGGTTACGACAGCGCCGACGACCAGAGCATGGTCACGCGCACGCCGTGGCTGGGAGCGTTGCCGTTGATCGGCGCATTGTTTCGCAACCGCGAGACCCGCGAGCGCAATACCGAGCGTCTGTTCGTGATCCGGCCGACGATCGTCGGCCTGCCCGAACCACGCCCGCCGGCGTCCACCGGCGCGCCGCAGTGACGCCACGATGCCGCTTCGATGAAACCCCTGTGATGCCGCGTCGATGAAGCCGCCACGATGCCGTGGCGACGCCGCGTGTCAGAGACTTACGCCGCGTGCCGCCAGTTTTTCGGTCAATGCGCGGCGCGCGCGCGACAGCCGGCTGCGCACCGTGCCGATCGGCACCGTCAGCATGACGGCCGCTTCCTCGTACGAGAGCGCTTCGATGCCGACCAGCATCAGCAGCTCGCGCATGTGCGGCGGCAGTTCGTCCAGCGCGGCGTCGAGTTGCCGGAACAACTGAGCCTGTGCGAACTGCCGCTCGGGGTCGTTGATCGCATACCCGGCGATGTCGCTCTCGGAAATGTCGTCGAGCGCGGATTCGTCCGTTATCTGATGGCGCCGGTGCGGCGAGCGCGACAGATAGTTCCGCACCAGATTCATCGCGATGCCGTAGAGCCAGGTCGACAGCTGCGATTCGCCGCGAAAGCTCCGGTAGGCCTGCACCGCCTCGACGAATGTCTGCTGCGCGAGTTCTTCCGCATCGCTGCTGTTGCCGATGTGCTTGAGGATGAAGCGATACAACCGTGAGGAATGGCTGTCGACGAGCTGCTTGAACAAGACGCCCTCGTCGAACGCCGGCGCGTGCGCGGCGGCATGGGTGTCGACAGCAGGGGTATCGACGACGGCACCGGTATCGACGACGGCCTCGTCATGGCGACCGGCGGCCGGGACGTCCGCGGGCAGGGCGGCGGCTGCGAAAACCAGCGCCGCGACGGGCTCCGGAACACGGGGATGACGCTTCATGATAATTCGTTGTCCTATCATATGAATAGTCGAAGCGATTCGCGTGCTGGCCGGACGATGCGCCCGTGCGCGCCCGACAGGAGTGCGGTTCCGGCGGTATCCCGCCTATTGCAGGCGCTGTGTCGTCCCGCCGATCGCGGGATGGGCGCCGCCCAGCAGGCCGGCCAGGAAATCCACGCCGTCGAGCGCCACGCGTGCCGTCTCGGTCATCGTGACGGCACGCTGCACCAGCGCCGATGACAGCGCTTCACCCGGACGCGGCGTCAGCCCCAGCTCCCGCACGGTATGCGCGACGAGTTCCGCGCCGAATGCGTCGCGCAGCGCGGCGACGAAATGCCGGACCGTGTCGATGCCGGGTTCCAGCCAGGCCACCGGACAGCCCGCGGGCGTCATGCCCACGGCGATCAGTTTCATCGCCGACGGGTGCTCGACGACGGCAATCGCCGGCCCCCGACCGGCATAGCGGCGAAAGTCGTCGAGGTGAATCCTGCGAGCGCCGCGCGCATCGGTGCATATGGTCATCCGAGCCTCCTGACAAATGGTTGAGGGGTGAGTAACACGGACCATGCGCGGGTTCCGTCAGGGTCTGCGCGCCCGAGCCGCGCCGCGTGGCGCCCCCCGGGCATCTGCCTACTCCATGAATTCGTTGTCTGCCAAGCGATGTGCAAAATATAACGGATGGATTTTCCGGATTCATTGTTTATTGCATACGCATGAGAAATGTTGAATATCCTGGAATAGCGGTGAAGTGCCTGGTTTGCGTATATTTGACTCATTGCGGCGGCGCACTCGAAATTATTGCATTCATTAATCGGAAATTATTGCGTAAAGGGCGCACCGCCAAGCCTGGCAAGGCTTTATGAAGGTGACGCCGGTTTTACCGGCGGCTGTCGGTTTCAAAGAATCAGGGTGTGCCGGCGACGCGACGCGCCGGATGAAAAAACATTTCAGGTAATGAAAACGGGAGTGCGCTGTGATTAAGCAAAACCTGCTCGGCATGTCTTTCGACATTGCCCCCGTCCGCTCGGATCCCCTCCATGAGCTGGGTGCGCTGTGCGGTCTGGAGGACCTGCGTACGAATGCCGAAGGCCTGTGTTGCCTGGTGTTCGGGACGCGCATCGTGCATCTGCAGCGCTGGCCTCACAGCAGCCGGATACGTTTGTCGAGCGAAGTCGCGGCATTGCCGGTGGCGGCACTGCCCGGCGTGGGACCGGTGCGCGAGTCGCTTCAGGAAATGCGCCGCGACGGTATCGCGTTGCGGATCCTGCACGCCGATGCCTGGTGCGTGCAGTCCGTGTTCGACGGTCTGGGCGTAAGCGAGGACGACGGCGCGGCAGGCGCATCGCTGCTGGCGGCGATCGAACGGCTGCTCCGGCACGCGCAGGCCTGGCAGCGGGCGGCGTCGGCGCCCGGCGCATCCGTGCTGCCCGCCGCGCGGCGCGGCTCGCCGGCGTTCAGACGTCGGGGATGATGGCCTTGTGCACGACGAGGTGATTGCAGCCATCGGCGTGCCGGTAGTGCATCGTCTCGGTCAATTGCGTGACGAAATGCACGCCGAGACCGCCATGCGCGCGCGCCGCGAGCGGCGCGCGCGTATCCACCGGCGCGCGCCGGGTCATGTCGAAGGGCGGGGCGTCGTCGCGCAGCGTGATCGATAGCGCATCGCCCGCGGCGGTGAACGCCACGCACAGGTCGATCGTGACGGCGGCGTGCGGTCCGTGCGCGGCGGGCCGCGTGCCATGCATCGCGATATTCGTCAGCAGTTCTTCGAGAATCAGTTCGACGTGAAAGGCGGTCCTGCGCGGCAGGGCGACCTGCCCGGCCCACGTCGCGAAAGCGTCGTTGAGCGCGGCGACGTCTTCCATGCTGGCGGAGATGCGCCGCGAGAACGGTGTCGGTAATGTCAGGAGAGGCGTCATGGGCAGGTTTGTCGTCGGCGCGCGGCGCGGTATCGTCCGCGTGGGGCTGTTGCGGGGGCGGTTGGCGCGGGTGGGTCGCAAACTGGGTCAGGCGGCGGGACGCACCATGGAGACCGCCGGAACATGGTTAGTATCGCTCATGATCGGCGTGTTTGTCGTGCATTTGCTGTTGGGCGCGGAAAACCGTGCGACCCGCGATGCCTGGCGCGGCGAACGCTTCACGCTGACGTTGCGCCAGCTTGCCGACCGCTTCGAGAACGACCTGGCGCTGGGCCTCGATCCGATCGGCAACGGTGCCGGCGCGCGCATGCTCGATGTCGCGTATGGGCGTGATGCCGCGCTGGTCGCGGTGCGGGTGGTCGACCGTCACGGCACGATCCTGCTCGACAGCGATCGGGGCGGCGTGGGCGGGAGGGTGCCGGCTGCCGTTCGCCATGCGGCGGATATCGCCGGCGCATGGCCGTGGCGCGCGCGGGTGGGCCCGCAGTGGATCCAGGGCGTGGCGATCCATAACGCCTTCGGCGAATGGGTCGCCGATGTCATGCTGACCTACGCCGATTCGTCGGCCGCGCCGCCCTGCGCCGCGCCGTCCGGCACCGCGGCGCAGGGCGGCGCGGCATGGTTGGCGGCCGCCGTGACGTTCCTGCTGGCATGCGGGTGCGCGACAGCCGTGCTGGCGCGGCTGCATGGCGCGCCAGCCGCCCGTGCCGTGGCGCGCGAACAGGCCGATGGGCGGCGCATCGCCATGGCGCGGCTCGCAGCACTGGAACACTGTCTGGAAACGGTCGACTGCGACGTACCCCGGCAGGACGTCCAATGAGCGATGCCGCCCGGCTGTATCGCCGCTTTGCCCTGGTCGGCATGCTCGCGCTGGGCGGCACGAGCCTGTTCCTGTTCGCCGGTTGTCTGCGTCAGCAGGGCCTGGACGCGGAGCACGAGCGTGCGTCGCGCGCGCGCGCGCTGGCGCGGACGCTCGCCGCGCAGATCGGTGCGGCGGTGACGGACGGCGTGCCGCTGACGCGCTTCGTCGATCTTGCGGATTTCGTCGCGCAGCAACGCCGAGGCGACCCCTTGTTGTCGATCGCAGTGTGCGACGCGCACAGCCGGGTGCTGGCGGCCAGCGGCATGCGGTCTGCCGTGGAGGGCGGCAAGGGCGGCGACGGCTGCGCCGCAGATCTCGCGCATGAGGATGCCGACGGGCGCGGTGCGGGTGCCGATCATCGCGGTGGCGGCAAGGACGCCGATAGCGCCGCCGCCCACGACGCCGACGGCACGGTCTTCGCCGTGGCGCCGGTACGCGACATGCGATCGGGTGGGCGCGTGGGTTTCGTGCGCGTCTCGCTGGCGGCGGGCGGTGTCGTGCAGCGGTTTGTCGCGCCGCTCGCGCTCGGCCTGTGCGATTTGCTGGTGGTGCTGGCCGCGGTGCTCGGTTTCGCCGGCGAGGCCCTGCGTGTGGCCTGGCGCTGCGGCCCCGAGTTGCGTCGACGCGTCGTTCTGGCCGGGGCGCGCCGCCTGCAGGCGGAGGACTTTTCGTCATCCTGGCGCGGCGCGGCGCGGCGCCGCTGGGATACGCGCGCGCAGGACAATACGCACCTCGTGCGCCAGGTCAACGAAAGCGAGCGGCGCGCCTGGCGCCTGGTCGACTCCCTGTCGCGTACCGAAACCGACGTCACGCGGCGTGCCCGGCTCGACGCGCGACTCGCTCGCGCGCGCGGTCCGGCGCGTTTCGCCGGGCAGGCGCCGGCCACGCGCTGCGGGGTGGCGACCGTCGCGCAGGCGCGCTGGCTGGCGCTGCTCGCCGGGTGCGCGGCAGGCGCGCTGGGAACCCCGGGTGGCGCGGGTGCCGCCGGACAGGGGGGTGGCAGCACGTCCCTGTGGTTGTGCGTGGCGACCCTGCTCGGTATGGCCGCCGCGTGCCGGCCGCCGATCGGACGTGGGGCGTCCGCCGCTTCGATCGGCGTCGCGGGTTGCATCGGCCTCGTCCTGCTGGCGTTGTGCGCCGTATGGATCGGCCCGATGGACGTGACGGGCGTGTCCGGAGCCGGGCACATGGCGACGGTCTTCGGCGACTCGGGCGGCATGGGCGGTACCTGGGTCACGCGCGTGATCGTGCATGCGGCGGCAGGCGCTTGCCTGGGCGCACTGCTCGGGGCCGCGGACAGTGCCGTGCGCATGGCCACGCGCAAATCCCGTTTCGACATGCCGCGAACGGGCATGCGCGACCACTGGCTGGGCGCCTTTCTGGGCCTGTTCTGGTTCGGTCCCGTCGCCGCGGCGTTCATCGGCGCGGTGCTGCCCGGCTGGGCGGGGTACGGATGCGCGGCGCTGGCGGCCTTGCCCGCCGCCGCCGCCGCGCTCCTGCTGGCGCGTTATCGCGGCGACCGGCGCAGCGTCGGCGGGCGGCATCCCTGGCAGGGCCTGCCGCCATCGCGGACCGGGGTTGCGCGACGCGCCGACGCGCCGCGCAACGGTGAGCGCCGCGCGGTGATCGCCGCCGCGCTGGCGGTGGGTGGCTGGTGTCTGCAGGCAACGTGGCTCGTCCGCGCGGACGCGGGGTGGCTCGTGGCAGGACTGCGCGCCACGGGGCTGGACGCGGCGGGCCAGGGTCTGCCGGGGCACGCGCCGATGCTGCTCTGGAGCGCGGTGGGTCTCGGCCTGCTGGCCGGCGCGCGCACGGCACGGCGCGCGCCATGCGCAACAGGCGTGCCGTGCGTGCCGGGTATGTACGCCGCCGCCGCGCAGGCCGCGGTGCTGACGTACCTGATTCTCGTACTGCCGCTCGCCGGACACGGGCCGGCCTGGCAGCGGGATATGGTCGTGCTGGGTGCGTGGGCGTTGGCGGCGGTCGGCGCCGGCTTGCTGGCGGCCACGATCGCGCACCGGCTCGCCGCGTTGCGCGCGCCGCTTGCGGCCTGCCTGCCGGTTTTTTGCCTGACCCTGGGGATGGGCGAACTCGTTGCTCTGGCATGCGAAGGGGGCGCGATGCGGTGGGAGGCACCGCACGCCGCCGATGCGTGGACGCCGTTGCTGGCCTTCCTGGCGGCGCTGGCGGTGCTGGCCGCGCCCGCGCACCCGCGCCGTTCCCCGCCGGCGTGCGTCAGCCGTGCGGATTAAGCCGGGCATGATGCTGATCGTGGCGCTGTCGGTGGGCGCGGGCGTGCTGTTCACCCATGCCATCGGTGTGTTGCGCGCGCGCGCGACGCAGGTCGAGCACATGGCGGTATTGCGCGCGGTCCTGACGTCGGAATGGCGCCAGGCGGATCGCGTCGCGTCCCTGGCGCTCACGGACCGGCTCGACGCGGCGCGCGATGCGGTGTGCGGTGCGGGACGGTCGGCGGCGGCCCGCGACGGGCTGGACCGCTGGGTGCAGCGGCACCCGGGCACGCGGGTCGAACTGACCGATGCCATGGGCCGGATGGGTTACACGAGCGCGCTCGATCTGGATGCCATGCCGCTCGCGCGCGCCGACATGATCGGGGCGGCTTTGCGGCCGGTTCCAGCTCCGGTCCGTGGCGCTCACCATCTCGACCGCGACGCCGACCGCGACGCCCGACGCTTCGCGCCGGTCGGCCACGGGCGCTATGGCTGGATCGGCGTGCGGCGCATCGCCTGCGCGCCGGCGCGCGCCCGGCTGCTGTGGCTGGAGATCGATGCCCAGGCATCGCTCGACGACCTGCGCGCGCGCCTGGGCGGCGCGCTGGAACTGACCGATACGGGCGCATTCAACAACGACGCGCGGGCGATGCCGGGGCGGGCGTCCGGCTCCCATGCGCTGGTATTGCCGCTGCCGCCGGCCGATGCGGCAGCCCGGCCGCTCGCCGCACTGGCCTGGCGCCCGGCCGCGACGTTGCCGCCCGCGCCGGCGCGCGTAGCCGTCTCGGCCGACATGCCCGACATGCCCGGCGATGCGAACCGGCGGTTGCATTGGCAGGTGGCCGCCTGCGGCGCGATGTTGCTGCTCGCGATGCTGGGGGCGGCCCTGGCGCTGCGCGCACTGTTCGCGCCGCTGGGGCGCTCGGTCGCGGTGCTGGCGCAGCTGGCGCAGGGGCGCTACGCCGCCGCGACCGACCCCGAGGACAGCGAGCGCGGCGACGCCGCCGGAGCGATCGCCCGCGACGTGACCGTGCTGCGCGGCGAGCTATTGAATCTGCAGATGCTGCGCGACGAACGGGAGCGCGGCGCGCGACAGCAGGCGCGCCTGGTGCGGTGGCAGTTGCGCACGCTGGCCGACGCGTTGGACGAGGCCGAACGCAACGATGTCGTGGCCCTGCTCGATGCCGCCACTTCGCAGGGAGAGGCCGCCGGCACGCTGGCGGATCTCGCGGCGGTGCTCGGCCGGCTGTCGGACCTGATCGCCACGCAGCACGGCAAGCTGCGTGGCCTGCTGGCCGACCTCGCGCTCGCGCTGGAGAACGAGACCCGCTTCGCGGCGCTGCGCCAGGAGCTGGAGATCGCCCGACAGATGCAACTGTCGATCCTGCCGCGTGCCGCGCCCGGCGTCGCGGGGATCGAACTGGCGGCGTCGATCATTCCGGCACGCGAAGTCGGCGGCGATTTCTACGACTATTTCATGATCGACGACGCGCATCTCGGCGTCGTCGTCGCGGACGTCTCGGGAAAGGGCGTGCCCGCGGCCTTTTTCATGGCGATCGCCCGGTCATTGCTGAAGAACACCGCGTTGCTGCTGCGCGAACCCGAGGTCGTGATGGCGCGGCTGAACCAATTGCTGTGCGAGGACAACGCGCAACTGATGTTCGTCACGTTGTTTCTCGGCGTGCTGGACGTGCGCACGGGCGCGCTGGTCTATGTCAACGCCGGCCACAATCCGCCGCTCCACGTGCGCCCTGGCGCGGCACCGGTCTGGCTGCGCGCGGGCCGCAATATGGCGCTGGGCATCGTCGAGGGCCTGGCGTTTCACGCCGACACCCTGCATCTGGCGCGCGACGACGTCCTGTTTCTCTACACCGACGGCGTGACCGAGGCGCAGGCCTGCGACGCGGCCCTGTTCGGTGAAGCGGCATTGCGCGACGTGGTGGACGGCACGGCGCGGCCCGGCGTGCCGATGCGGGACGTCAACGATGCCGTCGTCGCCGCGATCCGCGATTTCGAGCGCGGCATGCCGCAAGCCGACGACATCACCTGTTTCGCGCTGCGCTATGTGGGCCCCCCCGGGGGCCACCCCGCCGGTGTCGTCGCAGAGGCCGCGCCGGTCGCCTCCCAGCCCAACACGAGACGATGATGCCCATCGACATCGCCCGCGCCGACCACACGAAAACCGGCCATCTGCAGATTGTGCCGGCTCGCCGGATTGTGCGGCGAGACGATCGCCCAGAAGCGGTGCGCGCCCCGGCGACGCCCCTGTTGCAGTCGTGCCTCGATCAGACGGCGTTGCAGGCCGTGGCCGCGCCATGCCGGATCGACCATGCAGCTCGCCAGTTCCGGCAGCCGCGCCCTTGCCGGCGCGCCCCAGGGCGACCGATGCGCCGAATCCACGCCCGGATCCGCACCCGGATCCGCACCCGGATCCGCACCCGGGTCCACACCCGGGTCCACACCCGAATCCGCATTCGAGTCCGCATTCGCGTCCGCGCTTGCGTCCCCATGCGGCAGGTGCAGCATCCCGTAGGCGATCAGCGTCGCGCCCGCGAAGCAACCCAGCGTGATGCCGGTCGCGCCGCGGTGGCGCGCGATGAAGGCCGCCTCGTCGGACTCCGCGACGTAGCAGTCCGGATGCGTCAGCGTCGCGAGGACGCGCGCGCGCAGCGCGACGATCGCGGCGGCATGCCGCACCGTCAGACGCCGGATGCGCAGGGAAGGCGTGCTGTCGGGAAAAACCGATGAGGAGAGGGCGGACGAAGGGAGACCCGATGAAGCGAGAGCCGACGAAGGCGGCGGCGTGGCGGGCGTATGGCGTGCGGTGGGTGTCATGTCTGCTGGTGCTCGTCGGAGGCGCGCGGCTGCTGGCGCAGTGGCCCACGATGAGTGACACGGAAACGCCAGGCGTTCACGCCGCCGCGGGCCTCACCCACCACGTCGGCGAATTCCTCGCACCGCGCCCGGCGCCTGCCGCCACGCGCGAATGGACGATCGCGATGGTGCTGCCACGCCCGGAACAGAATGACGAGATCGCCTTCCGGCGATACCTGGCGCGGCACCACGTCGCGGCGCGCTATGCGCAGGTGGCATTCACGGGACGGGCGCGGGACCGCGCGGCGCTGGTACGGCAGGTACGGGCGCTGCGTCCCGACCTGATCTATGCCTGGGGCACGCCGACGACGCTGGCGCTGGCCGGACGTTACGACGATCCGGAGCGCGGCCCGGGCATCCGCGATATTCCCATCGTCTTCGCCGAGGTAAGCGACCCGGTGGGGGCGGGCATCGTGGCGTCGCTCGACGCGCCCGGGCGCAATGTCACCGGCGTGCCGCATATCGCGCCGCTGGAGACGCAGCTGGAGGTGCTGCGGTCCTACCGGAACTTCCGCCGGATCGGTTTCATCGACAATCCGCTGGAAGTGAATTCCGCACTGCTGCTCGCCCGGCTGCGCACGCTCGCGCACGCGCGCGGCATCGACATCGTCGCGCGGGAAGTCGGCCTGCGGGCCGACGGCGCCGCCGATGTCGCGACGATTCCCGCGCGGGTACGGGAACTCAGGACTGCCGGGGCGGACGTGTTGTACATCGGCGCGAGCACGCTGCTGGCCTTCAGCCAGCGCGATCTGGTCACCACGGCGGCGCTCGCTGCGGGTCTGCCCACGTTCTGCACGACCGAGAGCATCCTGCGCCAGTCGCGCTGTCTGTACGGGATTTTCTCGAACGGCGGCACGGTCGGGGAGTTCGCCGCCTTCAAGGCCGAGCGGATCCTGGTCGACGGGCACGCGCCCGCCGCCATTCCGGCCCGACCGCTGGCGCGGTTTTCAACCGTCGTGAACCTGGCGGTCGCGCGCCGTCTGGATCTTTATCCGCCGCTGGCGCTGTTGCAGGCCGCCGAGGTCGTCGGTGTGGCGGCGTCGGAGCCGGTCAGGTCGGCCGCCAGCCCGTCGGGATCCGCTTCGAGCCGCAGACTGCTCGACGACAGCGTCGCCGCCTCGGCCGGTTCCAGCGCGCCGCCCAGGTAGCGCGCCAGAAAGGCCTCGGCCAGCGCGAAGAACGACAGGCGGTTCTCCGGTCGCGCGAAGCCGTGGCCTTCATCCGGGTACAGCGCATAGGTCACCGGCACGCCGGCCTGCTGCATCGCCGCGACCATCTGGTCGGCCTCGGCCTGCTTGACGCGCGGATCGTTCGCGCCTTGCGCGATGAGCAGCGGGCGCCGGATGCGCTCGGCCAGGAAGAGCGGCGAACGCTCGCGCAGCAGCGCCTGGCCCGCTTCGGTACGTGGGTCGCCCACGGCCTGGTACAGGATGGTCTTTTGCGATTCCCAGTATTCCGGCACGCTGTCGAGCAGCGTCTGCAGGTTCGACGGCCCGACGATATCGATGCCGCAGGCATAGCGTTCGGGGTTGCGGGTGAGCGCGGCGAGCGTCGCGTAGCCGCCGTAGCTGCCGCCCATGATCGCGACGCGATCCGGATCGGCGATGCCCTGCGCGATCGCCCAGTCCACGGCGTCCAGCAGATCGTCGTCCATCTTGCGGCCCCATTCGCCGTCGCCCGCGTTCACGAAGGCCTTGCCGAAACCGGTCGAACCGCGGAAGTTCAGCGACATCACCGCATAGCCGCGGTCGGCCAGCCACTGGTGTTGCGCGTCATAGCCGAAATGGTCGCGTGCCCACGGGCCGCCGTGCACGAGCAGGACCAGCGGCGCGGGCGCCGACGGGGCTCGCGAGGCGGACGGGGCCGCCTGCGCGTCGCGCGCGTCGGTGGCCTTGACGCCTTCGTCGACATCGTCGACATCGCCGACATCGCCGACATCGGCCGCCCCGGTGGTCGATGCCATCGTCGTCGCCGGGTCGCCGATGCCCGCCGGTAACGTGAGATAGGCGACGAGCGTCAGCCCGTCGCGTGTGGGCAGGGCGAGCGGCTGCATCGGCGCGCTCGCATGGGCCGCGAGTTCCGGACGCGCGTCGAAGAGCTTGACGAGTGTGCGCGCCGCGCGCTCGTACCGGTACGTCGCGCCCGGATGGCGATCCGTGATCGACGCGATGAGCCACACCGCGTCGTCCTCGGTGCGGCTTTGCAGGGCCCAGTCGCCGATGTCCTGGCTGGCGAGGAAGTCCAGGTCCGGCTGCAGCGCCGGGTCCAGCGCATGGTATTCGAGGCGCTGGTAGTCGACCGAGCACGCCACCGGCACGCCCGTGTCCGGATCGGTCAGGTAACCGCCGACGTCGGCGCGCGGGTCGGCGAACAGCACCGTGGTTGCGCCGCTGGCGATGTCCACCTGCGTCAGCGCCGCGGTGTCGCGCCCGCGGCTGTCGCGCAGGTACAGCAGCGTGCCGTCCCGGTTCAGGCCGGTGCCGTGCGATGTCTTCGCGTCGACGGGATCGAAACTCAGCCAGGGCGCCCACTCCCGCACCGGGCCATCGCCGCCCGCGGGTTTCAGGATCGTGGAACCGCCATCGGGCCGGACCTCGCTCGCGAGCCGCACGTGGAAGTCCTCGCCGAAATCAAAGTCCGCCAGACCCGGATTCTGGACAACGAGCGTCGTCTCGCCCGTGTCCAGCCGGATGCGGTAGACATCCGGAAAACGCTTGTCGCGCCGGTTCATCGACACCAGCACCTCGTCGCGGATGTCGCGGCTCAGGCCCGCGACGTGGGCCATGACGCCGGCGTAGGGCGTCAGGTCCTTGACGTCCATGTCGATGGTATCGAGCGCGTGCACATGCCAGTTCTCGTCGCCGTCGCGGTCGCGCAGATACAGCATATGGCGGCCGTTGAAGGTCCACGCATAGTGCCGAATGCCGCGGCCGGTGTCGCGCGTCAGCGGCCGGGCGGCGTCCGGCTGGTCGGCGGGCGCGCGCCAGAGATTGAGCACGCCGTCGAGCGGCGCGAGCCACGCGAGCCAGCGCCCATCGGGGCTGATCGTGGCCGACGCGCGGCGCGGATTTCCAAAAAGTAGCGCTCTTGGGACCATGTGTTCGACTCCAGTGAATCGCAGCAGTGTACCGCGCACGGCGGCGGCCAGCGCAAGGCGCGTCCGGTACGACGCGCGCCGAACGCGGCATTCACGCCCGCCGCCCCGCAACGGGGCGGCTGCACAACACCAGTGCGCGGCGCCGTCCACCGACCCCATCCGTGCGCACCACGCCATGCCACGACGGTCCCCGAGCAATCTTGAAAATATCCGGCAAGTATATGAATTCTAAGTAATTTAATGTATTGGCATGCAAGCTGCTAACTTGTCTTCAATCTTGTATGCAAGATTTCACCGCTTCGTTCGTCCTTTCATACCGCTTGCTGGAGAAACAGGGAATGACCACTCGTTTGCCGGATGCCCCCCTCGCGCCGCCCACCGTCGCGCTACCGGCCCGTACCCGCTGGATCCAGTTGCTGCTCGGTCTGGTCTGCATGGCGGCGATCTCGAGCCCGCAATATGTCTGGACGCTGATGACCCGGCCGCTGGCCGCGAAGCTCGGTCTGCCATTGCCCGCGCTGCAGGTGACGTTTTCGCTGCTGATCATCCTGCAGACGTTCTTCTCGCCGTTCCAGGGCGCGCTCATCGAGCGCTTCGGCCCCCGCGTGCTGATCTCGATCGGCACCGTGATGTCGGGTTTGAGCTGGGTGCTGGCGTCGTACGCGAGCAGCGCGACCCTGCTGTATCTCACCTACGGCGGCATCGGCGGCCTGGGCACCGGCATCGTCTATGTCGGCGTGGTCGGCTTGATGGTCCGCTGGTTTCCGGACAAGCGCGGTTTCGCCGCCGGGCTGGTGGCCGCCGGCTACGGAATGGGTGCGATCCTGACCACATTTCCGATCCACGCATCGCTCGAGACGCGGGGTCTGGACGGCACGCTCTGGCTGTTCGGCATCATTTTCGCGGTGGTGGGTCTCGCTGCCGCGCAAGGGCTGCGCACGCCGCCCGCGCATGTCCGGAGCCTGGGCGAGGGCGCCGGCAGCGTGGCGCGCGACGCCTCCGGCGCCCGTCAGTACCGCCCCGGCGAGATGCTCAAAACGCCGCTGTTCTGGCTGATGTTCGTGATGATGACGATGATGTCCACCTCGGGCCTGATGGTGACCTCGCAGATGGCCACCTTCGCGCACGACTTCGGCGTCGCGAACGTCGTCGTCTTCGGTCTGGTCGCCTTGCCGCTCGCCTTGACGATCGACCGTCTCACGAATGGCCTCACGCGCCCCTTCTTCGGCCTGATATCGGACCGTTTCGGCCGCGAAACCACGATGTTCTTCGCGTTCGCGCTCGAAGGCGTGGCGATGGCGCTGTGGCTCGCCACGCGGGACAACGCGGTATTGTTCGTGTTGTTGTCCGGTGTGGTATTTTTCGGCTGGGGCGAGATCTTCTCGCTGTTCCCGTCGACGCTGACCGACACCTTCGGCACCCGCTACGCCACCGCGAACTACGGCTGGCTGTACATTTCGCAGGGGATCGGATCGATCTTCGGCGGGCCGCTCGCGGCGTTGATGCATCAGCATACGGGCAGCTGGAATCCCGTTTTCGGCACGGCGATCACGCTCGACATCTGTACCGCGCTGCTGGCGATCCTGGTCCTGCGGCCCCGCCGCCGGCGTTTTCTGGCCGCCGCGCGTCAAGCCGGTTGAATGCCGCATGCTAAAAGGGTGACATGCTTTCGGGTGCAATGCTTTCGGATGGTCGCCGCGCTTCCCGCGTTTCTTCCCGCGTTTCTTCCCGCGCCGAGACCGCGTACGCGCGGCTGCGCGACGACATTTTCACATTCCGGATGCTGCCGGGCGACCGCTTCACCGAAAGCGACGTCGCCGCCTGCCTGGGCATCTCGCGCACTCCGGTGCGCGAAGCCCTGCTGCGGCTGCAAGGCGAGGGGTTGGTGCGGGTACAGTTTCGCAGCGGCTGGGAAGTGGTGCCGCTCGATTTCGGCCGTTTCGAGGATCTCTACGAACTGCGCAAGCTGATCGAACGGCATGCGATCCGCACCCTGTGCGTCGAGACCCACGCGCGCGTCGACCGGGCCGTACTGACCGATCTGCGCGCGCAATGGTGCGGACCCGCCGACGCTGCGCCGCTCGACAGCGTGGCGGCTGCCGCGCGCGACGAAGCCTTCCATATCGCGCTGGTGCGCGCGGCCGGCAACGCCGAGATCCTGGATACCTTCGCGCATCTGACCGACAAGATCCGGGTGATTCGCCGTCTCGATTTCGAGTACGACAGCCGCGTGCGGGTGATCCGCGGCGAACACGCGGCGCTGCTCGACGCCATCCTCGCGCGCGATGCGGCCGCCGCGCTGGAGCTGATCGGCGCGCATATCGATGCCGCGCACGCCGAGGTCAGCAAGATCACCGTGCAGCGTATCCAGCAGGCGCGCGCGGATGCGCTGCGCGGCCAGCCCGACGCGATCCGCATGCGGCACGCGCTCTAGTCTTCACTCGCCCAGCTTTTCGTGATGCCCGGACGCGCCCGCGCGCCAATAGCTCGACGCGCGCACGTGGCGTTTGTCGAAGCCGCGCGCGTCGACGAGATGCGCGTGGAGCGCCTTCGCGCTGGCCGACTCGGCCGCCACCCAGGCATGGCCGGTGCCGGCGGGAAACGCCGTCTGTTGCACGGCGGCCAGCAGGCCCGCGGTCACGTCGGCTGCATCGGCTGCGTCGGTCGCTTTCACAGCGCCGAACACCGGATGCAACTGCACGTTCGGACGGGTCGGCCAGACCGGCAGGCAGTCCGGTGCGTCGAGCGCGACGAACACCAGCGCGCGCGCCTGCTCGGGCAGCTCCTCGATGCGACGGCCGATCGCCGGCAACGCGGTGGCGTCGCCGATGAGCAGATACCAGTCGTATCGGTCCGACAGCACGAAGGATCCCTTCGGGCCGCCGATGACCAGCGGATCGCCCGGCGCCGCCCGCTCGGCCCAGCGGCTGCCGGGGCCGTCGCCGTGCACGACGAATTCGATGTCGAGTTCCTGCCGCACGGGGTCGTAACGGCGAGGCGTGTAGTCCCGGGCGATCGGGCGTGGCGCCGCGTCGTCGCCCGGGGCGGACGGCAGGGTCGGCACCGTTTCGCCGGGGCGCGGCAGGAACACCTTGATGTGATCGTCGAATGCCGCCGAGACGAAGCCGCGCAGCGCCTCCCCGCCCAGCGTCACCCGGATCAGGTCGCGCGCCATCCGTTCGGTGCGCACCACATGGAGCGTGCGCCGGGTCGTTTCGTGGCGCACGCGGCGGCTTGCGTAGTCGGGTTCGGTCATGGATGACGCCTGTGAAAGGGGGGAGGTCGACACGGGCGCGGCGTGCGTGCGTACGTCCTCCGGTCCGGTGGGCGAGGCCGCGGGCCCCGCGACGATCGCCCGCGCGGCGGATTCGATCGCCTGCGCGATACGCTCGCTTTCGGCGCCGTCGTCCTGCACGCCGGACGCCATCAATGCCTGTTTCAGCGTTTCCATCGCCTGTTTCACGCGCGCGGGCAGCGTTTCGCGCGCGCGCATCCGGGCGACCGTGTCCATGCGCGCGAAGGCGCCGCGGATGAGTCCGGCGTTGTCGGCGGCGTGGCGCCGGCCCGCGTCGGTGATCCGGTACTGCCGCTTGCCGGAGTCCGATGCCGGCGCGGACAGCGCCAGATCCTGGTCCTCGAGCATCGTCAGCGTCGGGTAGATCACGCCGGCGCTGGGCGCGTAGGCGCCCCGGCAGCGCTCCTCGATCGAGCGGATGACGTCGTAACCGTGACGCGGCGCTTCGTCGAGCAGCGCCAGGATCACGAGCGGCAATTCGCCCCGGCCCAGTACCCGCGAACGCTCGCCGCGCGCCGGGCGTTCGCCGCGTCCGCCGTGTTTGCCACGTTCGCCACGCTCACCGTGGCCCTCACGCGCTCCATGTCCGGCATGCGTTTCGCGTTCGTCCCGCGCATCCCGGCCACCCTGTTCGCGGTTCATCCCGCCTGCCCCATGGTGACCGTGGTGATCGTGGTGATGGCCGCCGTCGCGTTGCCCGCCATGCCGGCCGCCGCGTCTGCCATCGCGTACCGCTTCGGAAGGGCCGTCGTGCCGCGCAGTGTCGGGGTCGTTCCCGGGTCCGCGCGAATGGATATCGCCGTCGAAAGTTGTCATTTTAGATATATCTTTAGGAAGTTTTTAAAGATATATCGTTAACGCAGGAAGGTGTCAAGGCTAGACCAGGATCTGCCACATCAGCAGCACCATCCCGAGTCCCACCACCGAGACGATCGTCTGCAGGATCGACCATACCCAGATCGTTTCCTTCAGTTCGAGCCCGAAGTACTCGCGCACCATCCAGAAGCCGGCGTCGTTGACGTGACAGAAAAAGACCGAGCCCGCGCCGATCGACAAGGCGACCAGCGACGCGTGCGCCGGCGCGAGATGCGTGGCGAGCGGGGCCAGGATGCCGGCGGTGGTCGTCGTGGCGACGGTTGCCGAACCGGTCGCCTGGCGCAGCGCGACGGCAATCAGATAGGCGAGCAGCAGGAGCGGCAGATGCGAGCCGGTGGCGATCTTGCCGACCGTGTCGCTGATGCCGGCGAGCACCAGGGTCTGCTTGAGGCCGCCGCCGGCGCCGATCGTCAGCAGCAGGATGGCGATCGGCGGCGCGCTGCGGCGCAGGATCCGGCCCACCTCGATGCGGCTGCGTCCGGTCGACCAGCCGAACAGCACGATCGCGAGCAGCACGGTCAGCGTCAGCGCCACCAGCGGTTCGCCGAGGAAATCCAGCACCTCGGCCAGCGTCGAGCCGCCGGGTAGCGCCAGCCGGGCCACCGTGCGGCCGAGCATCAGGATCACCGGCAGCAGGATCGTCGTCAGCGCGGCGGCGAAACTCGGCTGGCGCCAGGCGCGCCGTTCGGCCGTATCGGGCGTGTCCGGGCGCCGCGCCGCGTCGCCGTGCGCCGGCGGGCCTTCGGTGCTGAGCGACTCGCCGATCGATTCGACGATGCCGCCACGCTTGCGGTTCGCCAGGCGCGGGGCGAGCCACATGCCGTAGAGCGGTCCCGCGAGGATCACCGCCGGGATCGCCGCGACGAAACCCAGCGCCAGCGTCAGGCCCAGGTCCGCGTGCAGCGCGCTCACGGCGATCAAGGGACCCGGGTGGGGCGGCAGCAGCGCATGCAGCGTCGTCATGCCGGCGAGCGCGGGGATCGCGATGCGCAGCACCGGCTGACCCGAGCGGCGCGCCATCACGAAAATGATCGGCACCATCATCACCAGACCGACCTCGAAGAACAGCGGCAAGCCGATGATGATCGCCACCAGCGCCATCATCCACGGCAGCATGCGCTTGCTGGAATGCTTCAGCATCGCGTCCACCAGCCGCTCGGCCGCGCCGGATTCGGCCATCAGCGCGCCGAGCATCGCCCCCAGCGCGATGATGATGCCGACGTCGCCCAGCAGGGCGCCGGCCCCGCGGCTGAACGCCGTCGACACCTTTTCCAGCGGCAGGCCGGCCGCCGCGCCGGCGACGAAGGTGCCGACGAGGATCGCGAGATAGGGGGCGATCTTCAGCGCGGCGATCAGCGTGATGATGACGGCCAGCGCGAGTGCGCCCGCGACGATGAGCTGCGTATCGTGCGGCAGCCATCCTGCCGCCGCGAGAGTGTGGTTCATGGTGGAACGTTCCGGTGGGAGGTCGAGGAGCGATACCGACGCGGGCTGCACGGTTCCGTTCGTTGCCCAGTCATTGCCCGGCCATTGCCCGATGGCGCGGGCGCCGCGTCGTTCGCGCGTCATTCTGCGCCAGAACGCGGTTTGTTGTTGGTGCAATCAACCGGCGGTTTCGCCCCGACAAGCCGGCCCGGCGCCGCGTTCCCTGTCTGCGGCGCCAGCGCTGTCCGGCGCGGCGATGCCCGGGCGCAGGCGTCGCGCGACGGCGCCATGCCCCGGACGGCGGCAAAAGCCGCTAGACTGACGCCTCGGCAGGACGCGGCCCGCCGCGCCGCGCGCCGGCCCCTCTTTTCTTCGCTTTCTTACGAGTCCTGTCGCATGTTCCAGCACGTCGATGCCTACGCGGGCGATCCGATCCTCTCCATGATGGAGACCTTCCAACACGATGCCCGGCCCGACAAGGTCAATCTGTCGATCGGGCTGTACTACGATGCCGAGGGCCGTATCCCCCGGCTGGACTGCGTGCTGGAGGCACAGCGGCGCGTCGACGCGGACCCGTCGCCGCAGGTCTATCTGCCGATGGAAGGACTGGCCGGTTATCGCGCGGGCGTGCAGCGCGTGGTGTTCGGCGCGGACAGCGCGGCGGTGGCGGCGGGCCGGATCGCGACGATCCAGTCGATCGGCGGCTCGGGCGCGTTGAAGGTCGGGGCCGACTTCCTGCGCCGGTATTTTCCCGACAGCGCGATGTGGGTGAGCGCCCCCACCTGGGACAACCACGTCGCGTTGTTTCGCGGCACCGGTTTCAAGGTCAACGCCTACCCGTACTACGACGCGGCCACCGGCGGCCTGCGTTTCGACGAGATGCTCGCGACCTTCGCCGCGCTGCCGGCGAAGAGCGTCGTGCTGCTGCACCCGTGCTGCCACAACCCCACCGGCGTCGATCCGACCCGCGAGCAGTGGCAGCAGATCGTCGACGTGCTCGCCGCGCGCGATGTGATCGTCTTCGCCGACATGGCCTATCAAGGCTTCGACGTCGGCCTGGAAGAGGATGCCTGGCCGGTCCGCGCCATGGTCGACGCGGGCCTGCCGCTGGTCGTGGCCACGTCGTTCTCGAAGAATCTCTCGCTGTACGGCGAGCGCGTCGGCAGCCTGTCGGTGGTGTGCGAATCCGCCGCGGCCGCCGACGCGGTGCTGGGTCAGATGAAGTCGACGATCCGTGGCATCTATTCCAGTCCGCCGCGCCACGGCGGTGAACTGGTATCGACGATCCTCAACGACGCCGCGCTGACGGCCTCCTGGCACGAGGACGTCGCGCCGATGCGCGAACGCATCCACGCGATGCGCCGGCGTCTCCACGACATCCTGTCGGCGCGCCTGCCGGACCGGGACTTTTCGTATTTCCTGACGCAGCACGGCATGTTCAGCTATACGGGCCTCACGGGCGCGGAAGTGGACCGGTTGCGCGAGGCGTTCGGCATCTACCTGATCCGCTCGGGACGCATGTGCGTGGCCGGCCTGAACGAGGCGAATGTCGATCATGTCGGCGCGGCGTTCGCGCAGGTGCTGGGCGAGCGGGTGGCCTGAAAAAGCGGATGGACGGGCCAGGGGCGTGGGTGGGGTGGAGGGCGGGCAATCACATGCGGGTTGTCGCGCCCGGCCAACGCCCAAAAACGGCGTTCGGCGGCGAAGGGCTTGCTTTTTACGGCATGGCGGCCTAGATTAGGGATAACCCCTAGGAATGATTCCCAGCTATCCCGACGAGCCTTGCCATGACCACCCTCGCAAAATTCTTCTCGCACGAAGACGGCGCTGTCGCCCGCGGCCTCGCGACGCTTCGCCGGCAATGCCGCCTCGCCATCCGTCAGCACCTTGCGCTGTGCCAGGTGGTGGCGGACGCCGCCGCGGCCAGCGCCAGGCGCTGATCGGCCGTTGCCCCGGCGGGCCGGCGCCGCGATCTCTGGCGGCCGGTCCCGCCACCGCGGCGTTGCGAATGCCGGCCACGGTCGATGACCGTCGCCGGCTTTTTTCGCGCGCCGCATGTCCGCGCGATGCGCGTGCCCGTCTGTGTCCGTGACAGCCAAAAAAAAAGCGCGGCCCGAAGCCGCGCAAATGAATGGAGACCTCGATCATGCCGAAGGTCAACTTCTCGCAATGCCCATTCTAGTCGACGATCCTCCCGAAAATGGATGCAATCGAGACAATGGCGTATTGCGGTTCGGCGAATGGTTAACCTATCCTCGACGATCGTTTCCCGCTAACCCCTACGAAGAGGAGCGCCGATGAGTTGGCAGAACGTCGCGTTGTCGTGGTTCCTGCGCAGACGCATGAAAGGCAAAGGGCAGGGCGAAATCGATGTCGCCGAGGCACGCGCCCTGGCAGACAGGATGTGGGCCCCGCGCCGGGCGCCGCGCGACTGGCGGATCCGCGCGGTACCCGCGCGCGCCGCATCCGAGGGGCAGGTCGGCACGGTCGCGGCGGAATGGATCGAGCCCGCCGCGGCCGAGTTGACTCCCACGCTGTCGCGCACGGTCCTGTACCTGCATGGCGGCGCCTATCTGTTCTGCTCGCCCCGCACGCACCGGCCGATCACGTGCGCGCTCGCGCGGCATGGTCTGGCGCGCGTGCTGGCGCCGGAGTACCGGCTCGCGCCCGAACACCCCGCGCCGGCGGCGCTCGACGACGCGCTCGCCGCGTACCGGGGCTTGCTGGCGGATGGCATCGCTCCCACCACCATCGTCGTCGCCGGCGATTCGGCGGGCGGCGGCCTGACGCTGGCCCTGCTGCTCGCGCTGCGCGACGCGGGCGACCCGCTGCCGGCCGCCGGCGTGCTGTTCTCGCCGTGGACCGATCTCGCGGTCACCGGCGCGACGATCGATAGTCACGCCGATTCCGACGTACTGTTCGACGGACGCGGGGTGCGCGCGGCGGCCCGCCTGTATCTCGCCGGCATGCCCGGCACCGACTGGCGCGCGTCGCCGCTCTATGGCGATTTCACCGGTTTGCCGCCCTTGTTGATCCAGGCGAGCGACAGCGAGGTGCTGCTCGACGACGCCCGCCGCGTGGTCGACAAGGCGCGCGCCGCCGGCGTGGAGGTGGCGTTTCACCAGTGGCGCGGGGTCCCGCATGCCTGGCAGATCTTCGCCGGTTTTCTGCCCGAGGCGCGGGTCGCCCTGCATCAGGCGGGCGACTTCATCCGCCGACACGCTCGTACGCCTGTCTGACCGCGTCCTCGCCGTACAGCCGTTCCAGACGCCGGATCGCGAAATGACCGCGCGCCATTTCCTGGAAATGCGAGATGAACACCGTGTTGATCGCCGCGCCGAACACCGCGCCCACGACGGGGATCGCCTTGGCCGCAGCCTGCTCGCCCACCTGCGCGGAAAAGCGCGCGGCCACCGAGTGCACCAGCTTCGTCACGAAAGCCGAGCCGTGGCTCGCCGCGCTCTTGCCCGCGAGTTCCGCCGAGGCCGAGGCGACGGTCTGGGCCAGCGCGCCGCGTACCACGAAGTACCCGTACGACGCGTCGTCCTCCGCCGTCGCCGGGCCGCCCATCGCCAGCACCATCAGGCATTGCAGCTGTGCGTCGGGCAGCGACAGGTCCTCCCCGTACGCCTGCGCGATCTCGCCGATCGAGCGGAACATCAGCGTCGTGGTCACCGGCAGTTCGACCGGCAACGACACGAAGCCGAAAGCGCCGCCGGCGGCGCCGGTGGCCGCGACGGCAAGCTTGTGGAAACGGCTGCTGGTGCGCTCGACCGCCTCGCCGTGCGGCGCGGGTGTACCGGGTGCCGCGCCGCCAGGGGCCGTCGCGCTGCCATGGCCGGACGGCACCGGTGTCTTGCGGATCGTGCGCAGCGCCAATGCCAGGCATTTGTCGAGCGCCGCGCGCGTGGCGTCGTTGACGAGATTGCCGGCGACGTTCGGCAGGCGCGCCAGCAGCTTCTCGACCGGCGCTCCCACCATCGACGCCAGCTTCACCGGAAAGCCGGGATGCTCCAGACGGGCGCGCGCCTTGCGTAATTCGTCGAGGTGGTCCGGCGCGATCGGGGAGGGAAGAGGCATCATGCTCGCAGGTAGGAGATAGGGGAAGGTGCAGGCCAATACCGATGATACCGCCCGCTCGCGGTTCGGCGCTGAGCGCCCCCGGACGGGCGCTGGACGTGCCGGTCGCATTTCGGGTGCGCAGCAGCTTCGCCCCGCCTTCCCGGACTGCGGGCCCGCCGGCTGCGGGATTGCTTGCGTGCATTACAGTTGGCGGCCTTACCAATACCTATGGCCGGTATGAATCATGTCAATCGTCACGATAAGGCGGTGCCGCTCGCGCAAGCGTCGGGCGGTCGGCATAATGGCGGCGCCCTGCGTTCACGCAGTGTGGCAACAGACCCGGCCGTAACACAGCGGAGTAGAACGGATGCTTGATGAAAAGGACCGCATCGCGGTGGTGCAGCAGTTCGGACGGACCTACCGCACTTTCATGACGGCGTTCCAGGCCTGCGTCGGCTTGCCGTTGCTGCAATGGCGGATCCTGCTGATGCTGCGCGATCTGTCCAGCGCGCAGCCGCAGAAGACCCTCGTCGAGACGCTCGACGTGGACGCCGGCGCGCTGACGCGGCAATTGCAGCAGATGGAGCAGAAAGGCTGGCTGACGCGCAGCATCGACGAGCGCGACAACCGCCTCACGAACGTCGCGCTGGCGGAAAAGGGGCGGCAGAAGATCAACGAGGCGACGCCGCTGCGCGACGCCTTCCTGGCCGATGCGACCGACACGCTGTCCGAGGACAGGCTATGCCTGATGGAGGAGACGATGACGCTGTTCGAGGCGCGCATCAAGGAAGTGGCCGCCCGTTGCAGGATCGCGTCCTGACGGGCGGGATGGGCGGGACGGGCGGGGTGGTCCGCGGCGCGATGTCCGTCTATTGACGTGCCGTCCGCGCGTTGTCCGGCAGCGGCATCGAGAAATTGGTCCGGAACGGGTTGATGTCCAGCCCGCCGCGGCGGGTATAGCGCGCATACACCGCGAGCTGCGTCGGCCGGCAGTGACGCTGGATGTCGGTGAAGATCCGCTCGACGCACTGCTCATGAAAACCGGTATGCATCCGGTACGACACGATATAGCGCAACAACCCCGCCTGATCGATCTGCGGCCCCGCGTAGCGGATCTGCACGCTGCCCCAGTCCGGCTGCCCGGTCACCGGACAGTTCGATTTCAGCAGGTTCGACACCAGCGTCTCCTCCACCGGCGCCTCGTCGAGGCGCGCGCTCAGCAGGTTCGCATCCGGCATGTAGACATCCGTATCCAGGTCCAGACGGTCGAGATCGACACCGGCGAGTTCGTCGAGCACGAGCTCGCCGAAGGCGTCCGGCAGCGTGATCCGGATCTGCACCGGCGCGCCGCAGAGCGCCGAGACGTCTCGGCGGATCGTGTCGCTCAACTGCTCGGCCGATTCCAGCCGGGTCTGCGCGAAGGATCCCAGGTACAGCTTGAACGACTTCGACTCGACGATGTTCGGCGAATCGGCCGGCACCAGCGCGGTCAGCAGCGCGACGCGCGGTTTGCCGCGCGGCGTCAGCCACGACAGTTCGTACGCGTTCCAGATATCCATGCCGAAGAACGGCAGCGCGCCGGTCAAACCGATCTCCGCGCGGCCGCGGCTGCGCTCGATCGGAAACAGCAGGCCGGCGTCGTAGGTATCGCGATATTCGACCGGCTTGCCGAGAGTGGACTGTTCGGGTGTCATCGAAAAAACCTCATCGATCCTGGTGAAGGGAAGGCACAGCGCCAGCGGGCGTCATGTCGGCGCCTGTGTCGGCGCTCGTGTCGGCGCTCGTGTCGGCAAGAAACAGCCGGTACACCGGGTTGTCCGTCTCGTTCCAGTGCGGATAGCCCAGCGCCTCCAGAAACGTGCCGAACGCCGCGCACTCGTCCGCCGGGACCTGGAGACCGACGAGGATGCTGCTGTAATCCGCGCCCTGGTTGCGGTAGTGGAACAGGCTGATGTTCCAGTTCGGCGACATCGACGACAGGAAGCGCATCAGCGCGCCCGGGCGTTCCGGAAACTCGAAGCGGTACAGCAGCTCGTCGCTGGCGAGCGGCGAATGCCCGCCCACCATGTGCCGCACGTGCTGTTTCGCGAGTTCGTCCTGCGTCAGGTTCAGCGTCGCGAAGCCGGTCCGCTCGAAAGCCGCCGCCAGCGCCACGCCCTCGTCGCGGCTGCGCGTCTGCACGCCCACGAAGATATGCGCGGCGCGCCGGTCGGCGATCCGGTAATTGAACTCGGTGACGTTGCGCTCGCCGACGATCTCGCAGAAGCGCCGGAAACTGCCGCGCGCCTCGGGAATCGTCACCGCGAACACCGCCTCGCGCGATTCGCCCACCTCGGCGCGCTCCGCGACGAAACGCATCCGGTCGAAATTCAGATTCGCACCGGAGTTGATCGCGATCAGCGTCGCGTCGCGCAACCCCTCGCGCTCCGCGTATTGCTTCGCGCCCGCGACCGCGAGCGCGCCGGCCGGCTCCAGCAGGCTGCGCGTGTCCTGGAACACGTCCTTGATCGCCGCGCACAGCGCATCGGTGTCCACGCGAATGATCTCGTCGAGGTATTCCCGACACACGCGGAAGGTTTCGCCGCCCACCAGTTTCACCGCCGTGCCGTCCGAGAACAGCCCGACCTCCGCCAGTTCCACGCGCTCGCCGCGTTCCAGCGACTGCGCCATCGCGCAGGAATCCTCCGTCTGCACGCCGATCACCTTGATCTCCGGGCGCACCGCCTTGACGTAGGCCGACACGCCCGAGGCCAGGCCGCCGCCGCCGATCGGCACGAAGATCGCGTCGATCGGGCCCTGATGCTGGCGCAGGATCTCCATGCCGACGGTGCCGGCGCCGGCGATCACGTCCGGGTCGTCGAACGGATGGACGAAGCTCAAACCGCGCGCCGCCTGAAGGGTCAGCGCATGCCCGTACGCGTCCGAATACGACTCGCCGTGCAGCACCACGTCCACCCAGTTGCCGCCGTGCGCGCGCACCGCGTCGACCTTCACCTGCGGCGTGGTCGTCGGCATCACGATTACCGCGGTGCAGCGCAGGCGCGCGGCCGCCAGCGCCACGCCCTGCGCGTGGTTGCCCGCCGACGCGGCCAGCACGCCGCGCGCGCGTTCCTCGGCCGACAGGCCCGACATCTTGTTGTACGCGCCGCGCAGCTTGAACGAGAACACCGGCTGATTGTCCTCGCGCTTGAAATAAATTCGGTTGCCCAGCCGCGCGGAGAGGTTCGGGGCGAAATCCAGCTCGCTCTCGCGCGCGACGTCGTAGACGCGCGCGTTCAGCACTTTTCTCAGATAGTCGGGGGCCGGCATGGTCGTGTCCGCGGTTTTGCGAGACCGCCATGATAGCGCGGTCGGGGGCGGTGTCGCTGCGCGGCGGGGTGGGGCGGGCGGTTGCTCAATTTTACGCGGGCGACATCACGCCGAGGCGTAAGGCGTTACCCACGTTCGTCATCGGCGCGCGCATGCGTCGTTTTCGATCGAAAGGCAGTCGATGACACACCATTGACCTGCGACGCGTCGCGCCTACCTTGCCCGTTCCATGACCCCCCTTTCGTTCCGCAGAAAATACGGCGTGCGCCATTTTGGCCGCCGCAAGGTGTTTCTCTCCCGGCTGTGTTTGTCGATGTTGTATGGGTTGGGGGTAGTCAATGCAGTGCAACCTGTTGTGGCCCAGACCGTCGTGGCGACTGACCAGACCACTTCGGGAAATCTCGCCAGTCCAGCGATTTCCGCTGGAGAAACACTGCACGTCACGTCCGGTTATACGACGACCCGCGCGACGGTCTACTCAGGCGGGTTGGAAGATATTCTGGCAGGTGGCATTGGCATCGCGACGATGGTATCCGCTGGCGGTGCGCAGAAGGTAGCGGGCTACGCGTTCTCCACGGTGGTTTCCTCGGGCGGTGTGGAATCCGTGACAAGCGGCGGCGTGACCAGCCGCTCGATAGTATTGTCCGGCGGTTCGCAAAACGTCGGCAGCGGCGCGTTTGCGTCCAACACCATCGTCAACGGTCTGCAAACGATTTTCTCGGGAGGCTCCTCGCTACTGGCCTACGTCGTCACCGGCGGCATGCAGACCGTTTCCGCTGGAGGGCTGGCGGTTTCCAGTTTTGTGACCGACGGCGGCGTGCAAACGGTTGCCAGCAATGGTACCGCCAACATAACGACATTAAGCCGGGCGTCGCAAGTGGTGAACGCTGGCGGCAGCGCGCAAAACACTTATGTAGGCACACAGGCGCTGCAAACGGTTCAGGCGGGTGGGGTGGCAACCAGTACCACCATTGGGACTAACGGAGTGGGTTATGGTTTTGCCGTTACTCTCACTGGCGCCACCACGCCGCCAACCAATCGCGCCGGCGGGACGCAACTGGTCTCAGGTCTGGCGGATGCGACAACCATCGGCGGCGCCGGACTGCAAATCGTCGCTAGCGGCGGCCGCGCGACCAATACCGTCGCCGCCGGATCGCAAACCATTATGAGCGGAGGCTGGGCGTCCGGTACGACCGTGGCCGCCTACGGGTGGCAGACGATATCGGCGGGCGGTGTCGCGGTTGCCACAACGGTGTCCTCGCGCGGTACCGAAGTCATCAGTGCCGGAGGCTCGGCCACGGGAATCGTGCAGAACCAGGGCGCGGTGCTCGTCACCGATGCCGGCGCGACGCTCGACGGCGTCAATGCGGTGGGGGTCTTCAGCATCGCCGGTGGCGTCGCCAGCGGCCTCTTGCTGGAGAACGGCGGTAACTTGCTGGTGACGGGGCCGCAGCAGACGGCGATTGGAACCATCGTTGGTGCGGATGGCGTGTTGACCATTTCGGCAGGAGGAACCTCGCTTTCCTCGGTCATTAGTGCAAGCGGCACGGAATATGTCATCGGTAGCGGTTCGCTCGCTAACTCGTCGACGGTCAACGGCGCACAGAGATTGACGCTGGGCGGAGCGGCGCTTTCTGCCACCGTGGCGAACGGGGGAGTCCAGTACGTCAATTCCGGGAGCCTTGCGATATCGACACTCGTCAGTCAGGGTGCACAGAATATTGAGATTGGCGGGGTTGCCTCGAACACGGTTTTATCGAACGGCGTTAGTTTTCAGAACGTGTACGGCACGGCGATCGGGACGGAAATCTCCTCCGGCAGCGTGCAAACCATCTATGCGAGCGGTTCCGCCATCAGCGCCCACCTGTTGAACGGCGGGCAACAGAATATCTCGGCCGGTGGCCTGGTGTTCGACAACCTGATCGATGCCGGCGCCACGCAGACCATCGGCAACGGCGTCATCGCGAGCGGCGGCGTGGTGTCCGGCGTGCAGAACATCACGTCGGGCGGCGTTACGCAAAGCATCACGGTGGCCGCCGGCGGCCTGCAATCGGTGGGCATGAACGCCCAGGCGAGTGGCGGTACCGTGTTTGGCCAGCAAACCGTGTCCTCGGGCGGCGCGGTGAGCCTGACGACGATCGGCGCCGGTGGTTCGCAGCGCGTGCTGTCCGGCGCCTCGTCGCTGTCGGCGACGGTCGCCAGCGGGGGCACCCTGGACGTTCGGCCCGGTGCCGCGGCGACGGCGATCACGCAGGCGAGCGGGGCGGCGTTGATCGTCGATATTGCCGGCGCCACGCTCGACGGCACCAACGCGTCCGGCGGTTTCCTCGTGCAGAGCGGCTATGCCAGCGGCCTGTTGCTGGAAAACGGCGGCACGGGCACGGTCGCCGGACCCAGCGTGGCGGCCTACCAGAGCATCCTCAACGCCGGCGGCGCGCTGAACGTCAGGCTCGGCGGCACCTCGCACGAGACCTCGATCAACACGGGCGGCGTCGAGACCATCACGAACACCGGTTCCGTCGCGTCGTATTCGGTGTTGAACGGCGGCCGCCAGGAACTGGTCGATGGCGGCGCGGCCGTGTTCGCGACGGTCGCTAGCGCCGGCATACAGAATGTCGGCTCGCGCAGCACCGCGACGTCCACCACGCTGAACGCCGGCGGCACGCAGAACGTCTTGTTCGGCGGCAAGGCCAGCAACACGGTGGTCAACGCCAGCGGCGTGCAGAACGTGTTCGCCGGCGGCTCGACCTTCTTCACGCTCGTGAACGACGGCGGCACGCAGAACATCGCCTCCGGCGGCGTGTCGATCAGCACCTCCGTGGCGGCGGGCGGCACGCAAAGCGTCACGGACGGCGGCGTCGTCATCGGCAACAGCGTCAGCAGCGGCGCCACCCAGACCGTCGGCAGCGGCGGCGCGGCGAGCGGCGGCACGGTGGCGTCGGGCGGCTCGCAGACCGTGACGAACGGCGGCACGGCGAGCGGCAGCATGGTGGCATCCGGCGGCTCGCAGACCGTGACGAATGGCGGCACGGCGAGCGATACGACCGTCAGCGGCGGGTCGCAGACCGTCTCGGCGGGTGGCGGCACGACGAACACCGTGGTGGGTGGTGGCGGGGTGCAGACGGTGCAGACGGGCGCCACCGCGAACGGCACGACGGTCAACGACGGCACGCTGATCGTGAATGGCACGGCGGCGAATGTGACACTGAATGCTGCGTCCATCCTCACTGGCGTGGGCCGGATCGCGTCGGATCTGACGGTCAACAGCGGCAGCACCCTGGCGGCCGCCACGCCGGGCGCGGGCCTGTCGGTGACGGGCGCCCTTACGTTCAAGACCGGATCGACCTATGCGGTGACGGTCGCCAGCACGCCGGCGAGCGGCAACGGCGCGGGGACGGATAGTGCGGGTGCCTCGGGGCTGTCCGCGCTGGGTGGCGTCACGACGGTGACGGGCAATGTCGCGATCGCGCCGGGCACCACGCTCACGCTCACCGCGCAGCCCGGCCTCTACACCCCCGGCATGAAGTTCGCGATCGTGAACTACGGCGGCACGGCGTCCGGCAGCTTCGACACCGTCAACAACGATTTCGCCTACGTGGTGCCCACGCTCAGCTACGACGCGGGCCAGATCGCGGTGACGCTGGTGGTCTCGCCGATGGCGAGCTTCGCCTCGGTCGCGCAGACCGGCGATCAGGCAGGCGTGGGCAACGCCGTGACAAGCATCTACCGCGCGGGCGGCAACGCGCTCACCACCGCGTTGTTGTCGGCATCGACGACGCAGGCGCGCGCCGCGCTCACGCAGATGGCGGGTGACGAGACGCCGGCGTTCCGGCAGATTGCCGAGCGGCGGATGGATCAGGCGCAAGGCGTGATCAGCGATCGGCTGGGGGGTGTCAATACGGCGGATGGCGGCGCGACGGTGGCGAGCGCGTCCGGTTCGGAGAAGTCGGGGTTGGCGCTTTCAGGCGCATCGGGCAGCGCAGCGGCAGCCATTGATCCGGTGAACAAGGTAGAACGCGAATTGTGGGTGCAGGCGAGCTACCAGAACGCGCGCACCGCCGGCAACGACGCCACCGGTGCCGCCGCTTATCTCGACCGCTCCACGGCGCTGACGATCGGCCATGACCGGGCGATCACGCCGACGGTGCGCGTCGGCGCCGCGCTGATGCTCAACAACGACACGGTGAGTTTCAGCGACCGTGGCGCGAACGGGCGCGTCAATGGCGTGCAGGCGCTGCTCTACGGCAGTTTCGTACCCGTGGACCGCCCGGTGTTCGTCAATACCATCGCCGGCTATGGCTGGTGGAACAACACGCTCTCGCGGCAAGTGACGTTGGGTACGCTGTCGGGCAATGCGAATGGCAGCTTCGATACCACGGCCGCGTCGCTCTATACCGAAGCCGGGCTGAATCTCGCCACCGCCATCGGGACAGTGCAGCCGTACGCTGGCGTGAAAGTGGGCCGTTACCAGCAGCAGGGCTATGCGGAAAGCGCGGCGAGCGGTACGAACGTGTTCGACCTGCGCTACGGCGGCGCGCATACCACGGCCGCGTCGGGTTTGCTGGGCGTGCGCGTGAAGCACGACGGCGCGGCGCTCTTCGGACACGGCTTCGACTGGCAGATGGACGTGGCATGGCAACACCGCTTCGGCCCGGGCGACAGCACGGTGCAGGCGGCCTTCGCCGATGCGCCCACGATCGGCTATCAAGTCGGCGGCACGAAGATGGACCACGACGCGCTGCGCACGACGCTGGGGGTGAAGTGGGCGCTGAACCGCACCACATCGCTGTATGTGAATGCCGGCATGTCGCTGGGCGCGACGATGCGGACGTACGCGGGCAATGCCGGGGTGCAGTGGAAGTGGTAGCGAAAGTCATCATCCGGGGCGCATGCCGTGCATGCCGTCCTGGATGATGACTCAATTTTACGAAGGCGGAACAACTTAGGCATGCGAGGCGTTACTCACGAGCGTCACTGGCGCGCGCAGAGGTCGTTCTCGATCGGGATCGCGTCCATGGCATACCCCTGACCCGCGACACGTCGCTCTTCATTCGCCTGCCCCATGAGTCCTCTTTCGTTCCGCAGAAAATACGGTGTGCGCCGTTTCGGCCGTCGCTGCTCGGATCCCTCCGCCTTGTGCCTGTCCGTATTGTTCGGGATCGGTTTGATCGGCGCGGTGACGCCCGTGCAGGCGCAGCAGGTCGTTTCGGGCGTGCAGGGTCTGACGAGCGGCACGCTGTCGATGCCCGAGATCCAGGCCGGCGGCATATTGAACGTGGGCAGTGGCGGCGTGACGCGCCAGACGGGCATCGCCGCCCAGGGCACCGAGAACCTCCTGGCCGGCGGCATCGCCAGCGGCACGACGGTCAATACGGGCGGCGTGCAGAACGTGTGGAAGGGTGGATCGACCGTGGGGACGCTGGTCGAGAACGGCGGCACGCAGAACGTGTATGCGAGCGCCGCGCCGAGCAGCGCGACGACGGGGGCCGTCACGAGCACTGTCATAACGTCGGCGTCGGCGTCGGCGTCGGCGTCGGTCTCGGCCTCTAGTTCGTCCATCATCGCCTCGACCTTCGCACAGACGGGCAGTGTCGCAGGTGGCGTGACGAGCGCGTCGGCGGCGGTCATGACGAGCGGCGTGAGCGGCACGACGGTGTTGACCGGGGGCAACCAGAACGTCTTCAGCGGTGGCGTCGTGACGGGCACCTTCGTCGATGGCGGCACGCAGACGGTGACGAGCGGCGCCAGCGCGACCGCCACGACGGTCGACAACGGTGGCACGCAGACCGTGCTCTCGGGCGGCAGCGCGAGCGGCACGACCCTGAACGCAACCGGCGTGCAAACCGTCCGGCAGGGCGGTGCCGCGGTGGCGACGCAGGTCAACGCCGGCGGCACGCAGAATGTGTATGCCAGCTATCCGGTGACATCGAAGACCACGGTCGTCACGGTGCTTCTGCCCCCGTCGGCCCCCGGCCAGCCTAGCGCAGCGTACGCCTATTCGGTCATCACGCTCGTCACGGGCACCACGGCGAGCGTGAGCGGCACGACGGTCGTCGCCGGTGGCAGCCAAAACGTTTTCAGCGGCGGCGTGGTGACCGATACCTTCCTCGACGGCGGCGTCCAGACGCTGGCGAGCGGCGCCAGCGCGACCGCCACGCGTCTGGACAATGGCGGCACGCAGATCGTGCAGTCGGGCGCATACGCGAGCGGCACGACGGTGAACTCGGGCAGTGTGGTGGTGGACGGCACGGCGTCCCATCTGGTGCTGGGCGACGGCGCCACGGTGGCGGGCACCGGCACCATCGCATCCGATCTGACGATGGCCCCGGGCAGCACGCTGCGCGCCGCCACGCCGAATGCCGGACTGACGGTGACGGGCAATCTGGCGTTCGCCAGTGGTTCGGTGTATGGCGTGACGGTGGATGCCACCGGGGCGGGAATGACGCACGTCGGTGGCAACCTGTCGATCGACGCGGGCAGCACGGTGTCGTTGCTCGCCACGCAGGCCGGCACGTACAAGGCGAATACCCCGTACACGATCATCGCCTACGACGGCGCGGGCAGCGGCACGTTCGGCACGGCGAAAAGCACGTTCGCCTACGTCACGCCCGTGTTGACCTATGGCGACAACAAAGTGGTGGTCACGCTGTCCACGATGTCGACCGCGCCGGTGACTCCCGCGGCCCCGGCGGGATTCCCGGTGTATTTCGCCTCGGTGGCCGCGACCGTCAACCAGCGGCATGTCGGCGACGCGCTGACCTCGATTTACGCCGCGGGCGGCGACCCGCTCACCGGCGTCATGGTGACCGCCTCGGTGAGTGAGGCGCAACAAGCATTGCGCACGCTCAGCGGCGACGAGGTGCCCGCGTTCGGGCAGATCGCCGAGCGCCGCATGGATCAGGCGCAGGGCGTGATCAGCAACCGCCTCGCCGATGCAACCGGCGCCGGGCCGGGCGCTGCCACGCCTGGTTCGAAGGCGCAGCCGACGCTGGGGCGCGAACTCTGGGTGCAAGCGAGCTACCAGAACGCACGCACCGCCGGCAACGACGCCACCGGCGCCGCCGCCTACCTGGACCGCGCCACGGCGCTGACGATCGGCCATGACCGCGCGATCACGCCGACGGTGCGTGTCGGCGCCGCGCTGATGCTCAACACCGACACGGTGAGCTTCAGCGACCGCGGTGCGAACGGGCGCGTCGATGGCGCGCAGGCGCTGCTCTACGGCAGCTTCACGCCCGCGGATCGCCCGGTGTTCGTCAATACCATCGCCGGCTACGGTTGGTGGAACAACACGCTATCGCGCCAGGTGACGCTGGGCACGCTGTCGGGCAATGCGCATGGCAGCTTCGATACCATGGCCGCGTCGCTCTATACCGAGGCCGGGCTGAATTTCGTCAGCGCCATCGGCACGTTGCAACCCTATGTGGGCGCGAAGGTGGGCCGCTACCAGCAGCAAGGTTATGCGGAAAGCGCGGCAAGCGGCACGAACGTGTTCGACCTGCGCTACGGCGGCGCGCGCACCACGGCCGCATCAAGTTTGTTAGGTATGCGTGTGAAGCACGACGGCGCGGCGCTCTTCGGGCATGGCTTCGACTGGCAGATGGACGTGGCATGGCAGCACCGCTTCGGCCCGAGCGGAAGCACGCTACAGGCGGCTTTCGTCGATGCGCCCACGATCGGCTATCAGGTCGGCGGCACGAAGATGGATCACGACGCGCTGCGCACGACGCTGGGGGTGAAGTGGGCGGTGAACCGGACCATGTCGGTGTATGTCACCGCGGGAATGTCGCTGGGCGCGACGACGCAGGCGTACGCGGGCAATGCCGGCGTGCAGTGGCGGTGGTGAGCGGTGATCGCAAGCGGTGACGATGGGCGGCGGCCACGCACCGTGGCGGCACGCCGGGGCCGCGCTCAGCCGAGATCGCTTTCCCGGTCGATGTCCCGCAGCACGCCTTCGTCGCCGGTCGCGACGGCGATGAAGGCGTGCGCGTCGATCAGTGCCCGCGCGCCGGTGTCGCCGCCGAGCGCCATCAGCGCCGCGCCGTGCGCCCGGCCCCAGCCGACCGGGTGCCCGCGCCGGCCGTCGCACACCGGCGCGACGATCGATTCGTCGTTGCCGGCCGTCAGCGCCCCGGCCACCGCCTGGATGGTCGCCGGCGCGATCATCGGCATGTCGGCGAGTCCGACGATCCAGCCGGTCGGCGAGGACGTCGCGGCGCCGTTCGCGCCAGGGGTATGTCCCGCGGCGGCGGGCGAGCCAGAGCGATCGGCGATATCGCCGGCGGCATCCTCCGCCAGGCTCGCCCGGATCGCGAAAGCGAGGCTCGCGCCCATTCCTTCCGCGGCGTCGGGCGCCTCCACCACCTCGCATCCCGCGCGCCGCAGCCAGTCCGCCAGCGCCGCGCGCTGCGGCGCCTGCGCGTCGATGACCGCGATCACGCGCGACAGCGCGGTGCGCATGCGCCGCGCCGCGACGAAGGCCACGGGCAGGCCGATTTCCGGCCCTTCGCGCAGCGTCGCGAGCAGTTTGTTCTGGACGCCCGACGGATCGAAGCGATGCCCTTTGCCGGCGGCAAGGAGGATGCCGGTCGGCGTGGCGAGGAGGGGAGTGGCGGCGGGTTTCATGGCGCCATTGTCGCCGATTCCGGGCGGGGATAGCGCATTCGCTCGTTCGCCGGACGCGTTTCTTCAACTTTCCTGGTGCACGAACACGATTTTTCCGGGGCGGTGACTCATCGCGGTGGAGGCCCTCATGCCGCGCCCGTCGTGATCGACGACAGCGCCCGGCGCCAGAAAATCATTCGGAATCAGGTGACATGAAGCCGCTGTCGTTTCGCAGAATATATGGGGTACGCCGGTTCGGCGCCGGCCGGCAACGTTTGTCGCGGCTCTGCGCGACGCTGCTCGCGCTGTCGGGCATCGGCTGCGGCGGCATGGCCTGGGCGACGACCTATCACGACACGACGGTCGAAGGCCCCCAGGGGCTGCAGGTGGTGGGGTCTGGCGACACTTCCTACGACACGACGGTCAATTCCGGCGGCCTGGAAACCGTGAGCGACGGTGGGTTCAGCACGGTCACGACGGTCAATTCGAGCGGGGCGCAGATCGTGTATGACAGCGGCAATGCGTTCGGCACGGTCGTCAACGCGTACGGAAACCAATACCTCTCCGCCGGGGGGGTGGCCACGAGTGCCCACATCTACGCCAACGGCAGGCAGATCGTATTTGCCTCGGGCAATGCCACCGACTCGACGCTCGAATCCGGTGCGACGTTGGTCGTCAACCCCGGCGGGATGGCGCTGGGTTCGGTCGTCCTGTCGGGCGGCGTCGTATCCGCCGGAGGCGACGGCGCGCGCGTGACCGGCACGGTGCTCGACGGCGGCAAGCAGATACTGGTCGACGGCGCGACGGCAAGCGGCACGGTGATCGATGCGGGCGGCGCGGAAGGCGTGTACGCGTACGGCGTCACCCTGGGCACGGTCGTCAGCGTGGGGGGAACGCAAATCGTGTTCTCCCTGGGCGTCGCCTCCGGCACGACGATCGAGGCCGGTGCCACGCTGGCGGTCGTCGCGGGCGGGTCGGCGACGGCGATCGACCAACGTGCCGGCGCGGCGCTGGCGACCGATGCCGGCGCGACGCTGGACGGCGTCAATGCCATGGGCGATTTCGCGATCGCCCATGGCGTGGCGACACATCTGCTGCTGGAAAATGGCGGCAATCTGCAGGTGAACGCGGGCCAGTCGGCATCGGCGACCTTCGTCGGCGCGAACGGTATGTTGAACGTCGTCGATGGCGGTCTTTCCCAGGCGGCCATCGTTACCGCGGGAGGGACGGCATTCGTCTCGGGCGCCGGCGCGTCGGCTTCGGGCTCGATCCTCAGCGGCGGCCTGCAAATACTCTTCGACGGCGGCGCGGCGAGCGGCACGCGCGTCGGTGCCGGCGGCCGGGAAGTGGTGGCGTTGGGCGGCAGCGCGTCGGGGACCATGGTGAACGCCGGTGGGACGCAAAATGTCCTGGCCGGTGGCGTCGCGGGTGCCACGATCGTCAACGTCACGGGCTTGCAGTATGTGCTGTCGGGCGGCTCGGCCGTTGATACGACGATCAACAGGGGTGGCGAGATCCGGGTCGCGGCGGGCGGCGTGGGCACCGGTATTTCCCAGCTCGCCGGCGCGGCGCTGGTGACCGATGCCGGCGCGACGCTGGACGGCGTGAATGCCTCCGGCAGTTTTACGGTATCCAGCGGCGTCGCCACGCATCTGCTGCTGGAGAACGGCGGCAGCCTGCAGGTGAACGCGGGCCAGTCGGCGATCGGGACCCGGGTCAATGAAAGCGGGTTGTTGCATATCGGCGCTTCCGGTACATCGCGCGATGCGATCGTCGCCGCGAATGGCGAGGCATCCGTCGGGGGCAATGGCGCGACGGCGATCGGCTCGATCCTCGACGGCGGTACGCAGACGGTATCCAACGGCGCGACGGCGGTCGTCACCCGGATCAATGCCGGTGGCGAGGAAGCCGTGGCCTCCGGCGGCACCACCTCGATGAGCGTCGTGAACACGGGCGGCACGCAAACCGTGGCGTTGGGCGGCATCGCCATCGCCACGACCGTGAACGCGAACGGCGTGCAGAACGTGTCGGGAGGCGTCGCCGAAGCGACGACCGTGAACGCGAACGGCATGCAGAACGTGCTGGCGGGCGGCGCCGCGTTGAATGCGCGGATCAACGACGGCGGCACGCAAATGGTCTACAGCGCCGGCGTGGCCACCGGTACGACCGTGGCCACGGGCGGAGCGCAAGTGGTGGCGACTGGCGGTCTGGCAAACGGCACGACGCTCGCCGGCGGCACGCAGACGATCGACGCCGGTGGTGCCGCGTCGAACACGGTGATCTCGAACAACGGCACGCAGACCATCGCCGCCGGCGGCGTCAGCAACGGCATCGCAGTCGGCGTGGGCAGCGTGGTGATCGACGGCACCGCGTCGAACCTGTCGCTCCGCACGGGGGCGGTGGTCACCGGTACCGGCGTCGTCGCCTCGGACCTGAGCGCGACGCAGGGCAGCACCATCGCGGCCGGCACGCCGGGCGCCGGCTTGAGCGTGAACGGCACTCTGACGTTCGCGGCCGGTTCGACCTATGCGGTCACGGTGAACCCGGCGTCCGCGGCCGGCGCCGTGGCGCCCTCCGTCATGGCGCAGCGCGCGAACGCGGCGGCCAGCCCGGTC